>NZ_JBDOBQ010000015.1:0-68031 GCF_047723915.1 Acetobacter sp. | reverse complement strand
CACCCCTGTCGTCCCCCGCCCCGACCAAAGGCCCGCCGCATGACTGCAGCGTTCAATGCCCTGTGGACACCCCTGTCCAGCACGCCCCTGCTCTGGCTGGTAGTGACGCTGGGGGCGTATGTGGCCGGGCGCCATATCCAGGCGCGCTGCGGGGGGGCGGCCTATGCCAGCCCCGTGCTGATCGCAATCGTTCTGGTGGGGGCTGGCCTGCTTGTAACAGGCACGCCTTACCAGACCTATTTTACCGGAGCGCAGTTCATCAACTTCCTGCTCGGCCCGGTCACGGTTGCGCTGGCCGTGCCGCTGGCGGAAAATTTCGGGCTGGTCTGGCGTAACCTGACCAGCATAGGGCTGGCGCTGCTCGCAGGATCTCTCACATCGGTCATAAGCGGCGTAGGCCTTGTATGGGCGCTGGGCGGCACGCGTGACGTTGCCCTGTCCATGGCGCCAAAGGCCGTGACAACACCTATCGCCATGACCGTCTCCCTCCAGATCGGGGGCGTGCCCGCACTGACGGCGGCCCTTGCCATACTGGGCGGGATCGTGGCCGCCATGATCGGGCGGCATATGCTCAGGCAGTTCGCCATAGAGGACCTGCGCGCCCATGGGCTTGCCGCCGGGGTAGCAGGCAGCGGGATCGCAGCGGCCCAGATCGCGGCCATAGACGAAACGGGTGCCGCCTTTGCCGCGCTGGGCATCGGCCTGAACGGCCTGCTGACCGCCCTTGTCGTGCCGGTTCTGGCCGCGTTATGGCGCTAGCCCGGCTGCCGCATTCAGCCTGCCACAATCCGCGACCAGCCCCGCAACCAGCCCACTGACCCGACCGGCAGCCAGCGCCAAAACGGGCGCAGGCCATGGCCAGAGCCCGCACATGCCTTAAAAACCGTACCTGAAAACGCCATACGCGGCTTTTGCCATGCCTGCCTGCGGCACTGTCGGACATGCGCGCAGCACGATATGCTCGCACCCTTACCCATCATAGCGCCTGGACGGACGATGAGTACAGATCTGACACACTGGGCCGGGGCGCCCGAACCCGCCCGCCAGAGTCTGGAGGGGCACTATGCCCGTCTGGAACCGCTCGATCCCGCACGCCATGCGGCGGAGCTGCTGCATTCGGCCCTGGAACCCGGAGCCGATGAACGGTTCCGCTATCTGCCCGAGGCCACCCCCGACGCCGCGACCTTCAGGACCTGGATCGAAAATGCCGCGCTCTCGGCCGACCCCATGTTCTTTGCCGTTATCGACCGGGCAACCGGCCGTGCCGAAGGACGCCAGGCCCTGATGCGGATTACCCCGCAGCATGGCGTTATTGAAATCGGGCATATCCTGTGGGGGCCGGCCATCGCGCGCACCCGTGTCACCACCGAAAGCGTCTATCTGCTGGCATCATACGTCTTCGATACACTGGGCTATCGCCGGTTCGAATGGAAATGCAATGCCCTGAACGCGCCCTCCAGACGGGCGGCGGAGCGGTTCGGATTCCGGTTTGAAGGGATTTTTCGCAACCACATGGTGGTCAAGGGCCAGAACCGCGACACCGCGTGGTTTGCCATGACCGACAGCGACTGGCCACGCATCCGCCAGGGTTTTACCGCATGGCTGCGCGCGGAAAACTTCGATCAGGACGGGCAACAGCATACAAGACTGAACTGCACCGGAACAACACCATAACGGAGCGAAATAACAGGCCGGGCGGCAGGTTCCTGCCTGCCCCGTACCGCCCGGACCCTGCACGCCCCGGCCTGCGGCGCGGCAGGGCCACCCGGCCATGCCCGGCCAGAAAGCCCGACAGGCAACCCCGTTCATCGCACCGCCCTCGAAACGCCACATGCGATCGGTCTGTCGCACAGTGCAATCCGGTCATGATTAACAATGCCCAATCTTGCCTGTTCCGTCTTGTCGGGGTGGCGTGGTTTGATAACTGCACAGGACGGCACCGGCGGAACGCTGCCTCAACCCCGGCGGGCACCCGCCAGACCCCGGCATGGCGTGCAGCACCCGTTGCATATCCGGCACCGGACACAGCACAGCATCGACACCAGCCCCGTTCCACGCATTTCACGCTTTTCGGAGCACCGTCATGACCGCAGACACCCATGCCCCCACCTCATCCGTTCTCCTGATCGAGGATGACGCCAGTACTGCGGCCTATATCGAACGGTTTTTCGAGCATTCCCATATCCGCATCACAACGGTGGCCGATGGGGAACGTGGCCTGGCATTGGCCACGTCGCGGCACTGGGACTGCATGATCCTGGACCGCCGGCTGCCCGGCCTTGACGGCCTGAGCGTCCTGACCCGGCTGCGCGCGATCAATGTACAGACACCCGTGCTTTTTCTGACGACAATGGACGGTATTCATGACCGTGTCAGCGGCCTGCGCAGCGGGGGGGATGACTATCTGGTCAAACCCTTTGCGCTGACGGAACTGTCGGCACGGGTGGAAAACCTGCTCCGGCGGGCCAGGGAACCCTTGAGCGAAACACGGCTGATTTTCGCGGATCTCGAGCTTGACCTGCTGGGCAGGGAAGTGCGCCGCGCCGGCGCCAAGCTTTACATACAGGAACAGGAAATGAAACTGCTGGAATATTTCATGCGCCATCCGCTCGTGATCGTGTCGCGCAAGATGCTCCTGCAAGCCGTATGGGACATCGATTTTCCGGTCCGCACCAATCTGATTGAAACACATATCAGCCGGCTGAGAGAACGGCTGGGCCGGGACGCGCCACCGCTCATTCACACCATCCGGAATCAGGGCTATATCCTGCGGAACCATTAGCATGACACGCCAGCCCGGATCGTACACGCACCGGCTATCGGTTCTGCGCAGTTCGTCATTCCGTATCGTTGCCATGTTCGCCTGCTGCTTTGTCATCAGCGGGGTGACGGTCATCGCCCTTTCGGGTTCCCACAGCCTGCACCTGCTGACATTGCAGATGCAGCACGCCGTCACCAACGAACGGGACGAGGCCCTGTCGGACGCACGCAGCCCCGATATCCAACATCTTCAGCCGGTCATAAGCGAACTTGTCAAAAACGAACCGGGTTTTCATTACCTGCTGGAAGATGCGCAAGGGCAGGTCGTCATTGGCAATATGCTCCGGCTCAGGCCCGTTCCGGGCTGGCGCACACTGGCCTGGAACCATGACATAGCCGCCCCGGAGCATCGTCCCGTCATGGGCTACGGCCTCATGCTGCATGACGGCGGATACCTGTTCGTGGGGATCAACGCCAAGCCGCTGCGCACCCTGCACCATTACCTGTGGGCCATGCTTGCATGGAGCGCCGCGGGGTTTATCGTCATCGGCATTAGTGGCGGTTTCGTTCTCAGCCGTCTGGTGCTGGGCAAGATCGAAACCATCAGCCAGACCGCCCGCGATATCATGCGCGGCGACATGTCGCGCAGGCTGCCCCTGAACGCGACGAACGACGAATTCGACCATCTGGCCACCAGCCTGAACGCCATGCTGGAAAGAAACGAAAGCCTGATCGCAAGCGTACGCCAGATTACCGACGATATTGCCCATGACATGCGGCGCCCCCTTGCCCATCTTGGCCAGCACCTGGACGACGTGGCGCAGGGCAGGCTGGCACCGGCCCAGGCCGAAGCACTGGCCGAGGCGCAGAACAACCTGGACGAAGCCCTTGAAATTTTCTCGTCCCTGTTGAAACTCGCCCAGATGGAGGCGGACGACCGGGTGCCCGACAGCCAGAACCTGTCCGTGCGGGACCTGCTGGCCGCCATTGCCGAGCTGTATCGCCCGATCCTTGAAGACCGCGGACAGGCGCTGACACTTATCCCCCCCGCGCAGGACATGACCGTTCCGGGCAACAGGGTGCTGCTGATCCAGATCCTGGCGAACCTGCTCGAAAACGCCACCAATCATTGCCCGGCAGGCAGTACTGTTGTCATGTCAGCCACGATGTCGGGAGCGTATGCCCTTGTCACGATCGCCGATAACGGCCCGGGCATTCCCGCTGAAGAGCGCGAGCGGGTTTTTGAAAAAATGGTCCGGCTTGACCGCAGCCGCTCCGTTCCGGGCACCGGACTGGGCCTGAGCATGGTCAGGGCCATTGTCCGGCTCCATAAAGGCCAGATCCGGCTGCTGGACAACCAGCCCGGCCTGCGATGCGAGATCCGGCTGCCGACAGCCCCGGCCCTACATCTTGAAACTTAGCTGGAACGTGACCGCACGCCCCGCCGCGATACGCGAATAGTTCGTATAGATCCTGTCATAGTAACGTTTGTTCGTAAGGTTCTGAAGATTGGCCTGCAGGTCCAGCGTGCGGGTAATCTGATAATCGGCAACCATATCCAGTCGCACGTATTCCGGCACCCAGGTGGAATCGTTGACGTTGGTGTAGCGTTTGCTCATGTATGTCAGCCCGCCGCCGGCCTTGAACTGGGGCAGGATCTTATACGTGCTCCACAACGTTACCGAGTTCCCGGGTGTGTAGGGAAAACGCTTGCCCACATTGGCATGGGTCGGCCCGCCGTCCAGAACCGTGCTGTCCAGATATGTCCAGCCACCGAACACCTCCCAGCGCGGCGTAATATTGCCCGCCACATTGATTTCAGCACCCCGCACGCGCTGGGTGCCCGCGTTGATCTGGTTCCCGTATCCGTCAGACACCTGTGCGTTGGTCATTTTGCCATCGAACAGCGAGCCGGTTATGGAAAAACGCCCGCCGAACAGTTCGGCTTTTGCACCGACCTCGATATTTTTTCCGTTCTGGGGCGAAAGTTTCGTATTGGCTTTTGAAAGGGCGATCTGCCCGTCCGCACCGGCATCCACACCGATCGGGTTGGACGCCGTCGCATAGGAAAAATAAAGACTGACCGGCTTGATGGGCTTGTAGACAGCACCCGCCTGGTAATTGATGAAACTCTGGTTGTTGCTCAGCCCCACATCGCCCTGCACGGCCGATGTCATGAATCGGTCGAACCGCACGCCCCCGCTGATCAGCAGGTGATCGTCCAGCATGCTCATGGTATCGAATGCATAGGCCGAACCGGTGGTGACATTGGTATTCAGTGCGGCAATGCCCGGCTCACCAAGGGAATAGGAACCGGTCCACGGGTTTGAAGCACTCCAGCTTCCAAGACTGAGCGCGCTGATGCAATTATAGGTAACCGAACAGGGACCACCGTTCCGCAGATTGTTCCCCGCCGCGTCCTTGACGTAATATTCGTTGCGGGTCAGGCGTTCGCGCGAGACTTCAATACCGGTATTGACCGAATGATGAACCGGCCCGGTATCGAAAATGCCCGACACCATCGCCTGTTCCTGAAAATTGTCGGTGTGGAATTTACCGGATTTGGCTTCGAGCAGAATGGTCTGGTTGGCAAGGGATGTGCTCTGCCACTGGGGGTTGGTGGCAATATAGTCGTACTGGGTGCTGGTCCACTGGAGCGTGTTGCGGAATACAAAATTGTGCCACAGGTCTCGCTCCAGAACGATCTGACCCAGATCCGTCGTGCTGCGTTCGAAATCCCGATCCTTCATGCCCAGAACCGTATTACGCGGAATATTGAGCGGCTCGTGCGTGGTTTTACTGTATGGCGCCGAATAATCCGGCATATCGAACGAATAGAGGTGGTAATACCCCAGCGTCAGGCGCGTCGGTGTGCCAAGCCCGAAAGACACGGACGGCGCAACACCCCATTTATGGCCACCCACAGGTTCGCGGCCTGCCGTATCCGCGTCGTCGCCCATGGCATTCAGGCGCACGGCGGTCGATGTACCGAGCTGGCGATTGACATCCACCGTCCCGCGTTTGTAGGCCGCCGTGCCAAAACCGATCTGTCCGGATGTCAGGTTTCCAAGCTGGGCTTTCTTGGTGGTGATATTGATCTGTCCACCCAGGCCGCCACGACCGCCATAGACCGAACCCGGACCTTTGAGCACCTCCATTTCCTCGACATCGAAAACTTCACGCTGGCTGACACCGCTGTCACGCAGCCCGTCGATAAACATGTTGCTATAGGACCCGAAGCCCCGGATCACCGGGTAATTGCCGCCCGGCACGGCATACGCGTCACCAGCGCGGAAACTGACACCGGGCACGGTACGCATCGCATCCTCGAACGAGGTCGCGTTCACAAGTTTCATCTGCTCCTGTGTCACGACGGATACCGAACGCGGCGTGTCGAGCAGGGAGGCCGTGTATTTCCGGTTCGGGGAACGTCCCGTCAGCAACGGATGCCCCTTGCCCCATACCATCAGATGTTCCTGATTGTCTGTGGGCGTAAGAGGCTTTTTGTCATTTTTGACATGTTCTTTTGAAACGACGGCCTTTTTGGGCGCAACCGGTGCCGCCTCTTTCCCGGCAGGTGTTTTGGGGGGCGTTTCCCGTGGTGCCGCATAAGCGCTACCTGCCAGGGCTGTACCGGCAAGACAGCTTAAAATGAACGAGCATGAACGCATACGGGTCATAATCTGGGAATAGGACATGTTTTTCAGCCAAAGATGAGAACGCCTCGCATTAGCTATAGTTCTTTCCCCACCCACGCAATCGCCATTGGCGCTCATTGGGAATTATTAACTTTAATAATCAATCGCATTTATATAAGGCGAGACTACGCATTTTCCGCCCGGAAGAGTGCTGTAGTCCAATGACACGCAGCCCTGTGTGGCTGGTCCGGCCTGTTGTCATGAATTCTGATATGGCCCGCCGGAGTGCGGGAGGGTCGTACCCGTACAACGCGGCCACGCCGGCCTGTCTTTATTACGGGACTTTACGCGCTCGGTCGGGTTTTAAAAATTGCTGTTTTTTAGAAATATTACCCGTTATCCGGCCTGCGTTCACAGGTTATGATAATGCATGCGTCCCGCATCATAAAACCGTGCTCATCTGCAATTTTTTGCAGGATACGTGACATTTCGGGAGCCTTGCAGCTTGTCTGCTGGCCTGTATCGTTATCGATGAGATTGACGGTAGGGGCCCGCTGTGCGGTGGCGGCAATCCTGTAGCGCCATGCGCGTTCGGGGCCGATGTCCCGTAGCAGAATACCGTGCTGGACAAACGCATTCAGGCTACGTTGCAAAGACCCGTAGCTAAGTGCATGCCCCTTGGCCAAGGCCATTGTACTCTGCCAGACCTCCGCCGCCGTAGCACCCGGAACAGCCCTGATACACCCCAGCAAGACCAGACAGCGCGGGTTTGTCATTTTCATACCCGCGCGCTGGCACCGTGCTTTCAGGTCGCGGAAAAGCGGATAATCCGCCTCCCCATCCTGACAGATCTGCCTGATATCGGGGGACGTACGCCGTCTTTGAAGCACCGGTTGCATTATCAAGAATACTGTCTCCCCGCGCATGCCGGCCCGCATGCGCCATCGGTTATTACCGTTTTCAGGCGACACAGGCAGGGTGTTTCCACACAGCCCGGGTCTTTCGGCCCGATACCCGACCATGCAGGCGTGCCGGCCACGCAGACCCCGCAACCCGCCGCACACCCGGAAGTGCCCCAAACATGCACAGGAAAGATCAGAAAACTGGCGATGTCGTCAGCACCTGTGCCAGACAGCATGATCGCCGCCCATGAAGGCGCAGAAAAGCATATGTCATGCAAGACTGATTTTATAAAACCTGTTTTAAAATAGAGCCCGAGCAGCCGGCTCAGTCACCCCGGGCCTTTGTGCCGTCTCAAGCCTATCAAATGCGAATAGTTGTCATAGTTAATAATTCCCAATACAGGCCCGGATTTCGAACAGGCCTGCACCATGCCGCCCCGGCTGTCGCACAGGCAATGGGTCAAACCCACCCGTAACCCGGTTCCACCACCAGCCCCGCGCGCACCCGTCCTTACACTGGATGCCTGATCTTATCGGGCAGCAACTGCGCGGCTTTTCGGGCGGCCTGCCCGTTTAAGGGCGGAATACCGCTTAAAAGCCGCGGCTTCAAACAGCTCCGGCACGCTCCACTGGCGTGCATGGCTACAAGGCTGGAACAAGCCTACGGGGGCAACCGGGTAGGATGGCGGGGCTGGAATAATGCTGCATCGATCCAGGCCTGCCGGGCAACGGCATACCCGCCCGCGTGTAAGGCATAGCTGCCCCACCGCGACGTGTGAGGCACGCCCTGCCCCCCCAGTCAGCCCGCGACCGCATGGCCGGGGCGACCAGACGGGTCGGAACAGCCACCCGGAGGGAGGATATTAAATTTAACACGCCCTTCATAAATGAGATTGACACGCAATTGCGTTGGTGACAGGTTCGCGCCATCGAATTTGTTGATAATGCTTCTCAATCGCATAACAGGCGGTGCCGCATGACTTTGACCAGACCCTCTTTTCTTCTCAAAAGATTTGCGCTCCTGACGACCAGTCTTGTGGCTGTGCAACTGGAATGCGCGCCGTCCTTCGCGCAGGACACGGGTCTGGCACCGGCAACCCCGGCCAGCCAGGCACGGACGGCTCAGGCCACACCCGGCCCGACCACACCCCCGGCAACAGCCGCACCAGCCACACAGCACCAGCCGATCACCCTGGCACCTGTGGTGGTGCATGGCGTCAACCAGACCGACCCATCGGGCGCGGCACTGACACCACTGGCCAGGATGGAGGAGTCGATGCGGATCGACCCCGACAAGGATTACAGCAATGTCGGCAAGGCGCGTGTGTTCACCACGACCACGACACTCGCCACATTACAGAACCGGATGATCGACAATATCGAGGATTACGCCCGCAGGGTTGACGCGGCGGTGAACTACAACACCAACAATTTCAGCATCAATATGCGCGGTCTCGACCAGAACCGTATTCTGACAACCATCGACGGAATCCGCACGACCTGGAGCACCAACTACGCACGCGGGATCGATGGCGGTGTGTCGGCGTATGATTTCAACTCCCTCGGGGGGCTGGACATCGTCAAGAACGCCAATTCCAGCTTTTTCGGCACTGGCGCGCTGGGCGGCGTGGTGTCGATGCGCACGCTCGGCCCCGAAGATATTCTCAAGGGCAACAAGGTTTTCGGCGGGCTGTCAAAAGCCACGTATGACGGCGCGAGCGAAAGCGCGCTGCTCAATCAGGCTCTTGCCGCGCGCTACGGCAACACGCTTGTTCTGGTGCAGGGCGGCTACGACAACGGTAGCGAGACCGGCAATATGGGCAAAGTCGGCGGCTCGGGAACCAAACGTTCGAAAAAAGACCCCGCCCATTATGTGACCGGGAATTTTCTGGGCAAAATCCGCCATTATTTCGAGGGCGGTCACAGAATAACCCTGACCGGCGAGGTTTTCGACAGGAACTACCACGAAAATACCCTGACCAGCATTTCATCGACCTATAACCAGTTCCGCACGCTAGAGGAAAGCAAGCGTTCACGCATTTCAGGCGATTACGATTACAAGGCCCAGGACCCGCGCAACCTGATCAGCGAGGCGCATCTGACCGCGTACTGGCAGCAGGTCACCACCATCACCACGACAATGGCCAACCGGCTGACAACGCCTTTGGGGCAGTATGATCGCACCGATCAGGAAACCGATACGTCCTACGGTGTCACGGGCTCCATTTCATCGAACCTCAATGCCGGCCCGATCCGCAACGCCGTCACCATCGGCGGTGAAGCCTACCTGATGGATTCAAGCGAATACGCCAGTGGCAAGGACAACTGCACGCCGGCCATCCGCACCTGTGCCTACCTGCACAACAACCAGTCCGACATGCCCAATGTGCACAGCACCAATCTGGGCGCCATCGTGCAGGACCGTATCAGCTTTCGTGGCGTGGACTGGCTGCATATCACGCCGGGCTTCCGTTTCGACTATTATCGTCTGACACCGCACACGCAGGCGTCGTTCCTTGCCAACGACACCTATATCAACCCCGGATCGGGCTCGCACGGCACGCATTATTCCCCGAAAGTGCTGGCCGAGGTCAACCTGCTGAAAAACCTGACAGCCTACGCCCAGTACGCCCAGGCGTTCCGCGCGCCATCCGCGAACGAGAAATACATCAACTACGGGGGCGAGGGCACTTACCTTGCCATCGGCAACCCCCAGCTCAAGCCTGAAACAAGCCGTGGCTGGGAGGCCGGTCTGCGGTACGGAAATTCCCGGCGCGGCGCGCAGGTCAGCGTGTATGACAATTACTACCACAACTTCATAGAAAACGAGACCCTGACGGCAGCCGAAGCCGGTATTTCAGGCAATTATCCTTACGGTATCTTTAAATATATGAACCGCCAGCGCGTCCGTATCTATGGGGTCGAAGCCAACGCGAACTGGGCTTTCAACGATCACTGGCTGGTGTGGGGGTCGATCGCCTACACGGACGGCAGGGATACGCAGGAACACGTCCACCTCAACACGGTCGTGCCGCTGCGCGGTATTGTCGGCGTAGGCTATACGGACACGCAATGGGGCGCCAATTTCTCCACCACCTTTGCCGCCGCCCGCAACAAGGTGGAAAACATGGCGTCCGACACCAACAAGACACCGGGCTACGCCATTTTCGACCTGACGGCATGGTACAAGCCCAGCATCGTCAAGGGGCTGCGGCTCGGGGCCGGGATGTATAACATGTTCGATAAAACCTATTACAATGCGCTGAACATTCCGGACAGCCCGACGCTGCCCAAGGCCTATTATTCGCAGCCCGGCCGCAGCTTCAAGGTAACGGCCATCATCAATTTCTGATCTCTCCCCGGCGCGAGGGCGGTCGGGCGTCATACGCCCGGTCGTCCCGAGCGTGACCCTCCCGCATGCAGGCCAGCAGAATGAGCAATGTCAATGACCTGGCGCCGCTTTCGCGCCGTATCAAGGACGTGACCCACCCGGTCCATGAATCTCTGGACCGGGCCATCATGACGCGTCACCTTTTCCACAGTGCGGAGGGGTATCGCACCTTCGCGGTCATGAACTATCTCTTTCACCGCGATCTCAACGGGCTGTACCAGAATTCGGAACTCATGGCGCTTGTCCCCGATCTTGGCGTGCGCAGCCGTTTTCACCACCTGCGCCAGGATCTGGAGGACCTGCGCGTTCCGCTGCCATACAGCACTGTCGACCCTGTACCCGCCGAGGTTTCGTCAGCCATGGGGTGGCTGTATGTGGCCGAAGGGTCCAAGCTGGGCGCGAATTTCCTGAGCAAGCTGACCGAAAAACTGGGCTTTACCTCGCAGTTCGGCGCACGGCACCTTGCCGCCGATCCCGCGGGGCGCGGACAGTCCTGGAACACCTTTCGCGACGCGCTCGATACGGCCGATCTCGACGCAGGCCGCGTCATTGCGGGCGCACAGGCCGGTTTTACGCGCGTGCGGCACTATCTCAACACCCTGACACAGCACACGCACGCACCCTGCTGAACAGCCCCACCCGACCTCCGGCCTGACCTGCGGAAAACGTGATGGGCCAGCATGTTGCGTTTGCGATGCATTATCATATAGAAACCATGCGGCCCGGAATCCGTCATGATTCCGCCCATAACAGTCTGGAGAAAACGGGTATGTTCACACGCAGGCAGATGGCCGCCTTGTTGGTGCCGCTCGTGGTGCCCGCCCGCGCCGTATGGGCGGCGGACCATACCGTGACCGATTGCCGCGGCAGAACTGTCACGACAGGCCCGGCCCGCAGGATTGTCTGCATTGGCGGCACCATTACCGAAACGCTGTACGGGCTGGGTGCCGCCGACCGGATCGTGGCAGTGGACATCACCTCCAACTGGCCCAGGGAAGCCCTCCAGGACAAAAAATCGGTCGGTTATATGCGGGCTCTTTCCTCCGAAGGGGTTCTGGCAATGAACCCCGACCTGATCCTTGTCATGAACGATGCAGGCCCCCCTGCGGCCCTGGAGCAGCTTATGGCCTCCCGGGTGCCGCTCGTGTTCGTGGACGCAACCCATTCCCCCGACGCCATTCTGGCCCGCACGCGTTTTCTGGCCGATCTTGTCGGCAAACAGGCGGCGGGGGAGCAGATGTGCGCACAGATCCGCCAGAACCTGGAAACCTTGGCAGCGTGGCGCAGCACGCATACCGCGTCCCGGTCGGTCCTGTTCATCATGCGCATGACCGGCGGGCGGGCCATGGCGGCCGGCACGGGCACCGCGGCCGATGCGGTTATCCGGCTGGCAGGGGGAACCAATGCCGGGGCGGGCATGCAGGGCTACAAGATCGTGGACCGCGAAAGCCTGGTGGCACTCAGCCCCGACCTGATCCTGACCATGCAGCAGGACGCCGGGACCGTGCGCGCGGCCCTGCTGGCGGACGCGGATTTCCGCCTGACCCCAGCGGGCCGGACCGGCGCCATTGTGGCCATGGAAGGCGAGCGCCTTCTGGGCTTTGGCCCCCGAACGCCCGAAGCCGCGCTGGAGCTCGCCCACCAGATCGCCGGGCTGGACACCCCCCGGTGACACGCTCCGGACGCCGGGCCACCGGACTGCTTGCCGGGCTTTCTGTCGTGCTTGTTCTGGCTGTGCTGCTCGGGCTCGACACAGGTGCAACCGGCCTTGGGCTGCGCGCCCTGTGGTCCGGACATACCGGGGCCGACGCGCAGGCCGCGTGGCTGGTCATCATGCAGATCCGCGCCCCCCGCATGGCAATGGCCACGCTGACAGGGGCGGCACTTGGCCTGTCCGGGGCCATCATGCAGGGGCTGTTCCGCAACCCGCTGGCCGACCCGGCGCTGATCGGGGTTTCGCCCGGGGCGGCACTTGCCGCGGCCTGCGTTATCGTGTTGCAGGGCACATGGGCGGGCCTGGGGGTTCTGGGGATATGGGGTGTGCCGGTCGCCGGGGTAATCGGCAGCTTCTGCGCGACATTCCTGCTTTATCTGTTCGCCACGCGGCAGGGTGTCACGTCGGTTTCGTCCCTGCTGCTGGCGGGGGTGGCTTTCGGGTCCTTTGCTGGTGCGCTCACGGGTATTCTCGTTTTCAAGGCGGATGAAACCGCCCTGCGCGACCTGACATTCTGGACAATGGGCAGCTTTGCCGGCGCAAACTGGACCGGCGCGGAACTGCTGGGGGGCTTTCTGCTGGTCGCGGCTGCCATTTCGGCCCGCCTGACGGTACCGCTGAACGCCATGCTGCTCAATGAAGGCAATGCACGCCTGATGGGCCACCCCGTCGAACGCGTGAAAGGCGGGGCCATGCTGGCCGTGGCCTGCGCCGTAGGGCCCGCGGTCGCCCTGTCGGGCGTGATCGGCTTTATCGGCGTGGTGGTGCCGCATCTGGTGCGGCTGGTCACGGGGCCGGACCACCGGTTCGTTCTGCCATGCAGCGCCGTGCTGGGTGCGGTGCTGCTGATCGCATCGGACACGCTTGCCCGCACGATTGCCGCCCCGGCAGAAATGCCGGTCGGGATCATCACCGCCGTGCTTGGCACGCCTGTCTTCGTGTGGCTGCTGGCCCGCCAGCATACGGGAAACCGGGGATGACGCTTGAACTGCGCCACACAAGCTGGAAAGCGGCGAAACAGGTTGTGCTCGACACTGTCAGCGTGACGTTCGAGCGTGGCGCGGTCACGGCTATTGTCGGCCCCAATGGCGCTGGCAAAAGCACGCTGCTGCGCATAGCCAGCGGACTGCTGCCCCCATCGGGCGGGGATATCCTGCTCGACGGGACCCCCCTCGGCACCATGGCCCCGGCCAGGCTTGCAGCGCACAGGGCCATGCTGGCGCAGGAAAACGCGGGGGAGGCCCGGTTTACGGTGCGCGAACTCGTGGCCATGGGGGCCACCGTATCCGCCCCGAATCTGGGCCGCACGGGGCTGGACGCCCTGGTGCAGGCCATACTGGCACGGCTGGGGCTGCAGGCACTGGCCGAACGCGACGTGATGAGCCTTTCCGGCGGGGAACGCCAGCGCGCGCATCTTGCGCGGGTTCTGATACAGCTTGAAGCAGCGGCAACCGATGGCCCACCCGGCTTCCTGCTGCTGGACGAACCTCTTTCAGCGCAGGACCCGGCCCACCAGCGCCAGGTGCTGCATGTGGCGCGCGACTTTGCGCGCCGGGGTGGTGGCGTGGTTCTGGTCGTGCATGACCTGAACTGGGCCTCCGCCGTTTCGGACACCCTTGTGGTCATGCACAAGGGCACAATCCACGCGGCAGGTGCGCCGGGCGTGGTTTTCAACGGGCAACTGGCCCGCACGGTTTTCGGTCTGCCAGAGGCATGCGTGGGATTCCACCCCGCCACCGGCAGACCGTACTGTCTTCCCCATGACACATTCGATGATGGAGCAATGCAATGTACATCGCCATGAACCGCTTTACGGTCAGACCCGACAGCGAAGAGGATTTCCGCCGCCGCTGGCTGGACCGGGATGTCCTGCTCAAGACCGTGCCGGGTTTTGTCAGCTTCCAGTTCCTCAAGGGCCCCGTGCGGGAAGACCATATCCTGTATGCCTCCCACACCGTGTGGGAATCCTATGACGCCTTTATCGGCTGGACGAAATCCGAACAGTTCCGCCAGGCCCACGCGCAGGCCGGAACCGGCAAGCCCCAGACCATGGGACCGCCGGTGTTCGAAGGGTTCGAGGTGTTGCAGAACATCGAAGTGAAATGACCACCCGCCTGCCCCGCACGACACGGGGCAGGCAATCCGGGGAAAAACTCCATGTTTGTTGTCATGAACCGTTTCAAGGTTATCCCGGACAGGGAACAGGCTTTCAGGAGCCGCTGGCTCGATCGCGAGATTACGCTCAAGGGTGTGCCGGGCTTTATGTCCATCCGTTTCATGAAAGAGGACAGCCACACCGATCATGTGCCTTATGCCTCGGAAACACAGTGGGTCTCGCGCACGGCTTACGAAAACTGGCGTGTCTCCGATGCATTTCGCAGCGCGCATAAGGACGTGGGCACCGGCGAGCCGCTCACGCTCGAAAAACGCGAGACACGATTTTACGATATCCTGAAAACGGTCGAATAGCGCACGGGCGCCGGTCCTGCCCCGCCCGGACTCTGCCTGACGGTCCGTGCGGCACCGGGCGAAAGACCCATGACCAAGACAGGACCGCCCACACGGCCCGCGCCGCACCGTTCAGAAGCTGGGAACAGAGCCGCCGGGCAGGCTGCTGGGCATGATCCGGGACCGGCACCGTTGGACAGAACTCGGTGGGCGTGGGCCGGGGCCAGAACTGCGGGGCAAGGCTCGGCGGCCATGGACCGGGACCAGCACCGTTGGGCGGGGCTCGGTGGGCAGGCGTTCAGGCCGGCAGCCTGTCAGGAACTGCCTGTGGGGCTGCCTGACCGGTGCTGGCGCGGATTTCAATTTTGCCGTTCTGCAGTCTTGCGTCCCACACACGCAGCACCTTGCTGGCATCCTCCACGCATACGCCGTCTTCCAGGCGGAAATGCTGCTTGTACAGCGGGGACGCCACAACCGGGCGGCCCTGCAGATCGCCCATGATACCGCGCCCGATGACATTGGCATTGGAGAACGGGTCATGATTGTCGATGGCAAAAACACGCGCTGCCGCGTTTTCCCCGGCGGGCAGATAGAACAGGGCCACCTGCGCGCCGTCATGCCAGGCGACCACGCCCGAACGCGCAACCAGATCCCCCTCGTTACACAGTGCCTGCCAATCCGCGGGGCCAGGGGCCGGGGCCGCCACCGGCCGATTTTCCGCCGGGCGGGTCTGATCCCGTTCCGCCACCATGCCAATACCCGGATCAGGCCTGCCATCGTTGACAAAGGTTCTGAAACGCTTGAGCTTTTCCTGATCGCCCAGCGCGTCGCGCCATTCGCACTGGTAAGTGTCGACTACGGACTGCATCTGCGCTTCCAGTTCCGCAGCAATGCCCAGACTGTCGTGAATGACGACATCGCGCAGGTAGTCCAGCCCGCCTTCAAGGTTTTCGCGCCAGACCGAGGTGCGTTGCAGCCGGTCGGCGGTGCGGATGTAGAACATCAGAAAACGGTCGATGTATTTGAGAAGCGTCACGGAATCCAGGTCGGTGGCGAACAGTTCGGCATGGCGCGGGCGCATGCCCCCATTCCCGCAGACATACAGGTTCCATCCGTTTTCCGTGGCAATGACCCCGACATCCTTGCTCTGTGCCTCCGCGCATTCGCGCGTGCAGCCCGAAACGGCAAATTTCAGCTTGTGTGGCGCCCGCAGGCCCTTGTAGCGGTTTTCCAGATCCAGCGCCTGGCCCACGCTGTCCTGCACGCCATAGCGGCACCATGTCGACCCCACACAGGATTTTACCGTGCGGGTCGATTTGCCGTAGGCCTGTCCGGTTTCGAACCCTGCTGCGATCAGTTCGGACCAGATATCGGGCAACTGGTGCAGTTGCGCGCCAAACAGGTCAATACGCTGGCCACCGGTGATCTTGGTGTACAATGCGTATTTCTTGGCCACCTGCCCCAGAGCGATCAGCCTGTCCGGCGTGATTTCCCCGCCCGCCACGCGCGGCACCACGGAATAGGTGCCGTTTTTCTGGATATTGGCCATGAACATGTCGTTCGTGTCCTGCAGCGGAATATAGCGCGGATCGGTGATCGGCCTGTTCCAGGCGGACGCAAGGATCGAGGCGACCGTGGGTTTGCAGATATCGCAGCCCAGCCCGCCATTGCCGTGGCGCGCCATAAGCGCCTCGAACGTGTGGATACCCTGCACCCGCACCAGCGCGTACAGGTCCTGCCGTGTATGGGAAAAATGCTCGCACAGGCTTTTATCGACCGTAATGCCGCGCGCCGTCAGTTCGGTCTCGAACACGGTTTTCAGCAGCGCGGTGCAGCCGCCACACCCAGTGCTGGCCTTTGTGTCGGCCTTGAGCGTGCCCATATCGGTGCAGCCACCCTCGATCGCGGCACAGATCGCACCCTTGGTAACGTTGTGGCACGAACAGATCATGGCGGTGTCCGGCAAGGCGTCCGCGCCCAGCAGGTCCGCCCCCTCCCCCCTTGGCAGGATAAGTGCTGCCGGGTCCGCAGGGGGTTTGATGGCGTTCTGCACATATTGCAAGATCGTGTCATAATAGGCGTTGTCACCCACCAGCACAGCACCGGTCACGCGGCTGCCGTCGGCGGACAGGACCAGACGACGGTACGCCCCCTCGGCCTCGCCGATAAAACGGTAGCTGGTGCTGCCCGGTTCGGCACCGTGCGCGTCACCGATCGACCCGACATCCACCCCCAGCAGCTTCAGCCTGGTGGACATGTCGGCCCCGGTAAAGGCCGCATCCTCTCCCGCCAAGACGGCGGCGACGGTGCGCGCCATGGTATAGCCGGGGGCGACAAGGCCAAAAACCGTGTCGTGCCAGGCCGCGCATTCGCCAATGGCAAAAATATGCGGGTCCGTCGTGCGACACTGGCTGTCGATGACGACACCGCCACGCGCCCCCACCGCCAGACCGGCATCGCGGGCGATCCGGTCATTGGGGCGGATACCCGCGGAAAACACAACCATGTCGGTTTCCAGACTGGAACCATCGGCAAAGTTCAGGCGATGACGGTGGTTTTCACCCGGCACGATCTCGCGCGTTGCGTGGGAGGTCAGCACCGTAATCCCCAGGGCTTCGATCCGTCGGCGCAGGGCCGCTCCCCCATCCGCGTCGAGTTGCACGGGCATGAGCCGGGGGGCGAACTCCACCACGGCGGTCCGCACCCCCAGCGACAGCAGTGCGTTTGCCGCTTCCAGCCCCAGAAGGCCGCCGCCAATCACCACGCCATGCGCCGCACCGTCCGATGCCGCGCGGATGGCGTCCAGATCGTCCAGCGTGCGGTAGACCAGCCCTGCGGTGCCCTCATTCCCCGGAATGGGCGGCACGAACGGGAAAGAACCGGTGGCCAGAATCAGCGTGTCGTAAGGGAACACGCCCTGCGCGGTCCGGATGGTGCGGGCCGCGCGGTCGATTGCCAGCACGGGTGTGCCCAGATGCAGATGCAGGCCGTGCGCGTCATGAAAACCATCGCGGTGCAGGTGCAGCGCCTGCGCGTCCTGGCCCGTCATGTAGTCCGACAGATGCACGCGATCGTAGGCGAGGTGACGTTCGGCACCAAAAACATGAATCTGGTGGCTTTCGTGCAAGCCGTGGCTGACAAGCTGTTCGGCGCAGTAATGCCCGACCATGCCGTTGCCGATGACGATAATGGATTTTTCGGGGTTCATCGTGACGGACATCACAATACGGCCTCATTCTTCGCGGGGTATCGGCGGTCTGGCCGCTTGGATTTCATATAGGGTGCAGCAACGCACCGGCCCACCCGGTGCCGGGCGCACCGCACGCCGACATATATGGACGGGGCGGACCTATCGGGACAGCCCTCTTGCCACGCATCCGGGCAGGGTCGCCAGCTTACGCGATCCGCGTTGCGGATCGAAGTCTGATATCGAGATACCCAACATCTCAAGAAACGATGGGTTTGTTCGTCCGTATTGGTTTACGCTGATGGCACAAGGCGTTTTCAACCCTCCGGAGGCAGCGGCATGGTTATGACAGGCACGCATGAGTTCCTGGCGACGACCGGCGTTCGCCTGCCCATTTTCCAGGCCCCTATGGCGGGTGTCTCCTCCCCGGCGCTGGCGGCCGCCGTCTCGGAGGCCGGGGGGCTGGGCGCTCTGGGGCTGGGCGCGGCAGGGGTCGACGCGGCGGGGCGCATGATTGCCGAACTCAAGGCCCGGACAGCACTGCCTTTCAACCTGAATGTTTTCTGCCATAGCCCGTCGGTCCGTTCCGCTGAGACGGAAAGCGCCTGGATCGCCCGCTTTGGGGGCCATTTCGCGGCACAGGGTGGCACGCCCCCTGCCGCATTGCAGGAAATCTACCGCAGCTTCAATGTCGACAGGGCCATGACAGCGCTTTTGCTGGCGACCCGGCCCAAGGTTGTCAGCTTCCATTTCGGCCTGCCGCCCGGCGATACAGTTCAGGCCCTGCGCGCCGCCGGGATCGTTCTGCTCTGCTCCGTCACCAGCCTGTCGGAAGGGCGGGCAGCCATGGCCGCCGGTGTGCATGCCGTGATCGCACAGGGGTACGAGGCAGGCGGCCACAGGGGCATATTCGACCCGCGCGCCCCCGATGACCAGCTCAGCACTGCCGCGCTGGTCCAGATTCTGGTGCGGCATCTGACATTGCCGGTCATTGCGGCAGGGGGGATCATGGACGGGGCCGGCATTGCCGCCGCCCTGACTTTGGGGGCCGCAGCCGCACAACTGGGCACGGCCTTTGTCGCCTGTGACGAATCCCTTGCGGATGACGCATACCGCACAGCACTGACCGGCGAGCCCGGCTACCATACGGTCATGACATCGGCTCTTTCCGGTCGGCCCGCGCGCTGCCTGGCCAACAGCTATACCGAACTTGGCCGCCAGATCCCGGTCGGTGACGTGCCGGACTATCCCGTCGCATACGATCTGGCGAAGGCGCTGCACGCCGCGGCAAAACAGAACGGCCAGACAGGTTACGCCGCGCAATGGGCAGGACAGGGCGCACCGCTGGCCCGCCGCATGCCAGCCGGCGAACTGGTACGCGTGCTCGCCAGCGAACTTGCACAGGGGACGGGCTGAACCCCACCAGCCCCCGGCCGCACGGTGTTGCCTCACCGACCAGACCGAACGCCCCCCGTCACGGCAACCAACGTACAAAAGCATGCAGGAGCGAGAACGCGCAGGCCGGGGGCTGCTTTTTTCTTACCCCATGTGCAGGCGGTGTCGCGCCGCATGCACATGCTCCACGAAACGGGACAGGGCATTGGGCACATAGGCATTGGCGCGGCGGATGAACACAGTCTGGACCGATGCCTCCGCCGCAGGAAGGTCATGGGCCGAAAGCACCCACCGCGCGGCGATCTGGGGCAGCATGGAACGGGGTGCCACCGTCACACCCAGCCCGGCTGCCACACAGCTACAGATTGCATCGAACGTTCCGAACTCGCTGGTTCTTGCTATGCAGACACCCCGGCGCGTCAGGACATCTTCCAGTTTCCGGCGATAGGAACACCCCGAATGTAATACCAGAATGGAGACCTCGCCCCCGGCCAGAATACCTGACAGGTCGGCCTGTTCCGGGGCTGCCAGAAGCACCAGGTCTTCCTCATAAACAGGTTCGGCGCGCAGGCAGGGGTGCGCAAGCGGACCGCAGACAAACGCGCCATCCAGTTTCTGGTCCAGAACCTGCCGTATCAGGTCCATGGTCGTGCCGGTGCGCAGCGTCAGGTCCACGCGCGGAAAGGCTTTTGCATAATCGCTGAGCAAGGCGGGAAGATGGATCGCGGCAGTGGTTTCCATCGCACCGATCGCCAGCCTGCCCTGGGGTGTGCCGTCATCATGCACGACTGTCCTGACGCTGCCCAGCAGGCTGCCGATCTGCCCGGCCACGGGAACCAGCCTGCTTCCGGCGGCGGTCAGTTCCACACCGCGTGTATGACGGCGGAACAGTTGAACGCCCAGTTCGGCCTCCAGCCGCTGAATGCGCGATGTAACATTCGACTGCACGGTGTTCAGGCGCTCCGCCGCCTTGCCAATACCGCCTGCCTCGCAAACAGCTAAAAAAAACTGGAGGTCGCCGCTGTTCATCCCATCTCTCCTGAAGATGCCTGACATCTGAACATCGGCCTTCCAGCCTGTCAAACCATCTTATATAACGATGGCAAAGAGGGACGCAGCAAGGGCATTTCTGCCCTGTTTTGCCCCGTTTTACCACGTGTCGCGCAGTTCGACCCGGCTTGCGGTCCGGCGAGCGACCCTGAGCCGGGCCAATATGTTGCGAACACGAAACGTATGAAACCCGCATGTGAACAAAGCTTTCACAGCGTATTTCCAGGACCTGATCATGCAGATGACAGCGGCGTTCACCGAGCTCATGGCCATTCGCGGCCTTACGGCCCCGGCACCGGCACCGGGCGAAGTGACCCTTCAGGGGCAGGACCCGATTTTTGAGACACCCTACCGGGTCGGTGAGACAATGGCGCAGATTTTCGCAGCCTGCGGTGTCGCGGCCAACGACCTGTGGGCAATACGGTCCGGACGCCGCCAGTCGGTTGGCATTTCGGTCAGTGCGGCGGCGGCCACCGTAAAAAGTAGTGGCTGCACCTTCCGGCGTGCAGACGACGGGACGTATGCCGTCATCCCCGGTTCCGACGCCATGAAACACATGGTCTCTCTGACGCAACCGTGGCCCACGGCGGATGGGCAATGGTTTTTACCGCATACGAACCTGCCGCATCTGGAACGCCGCGTGCTCGACCTGCTGAAATGCGACAGCACGCCAGCCTCGATCAGCGCGGCAATCAGGACATGGAATGCCCTGGAACTGGAAGAAGCGATTGCCAATGTGCAGGCCTGTGGCGGTATGGTCCGCACCGCCGAAGACTGGCTTGCCCACCCCCAGGGAGCCTATCTGGCCGAACGGCCCGTTGTTGAAATGGACAGAACCGGAGACAGTGTTCCAGAAAGGTTCAGCCCGGGCGCCATGCCGCTGTCAGGCGTGCGCGTGCTGGACCTGACCCGTATTCTTGCCGGCCCCACATGCGGCCTGAGCCTGACGGAATTCGGGGCGGATGACCTGATGGTGACAGCCCCGCATTTGCCGCAGGTTCCGGAATTCGTCCGGGATACCAGCCACGGTAAAAGAAGCTGCTTTCTCGACTTTACCACCCATAATGGCGCGGCCCGGCTGGCTGAACTGGTCAGCGAGGCAGATATCGTCATTGACGGCTATAGGCCCGGCCGGCTTGGCGCGCATGGGTTTGGCTGGGACGACCTGATGCGGATCCGGCCCGGACTGATCCATGTTTCGGTCAACTGCTTCGGGTCTGGCGGCCCGTTCGGCGACAGGGCGGGCTGGGACCAGGTGGCGCAGGCGGTGACGGGCATGTGCCATACGCAAGGCCTGGCAACCGGCGGCGGGCAACCGCAACTGACACCGGTTTACATGTGCGACTATGCCGCAGGCCGACTTGGCAGTTTTGGCGCCATGCTGGCCCTTGCCCGCCGCGCGCGAGAGGGCGGCAGCTACCGTGTTCAGGTTTCCCTGTGTCAGTCCGCCATGTTTTTCCAGCGTCAGGGCGTCGTTACGGCGTATGACACCGCGCCCGGCGGCATGTCCGATACGGAATTTCGCCAATACCGGATCGACGAACATGGAACCTGCTATGGCGACCTGCGCTGCCTTGGACCTGTTCTGCACATGTCCGAAACCCCGTGCCGGTGGCCGCGTGTCACACCCCGGCTGGGATCGGATGCGCCAGTCTGGCTGCCGCGCTGAACGACCGGATTTCGGGCGTTTTTCAGGGCGGCCTTCCCGCACGGGTTTTTGGCACGGGCTTTTCGGCGCAAGCTTTTGGGGTGGGCGCAACCCAGCTCCTGCCCGGGCACGTGACCGGGCACGCGGCCACGCGCGCGACTGGCGCACCGCCCCGTATCACGAGGCCGTGCGAGGGGTGGGAATTGTTTGATATTTAATAAACGATCGGTCTATTAAATATCATGAACAGCCCGGCCCAGACATCCCCCGAAATATCTCAACGGGCACCCCACCAGGCACCCCGTAGGGGCCGCCCACCGAACAGGCCCGACGGAATGGCGCAGGTGCGTGACATGCTGATCCGCAAGGGGCTGGAATGCCTGACGGAAAAAGGCTTTGTCGCAACCGGTCTGGACGGGCTGCTGAAATCCGCCGGGGTGCCAAAGGGATCTTTCTATTATTACTTCGACAGCAAGGACGATTTTGGACTGAACGTGATCGGGGCTTATGCCCGGTACTTCAACGCAAAACTCGATCGCTGCCTGAACGACCGGGCTCTTTCGGCCAGAGAGCGGGTCAGGCGGTTCATGGACGACGCCAGATCGGGCATGGTCCGGCACGATTTCCGGCGCGGCTGCCTGATCGGCAATCTGGGGCAGGAACTGAACGTGCTGCCCGAACAGTTCCGGCACACGCTCAACGACGTCATGCACCAGTGGGAGGCCCGCATGCAGTCCTGCCTGAGCGACGACTACCCCCCTGACACGGCCCGGACGCTTGCCGTCTTTTTCTGGATCGGCTGGGAAGGTGCCGTGCTGCGCGCGCGACTTGAAAAAAGCACCCGGCCTCTGGATGTTTTCGGAGACGGCTTTCTGGACCTGCTGGACAGGCTGTAAAACCCGGCCGCCAGAACGACGGCCCGGAATGCGGCCATAATTTTATAGACAATCGGTCTACCATCCTGGAAGGAGAAAACCATGTTCAAGGCGGTTATGATTGAAAAATCGGCTGATGGAACCCAGTCCGTCGCGATCAGGGATGTGCCCGAGGACCAACTGCCCGAAGGCGACGTGACCGTGCGGGTGGAATACTCGACCCTGAATTACAAGGACGCGCTGGCCATAACCGGTCGCGGCCCGATCGTGCGGTCCTTTCCGATGATTCCCGGGGTCGATTTCGCCGGTGTGGTCGAGAACTCGCAGCACCCGGATTTTGCGCCCGGCGCGCGGGTTATTCTCAATGGCTGGGGGGTGGGCGAAAAACACTGGGGGGGCCTTGCCCAGAAGGCGCGGATGTCGGGCGACTGGCTGGTGCCCGTTCCCGCGCAACTGACCACACGACAGGCCATGGAAATCGGCACGGCAGGCTACACGGCCATGCTGTGCGTTCAGGCCCTGCAACGTGAGGATGTCACACCCGACAAAGGACCCGTGCTGGTAACGGGTGCGGCCGGAGGGGTGGGCAGCGTCGCGATCATGCTGCTGAGCAGGCTGGGCTACCATGTCGTGGCCGTGACCGGCCGCCCGGAGGAGGAAGCCTATCTGACGGGACTTGGCGCCAGCGAAATCCGTGCACGGCAGGACTTCTCGACCCCCGGCAAGCCGCTGGACAAGGCCCGGTGGGCCGGGGCGGTTGACGTGGCGGGGGGCGTGATCCTGGCCAATGTCTGCGCATCCATGGCGTATGGCGGGGTTGTCACGGCCTGCGGCCTTGCATCGGACATGTCGTTCCCGTCAACCGTTGCACCGTTCATTCTGCGTGGTGTCACACTGGTCGGGATCGATAGCGTCATGTGCCCGAAACACAGGCGGCTTGCCGCGTGGGCCGGTCTGGCGGAGCTGATCGATGCGGCAAAACTGGCGGCCATGACATCAGACATCACACTGGACGACGCGATCGAGGCGGCGGCATCCCTGCTGGACGGCAAAATACGCGGGCGTGTCGTGGTGCGTATGCCCTGACACACGCTACCTGCCCACGCCCGGTAAACAACCCTGAACGGGCACGCCGGGCCAGCGCTAAAGGATAGACCAACCGGTAAACGGTAGACCGGCAAAAGGTAGGCAGGCACGCCTTACGCCAACCGGCAGGGACGAGCCGCCTTTACGGGTTGGCTTGCCCTTTGCCGCCCCCCGGTCCCGTGCGGCGCAAGCAGCCTTGCCGGTATGTCCCGGATCAGCACAGCCGCAGATATTTCTGGTACTCGACCTTGTGCCTGAACAGGAACAGAACATAATAATCGCGATAGTTGCGCCGCCGCCGGAAAGATTTTTCGTAAAACGGAAAGACATCGCAGGGGCCGTCAAACCCCTGCATGGTCTCATGGTCGGCCATAACGCATCTGACCTGGAACAGTGGCGCATACAAGGTGCTGTCCGATTTTTCGACGCGCCTGACATGAAAGAGGTTTTTACGAAAATCCCGCAACCGGGGCGGAAGAACGAAAACCATGTCCTGTTCGATCAGGGTCTGGCCGCCGTCATTCCTGCGCATGTAACGCATATCGTCGCTCATATCTGCGTAGAATGCGAAATTGCGTACGATCATCCCCACGGACCACTGTAATCATGACAGGAACGGCTTTCTTTAAGCACGGAGCCTTCACAAAATCAACATACGGTGAATATATAGACTTCTTCCTTTCCCTGGGGACACGCACATGGAAACTTCCGTTCTGGGCGCCCTTATTCCCGCCTATGTCTGGCCCGACAGCCTGCGGCCACGCCTTGCAGCCTTGTACGAGGCGATCGATGGCTCCATTGCACAGGGTGCGCGCGCCGCGGATCACGCCGGGCAATACCCGACAGCGGCCATTGCAAGCCTGAAGGCATGCGGCGCCATGGGCGCGGCTGTCCCCGCCCTTTACGGCGGCTGGGGGCTGACACAGGCGCAATCGCAGGAAATTCTGTTGCGCATGGCTCTTGCCGACCCGTCGGTCGCGCAGATTTACAAAGTACATGACGATCTGGTGCGGGAAATTTTCACCTTCGCACATGACACCACATGTCGCCGCCTCGCCCACGATATCACGGCGCGCGGCCTTGTCATCGGGCAGGCCATTGCCGAACCGGGCGCGCGCGCCGATCAGATCGGGCATGTTATTGCAACGCCCGCACCTGGCGGTCATGTGCTCAATGGCCGCAAGATTTATGCCACCGGTGCCATGGGGGCCGATCTGGTGGCCGTGACCTCCTACGACACAGCCAGCCAGGCCATGCGTTTCGACCTTGTGCCCCGCGACACGCCGGGCCTGAGCGTGCTGGACGACTGGCAGGGCATGGGCCAGCGGGCCACGGTCTCGGGCACGGTCCTGCTGGACAACGTGCGGACCGTACCCGGCCTGCTGGTTCCAAAAGACAACCAGCCCCCGCCCGACTGGTCGTCGCTGCGGCACCAGAACGGGTTTTCCGTCATTCTTGCCGGGATCGGGCTGGCGGCACTCCGCTGCGCCGCACGTTTCGTGCATGACCATGCACGCCCCTGGCTTTCGGTCGACGGCACCGCAGCCAGCGACGACCCGATGATACGCCGCCTGTTCGGTGACATCGGGGCGGAGCTTGCCGGGGCCATCGCTCTGGTCCGCGATGCCGCGTGCAGGCTGGACCTGCGGGCAGCGGGCACGATTTCACGGGCCGAGGCCGCCATGGCGGTCTATGCCGCCCGCTCTCTTGCCAGCCGGGCAAGCCTGCGCGCCACGTCGGATATCATGGCCACCATGGGCGCGCGGGGGGCCAGCAGCACGCTGGGCTTCGACCGTTACTGGCGCGACGCCCGCACGCTTTCGCTCCACGATCCGGTGGACTGGAAACATGAGGAAATCGGCCACCATATTCTGACAGGCTGGCTGCCCGATGCCGGCCTGTACCGCTGAGCGCCCGCCAAAACCGCCACCGTACCGGAACCTGCCGCTATTGCTGCCAGTCACGGAGCGCGCAAACGGTCTTTTTGCCCGGCCCCATATCCTCCACAGTTCCCGCACCCGGCGCAGGTTTGCATAAACGCGTGATCTGTTCATTGTCGCGTGCCGTTGTCCGCGCCCATACGGATACAAGGCCGGAATTGGCAATGGTCTGGTTACACCCGTCCCTGGCGTAAAAGGCGTGAATGGCGTTGCGTTCGATATAGGTCAGCCATTGCGTGTTACTGTCCTGGTCCAGGAACCATTTTTTCCATCGGTCCCGGGTTCCGTCAATTTCGACAGTCCAGCCCTTGTCGCCCCGCACCCGTCTGAACTGGTCATTATCCCAGTGCATGACCATATACCGGTTCTGGTCGATACATTCCGGCCTGGTCAGCGTCATGTACATTTCCTGCGGATGATGGTAGTGAAACGGATAGGACGTGTTGAAAAGCTGGACGGTCATGCCGATTTCGGCCCCCACCCGTTCCCCGTCAATTGTCCTGATCCGCAGGTTGCCCCATGGGCCCATCAGCTCGGCATACAGGTATCCGCCCCGAAAGCGCGCACTGCCCGCATCCGGATTGGCGGCGTAGAGAGGGATCCAGCCCACCGATGACCATAACGTCGGCAGGGCGCGGATACTGACATCCTTCGCCCAATGCGTGCGCGTATCGACCCGCGACGTGACAGCCACGAAATTTTCATTAAGCTCCAGACCCGCCGCACCGATCGGCCCACCCATTTTTCTGAAATAGTCCGTCAGCAACGGGCGTTTGAGCCACTGCGATGTCGGGGAAAGGCTCCTTACCTGTTCGCCTGGCGTGTACAGGGCGACGGTTCTGTAGTTTTTCTGCGGATCGAAACAGGCCCTGGCTTTATCCGGCTCCGCCAGAACGGCTTTGACATGTTTCGCCAGCAACGCCATGTCGCCATAATCCAGAATACAGCGCGTCTGTTCCCTGCCGGTTGCGGGCAGATAGGTCTGGACCGTCGCCTGTGCCGACTGCTGGCACCCGCCGGTCGGGGTTTCCAGCGCCTTGAGATACTGTTGCAGGTAAACGAGGGATTCCGCCCAGAAGCGGTCAACCAGTTTCTGTTCCGCAGCGGTCAGGTCAGCCGGTTTGACATCGTCCTGACATACGAACCGCGCTGCATGGGCCTTATGGCCGATCAGCCCGATGACAACGAGATACCATAAAATTCTGCCGCGCATACGAACCGGTTCCCTGCACCATCCGCCCCCGCATATGAGTTGACGGAACAATGCGGCAGGCCGTCAACCTGTTTCAGACACAAAGGCAGCCTGCCGGCACGCGGCCCATGCCCTGGCACCCGCGCCACAGCATAGGGCGGCACCGGCAGGCCCGCGCGACAGGACCCGCCTTCAGCCCGCCGTTATGCCGGCCCAGGGAATAACCTGATGTGCCGTATCGATATAATATGACTTCTGGCGCATATAGGCGCGCAGCCCTTCCAACCCTTTTTCGCGGCCCATGCCGCTTTCCTTGTCCGCGCCGAAGGGGGTGGAAATGGAAAACTGCTTGTAGGTATTGATCCAGACCGTGCCGGTTGTAACCGCCCGCCCGATAGCCAGCGCGCGCACGATATCGCGTGTCCATACCCCGCAGGCCAGGCCGTACTGGTTGTCATTGGCCATGGCGATCACGTCGGCATCCGTCTCGAACGGCAGGGCGACCAGAACAGGGCCGAACACTTCCTCGCGGCAGATGGTGGCGCTGTTGCCCACCCCATCGATAATCGTGGGCAGGTAGTAATTGCCCTGCGCGTATTCCGCCCCGTCCGGTGCGGCCCCACCAACCAGCACCCGCCCGCCTTCGGCACGGGCAATATCCACCCAGCGCGCGACATTGGCGACATGGGTGGGATGAATGAGCGGCGCCACCTGCGTTGCGGGGTCGAACGGGTGCCCAACCTTGAGCGCGCGCGTGGCCGCAACAAGGCGTTCGAGAAAACTGTCGTAAATGGAAGAATGAATGAATAGCCGCGACCCGGCGACACAGGACTGCCCTGAGGACGAAAACATGCCGTACAGAATACCGGCCAGCGCCTGGTCCAGATCCGCATCGGGCAGGACAATGGTGGGTGACTTGCCACCGAGTTCGAGCGATACGGGCACCAGCCGCCGTGCTGCCTTTTCGGCTATGGCATGGCCCACCTTTGTACCGCCGGTAAAGGAAATACGCCCGATGGCAGGGTCGGACACAAGGCGGTCCCCCACCGTGTGCCCACCACCCGGCAGCACCGACAACAGGCCCGGCGGCAGACCGGCCTCCGCCACGATACGGGCGAATTCCAGTCCCACAAGCGGGCTCCAGGTCGCGGGTTTGAGAATGACCGCATTGCCTGCCGCCAGAGCCGGGGCCACTTTCTGCGCGTCACTCGCGATCGGGGAATTCCACGGCGTAATCGCCGCGACAACGCCTATGGGTTCAAAGCGCGAAAGCGTCATCCATGGCCCGCGCGCGGGGGTAATGGCCTCCTCCATGGTTTCCAGCGCCGCGGCGAAATAGCGGAACGTGCTGGCGGCACTCATGGCCAGGGCCCGTGTTTCCTTCAGGGTTTTTCCGGTATCGCGGCTCTGGATGAAGGCTATGCGCTCGACATTGTCCGCAAGCCCCCGGGCAATGCGGTACAGATAATCCGCGCGCTGGTGGGGCAGCAGGTCGCGCCAGTGTGCATCCTCCACCGCAAGGCGGGCAGCGGCAATGGCGTCATCCACGTCCTGCTCGCCCGCTTCGCGCATGACGCGATTCAGGCTGCCATCGGCCGGGAAACGCGATTCAATTTCCGCCCCCTGCCCCTGCCGGAACGTGCCCGCCACAAAAATCCGGCCATCGGGCAGGTCATCGAGGGTAAAATCACTGACAGGAACGGAACCGGTCATGATGCTGTTTCCTTATGAAAAGGCCAGACACGAACTGATACAGGACAGAACACCGCGTGCGACACTATACCCTGCCGTCAGCGACGTTCTGGGATTATCGGGAGAAGGCAGCCCCTCCATACGGAAAAACCCGTTGGCGCAGCGGCCTGAAAACGTGATTTCATGCACGTTGTTCGTGCAGTCCCGATCCGCGAGCAGGCGAACCTGTGTCGCGTCGAACCCCAGCCCCGCCAGCGCGACCGTGGCCGCGACATTCGCATTTTTCGGGAATTTCAAAGCGGCTTCACGGGCGGTGCCTTCGAACACCACGGCATTGTCCGTATAACCGCCCGGCCAGGATGCCGGCGGCTTGCGCCCGACATACGTGACCGCATGCAGGCCCGACAGGCGCACGGCCTCAAGCGCGTCCATGCCCCCCACGGCGCCTGCCGCCACATGCAGTGTGCCGGTGTCGGCTGCGGCAATACGGGCCAGTGTTTCGGGCTGGGCCAGCGCCCCGACGGAGGCCAGCACCACGGTCATGCCCGCCGCCAGCAGGTCTGGCACCACGTCGCGCACCGCCTCCTGGGACGCACATTCGGCAACGAGACGCGGTGCCTGGGCAATGAGTCCTGCCGCGTCGGATACGACACGCACCAGACCGGGCTCCAGCCCCAGATGCCGCGCCACGTCGACCGGGTCACGGCCGGGGCGGGTCAGCACCGTGACCGCCGTGAGGGATACCCCCGCACCGCGCACCGCGCGCAGGACCGTTCCCGCCATGGAACCGCAGCCGATCAGGCCCAGATGCAAGGCTTGTCCGGTCATGTCGTGGGCTTTCCCGCGGCCCCGGCCGGAGGCCCCGCGAAACTGCGGGCGAACGGCCCGATGGACACCATGTCCACTTCCAGCAGGACCGGGCCGGACTGCGCCAGCGCCGCCTCGAACAATGTGGCAAACTGCGTGATGTCGGACACACGCCGGTGCGCAAGACCGATAGAGGCCGCGACCTGCGCGAAATCGGGAATGGTGGACAGCGTATAATGCTGCCGCCCGTCATATTGCGCGTCCTGGATATTGCGGATCACGCCGTAACCCCGGTCGTTCATGAGAATAAAGACGATCCCGGCGTTTTCCTCGACCGCCGTGGCCAGTTCACCCAGGTAGAGCATGGCCCCGCCGTCACCCACCAGGGCGACCGTGCGCGCGGCAACCCCCGAAAGCGCCGCCCCCACGGCCATGGCGATCCCCTGCCCGATACCACCGCCCAGCGCATGCACCCCCAGATTGGGCGCGGCAAGCCGGACATAGCGATTGCCGAACGTGGAGTTGGAAATGGTCACGTCCCGCACAAAGGCCAGTTCGCGCCCGAACACCGCATCGCGCAGGGTATCGGCCACAACGCCGTACGGACCCAGCGTGTCGCGCAATGTCGCCTCTCCCGCCGAGCGGGCGGCCACGACATCGGGCACAAGGGCCGGGTCCGTGTCCAGCCGTGCTGGCAGGCGGGCCAGCAGCCCGTCCAGCACGGCAGCCGCGTCACCATGAATGAACAGGTCGACCGGGTAATTGCGGGCACCCTGGCTGGCATCGGCATCGATCTGGACAAGGGTTTTGCCCAGTCGCATTTCGTTGTTGCGGGTTTCGTTGCCGCGCAGGCGCGAGCCCACCACCACCATCAGGTCGGCCCGGTCGTACAGCGCCTGGGCTTCGGGCGTCATGTTGAAAGCCCCGAGAGACGCCGCACTGTCCTCGGCCACGACGGCCCGGCCGTTGGTGCTGGTGACAGCGGCAATACCACGGCGCACCAGTTCCGCCGCCTGGGCCGTGGCGTCCCGCGCGCCGCCACCGAACCAGAACATGGGCCTGCGGGCGCGGGCCAGCATGTCGGCCAGGCAGTCTATCGCCGCATCATCGGCCTTGACGCTGGCCGTGCGCGGCTTGGGCCATACACGCGGCACAAGCGCATAGTCCCGTTGCACGTCAATCGGCAGTTCGACGGAAACCGGACCCGTGGGGGCCGACAGCGCCGCCGATGCGCCTGCGGCCAACGTGGTCAGGACCGATGCCCCCGACCAGGCCCGCAGCACGGTCTTGGACACGCCACGCAGCATTTCGGGCTGGCGCGGTACGTCATGAATGGGGGCCCGGTCCCGGTCGATGAAAGGCCGGTCGATCTGGGTGGTGATATGCAGGACGGGCGAGCCCGCCACCAGAGCCTCGACCTGGCTGCCCGCCGCATTGCCCGCCGCCGTGCCGGTGCTGGTAATGACAACGCCCAACCCGCGTGTGACACGGGCATAGGCGTCGGCCATGTTCATCGCCCCGGCCTCTCCCCGCGCGGGCACGAAGCGCACACGCCCCTGCCGGGCAATGGCGTCCAGAACGGGCATGTTATGGATGGAAATAACGCCAAACACGGTCCGCACGCCGATCTCGGCCAGCCAGGCGGCCACCAGATCGCCAACCTGCATGGTCTCCGCCTTGGACGAGGCCGGGACCTCCTGCACTGATGTCACGTTTATCATGGAATATCCGTCAGATATGTCGGGAAAGACCGCCAGAAACCTCGATCTGGGTACCGGTGACGAAAGACGCCGCCGGCGAGCCCAGAAAGGCGATGGCGCGGGCAACCTCCTGGGGAAGGCCGAGCCGGCCCAGGGGAATTTTCTTGCTGTGCGCCAGATCGGCAAGCCACTGCTCACGCGAAAGGGCACGGTCCTCGCGCGCCTGGAAACGCCGCTCCCACTGGCCCGATTCGATCAGCCCCACGACCACGGAATTGACCCGGATCGCCGGTGCGAATTCGCCCGCCAGGGACTTGAGAAGGTTCTGGACCCCCGCCCGCGCGGCCGATGTGCAGACCATATGCGCCTCGGGCTGGTAAGCCAGCAGGGAATTGACCGCCACAATCGCACCCTGCCCCGAACCGGCCAGCATGGGCGCGAACGCACGGGTGGTGTTGATCTGGCTGAAGAACTTGAGTTTGAGTTCCTCTTCCCAGGCGGCGTCGGTCGTATCGGCAAAGGTGGAAACCCGGCCCTGGCCCGCGTTGTTGACCAGCAGGTCGCACCGGCCCTGCCAGTCGCTGACCGCGGCCAGCAGGCCCGCCACCGCGGCCGTATCCAGAATATCGCACGGATAAGCCAGCACATCCCCGCACGCGCTCAGCGCCTGCCGGGCCTGTTCCAGCCGCTGGGGGTTGCGCGCGCAGATCGCGACGGCCATGCCTTCTTCAAGAAGCACACGTGCTGTCGCCAGCCCTATTCCCGAACTGCCGCCGGTAACGACCGCGACCCTGCCACGCAAACCCAGATCCATGTCCGTCTCCTACGATGCGGCGTGCGCGGGGGGCGCACTGGCCTCGCGCCAGCCCAGCCGCACTGAAATCTCGCGCGCGGCATCGACCACCAATGCCGCGATATGGTCCCGCCGTCCGTCCTCATGCACAAAGCGCGCGGTGGGGCCCGATACATTGACCGATGCAATGGCCCGGCCCGTGCCGTCGAACACGGGTGCGGCAATGGAACTCACGCCATCGGCGACCAGCCCGTCGCTTTCGGAATAGCCCTGCGCGCGTTCACGGCCGAGCGTCTCGCGCAGGGCGTTCCACGACGCGGGCGTGCGGTCGGTGTACTGGCCAAGCGGATAGTTCTCGTACAGGGCGCGCACTTCCTCGGGGTCCAGCCAGGCCAGAATGGCGCGGCCCAGCGTCGTGGCATGGGCGCCAATGCGTGACCCCACCGAAATGTTGCTGGCCAGCGGCACGTTGGGCACCCGGCGGGCAAGGTAGACGGCCTCGCGCCCGTCAAGAATGCCCAGATGCGCCGAAAGCCCCGATTTTTCAGCCAGATTGGCGACAATCGGCAGCGCGATCCGCACCAGATCCTGCCCGAACGCACTTTCGCCCACCAGCGCCAGCAGCCCGACCCCGATCTGGTATTCCCCGCCGCGCACCCGTTCGATGAATCGTTCCATTTCCAGCGTATGGATCAGCCGCAGCAATGTCGTGCGGCTGATGCCGAGCGTGGACGCCGCCGCCCGCAGGTTGGCAAGCGAACCCCCTTCACTGACATAGCGCAACAGCTTGGCCGCCCGCAGGACGGGGGGAGAAATATAGCTGTCGTTGTCGTCGTGTGTGGTGTCGTCGGAACTGGACATGTCAACGCCTCTCAGGCCTGGTCAGGTAAACACGAAGCCCGCATTGACCGGCAGAACCTGCCCGGTCAGCGCAAGGGCCTGACCAGTCAACAGGAAGCAGACCACGCCGACAATATCCCCCGGGTCCTGCGGGCCGGGCACGGCGCGACCGTTTTCGTAAAGATCGTGACGTTCCTTGGGCACATATTCCGTGGCCTCGGTCCGGACGATGCCGGGGGCGACTGCCGTGATCCCCACACCGCGCGGACCCAGTTCGCGCGAGAGCGAGCGCGTCATGGCAATGACAGCGCCCTTGCTGGCGGTATAGGCCAGCAGGCGCGGCGCCCCCCAGAGTGCCGTGTCGGACGCAAGATTGACAATGCGCGCCCGCCCCGAAAACAGCGGGCCGAGTGCGCGCACCATCAGCCATGTGCCGCGCACGTTCACGGTCTGCACCCGGTCCCACAAGTCGATCTCGATATCCTCGAACCCGCGACCGCCGACATTGGTTGCAATGGCGCCGTTATTGACCAGCCCGTCGACACTGCCCCAGGCCGCAGCCACCTCCGCCCCGAAGGCCGCGATGGAGTCCGGCCGCGCCAGATCGAGCGGCGAAAACCGGACCGTAACGCCATGCTCGGCCGCAATGGCCTGTGCCGTGGCCTGGCCTTCCTCCACCAGGATATCGGCCAGCCACAGCTCGGCCCCCATACCCGCGCAGGCGCGGGCCATGGCTTCACCCAAACCACGCGCCGCCCCTGTCACCACAATGCGATGACCGGCCAGCGTAAACGAACCGAACTGCATGAACGCCAACTCCCGTAGCCGGACTGACCGGGAGGTCTCTCCCAGGCCAGATTGACCAAATATGCACTAATGTTCCTTATTTGGTTTACTCATTGCCGCCGCTTGTGTCAAATGTGTTTCGCTGACAGAACAATCAGCGCGAGGACTGCCCCGCGGCGTGTCCGCGCATTCAAGGAGAAAGGCAGTCATCATGCAGCGCAGCCAGTCGCATGCCGCCCCGGTGGCAACGTCGGAACCGTTACCGGGCCTGCGAACCCTCGTGCCCGTTATCGTGCTGATGGCGGTAACCTATGTCTTTTACGGCTGGGACCGGCTGGTCATGCCGGTGGAACTGGTCGAGATCCGGCGCACGCTCAATCTCGACCAGAAAGCGGCCGGGTTCATGGCCAGCATTTTCACCCTTGGCATTGCCGTGCTTTCGCTCCCCGCAGGGATTCTGGTCGCGCGCCTTGGGCTTAAACGGGCCCTTGGAATCAGCACGCTGGTTTTTTCGTGCGGCACGCTGCTTTCGGGCATGGCGAACACCGTGCCCATGCTCGTGGCCGGGCGGCTGGCGACCGGGGCGGGCGAATCGCTTTTCAGCATCGCGCTGCTCATGATTATCGTCGCTCTTTTTCCACGCTGGCGCGGCACAGCCATAGGCGGGGCCACAGCCATTTTCGGGCTGAGCATGTTCGTGGGGCCGCGCATGGTCCTGGCCATGCAGGATATGGGCGGCGGGGACTGGCGCTTCCCCTTCAAGCTTATGGGGGGTGCGGGGGTGGCCACCGGCCTGTGCCTGCTCCTGTTCGTGCCCGACCGCCTGCAGGCGGAAGAGGCCGCACCCGCCATCCTGGGTGATTTTTCGTGGCTGCGTTCCCGGCCGTTGCAGGCGGTCTATGTCATGGCGGCCGCCAATGGCCTGTGCTGTTACGCCTATATGTCGCTGTTCCAGACCTATGCGCGGATCGGCCAGCACCTGACACCGACACAGGCCTCGCTCGCCTTCGGGTGCTTTGGTATCGGCAATATTCTGGGGGGTGTGCCCATCGGGCTCGTGCTCGACCGCACCGACCGCTTTCGCGGCGTGGCCATTCTGTCCGCACTGACCGGGCTTACGGGGGCGGCCCTGTTCATGTGGTCGCTGCACGAAACGAGCGCCATTGTCTTTTCGCTGATCTTCGGGGTGGGAATCGGCGGCATTTACGGAAACTGCTATGCCCTGGCGCGGGAAAACGCACCTGCGGCACGCGCGTCGCTTGCCATCGGGGTGCTGCTGACCGTCTATTACCTTGCGGCCTCGACCTCGGGCTATGTCTTCGTGCTGGCCATGGGGGATGACTTTACCGCCAACCTGCGCGGCGCGTTACTGATGTTCCTGCTGCCCTATACGCTGGCGGCCTGTGTCATGTTCGCGACAAAACGGGCCTGAAACACCTTTTGCCGCAGGCCAGCCTTACCGCCTGCGGCAAAAAACGGGCACCCGCGTGCCCCATGCCACCGCCCCGCGCCAGCGGGCCGGGAGCCAGAGCCCCGCCCGCCACAGGGCTGAACCCCGCCGCCTAGCTGTGCCCGCGTTCGCTGTTCTGCCCGTCCATTTTCTGGCGGCGGGTGGTGGCGTCCAGCCCGCCCGCGATCGCCCATTCCGCAAAATTTTCGGGGCGGCGTTCCCAGATCCGCGCCTCCCACGCTTCGGTGCAGTAATCCTCGTCCGCGTAATATTCGAGCGGGGCCGCAAGCGGGTTTTCAAAATACCAGAAATAGGCGGATGAAATCGGATGCCGCCCCGGCCCTATTTCCGTCTTCCAGCCCTTGCCGCTCATGGCGATGCCCCCACCCACCACTTCATGAATATCATTGAGCGTGAAGGCCACGTGATTGATGCCCGGCCGCCCCGGACGGCTGAGAATAAACAGGTTATGGTGCCCGCCACGCGGCTGGCACCGCAGAAAACAGCCCTGGTTGGGGTATTCGTCACTGACGATAAAACCGAGCTGCTCGGTATAGAACGCGCGCATGGCCGCGAAATCGGCCCCGAACACCACCACATGCCCGATCTGGATCGGGTCGGCCTGCGTGTAGACCGGGCCGCGCTGGTCCACCCTGTGGCAGGCCCCCGGTGCGTTGGGCAGCATGGGCGTGCCCACAACGGGACGCCTGCGCGACACACGAAAGGCCAGCGACAGCCCGTTCGGGTCGGTGACGCGGGGCAGGCCATCGGCCCCGACCCGCACGCGATCGCCAAGACGTGTCAGCACCGCCGCCAGGTCCTCGGGCGTGCGGGCCCCCCACACCACTTCGCGCACGGTCTTGCCGCCCTCTATCGCGGGGGGCAGATCGGGGGCGTCGGCCGGGCGCACCAACACTTCGCACCCGTCACGGGTTTCAAAAACAAGACGGTCGGGCTCGCATGTTTTCTCATGCAGGCCCCAGTCGCGCAGGAAGTGATGGGCCTTGTCCATGTCCTGGACGCCAAATGTGATCGCATCGATTCCACAAAGGGACATAAGGGACTCCGTTCTGTGTTTCATATATAAAACAAATGGCGCGTTTTTTGGCCCGTTCCGGGATCAATACAGCCAATATAGAGATTTTTTTGCTGTTTGCAGTAATATTTTTTCTTGTATCGTTATTTTTGTTTGTAATATGAAACGGAAAGTTCGCGCATACAGGCGAGTCCCCAGCACGGCAGGAGAACCCCGATGTCCGCCACCATTGAAAAAGCCACGACCGTCGCAGACGATTTCAACCGCCATCTTCAGAAATTCGCCAACAAGACCTTCGACTGGGACGCCTTTCCCTCCAACCGGGGCTTTCCCGACCTTGAACGCGCGCAGATGCGGTTTATCGGCTCAGGCGGGTCGCCCAAGGTCAACGATACCCAGACCCTCAAACCCGAACATTTCACGCTCAGCCTGCTGTACAAGCACCCCGGCAAATACGCCGCCTGCCACGCCCATGAGATCGAGGAAGCGTTTCTCGTGCTCGACGGCGTGCTGACCGTCGGCTGGGAAGATAACGGCGTGGTGGTGGAAGCCCCCCTTGGCCCCAAGGACATGATTTTGAACGCGCGTGACGTGCCGCATGGTTTTCGTAATGCCGGGGTCACTCCTGTCACCATGTCGGTCATGGTGGGCGTGGGCAAGCCGCTGCCGCCGCGTTATGTCTACCACCCCAAGGACGTGGGCGACGAACTGGCCATGCGTTTTGGCGCGCGCGACGGGCAGGTGCTGCCTGTGGATGCCAGTGGGGCCCACCCGCTCCAGCGCCTGATGGCCCATTATGTCGTGCGCTACGACGACCAGCCCCTGCACTGGACGCCAGCAGGCTTCGGCCGCAAAATTTACGTGGGCGAAGGCGGGGCCCCTCCGTCCACCGCGCGCAAGGAAATGTTCGTTGTGCCCGCAGGCGTGGGCGTGCAGCCCTATACCCGCGACTGCGAAGAGGCATGGCTGGTGCTCGAAGGTCATGTCACGGTCGGCTGGGACGATAACGGCACGACGATCGAAAAGCAGATCGGCCCCAAGGACGTGTTCGTCTCCCCTGCCGGGCGGGCGCATTATTTCCGTAATGACGATGTCAGCCCCGCCACGCTGTTCGTGGTCATCGGCACCCCCCTGCCGGGCGACCCTGACTACAAGGCAGCCACGCGGTCATGATGGCGATCCGCTCTGTTCTGACCACGCAGGCGCAGGGCGGAACACTGCGCTGGCTGGAAAGCGGCCCCACCGGTAGCCCCACCGACGTCCCCAAAGGTAGCCCCATTGAGAGCCCGGTGGGCAGCCCCATGGGCAATGCCTCGGGCGGGCAAACGCTGGTCCTGCTGCACGGGATCGGTTCGGACGCGCAGGCGTGGCGGGCCCAGCTTGAAGGCTTTGCCCCACGGCACAGGGTGCTGGCCTGGAACGCACCGGGCTATGCGGGCAGCACGCCGTTCCCACCGGCGGCGCACCCCGCCAACCCCTCATGCTGGGCCCGTGCCCTGGCGGCGGGGCTGGACGGACTGGGTGTGGAACGCTGCGTGCTGGTGGGCCATTCGCTCGGGGCGGTGACCGCCACGCGCTTTGCCGTGGAAAACCCGCACCGCGTTGCAAAACTTGTCCTGTCCAGCCCGGCGCGCGGTTATGGCCAGCCCCCGGGCGAGTCCCTGCTGCCAGCCCTGCAGGCGCGGGTCGACGATATTGCAACCCTTGGCCCTGCGGGCATGGCGGCACGGCGCGCGCCCCGCACGCTCACCCCGGACGCAACCCCCGCCCAGATCGAGGCGGCAACCGCCGCCATGGCGCGCGTGTCAGCCCAGGGGTACCAGGATGCGGTACACCTGCTGGCCGGTGCGAAACTGGTTGCCGACCTGACACGCTGGCAGGGAGATACCGACTTTATCGCCGCCGATGGCGACCAGATCGTACCCGCCGAGATAGTGCAGGCTGTGGCCCGCACATGTCCCGGTGCGGGGCTGCACCTTATTCATGGTGCGGGACATGCCTCGTACCTTCAGGCCCCCGATCAGTTCAACCGGATACTGGCCGATGTTCTGGCGCGCTGACCCACGCCCGGACCGGCCAGCCCCAGTTGCAGCCCCGCCACCGGGGGCAGGGCCGATAGCGCTAGGCCTGATAACCCAGCGCTGCGGAAATTTCGTCCGCCGCGGCCTCGACCTTGACGCGCACCACGTCCTCAAGCTCCGCCCGGTCATAGGCCGAAAGCGGGCAGATGGCGTTCACCGCCGCCTCGGCTATGCCGGCACGATTGCGCACGGGGGCGGCAATGCTTGCGACATCGGGTTCGAAATAGCCCCAGCTTGCAAGACTGCGCTGCGACCGGTCGGCCTCCAGCTGCGCGACCAGCGCGCCCAGGTCGGCGGGGGTCGCGTCCGTATAGGTAGGGAAGGCATAGCCGTCGTACAGGCGCACGACATCGGCCAGCGCCATATGGGCCAGCAGCGTACGCCCGATTACCGTGGCATGGGCGGGCAGGCGCGTGCCAACGGTCACGGTCCTGCCCGTCCATTCCGGTCCCGCGCAACGGGCGATATAGACCACATCCGTCCCCGCCAGCACGACCAGATGCGTGGTACACCCGGTCTCGTCACGCAGTTTTTCCAGCACCGGGGTTGCAATCTCCACCAGGTTACGCCCCGACAATGCGGCATATCCGAGCTTGAGCACACGGTTACCCAGCCTGAACGTGCGCCGCGTGGCGTTCCGTTCGACATAGCCCGCCGCTTCCAGCGTATGCAGCAGCCGGAACGCCGTCGCGCGCGGCAGACCGGCCTCCCGCGCGATCAGGGCCAGGCTGCGTTCGGGCGTCTGGTTGGTAAAACTTTCGAGAATGGCCAGCCCGCGCAGCAGGCCGGGAACGATGTAGCGATCCTCGGTCGAGGTATCCTCGGACGTTGCATCCCCTTCGGGCCCGGGTGGAAGATCATGTATCATGCCTGCCACCATATGCCGCTTTTACAGAAAGAAGAAAACAGCCATGCGGCGGGGATCGCACAGGAATGGGCTTGATTTCTTTCTTTCGATTACGTAACATTTGTCCATAATTGTTCATTGTGGTCATATTTGGTCAAATCGCGCACCACTCTTTTCGCCCAGCCCCGGGTGCCGGGCGTCCTTGCGGAGAACAACCGATGAAAAAACCCTTCGTACCGTATAACGAAACCTTTCAGTCCCGCCTCCGTGAGCCCGATCCGTACGAGAACATGATCGGTGACGCGCTTGAAGCGGCCTTCGCACGCGGGGCGACCACACTGGCCGACATCCTGCCCGTTCTGGCGGAGCGCGACATTGCCGCCCCGGACGGCTCGTCCTGGACCGAAGCCAAGCTGGCGGCCGAACTGGCCCGGCTGGCCGACTGAACCCGCCCTGTCCGCGCTGTATCCCGCAGGCATGCTGTCCCACCCCTTTCTGCCTCAAACAGGATCAGAACCATGACCGCCACCGACGCCCTTGAAACCCGCCTCCGCCACGGCCTGCGCAACCAGTGGTTCGCGGTCCTGCCATCCAGCCATGTGACAACCACGCCGACCTCCATCTACCGGTGCGGCTTCCGTATCGTGCTGTGGCGCGACCATCTGGGCCGGGCCTATGCGCTTGAGGACCACTGCCCGCACCGTGGCGCGCCGCTTTCGCAGGGGATCCCCATGGGCGACAAGATCGCCTGCCCCTACCATGGCGTGCAGGTGGATGCGGACGGCGTTGCCGTTAAAGTGCCCGGCAGCCCCGGCTGCCGCCTGGAAGGCATGCGCGCCACCCGCAGTTTTCCGCTACAGGAACGCGCGGGCGCCATTTTCCTGTTCGTGGGCGAAAACAACGACACGCCCCCCACCGAACTGCGCCTGCCAGAAGAATTCAGCGACCCCGACTACAGCTCTTTCCTGTGCTACACGGAATGGGGCGGCGACTACCGCTACGTGATCGATAACGTGATGGACCCCATGCATGGCACGTTCCTGCACCATCATTCCCATTCCATGTCCGAAGGGGATTCGATCGCCAATTTCCGTATTGTCGAAACCGACCATGGCTTCGTGTTCGAAAAGGACGCCCAGCGCGGCGTGAATTTCGACTGGACGGAATTTCTCGACCTGGGGTCCATGTGGCTCAAACTGGAAATTCCCTACCCCAAGACCGGGGGGCCGGGCGGCAATTTCATGATCATGGGCACCTACACCCCCATGCAGGACGGCTGGAGCGGCGTGTTCCACTGGCGGCTGCGCAAGGTCACGGGCTGGCAACGCGACGCATGGCGTTTCCTGTACCGCAACCGCCTGGAAGCCCGGCACTGGCACGTGCTGGAACAGGACCGCGTTCTGATCGAGGATTACGAACCCGGCGCCAACCAGCGCGAAATTCTCTACCAGCACGATGCGGGACTGGTGAGGCTGCGCCGCTATCTCAAACAGAAGGCGGAGCAGCAGCTCGAAGCCTGCGCCAATGGCTGAGACCCTGCGCGTACGCGCCTGCGTGCTGAAATGGGAGGCGCGCGATGTCGTCTCCCTCGAACTGCGGGCCCTCGACGGCGGGCCCCTGCCCCGTTTCACGGCGGGGGGGCATATCGACCTGCATCTGTCGCACGGGCTGGTGCGCAGCTATTCGCTCAGCAACAGCCCGGACGAAACCGACCGTTACGTCGTGGGCGTCGCCCTTGACGCCAACAGCCGGGGCGGGTCGCGCTATATCCACGAGACGCTGCGGATCGGTGCGGAGTTCGAGGTCGGGATGCCGCGCAACGCCTTCGCACTCAACGAGGCCGCGGGCGAGCATGTGCTGATCGCGGGGGGGATCGGCATCACCCCCATGCTGTGCATGATGCGCCGCCTGGTCACGCTGGGGCGCAAGCCAACCCTGTATTATGCCGTACGCGAGCATGCCCGCCTTGCCTTTGCGCAGGAGATCGCGGCACTGGACTGCCCGCATGTTTTCCATATCGACGCCGAGGCCGGCGGCCCGCTGGACATGGCCTCCATCGTGGCGGCCCATCCTTCGGCCGATTTCTACTGCTGCGGCCCTGCCCCCATGCTGGCCGCGTACGAAGCCGCCACAGCCCACCTGCCCGACACAAAGGTGCATCTGGAACGGTTTTCGGCAGCCCCGGTCAAGGCGGAAGACGAGACTGGCAGCGCCGGTTTCGAGGTGGAATGCGCCCGTTCCGGCCGCACATTCGAAATTCCGCCCGACAGGAGCATTGCCGACGTGCTGGAGGCAGGCGGGATCAGAATGGAGCTGTCCTGCCGCGAAGGCGTATGCGGCAGTTGCGAGACCCGTGTGCTGTCAGGCGAGCCGGACCACCGCGACAGCGTGCTGAGCAAAAGTGAAAAGGCCGCGAACAGGACCATGATGATCTGCGTCTCGCGCTGCCGGTCCTCAAAACTGGTTCTGGATCTGTAACACCCGCCACAAGGAATGCGCGATGACCGATACCGTCATGCTTACGGTGTTTCTGCGCCACGACCAGTCCAAAAACCTGGCGCAGCTTCAGGGCTGTCTGGACGAACGTGACTGGTGGAACCGTTTTCCCCCCAGGGGGGTGGAGGTGGTGACATGGAACGTGGTCATGGGCATTGGCCAGATCGTGACCCTGCGCCTGCCCCCAGCCCTGATCCCTGCGGTCAATGTGGAGCTTGAACGCTCGGCCTGGGGCGTGTTCAGCACCGAATTTTTCCCCAGCTATGACTTCATGCCCGTGCATGCGCGTCTGACGCGCGAGGCGGCTCAACGCAAGGCCGAGGCTGCCACGCCGGGGCGGGATACGACTGCCCCGGCCGCCAGCACGGCACCCGGCCAAACGCCGTCGCAAGCAACTCCCGGCGGAAACGGGCCGTGAAAAAAGCCATTGCGCCGTCCGGCCTGCCCGCCCCTCCGGCCGGGCTGTTCAGCCATGGCGTGACCTGCAACGGATTTGTGTTCGTCTCTGGCATGCATGCCGGTGGCCCGCACGGCATAACCGGCGCGGAACACGCCATGCCCCCCGATGCCGAAACACAGGCCGATGAAGCGTTCCGCCGCATCGGCCTGGTACTTGCGGCCGCGGGCTGCGGGGTGGAGAACATTGTCAGCCTGACCATCCACCTGGCATCCATGGACGACCGGGAAGCCGTGGGCCGCAGCCGGCGGCGCTGGCTGGGCGGGCTTGCCGTACCCCCTGCCGCAACGCTGGTCGGGGGCGCAACCTTCGTGCAGGACGGCCTGCTGGTCGAGATTTCGGCCATTGCCTGTTGCCCGACCGCAGTTCCAGCCCCGCCTGAAGCATAACCCTGACTCAACGGGGCCTGCCCTCCGCACCTGGCAGGTTGGGGCAGAATTTTGCACCATTGGCATGTTGCCCCCCCACCCGCCCGTGCAGCCTCCTAACCTCCCTTGGGCGGCTCCGTGCCCTCGATCTGAACACGGTAGCCCGAACGCACATGCGGCCAGCAATCCCGTATGACGCGATGATGCGTGCAGTGATTGTCCCAAAGAGCAATGGAATGCGGCCACCATTTGAAGCGGCAGCTCCATTGTGCACACGCGCAATGCCCGATCAGGAAAGCTGACAGGGAGAGGAATTTGGCCTCCTGTTGGGGAAATCCCTCTATTTCGCGCACAGAATCTGTATTGATGAACAAAAGCCTGCGGCCCGTATCGGGGTGCCGCACGACAACGGGATGGGTCGAGACAGGCGTGCCCGGACCCAAAACCCGCGTGCCGTCATGAACCGCGACCGGCCCTGCGAGCAACGTCTTCATCCGTTCGGACAAGGCGTCATACGCTGCGTACATGCTGGCGGACGGAGTGTCGGGACCACCATCGGGCAGGGTAGTGTGCAAGGAAAGCCTGCTGGCCAGAGGCGGGGATTACGGTACAGAATTGATCGCTGTGCAAACTCTCGCCTGCTACGGGCTTGCTCGACGCATCGGCGTGGAAACGGCGCACATACGGGTTGTCGGTCGGGCGGCAGATGGTCTTGACCCCGACATGCCGGCCGGGCGTTCCAAAACAGCACGCAACCCGCACATGATTGTCGAAGCTATTTTTCTGGCCCCGGAAAAAACAACACCTGATCCGTCAACGAACAGTCGGCGCAGTTCCGGCATCTGTTCGCCGCTGAGGGGGCTGTCAGATCAACCCCGAAACCCTCTACCCCGAGAGAGGAGAATAACGGCGCCATCAGGTGCCGGAACGCTACGGGCCACGCAACAAGGGGTTTGTCGCCCATGGCGTTACCCCTCTTGGCATGGCCGAACACGGTCGGCCGGGTCACGTCAACGCCTGCTGCCCGACCATGAATTGCAGCCCTGTCAGAAAGACGAGTTCACCCGCAGGTAGTAGTACCCGCCGTTGATATCCATCTGCCCCACAAAGTTGTCGTACATTTCTGCCCCGGCGTAACGCCCGTAGCTGGGCAGGCGGGTGGGATGGTTGTTGAACAGATTGTTCGCACCCACGGCCACATGCACTTTTTCCGCGACACGGTACCCAAATTCGACATTGGTGATCCATTTCGGGTTGCTCACAAACGGGAAGAACACCGAATTGGAGTTCGTGTACGGCCCGGAATAATAGGTGGCCATATCCTTGGTCTGGCCCCAGCGTATTTCCTGCACGTACACATCGAGTTTTTTCCATGTCCACCGACCGGACATCAGGATTTTGCTACGGGGCGATACCGTTGTCAGGTAGGAAATACCCTGCGCCGTCAACAAGGGATTGCCGTTCGTATCATTTGCAAGATGTGTCAGGCGTGTCCGGTTGAGCGAAATACCCAGGTTCCAGTCAATGCGTCCGGCCTCATGCAGGTCGGTCAGATAACTGGCGACAATATCCGCACCCTGTGTCCGGGTACTGGCACCGTTCGAATAATACCTTGCCGTCACGGCCCCAGGCGCGATCCCGGCCGGGATGGTCGACCCCATTTCGGCGATGGCGTTTACCGCATCCGCACCGGAATAACTGCCACCGTTAATGATACGGTCACGAATGTTGATCTGATACACATCCGCCGTGATATTCAGGTTCTTGATCGGCCGCAGCACGATCCCGCCCGATGCATTGGTCGAGAATTCGGGCGTAAGCGGAACGGCCCCCAGCGCGCCAGCCGCAGCCGAGCTGACGGCAAGCTGCCCCTGTGCAAAGGTCGGGGCGACACTGAGCGCACCGTAATGTTCCTGACCCAGCGTGGGCGCACGGAAACCGGTATTGATCGCGCCACGCACGGCAATCCAGTTCGTGAAATCGTAACGGGCCGCCACCTTGCCGATCTTGGCGTCTCCCGCATCGGTATAATGTTCGAACCGGCCTGCAAAATCGATATCAAGGTGCTTGATGGGCTGAATGTCGACATCCACATAACCGGCATAGACATCACGATACCACTGCCCGGCCAGGTTGGGTGTCAGCCCCACCAGGGCCTGCGACCCTGTGCCGAAATAGGACGCGGGCTCACCCGCCACAATCCTGTAACTTTCAAGCCGATGTTCGGCACCGAACGCCAGCGTAAGGGGTTTTGCAAAACCCGGCACGGCAAAAGAGCGATGGATGTCGAGATTGTTGGTCCATTGCGTGGCCTGGAACGAGCGTTCCTTGAAGTTGGTGGGTGTCCAGCCATACGCGTGGTAGAAGGAGACGTTGGCGGAATTCTTCATGCCGATATCGACATTATCCGAACCGTACGTCGTGCTCAGATCCCATGCGAAACCAAGAAGATCCCTGCCCTTGATCCCGAGCGTCGCTGAATAATCGTCCTCGTTCGAAGTGATGAGCGGCACAAAACCGTTGGGATAATATTCGGGCAACGTGCTGGCGACACGGAAGAACTGGCCGACCTGCCCGTTTTTGTGCCCGTAGATGACATTGCCGTAAAATGTCAGCTTTTCATCCATAAAGCTCTTGCCCCAGTCCATGGCAATGTTCTCACGCGTGAGATTGGGCTTGCCTTCGGTCCTGAAGTCGTACTGGTGGGTTCTGGTATCCATACCGTCGCGCACGGTCCTGTCGGTGTGCATGAAATCCATGCCGATATGCAGGTAACCGTCTTCACCCAGTTCGAAACCATGGTCTCCACGCAGGGAGTAATTAAAGCCGTCCCCCTTGTAGTTGGCGCCGACCATGCCCTGCTGCGAACCACGCGTCGCACTTTTCTTGAGCACGATATTGACAACGCCGGCAATGGCGTCGGACCCGTACTGCGCGGAAGCACCGTCACGCAGGACCTCGATATGATCGATCATGGAAACCGGAATCATATCGATATCAACGGGCATTTCACCCGATTCCGGCCCGGCGTCGGCATTGATGTTGGCCGTGGTATGACGTCTTTTGCCATCGACCAGAACCAGCGTCTGGTCAGGGTTAAGCCCCCGCAGACGGAAAGACGACGTCAGGGCGTTCAGTGTGGTCTGTCGCGACTGCGTGGAAATGGACGGATTGACCAGCGAAAGGGCGGCCGTCAGGTCTGTCTGCCCGGTGCTGGCGATCTGCTGGGCAGACACAACGTCAATCGGGCTCAGGCTTTCTGTCACTTTGCGGGCCGAGCCACGCGATCCTGTCACAACCATTGATTCGCTGCTTGTCGCCCTGATCGGATCATGGCTGACGGGTGCAGCAACCACCGCCCGGCTGCCTGTCACCGGCCCTGCCGCCGCCGCATGAGCAGGCTTTGCCGTTTTGCGCGCATGCACAGCCGCGGGAGCGGAGGATGAAGATGGCCGCGTAGCCGAAGTGGCGGCCGAGGCAGCTTCGCCCATTGCACCCGCCACCATCAGGGCAATCAGAGAAACATCAACGACAAGCCCGAAGCGATGACCGCAATTACGCATTGTTTACCCCTTAGTGTAGCTGGCGGCGCTGATGGAACAAGCGGGTTGGAAGGAAATAGTCCATATTTGGACCATGTGTTCATAATTTGACGTTATCGATTCGATTTCGTAATGTCAAGAAACAAACCACGGCCCCACAACCGGGCTGAGCCGCATAGAAATTGACCCGATCTTTGGCAGAGGCCGTCGGACACACCGCGACGCTGAGCAGAACGGCCCCACGGACCAAGTATGGGGAAACGCTGTTGGGAAGGGGAATACAGGCCCTGGAAGCGGGGCGGTGCGTGCGGGCAGGTGGCTCAGGCATGCCGGACTGGCGTGCGGCAGACAATCACGGCCCGTTGGACGGGCAATGCAGTAGAAAGAGCGGCATTTCGCCAGAAATCGAACGCCCGAAGTGGCCGTCAAGTCGGCTGATATGCGGACATTTCACGCCAAAAGCGGTATATATCCGGCTGACTGCCTGCACATTACCCGTATTCACGGCCCGCGTGATCAGAGGCCATACATAATTGACCCGCCACAGCCCCGACTTTCCGTGACGCCGCATATCCGCCGCCGGAGTAGCAAGGAACAATGTGTTGGCTGATGGCTGATGGCTGATGGCTGATGGCTGATGGCTGATGGCTGATGCAATATGATTGCGTCTGTCTGTGCTGCAAGCATGCAAGACAGCAGCGGAGCCATGGCCTGATCTGCCAAAACAAAACGGGGCAGCCATTATATACAGTCACAAGCAGCATTCGCTTTTGTGACCTGCCCCCGACCACCGTCATAAGGAGAACAGGCGCTATTCGGTCAGATCATGCTCTCAGGGTAGCGGAAAGTATCTGCCTCACCAGCTGGCGTCCGACAAAACGGCCGTCGTCAGACGCTACCGATCGCCCTCCGACAGCCGGAAATGATCTCTTTAAGAAAAAAAACATTCGGTTATTTGATATCCATATCTTACAATCAGAACTTAAAGACATAACCTCTGGCTGCCACATCACACCAAACCAGCCGCCTCGAGAGAATACTTACAGTCATGGCTTTTGTATAAAAACATGGACAGTAGGGGCTGGGCCAGTCGATCTGACCGAAGGCAATAAATCCATGCTACTTATAGCACAGTTTGACTTGAAAAGCCTGTGTATACAACGGGATATTTCGCCTGCATTTCTGCCAGGAGACACAGAAAATCAAAGCCACCTTACGACTGGGGCCTGTATAAAACAGGCCACATTACGCAAAACATGACCACAAAGTTCAAAGACTGACAGCGTGTTGCGACCGAACACAACTGCCGCACTCATATTTTCATGCCTCCCATCCAGATCTCAACACGCTGCATCTTACATCTCAAAGAATAACTCTTGAACCTGACATTCAATTCTGTCAGAGAATTTTTGGATTCTTACCAGTTATAAGAGATGTTCCCATAAAAACGGCGGGCCTGCCCAAGATAGCACTGATCCGAAGAACATCCTGTAATGTAATATTTATTTGTCAGATTCGAAACCGCCAACTGAGCGCGCAGCCCGTGCAACTTAGGCGATAGTTCTACAAAATCATAATGTGCGCCGATATCAAAAAGGACATATGCCGGAACTTTATAAGAATTGGCAGCATCTGGATAGGTAAACCCTATATAACGAATACCCCAGTTGACACCCAACCCATGAAACACAGAACGAGGAAGGGTATAATCGATAAACGCTGACATCATATTACGGGGAACGTTTTGTACATACTTCCCTTGCTCTGACACGACTTCATTTTCACTCAGAGTAGCCAGATCAATCCTGGAAGTTGTCAGATTGTTTTTTCTATAATGAATATCCGTATAGGTGTAGGACGCTGTAAGATGCAGATCCTTGGTGATGTTGGCGTTTGCTGAAAGTTCGACCCCTTTGGCTGCGACCCGCCCGGCATCGGCACTGAAATTGGGATGCGCATCGTCACCGACAAGATAATGATCTTCGTTAAGATGAAAGGCTGCTGCCGTCAGGAAAACCTCGGTTTTTGGAATCTGGTATTTAAGACCGGCTTCGAACTGCTTTCCTGTAAGCGGTGAAAACGGTTTTCCACGCCAGTCGCTTGTTGTCTGCGGCACAAATGAAGTACTGTAACTGAAGTATGGGGCAAGACCGAAGTCGAACTTGTAGACAAGGCCGGCACGCCAGGTAAATGCCATTTGCGGGCGCTCACTAGGCGATCCGCCTGTAACGGTAGAGGTGCCATCCGCACTGTATTGCCGTGCTCCGCTGCGATTTGTCGTGTTGAACCAGTCCTGTCGACCACCCAGAATAACAGACAACCCGCGCCATTTGATCTGATCCTGGAAATAAACACCTTCCTGGAAATAGGACGTATGAGTGAGATAACCCGTAGAACCGCATGTATACGGATTGGCTATGCAGGGGACGAAACTGTAATCAGGGGAAAACAGATTAAGCGTATCAAATTCACCAAACATATTAGCCGTTTTTGATTCGATCTGGCGGAAATCAGAACCGACAAGCCACGTATGGTGGAGCGGTCCTGTCGTGACGCGGCCCGTCAGGCGGGTATCAAGCGCCACAGTCCGGTTATATCCCTGCACCTCCCATGCTCTTCGCCTGACCTCGCTGGCGGAAACCTGCTCGTTGAAATAGGAATTCCGGAGGTCCCAGTCAGACGCCTCCCACCGGAAAACCTGCTGAAAATCTAAAAAATCATTGAATTTGTGACGAAACTGATATTCAAACATGGAGGACGTGGTCTTGTTCGTGTTCCAGCGAGGCATGCCAAGAAATACGCTACGGGAAATCCGCCCATACGGACCCCGAAGAAGCGATCCGACAAGCGGATACACAACCGTATTGGCACCGCTGTCTGGCGTATAAATATAACTTCCCAGAATACTCAATGATGTTTTCTGATCTATATCCCACGTCAGGGATGGCAGTACGCCAACACGCTTGTAAGCGACATACTGTGTCTGTGTTCCCTGCGTCACGCCAATGGCTGCGACACGGTACCGCAGGTTGCCGCTTTTGGTAATCCTGTCGCTGACGTCAACAGTTGCTTCGTATCGCCCCCAGTTGCCAAAGCCAAGTGTGGCCTGACGGAGTGGCGTTGTGGTGGGTTTTTTCAAATCCATTCCGATAAGGCCACCCGGTGCGGACTGTCCGTAAGTGACGGAAGCCGGACCATTGACGACTTCAATCCGATCCAGAAAAGCAGTTTCTGCGGCTGTATAGGAGCTGGATTGCAGGCCATCGACAAACTGTGTTGTCACGAAACCACGCTGCCTTATGCCGTTTTCACCGCTATAGGCTGCACCGGTAAGATTTGTGCCCTGCGCTTCAGAATAAACGCCCGCACTATAACGCAATGCCTGAGCAACATTCTGTGCCTGCTGATCGACCATCTGCTGCCTGGTGACAACATAGATCGAATTGGGAATTTCAATGAGCGGAGTATCTGTTTTTGTTCCGGCCATGGTGCTCTCGGCAAAATAACCAGCACCAGGACCAGTCGGGTCCTGACGGGTGACGGCTCCCCCCACGCGGACAGGACCAAGTGTGATCGACGACGTGCTTCTGCGTTCCAGAATGAGTGTGCGCGCATTCAGTCTGCGGAACTGAACGGGTGTCCCGTTCAGCAGAGTGGAAAGGGCAGACTCTGGCGTCAATGTCCCCGATACACCTTTTGTCGCAAGACCTGTCGTTATGGCGGGATCGTAGGAGATCTGCCGCCCTGATTGCTGGGCAAAGACCGTTAACGCGCTGGAGAGCGACTGTCCGGCAATATGGAAGTTTTTGACCTTGCTATCCTGTTGTGCCGGGTCGGACGCAGCCGCCAGGGCCGGAACGCCATGCAGCAGCGCGATCTCCGTAATGCCGATCAACAAGTAATACCGAAAACGCTGCGCAGCGCGCGGAGCCGTCTGACTGTTGGCTGCCATCCTTAAACTCGCCTCTTTTTTTCCGAATGCCTCATAAATATGCGATCAATTATCATTCGCATAATTACAAGAAGAACGAGGGCGATTTTTTTATAGGGGCCTGGGAAAAAAATGCGGTGTCGTGGCTGGGCCGGTTATGTGGTGGACTAGTCTCCTGTTGGCCCTGATCACGATGGTTTTGCACCGACCAGCAAAACACGGGAACCTATTTCTCTGATGGCAACATGAGCGGGAGCGGCTACGGCTTTCAGGGCACCCGGTATGTCCGTCAGGTCATATGATCCGGCAACATGGATCGTATCGAGACCTGAACCGTAGACAACTATAAAGCCCGGATAATAGCGACGCAGGTTTTCCACCACGGATTGAACCGTTGCATCACTGACGGTCAGGCGTTTCTCCTGCCAGGAGCCTATCTCGGCCGGATTCACGTGGAACTGTGCGACTGCCCCTGACCGCACATCGATCGAGACCCGATCTCCGGCGCGCATATGCCGTTCGGTCATCGCGCCCTGATTGCCATAGTCAAGACCAATACACCCCTCATTAACGGCCACGTCGATCCGGGCATCGCTTTTATTGACATCGAAGCGTGTGCCGATGTCACGCGCCGTCATCTGGCCGGCCTGAACGACAAAAGGATGAATGACGTCATGGCGCACATTAAAAAACACCTCGCCGGCCAGAACGTTGATCTGTCGTTGCCCGGATGTGTAATGAAGAGCTATGGCCGAACGCGCGCCCAGTGTCGCGGTGCTGCCGTCAGGTAGCTCGATCATGCGGTTCTCGGCTGTTCCTGTCCGATAATCCGAAAGAACAGCAAGACGGATATCGTTTCTGAACACAAAAGCGAAGCCCACCGCGCACAGGGCGCTGGCAACAGCAACAACACGACGGGGGGTGAAAACAGGGCTTCTTGCGGGACTGATGGACGCTTTTTCGAGCGGCAGAAGAACTGGCCCGATATCTCCTGTCAGATGCCAGACATCCACCATGCTGCGCCACGCCGCATCATGTGCGGTGTCGGCTTTCCTCCACCGCTGAATTTTCATGTGGAGCGATGCATTTTCCGGGTCGTCCAGAAGCAGAACCAGAAATTCAGTCGCCTCCGAGACTGCCTGCCGATCATCGTCGGTCGAGGATACGTTCATGGAATCCCCATGGAAAAATGAGCTTACGCCACATTCTGATGGCATGCCCTGTCATGTGACGGATGGGAGGTCGTGTTTTCAAGGGGTGGTGTCTGTTTTCATCCGAGATTTCTCCTCGTCAAGAGCGTCTTTACATTCTCTGAACGCGTCTGCGATCAGTTGAGCCGCTCGTCCTATGGAGATGTCGAGAACATCAGCGATTTCGCGCAGCTTGTACCCACCGAATCTCTGCATTTCGAAAGCTATGCGTGTCCGCTTCGGCAACGTATCCAGAACAGACGCAATAATGGCGAGTTGCGACCGGGAGAGAGCGGAATCTTCGGGAGTGCGATAATCCACGGAGAGTGCCGCGAGCGCCTGCTCCGTATGTGTCTGTTCAAATCTGACTTTACCCGAACGCATATGATCAAGAGAAAGCCGCCGTACGATTTGTATGAAGTAAAAGAGAGGACTGATGACGGTCGTGCCGCTGCTGACCGCCTGCGACACATTGACGAACGCATCCTGCACAATGTCTTCGGCTTTTGTGCGGGAACCGACAATTCTGGTAGCAAGATTCAGGAAACGAAGCCTGTTGTCCAGATAGACTGAAAGAATTGTTTCGTCGCTTGCCACTGCATTCCGTTCCAGCACTCACAGAATCCGACATACCAAAGCACACTCAATGTTATTGATAATAGATCGCAATTTCAAGACTGAAAGAAGAGGGTATCGGTTTCCACGTGAGCGATCTCGCGCATATCAGCACAGCTTTTTTCAACCCTATAAAAATGGGCAGGATGTTCGTCTTGCCACCTGCTCCAGTCTCTACACTACTGTCTTTTGTGTCCTTCCAAACGGATACTTCCCTTGCTCACCAACAGATAAAGCGCCGGTGTCGTGAACATGGTCTGTGCCTGACTGACGAGCAAGCCACCGATCAGCGCAATGCCCAGAGGCTGGCGCAGTTCCATGCCGTATCCGCCCATCAGCACGAGTGGCAACGCACCAAGGGCGGCGGCAAAGGTGGTCATGACGATGGGCCGCAGGCGCAGCAGACACGCCTCGCGGATCGCATCCCGTGGCGTCAGGCCGCGTTCTCGCTCGGCATAGATGGCGAAATCCACCAGCAGGATGGCGTTTTTCAGCGAGATGCCCGTCAGCAGCAGCATGGCGATAACCGCCATGCCGGAGAACGGCAGGCCAAACAGGTCGAGTGCGACCACCGCCCCGATCCCGGCCGAGGGGATGGTGGAAAGAATGGTGAGCGGATGCCACAAGCTTTCATAGAGCATCCCCAATGTCAGATAGACGGCCAGCACCGCACCGATAATCAGAATCTCGCTGTCATGCGTGCTCCTGCCGACGTCCCCTTCATCGCTCTGCAACTCCCCGTTGATAGTCTCCGGCAGGTGCAGGCTTCGCCACTCCTGATCGATGATCGTCTGCACCTGTGACAGGCTGACGCCGGGGGCCAGTTCCAGCGCCAGCGAGGCGGAACTGGCGTAGCCGATATGGGTGACCGCCACCGGGTCTAGGCTGGGGGTGATGCGGGCGACCACCGACAATGGCACCAGCGTCTCCGCCCCGGTCGCCACGGCCGAACCGGTCGAGGCATTCGCCCCGCCCGCCAGAGAATTGGCGATCTGGTTTCTGAATGCCGTCGCACCGGTTGAGGTTGTGGTGCTGGTTGTGGTGCTGGTTGTGGCCGACGTGACCACCCGGATGGTGTTCGACGCCGAACTACCTGAAGCAGACCCACCGGACGGGCTGACCCAGAACTGCCTCAGGATTTCCGGGTCCTGCTGAAAGCGGTTTTCCACCGTCAGCACCACGTTATACTGCCCATGTGCGGTGTAGACGACCGAGGCCGTGGTCTGGCCGAGCGCATCGGACAGGGTGTTGCCGATCACCTGTGGTGTCACCCCGACACGGGCAGCGGTATCGCGATCAATGGTAAGCGTGATCCCCTGCCCCGGCGGATCGACATCCGGGTCCACGTCCCTGAATTCGGGACGATGCCGCAGGGCTTTCGCCAGCCTGCGTGTCGCCGGTCCCAGCAGCCGGTCGTCCTCGCTTCGCAGGATGTAGCTCACCCCGCTGCTGTTCGAGCCGACCCGCATCATGATGTTGCCGGGCGCCTGGGCATGATATTCGGCGTGAATGTCTTTCCCCATCCGGGCCACCACGCGGGCCGCCACTTCTGCCCCGGAGGCTCGTCCGGTGGACAGATCGCGCAGCGTGGCGAACACCATACCGTGGCTGGAGCCTTCGCTGGTATCGAGATAGGCAATGACATGACTGACGGCCGGGTCTTCCAGCAGCACTTTGCTGAAGTGTTCTAGCCGCTCCTTGGTCTGGGCAAGAGAACTGCCACTTCCCCGCGAGCCGCCTGAGACGATGCCGATATCCTGACGCGGAAATACGACCTTTGGCATACGCAGGAACAGAAAACCGGTCGCCAGCAGGGTCAGTGGCAGCAGCAGTGCCGTCTTGCCGGGATGGCTCAGGCAGACGTCCAACGTGCGGCGATACAGGCCGCCGCCGTGTTTCTCATGAGCGAGGAAAGCGGCGGCACCGCCATGATCTCTGCTGACTGGGGTAAGGTTCTGTTCGACCTGCTCCGGCCTTTTCCCTTCGGCAAAGCGCATGCACAGCGCCGTCAGACACGGCGTGACCACGCAGGACAGAACCAGCGACACCGTGACAGTGATACCCACTGTGCCCGCGAACTCCCGGAACAGCCGTCCCGTCAGACCGGGGGCAAAACCGATGGGCAGGAACACCGCCAGCACCGAGACGGTAATGGACAGCAGCGTGAACGCCACCTCGCTGGCACCGACAATGGCCGCCTCGTCGATGGAAAGCCCGCGCTCGCGCATGCGGATGATGTTCTCGATCACCACGATGGCGTCATCCACCACCAGTCCCGTGACCACCGTCAGCGCCATGAGCGAGAGATTGTCCAGCCCGAACCCCGCCAGATGCATTGGGCCGAGACTGGCGACCAGGCAGCACGGCACGATGATCGCCGCCGCGACCGAGGCGGTCCATGAGCGCAGGAACACCCAGACCACGACCAGCGCCAGCCCGCAGGACGCCAGCAGCGTCACCAGCGTATGGTGCAGGGAGGACCGGATCACGGCCGAGCCATCCCGCGCCACCGCAATATCCGCCCCCGGCGGCATCAGTGTCCGCAACTGTGGCAGTCGCGCTTTTACCGCATCAACAATGCCGACCAGATTGGCCTCCGGCTGGGCACGCACCATCAGGGTCAACGCCGGCTTTCCATCAAAGAACGCGGCGGCGTTCACGTCCTGCATGCTGTCGGTGACGGTCGCGACGTCACGCAGCCGGATAGGGCGTCCGTTTTTATATGCGATGACCAGATCCCGGTAGGCTGCGGCATGGTCGGCCTGATCGTTCACGGCCAACTGGTAGCGCTGCCCGGCCATATCGATCACACCCTTTGGCGTATGGGCATTGGCCGAAGCCAGAGCTGCGCGCAGGTTCTCGAACCCCATGCCGTATTTGAAGAACAGCAGAGGGTTCATTTCCACCCGCACGGCGGGGGCCGAGCTGCCCATGAGCGTCACATCCCCCACCCCCGGCACCTGCAGCAGCATGGGTCGCAGAGTGGTGTTCACCAGATCATACAGGCGGGACATGGACTGCATGCCCGGTGTCACGGCAAGGATCAGCACCGGCGTCGCATTGGGGTTGGCGCGATGGTAGCCCGGGTCCGACCCCGGCGTGGTCGGCAGATCGCGCCGCGCTGCCCTTATCGCGGCTTCCACATCGCGCGCGGCCCCATTGAGGTCACGCCCCAGCTCAAACCCCAGCGAGATGGAGGTCTCGCCCCGCGTGGAGGTGGACTGCATCTGCGTCACACCGGCGATATTGCCCAGATGGCGCTCCAGGGGTGCTGCCACCGTGCGGGCCATGACCTCAGGCGAGCCGCCAGCATTGGAGGCGGAGACAGAGATCACCGGCAGGTCGACATCGGGCAGGTCGGAAACCGGCAGATGGGGCAACGCCATCAGCCCCGACAGCACGGCGGAGACCAGCAGCAGCGTTGTCGCCACTGGACGATGGACAAACCAGGCGATGAATTTCAAGGAAGATGTCCCGTCCCTGCGGGAGGGCTCACTCTATAAGACGATCGATGCGGGCATTTTTTTCAAAAAAAGGGCGAAAAAATATTTCGCCCCCTATCCTGTTCATCATGACGCGCTGGCTGACGACGTGACCGTGATGGCGGCTCCCTGCACGGCCAGTCCGTGCTCAGCCGCGACCCGGCGTAATACCCTGACCACTTCCGGGGCATTGCAGGCGATCTTCCGTCCGGTCCCGGCCTCCACAAAGGTAATCGCGAGCGCTGCCTTGCGTTCGATGGCCACACTGTAGAGCCATTGCCGGTCGGGCGTGACATCGCGGCGCAGGATACCCCGTTCCACAAACAGATTCAGATTGCGCTGGATCGACCCCTGCGAGGGTGCGTGCCCGTGCTCCAGCATTTTGCTGAGCGTTTTCCATATCTCCACCGCCGTCGCGCGTGGTCCGGCTTCCAGAATGCCGTGAAACAGGATGCGCCGTAGATCGGTCATTTTGATGCCGACCTCCTCGCAGCGTTCTTCCAGGCTGCGCACGGCGCTGCGGCTGGCGCCCATGCCGGGGCGGATCTGGTTCACGGCTGGCGGCGAACGACGATGTTCGGAAAAGGTAAGCATGGGTTTGATCCTGTCACGATCAGAGATAAGGAAACGGCAGGAACCTCAGTTCCCACCGGAATGAATGTAGAACTCGACGGGCACGGTCAGGGTTATGGGATCCCCCGCGACACTGTCCGGCGGGATGGGCAGCGGCTGGGCGCGTTTGGGCAGGGCGATGGCTTCCTGATCCAGCAGAGGATGGCCGGAGGAGCTGGCCAGCGTGACCGAAAGCACATGGCCTTTGCGGTCCATGGAGAAGGTCACGGTCGGCACGCCTTCCTGATGGTCGGCCATGGCGTCGGACGGATAGCGCTTGAACTTTTCGAGTTGCGCCAGCAAAGCCCCCTGCCAGGTCACTGGATCATGCGATGCCTTGGACGACGAAGCACCCGGTGCAGGTGCTGCCTGTGCGGGCGCTGGCGGCGCTTCAGAGGATGGCGGGGCTGTGGTCGCCTCGGCGGGTGGCGTCTTGTCCGGGATCGGCTTTTTGAGCATCGGCACCGGCTTGTGCTTCTTGACCAGTTTCTTTGGCTTTTCGGGCTTGGGCACCGGGATTGGCGGATTGGGCGCAGGTGACGGCGGAGCCGTGATCTTTGGCGGTTCGACCGGGGCCGGATCCGGAATGGACTGGGTCTGCTGCGGTCCCGGTGGCAGATCAGTCGGCGGGGTCGGTGTGGAGACCGGTTCCGGGGCCATATCGATTGCGATCGCAGCCGGTGGCGGTTCAGGCACGGCCATGACCGGCGGTGGCAGCCGCATGATCCACCAGACTGCCCCGCCACTGACGGCGAGCACGGCAAGGAAGGACAGGCCCCACCTGACCGTGTCCTCACGCCGGGCCAGAAGGAGTTGTTCGCGCTGCCAGTCGGCAAAGGACGGCAAAGCCGCATCCTGCGTGGCGTCTGTAGCCCCTGTCGTCGCCATGTCCGCCGTACCGCTCACGGTGTCGCTCCGGATATGGGCGCGGCGGGAGCAGTCGGTGTGGCAAGGGGCGCGCCATCACCCACTGGAACCGGCGTCGTCCCGGCTTCACTGCCTTCTTCCTGCCCCTGAAGGTTGACGAGCGCGACCTTGAGATAACCGGCAGACCGCAGTCTATCCATCACGCCCATCAGCGTGCCGTAATCCACGGTTTTGTCGGCACGCAGGAAGATTCGCTCGTCCTTGTTGCCCTTGGTCGCACCCTCCAGCGCGCCGGGAAGTGCATCGGTGCTGATGTCATCCTCACCCAGCGCCAGGCCATGATCGGCCTTCACCGTCAGGAACACCGGATCATCCGGGCGTGGGGTTGGTTTTTCGGTCGAGGACGGCAGGTCCACCGGCACGTTCACCGTGGTCAGCGGGGCGGTGACCATGAAGATCACCAGCAGCACCAGCATCACGTCGATGAACGGGGTGACGTTGATCTCGCTCGCCTCATGCGGGTTCTCATCGGTATGGCGGATGCAGATCATGCCGCTTACTCCCCGGCCACCGAGCGGCTGTCGCGCGATGCGCCAAGCCGCACCACCTGCCCGCTGGCCGTCAGCGCCTGCATGCGCCCCAGATCACGCGAGACAAGACGCATGACCAGCGCGGTGAGGTCCGCCACCTGTGCGCGGCACGAGGCGGTCTGGCGGGCAAGATGGTTGTAGATCACCACGGCCGGGATGGCGGCCACCAGACCCAACGCCGTTGCCAGAAGGGCTTCGGCGATACCGGGAGCCACCACGGCGAGGCTGGTCGCCTTGCTGGCCGCGATACCGGTAAAGGAGGTCATGATGCCCCAGACTGTGCCGAACAGACCGATGAAGGGCGAGGTTGCACCAATGGTGGCCAGCACGCCGGTACCACGCATCAGCCTGCGGCCTTCGGCGGCTTCCAGCCGTTCGAGGTGCAGGACAATGCGTTCCTTCAGGCCTTCGCTGTCATCGGGAATGTCCTGCGACCGCTTGCGTTCGGTCTCGGCGGCCATGACCAGTGTGTGGGTGATACCGTTCTGACGGGTGCCTTCCTCGCCGAGATCCAGCGTATTGGCCTGCTCCAGCGTCTGTTCGGCTTTTGTCAGCTTCATCCGCACGCGCAGCAGTTCGACCGATTTGGCGATGAAGATGGTCCAGGTCAGCAAAGAGGCCACAGCCAGCAGGATCATCACGCAGCGGACAACCGGACCGGCGTTGAGGAACATCTCCCACGGAGAAAAGGAAATAGGAGCAAGATCGGTCATGAGAGACCTCCTTTGGAAGACGGTCGGCTCCATGCCCGGATCAGGCAAATGACCGTAACGATAAGGGGAATGGAAAGGGCCGCCCACGAGAGGGCCAGCCAGATGCCGTGCTGGCCCAGCAGGGCGGACAGCAGGCCAAAGGTGGTGAGCAGCCCTAAAGCAATTGGCCATGGCCACACGGCGATGGGCGCGCGACGACCCACATCAGGCGAGGCCCGCGTCGGGCTTTCGGGAGAGACCGCGTTCATCGGGCTCTCTCCGATGTCAGGGCAGAAACAGGCGCCCCCTCCGCGTCATCCAGATCATACCCCAGTGCCCGCAGTCGGGCATCGGTGGCGATCTTCCGCTTGCACGCCCACAGCACCAGACCGCTGACCAGCACGCCGATCACAACGATATCGAGCAGAGCCCAGAGAATTTTCAAGGGCATGCCACCGTAATCACCGAAATGCAGCGGGCGGGAGATTTCAAGAAAACGCAGATACCACGGCATCGGGTAAGCTCCGGTCAGCTCGCCCGTGCGGGCATCCACCAGAACCGGCGTGAACAGCCGCGCCCGCAGAGGGGTCGCTCCGTGCGTCCACAGCACGTAATGCACCGGGCTGCCGTAGGACGCACCGGGGAAGGACAGGCCCGTCACCTCGTTACCGGGAGCTGCCTTGGCCGCCGTGTCGAATGCGGCCTGCACGGAGGACAGATGATCCTGCGACGGTACGGGCAGATTGGCGTAGGGACGCAAAATCTGCCGCACGTCGGTCACGCGCCACAGGCCGAACAGCGGCGTCTGGAGTTCGTTGACCAGTCCCGTAAAGCCCACCACGGTTGCCCAGACCAGTGTGGCCGCCCCCAGCAGGTTGTGCAGGTCCAGCCATGTCAGGCGCGACGCGCGATGCCGCCGCACAGAGCCGAATGGCAGCCGCTTCATGAACCGGCCATACAGAACCGTGCCGGAGATCAGGGAGGCGACAAAGATACCGCCCATGAGGCCGAGAAACAGGCGACCGGGCAGATACGCGAACAGACTGGTATGCAGGCGATTGCAGATGCCCATGATGATACCCGTCCAGGTGCGCGGCTCCTTGGGGGCATTGGCTGGACGTGACTGCTCCAGCATCTTGGCCGTACGGGCATCGAACTTGATCCAGTGGCCGGAATTGCGGTCCGGATAATTCTCGTCGTCCTTCAGCGCCTGCCAGCTTGGCGCCATCGAGATCAGAACAGCCGGTTCATCATCGTCCGGATTCACATTGGTGATGATCTGACCGGGGTAAAGCGCCCTCGCCTTCTCCACGATAACATCGAGGCTGGCATTGGGTGTGCCGGGCGGCAGAACCTCGTAGGGCGGGTCATCGTCGCCGACGAACGTGTCCCAGATCTGTTCGGAGAACAGCAGTGGCAGGCCGGTTACGCACACGATCAGCAGGAACAGCGTGCAGATCAGGCTCGTCCATTTATGGACCAAGAACCAGCGACGGAGGGTACGGACGGTCATGAAAACCGCAGATTCACAAATGCGTGTAAGATTAAGTCGCAACTGGAAAATATACGCAAAACCTCGTCCCTCGCCGTTCTTTTCCGGCTTTTCCAGTCGCATGACATTCATCCTTACGCTTATGCGCAGCGGGACGTTCCATGCCTGATTGGAAACCGAACTTATGCTTCTCATTATGTAAGACGAGGGAACGAGCTCTTTTTCCAAAGGACTCAGAATTTTTTTTCGGACGACCTGCCAATAAGGAACGGTCCTGCTTGATCGGGCATGCGTGACACGCCGGATGACGCTGGAGATCTCCAAGATTATTTGAGAATGCGGGAGGACGACGCAACAGTGTGACAGGGTATAATTGCAAGCACCTTTTTCATCGTTGGTAACGATCACTCTGATGCCTGACGACAGCGCAGCGCCGGGGGCACGCTTCGGCGCAATTATTTCTTGCGAGAAGACGCCCCGTTGACAGTGACCATTAATATTATGGTGCTCAGACAGTCATAACCCGGATAAAATACTCTCATGCGACCTGTCAGACACATTTCGTATCATGACAGATATTATAAAGACTCCTGTATATCCCTGTGTCACGGATCTGACATGACGACCCCGTGTAACCGAGTGAACGGGAAGGACAATTCAACCTCCGTTTCCGGCGGTCGGCTGTGCGCGGGATCGGCATCTGATCTGCCCTTGAGCGTAGTATTGGGACAAAAGAGAAGATACCGAACCTGAAAGGAAAAATGTACTATATAGTCTGCGCTGCTTCACCAGCTATATGACAGGTTTCCATATACTCGTCGCCCCTGGCCAATGTAACAGGCATAATTTCCGCCACAGGACGTAACGTAATATTTATTGGTGAGGTTAGAAACGGCAAGTTGCGCCTGCAAGCCTTTAAGAAACCGAATTTTTTGTCCGAAATCATAATGCATACCGATATCGAAGAGATAATATGCCGGCACTTTAAATGTATTTACGGCATCGTTGTACGTGAAGCCGACATAACGCATACCGCCATTGACAGACAGACCAGGCGCAATATTTCCGGGAATTCGATAGTCGAGAAAAAACGAAAACATGTTGCGAGGCACTCCGTCGACATACTTTCCTTTTTCTGACGCGGCAGGACCGTATCCTCCGTCCGGAAGTTGGGCTGCGGCGGTAAGATTGGTACGGGCATACGTCATGGAATTATAGGAATATGACGCAATCAGACGAAGGTCACGTGTCAGATTGGCATTGGCCGAGACCTCGAACCCTCTGGCGTTGACGCGCCCTGCATTGGCAGAATAACCCGGATGGAGATAATCCGTGACCAGATAATTCGTTTCATCGATGTCATAGGCCGCACCCGTAATCAATATATCACGTCCAGGCACCTTGTACTTGATGCCGACTTCTTTCTGCTGCCCTTTGAGCGGCGGTTGAGGCGTGCCCTGCCAGTCACTCCCACTCTGCGGTATGAAAGATGTCGAGTAACTGAAATAGGGCGCCAGACCGAATGCGAAATTATATATAAGCCCAGCACGCCAGGTAAACGCCGTCTGCGGACGGGGGTCCGCACTGAGACGGGTCAAGGTAATGCTATGATCGGCGTTTCTGTTACTGTAAACCATGCCGTGATAATGAGTATTGACCCAATCCTGACGTCCCCCAAGCAAGACAGATAACCCTTTCCATTTAATCTGGTCCTGAAAATATACCCCCTCCTGAAAATAACTGTAATTATAACTTCCATGCCATGTTTCACATTGTGATGACTTCAGATCAGCACAGCGGATATAGTCATTCTGAGGATTGAAAATATCCACAAGATAATACCCTTCCGCGCCCGGATAACCGTTAGAACCAGGTGTTTTATCCGCGATGACATTCCATTTATAATTGTACTGCCGGAAATCGGACCCTACAACCCAAGTATTGTTCACTTCTCCAATATTGAATTTTCCATGGAAACGCGTATCCAGCCCGGCTACCGTGTTCTTATTACGCATCTCCCACGGATCAAGCGCTGCAATTCTATCCGTATACATACCATCAAGTATCATCGTCCGATTATCTCTGGTGGATTGCTCCCATCGGAAAACCTGACTGAAATTAACGTAACGATTGAAACGATGTTGAAACTGATATTCAAACATCGCGTCACGGGTCTCTTGAGTATTGAAATTTGTATTGCCGACAAAGCGACTTCGCGGAATTTTACCGTAAGGGCTACCATAAAGCGTGCCCTCCACTGGAAATTGCATGTAATTTGTGCCCATCGCCGGCGTATATAAATAACTTCCTATCAATGTAAGAGACGTTTTTTGATCTATGTCCCACGTAATGGATGGAAGGACGCCCACCCTTTTATAATCGATATGATTGGTCTGGGTACCCTGTGTCGTCCCCATGGCCGCAATACGGTAACGCAGGTTACCCGATTTCGTAATTTTGTCACTATAATCGAATGTTGCCTCGTAACGACCCCAGTTGCCAAAGCCTACGCTTACCTGGTGCAATGGTGTATCTGTTGGTTTTTTCAGGGACATGTCGATCATACCGCCCGGCGTTGTCTGCCCGTACATGACCGACGCCGGACCGTTCACGGCTTCGACCCGTTCGAGGAAAGCCGTCTCTCCCGCGCTATAGGATTCTGACATCAATCCATCAATGAATTGGGACGTATCAAAGCCGCGCTGGACAATTCCGCCGCAACTCCCTTTACTGGCGCATCCATTACTGTAAGTGCCCAGCTGTTCCGTATAAATGCCAGGCGTATAACGCAATGCCTCCTGTACGCTCTGCGGTTGCTGATCGAGCATTTGCTGTTTGGTAATGACGTAAATTGAATTCGGAATCTCTGTTATAGGGGTGTCGGTTTTCGTCCCCGCCATGGTGGTTCCGGCAACATAGCCAACGCCCGGACCCGTAGGGTTTTCGTGTATCGCAGTTCCACCAACACGCACGGGACCAAGCGTGATATTTGTAGCTGTAGGTATTAAAGTTACAACATTACCGTTGATACGATATGTCAGGCCTGTACCACTCAGAATTTGCGCCAGAGACTGCGCAGGCGACAATGTTCCGTTGACGGCATGGGACATCTTGCCTTCGGCCAGTGACGCCGGAATGCTCACCTGCAAACCAGCCTGCCGGCCAAACTGTGTCAGTGCAGCGGGCAAAGGTTGCGCAGATATGTGAAACTCCTTCAGCATCGCGGTCTGTGCATGCAGTGGCGACAACACAATTCCACTCATAACCGACGTAACAAAAAAAATTGTTGAATTCCTAATATATTTCCGCATCCGTGCGTCGCCGGACTTTACACCCATCACATAACTACCTTCTCTATGGCACCGTCGTATGGCGCTTGCTGCGTTGCCAGTTATTTACGAACGCGACGCAACTGCATGCCCCATGTTTCTACTGACTGTTGAGAAGGTATTTTTTTGAAAATTCTGAAAAATAAATTACAGGCTGAATGAAAGGTTTCAGTTTTCAGACAGAATCACAAGCCAGGGCGACAGCCGGGTGATTCTGATCCCATAGGCATCGGCCAAAGCCTCGATCGCTGCCTGTGGATGTCGAAGATCATAAACACCCGTCACGCGACGGGCTCCGAGCCTCCTCCCCCGAAGAATGAGTATTCCCCTGTGCCAGGGGCGGATTGCCTCCACGACATCGGAAACTGTCTGATTCTGGACAGTAAGCACCCCGTCACGCCACCCCGCGATCATAGTCGGATCGACATTACCTCGTCTCACACCATGGTCAGCAGAAATCGCAACAGTTTGTCCGGCGACAAGATCTTCGGCTATCGGTGGCGGATTGACAGACGCGACCTTCACCGCGCCACTTTCTACCGCTATCTTTGTTATCCGTCGGGCTTCCTGCACGTCAAATCTCGTACCGATATCCATCACGTCCAGATCATGTGCAACGACATGGAAAGGACGCTCCGGGGAATGTCGTATATCAAACCACGCTTCCCCCCGCAGAAGCCGGACAGTGCGCGAATGCGTGTCGGACGTAAAAGCGATTGCAGAACGGGGAGCAAGAGTCACCGTGCTTCCGTCAGGTAGAGACACGGTTCGTATCTGCCCTACACCCGTTATCTGATCCGCCTGCAAAAACAGACTCACATCAGGCCTGACAGTGCACCAAACGACCGCTACGCCCGCAGCAACGGCTGCTACTCCATACAGTGACAGTGGCCTGCGACACACAGTTCGCCGGCCAACCAACACGACAGAAGCAGTGGGCGTAACCTTGCCTACAACCGGACGCCATATATCCTCAAAAACAGGCGTCGTCTCGCCTATACCACCGTACACCCGCGATACTTTGCGCCAGGCCCGTGCATTCTCCTCTGTCGCTCGTAACCAGATGGTAAATTCCTGACGAAGTGTCTGATCTTCGCTCTCTTCCTGGAGCAAGATTGCCCAATCCAACGCCTGGCTTTCTTCAGGCGTCAGATTTTCCAGATCATCTGTCTCCGCCACGAAGCCCCCAAACACAAATAAACATGCGGGAGAGCATATCCATAGGTAGACCGATCCATCTCCCTCTTATGATGAAAAGACTATCGAACGCTGGTTTTTTCCGGGAAAAACGTCTTGGCATAAAAGAAAATCAGCCTAATTTCGTTAGGCAGTGCGCAACACCTTTACGTATGAAATAATGAGCCTGCGTCGTGGAGACATCCAGCGCCTCAGCAATTTCCCGTAATTTCGCGCCACCCAGACGGTGCATCTCGACGGCTATACGTATATTATCCGGCAATTCAGACAAAGCCTCCTGAAGCCGGAAAATTTCCATACGCGAGAGTGTCTGTTGTTCTGGCGAAGCTTCCGACGATGCCATATCAGCCAGATTTGTATCTGTATCCGGGACGAAGAGCCTCTCCCGCCGCTTCCGAGACCTGATATGATCAAGGGCGAGATTATGTACAACCCGTCGCAGATAGGCCGCAGGCTTTTCTAAGAGCTGCTTTGCCGCTGCTTCGGCCAACCGGACATAAGCTTCCTGGACAACCTCTTCTGCCTGATCACGACTTCCCGTCAGACGCCAGGCATAGCTCACCATTTCGCCGTGCACCTGCATACTGTGTTTGTAGATTGCCGTACTCACCTGCCGCTGCCCTGAATTCCAACTCACAAAGTGAGAATGCTTCGCATTTATACTTATGTCAGGACATCATGGAAGGCAAGAGGAAGCTTGGCGGATCGGCCCTGCGCTGTGTGGCTTGGCCCGATTGTCGCACTCGTCCAGAATAAAGAAGGCATCGCGCTGCTGCCCGCCCCGTGGTTGCCGCTGATCCGCGATCAGCATGGTAACGACATCGCGATCATGGAAATCCGTGACTCGGGCGGTTCCTCCCATCTGGCATTCGGCATTGTCTGGTGGCCTGACAATGAGAATCCCTGCGCCCAAACCTTCGCCCGGCCTCTCGAATCCCATCGGCCATAAGGTTACTTTTCCAATGATGCAGCTTTTGCCTGCCACCGTGCACTGGCGAACCCCTTGTCTGCCATCATGAACTGCCGAAGCATGGAGGCGATCAGTCGTTCCGGATCCATTGCCCCACCGCTACCAGAAAGAAGTGCGGCATAGACCAGCAGGTCACGATGGATATCGGGAGGTAACGCCACGGTCATTTTCACCGGTTTCTCATCGGGAAGCTCCCGGATTTTCAGATCCGTCATCATATGTGTCCTTGATACCGGTAGGGTTTGAGTAACAGGTCGTGCCCGACCAGAAAGGTGAACGACAGGCCTGGCCGGTCGGAGCTGATTTTTGTTTTCAGCGCACCAGCGATCACCGTTACCTGCCTGGAAGAGGCAGGGCGAGACCAGCGGCATGATACGATCGGGGCTGGTCGTCGCGCGATCGGGTTGTCCTTACAGGAAGGCAATGTTCCCCGCCTGTGGTCCGGCCGTGGTGGACGCCCGCCTCTGAGAGGACGGAGCACCCGGCCCGGGCGGGGTCGCCTGTTCGCTGGCGCGGTCACGCTCCCCCGTGTGCATAAACAGCCGGCTCGCGATCGCCGCCTCGACCTCTGCGCGGCGCGGTGGTCTTCGGTGCCGGACGCCACCTTCTCCTGCCCTTGCGCATGCAGGATGGCGCGCCCGAGATCACCGGGCAACGATGGCCCGAGGTTCGACACGGAATTGTCAACATAATCGGAGGGCAGTCCGGTCAGTCCGTCGGCTGAGGGGCGGACATCGGTGTCCTGCGCCGTAGGCGTGGATAGCGACCGGTGGCTGGCCTGAAGGGCATAGCCCAGCGCGAATGCCACCATGCCGACCCCTCCCAGCATCCAGACCACGGTGCGGAAAAGCCGCACGACACGTGGCCGGTGCCCGCAGACGCAGATCGGGCGGCGGCGTTGCAGCACCTGCGGAATTTTCGCCCATTGTGGGTGCCTGCCCGGTCATGACGGCCGTCCGTCGGCGCGAACGATGCGCCCCCGCCGTTCGGAATGCTTATCGCCCAACCGCAGTTCAGCGGCGGCAAACAGGCGATCCACGATCATCCAGTTCTGACGCACCCGGTAATTGACCAGTTCCGGCACGCCATCGGACCCGAGCACAAAGAGCGGGGGCAGTTCCCCCCTGCCCGATCCCGGCCGGAAGGCGATACAGACTTTGTGGCCATCATCAAATGCCCGGCTGGGCAGCCAGAGCGGGGTGCCCCCTTTCACCGGCGGTATGACATAACGGAAATTCAACGCATTCAGGTTCAGCCCTACATCCACAGGGACAGCATCATCGGCCGCACTGTCCTGCCGATGCAGAGCAATCAGGTCATCCTCGGGATAATCCCAGGACACCCACGCCATGTAGGTGGCGGGGGGTGGAGCGAAGTTCCGCTAGCCTTCATGATGTTGAGAAGGTCTGGGGAGTAGCTTCAGAGAATCTCCTTCGGGACGTCAGTTATAATGGAATGAGCTCGGTTCAGCCAAGCCTACAATATATACTGAATGTGGGGGAAGGGGCGAATAGCCATTCGGATACTTCGACCATTCCACGCACTGTAATATTTAGCTTGAATGTAAGCGCAATGTTTTAATTGTTGTATTTTAATGAAATCGGCATTTTTAAATGCAGGGTTGGTGATTTTGCATAGAAAATATGCCAGTTTTAGTTTGGGAATGACCTATTATTCTCCAGCGCTGGCTGACTGGGAATTGGGCAGGGAGTAAAGATAATGGCTAAGACACCAGGTGGATTTTCTCCAGCTGAACTGGAACGTATCCGTATCAGGCAGGAAATTATTGATGACCTGGACGAAGAATTTGAACTAGAGCTTGAGGACGGCGATGCTGATGACAAGACAACAGAATATTCAACATCGTTTCGGAAAACATATTTCAGTGAACTGGTCCGTTTACAGGGTGAGCTTGTAAAGCTGCAGGATTGGATCAAGCAAACGGGCAACCGGGTTGTTGTTCTTTTTGAAGGCCGTGATGCGGCTGGAAAAGGCGGAGTTATCAAGCGTATTACGCAGCGTCTGAATCCGCGTATCTGTCGCGTGGTGGCATTGCCTGCTCCAACCGATCGCGAACGAACACAATGGTATTTTCAGCGTTATGTTGCCAACCTGCCAGCCGCGGGTGAAATGGTTCTGTTTGATCGAAGCTGGTATAACCGTGCCGGCGTAGAACGTGTGATGAATTTTTGCTCGGACGACGAGTATGAAGAATTCTTCCGCTCCGTACCAGAATTTGAACGGATGTTGGTGAGAAGCGGTATCAAATTAGTCAAATACTGGTTTTCGATTACCGATGAGGAACAGGAGGCTCGGTTCAAGGCGCGTATTGAAGACCCCTTGAAACAGTGGAAACTAAGCCCCATGGATCTTGAAAGCAGGAAACGGTGGGAAGCCTATACAAAAGCAAAAGAGATCATGCTGGAGCGTTCAAGTATTCCGGAAGCACCATGGTGGGTTGTACAGGCTGTTGATAAAAAGCGCGCGCGGCTGAACTGTATCAATCATCTTTTGCAACAAGTGCCTTATCAAATAATAGCTCATTCCGAAGTCGTTTTACCACCACGTGTTTATCATGAAGATTATGAACGGCAGCCCACACCGGAAAACATGATTGTTCCAGAGATATATTAGAGATAGTTTTAGAAAGAATTGGGTAAATCGAGAATTTCTTTATACTGAGAACGATACGAAGTCGTTAACGCTCATCTGGGCGATGTTGGTGGCGTGTGGCTTCGGGATGGGTTGGGCTGGAGCCGGGAAAAGGCATAGACTGGCTCTGGCGGCCTGAGCGGTATAATCGGTGAGACTGAAACCGAACTGATTGTGTCGACAATCGCGGCTTCCTTTGATTTTTCCGAGCAAATTCTGGCTAGTCTTATATGATCCCTGACGTGCCCCCCTTTTTGTATCCACTCAAAAGGAGAGTTCCCGTTTTTTATG
>NZ_JBDOBQ010000014.1:0-80866 GCF_047723915.1 Acetobacter sp. | reverse complement strand
CCCCAGCCCCAGCCACCGCCCATAGGCATGGAATAGCTGGTTTCCTGGGTGATGTAGGCCAGAAAGGCGTGATTACCGGTAACGAACTGGCGCGTGGGCACCCCGAATGTCCTGACGACATCGGCGGCCTGTCTGCCGATCATGGAATCCAGTTCGCGACGCTGCTTTTCGGTGGGGACCTGGCAGGCCGCAAGGGTGAGCAATCCTACCAGCAGCACTTTATTTGTATGTGTCATGACAGACTCGAATCCTGGCAAGATGTTCTGTGAACAGTGACAGCACTCACAGTTATTGAAACGTCTTAATCAAGACAAATGTTGCAGACTAGTCGTTGATCCACAAGACGTCCTGTATCCGGGCAGTGCCACAGGCCAGCATGCTCAGCCGGTCGAAGCCCAGGGCAATGCCCGAACAGGACGGCATATGGGCCAGAGCCTCCAGCAGTGCCTCATCCATCGGCCAGTCATCCCGGTCGGGGTACTGGGCGTGGCGCGCCGCGCGGTCCGCCACGAACCGGCTGCGCTGTTCCGCCGCATCCGTCAGTTCCTCGAACGCGTTGGCCAGTTCCATGCCGGCGGCATAAAGCTCGAACCTCAACGCGACACGGGGGTCGTCGGGGTCCTTGCGGGCCAATGCGGCCTGACTGGCGGGCCAGTGCGTCAGAAACGTGGGGCGCGCCCGCCCGATTGCGGGTTCCACCCGTTCCAGCAGCAGCCTGAAAAACAGGTCCTCCCAGCTTTCGCCCGGGCGCAGCACACAGCCCGCGGCCTGGGCCAGCCGGTCTGCATCGCCCTCTGTCGGCAGCAGGTCCAGCCCGGCATGCCGGGCAAAGGCCTCCTGCATGGTCAGACGTTCGAACGGCCCGCTTATGTCCAGATGGGCCCCGCCATAATGCAGGGCGGGGGGAAGGACAGTGCGCAGCAGGGCTTCTGTCTCGTCCATCAGCCCTGCCAGTGTCAGCCCGGGGCGATACCATTCCAGCATGGTGAATTCCGGCGCATGCAGCGCGCTGCCTTCAGCATTGCGCCACACGCGGGCGAACTGAAAGACCGAAAGACCGGTGGCCGCGACAATGCGCTTCATGGCGAATTCAGGGCTGGTATGCAAAAACAGTGTCTGCCGCGCGCCATCGGGTGTCTCGCGCATCGTGCGGAACGGGAGAAGGTGCACCTCCTCCCCCGGCGTGGGCACCGCGCAGGGCGTTTCCACTTCCACGCAGCCCCGGCTTTCCAGAAAGGCGCGGGTGGCGCGCTGCACCAGGTTGCGCCGCAGCAGATAAGGCAGGCGATCGCGGATATGCTGCGGGTCAGCCCCGCCCCGGAGCGGATGAGGAGTTGCACTTGCGGACATGGGCAGAGTAGAGGCGGTACATGTCTTGCGCGGTCAACCCCCCTTTTGCATCGACCCGAACGCTGCGTACGCCTGAAGACCTTTTTCAGGCGGGCCTGGCCCCGCGCGAACAGGCCGCAGGCCTGAACGAAGTCGCGCGGCACTACGCCACCGCCATTCCGCCCGCCTTCGCGGCACTGATCGAACACCCGACCGACCCGATCGGCATCCAGGTCATTCCCACCGTGCAGGAACTGGAGATCACGGCGGAGGAACGCACGGACCCGATCGGGGATGACGCCCTTTCTCCCGTGCCGGGCATTGTCCACCGTTACGCGGACCGAGCACTGCTCAAACCCCTGCTGGTCTGCCCGTTATACTGTCGGTTCTGTTTCCGGCGCGAACATGTCGGCCCCGATGGCGGCGTGCTGGACGACGCGGCCCTTGCCACCGCGCTGGACTGGCTGCGCACGCATGAGCAGATCCGCGAGGTGATCATAACCGGGGGCGACCCCCTCATGCTCTCGCCACGCAGGCTGCACGCCATCATGGCGGCTCTGGGCAGTATGGCCCATGTCACCACCATCAGGCTGCATACGCGTGTGCCCGTGGCCGCCCCCGAGCGGATTACCCCTGCCCTGCTGGACGCGCTGGAAAGCGACAAGGCCGTATGGATGGCGGTCCATATCAACCACGCGCGCGAAATATCCGCCCCCGCACGAGACAGCCTGCGCCAGATCGTACGGCGGGGTATTCCCCTGCTGGGGCAGTCAGTGCTGCTGCGCGGCGTCAACGACAGCGAACACGCGCTTGAAGATCTGTTCCGCGCCATGGTGGAACTGCGCATGCGCCCGTACTACCTGCACCAGCTCGACCCCGCCCCCGGCACCGCGCGCTTTCATGTGCCGGTGGAAGAAGGCCAGCGCCTGCTGGCAGGACTGCGCGGGCGCGTGACGGGCCTGGCCTGGCCACTATACGTGCTGGATATTCCAGGCGGGCACGGCAAGGTGCCGCTGGGGCCGGACTACGTGCAGGGTCCGTTGCAGGTGCGCGACCCCACGGGCCACACCCACACTCTGGACCGGCTTTAGCCGCACAGCCCCCGCGCCACAGGAGCGGAACCGAAAAAAAACCGCTGGCCGATCCGGCTTTTGGGTGCAAGCCATATGGATGCGCCACACATGCGGCCATAGCCGGTCCGCCATGCCGGTCATTTCGGGATCGCACAGGTTGCCAGGCGGCCCGGCTCCGTTTTAGCGTGATCCTGGGGGCCCGGCATGGTGCGCCCCTGCCCGGCGGACCGCCACGATCCAGATCATATTCAGGATGATAGTCAGGGGGAATGACAACATGGGGCCCGAAGTCACCAAAATCCTGACTGACACCGGGCCTTCGCCCAGTGCCGATGTCGTTGTCATCGGTGGTGGTATTGTGGGGGTTAGCACCGCCTACGCGCTGGCGCAGCGTGGCGTATCGGTCGTTGTATGCGAAAAAGGCCATATCGCGGGGGAGCAGTCGAGCCGCAACTGGGGATGGGTGCGCCGCAACGGCCGTGACCCGCGTGAACTGCCGCTGATGATGGAAAGCTTCAGGGTCTGGAACGAGTTCGCCGCCAGCGGGCTCGATACCGGCTTTACCGTATGCGGCGTAATGGCGGTTGCCAGAAACGCCGAAGATCAGGCACGCCACGAACAGTTCGTGCGCGATGCGCAACCCTTCCAGATCGGCAGCCGCATCGTGACCGCCGCGGAAATGCGCGACATCCTGCCCGGCCTGCGCGCGCCCTTTCGCTCAGGGCTATACAACCCGGCGGATGCCCGGGCCGAACCCCAGCGTGCGGCCCCCGCAATCGCCATGGCGGCGCGCGCACTGGGGGCCGAAATTGTCCAGCATTGCGCCGTACGCGGGATCGAACGTCAGGCCGGGCGGATTTGTGGCGTCGTGACGGAGCTTGGCTACATCAGAACCAGTCAGGTTGTCGTGGCCGGGGGTGCCTGGTCGCGCCTGTTCCTTGGGAACATGGGCATCGACCTGCCACAGATGAAGATCCTGTCCTCGGTCTGCCGTACCGCCCCCGTGGAAGGCCTGCCCCCGACTTCCGCCTATCTGGGCGATATCGCCTATCGCCAGCGCGACGACGGCGGCTACAACATAGCCCCCACCATGAACCTGAGCGTACCGATCGTGCCTGACATGATCCGGCTGGCCAGGCATTATCTGCCCGCGTTCAGGGTCGAACACGACATGGTACGCCCCCGGCTGGACCGCCGGTTCCTGATCGAACTGCTGACCCCCCGCCACTGGGCGCTGGACATGCCAACGGTTTTTGAAAAAACCCGTGTGCTGGACCCCATGCCCGATATCAGACTGACCCGCCGGGCCGTTACGGCGTTGCAGACCATGTTCCCCGCCGCCGAGCCCATTCACGTGCTGCAACACTGGGCCGGACTGATCGATGTCATGCCCGACGCCGTGCCGGTCATTGACACGCTGCCCGATACACCGGGGCTGACCGTTTCCACCGGGTATTCAGGCCACGGCTTTGGCATTGGCCCCGGTGCGGGACAGTTGACGGCCGATCTCGTCACCGGGCGCAAACCTGTGGTGGACCCTGCACCGTTCCGCCTGTCACGCTTTACCGATGGCACCAGACTGCGCATTGTCGGCGGGTTCTGAAACAGACCCTGCCGACTGGCTTGTCATGCGGTCAAATTCAGCAAACCGCTGTTGCATGCGTAAAATTGCACAACAACGGCAAAAAATTGTGCGACAACTCCCGAACCACGGCTCAGACGTGACGGGCCGGAAACTCCACAGCCCTCATCGGACCAGCCCGGTCGGCCCCCTGCACCACCCGCCCCGCGGGTCAGTCAGCCGCCGGGAGCGGCGCCATCCGCTGCGGGGTGGCGGAATTCCATAACCAGTTCCAGGTCATAATGCGCGGCCAGGGCATCTGTCGCCGTGCGCGACTGATCATGCACCCTGTAGCGGCACAGGATTTCGGGCAGGTAGCCCGGCTCCAGCCCGTGATCTATGAATTTCAGCCAGAAATCGTAATCTTCCCATCCTTTTTCGATATGACTGAACCCCCCGACCTGTTCCCACGCGGCTTTGCGGATCAGGGCCATGACATCGACATAGTTGTTACGGCGCATGCGTTCGGCATCCCAGATATCGGCATGACCCACACCCTGCCTGTCCCCGAATTCTTCAAGCTGGGAATAAACGGCGGGAAACGGACCGTCTGCCAAAGCGGCATACAGTTTTTCCAGCGCCGTGGGATAAAGCAGGTTATCCGCATCGATAATAAAAACGAGTTCGGACGACGCATGCTCAAACGCCATGTTCCGCGCAAAGGACGGCCCCTGGTTGCGGCGGTTCACCAGACATTGCAGACTGTAAAACCGCGTTGTGTGCGCAGCCATCCAGTCCGTGATGACCTGCACGGAATCATCTTTCGTGGAACAGTCGTCCACCACCACAATTTCAAGATCGGAATGGGTCTGGGCGGCAATACTGTCCAGGCAATCCCCTATCAGGGCGGCATAGTTGAAATTGGTCACGCAGACCGTAATGAGATGGCGCGGTTTTCTGGCTTTTTTCTTATGGGTAAAGACCGCCTCCGGTGCGGGGTCCCATGGTTTGAGAACGCTCACTGCACGGCACTCCATACATCGGCAACATAGGAGCGCAGGTCATGCATTTTCGAACGGGCTATGGCCTGGTCCTGCAGGGTGGCAAATATATTGCTCTGGATCCGGCTGGCGGCTTCCTGCCCGTCTGGCGTGTGTATCAGCCACTCGACCAGATTGGGGATATGCCTTGGCGCCTCGGCCAGAAAATGCTCGCCGTTCCTGTAAAGCGGGTGGGCAAAGCAGTCTTCCGTCACCACAACCGCGCCTGAAGCCATGCTCTGCACGACAATGCGGTGCCATTCGAAAAAGCAGTGATCGTCACGATGAATATTCAGGACAATTTTCGAGTTTTCCGCAACGAACCGGGGCAGGCGCGAGAGAATATCGTAAACCCCGGTGGAAGGAATGGGGCCGTCTGCCTTGCGGTAATAGAAAAAGCACCGATAGTCGGAAAAAAACCGTGCTGACCGCGAAAAAAAGCGTTCACGCCGGGCAGAGACATTCCCGAAAAAACTGACATCGAGACTGCGCTCCGCAAAAGCCCTGAACGGAGACGACTCCTTGCGCACTTCCTTGGGAAGAACCCGAAACAGCGAGTGCGTTCTGTCCTGCGCCAGAAGCTGGCAGGGTGCTACCGTCAGCGGAGGGTCGAAATGAAAGACCGGCACACCGGAACGGGCAAAACATTCCAGGTTCTGATAACACAGGTCCATAACCCCGGCTGACATCAGAATATAGAGAATACCCCGTGTAAACCAGACAGTCTGCGGCTGTTCGGTGTTGAACATGATGGATTTGCGAATAATTTCGTCGCGCTTCCAGACTTCATTCCCGTCGAGGAAAAAAAACTCGTGGGGCGCGCAGAAAATGCACAGATCGGGTGCGTCGGCCGCCGGTGTTTTTTCTGTCATGACGGTGGCGTTCAGGCCGCTGTCCCGCAGGTAACGGTTCAGGCATTCCGCCAGTTCAACAATAAAGGAATTGCCCTGACTGTGGTGGAACACCCCTATGGATTTGGGGCCATCCGCAACCTTACCACCTGCTGAGGGTATATAATCGATGCTTTTTTTACATTCATGCCCCAGAAAACGGACAATGGACCGTTTGGAAAAAACCTCGCGCCCTTCGGCTATGCCATACAAAGCCGCATGCTGGAGCGGTGGAATATGGGCCGCGGACAGATCGTGGTTCATGCGGATATAGTCATCGGGATCGAAAAACGGATAGGCCCTGAACCTGTTTATGAGTTTTGTAATGGTCTCATAAGAATAATCCTGCAGGAGACCTTTTTCGAAAAACATGAGATGGTTATTGTTGCGAATATAGTGGGCAAACGGGTTTTCGTTCTGCCCCATGACATTGCGATAAAGATTATAATAAATAACGGTATTGAAGTTCTCGTTCGGGTTCCGGCTTTCCTTCACGCCGGACAGCACATAATGCACGATCGGGTCCAGGCCTGACTGCTGGGCATCCGTGTTGTCATGACTGTAAAAATCGGCATCGAACAGTCCTGATTCACTTATGGTCTTGATATCTTTCTTGTTCCAGGCGGTCAGGATCACCATCATATTATCCATGACTGATTGCGGTACAGGCCCCTGCCAGCACTATGCTTACGCATGGACAGGCGCAGGCACAGTGGTATTGTGTCACACTCCGCCTGTTTTTCTATACGCTGATAAATATTGATATTTTTCTAAAAGACTACAGAAAAGCCCGTGGCTGGCCGTATCAGCGCAAGGGGCGTTTTTCCCGGAAGCCGAAACAGACATAATGCAGGAACGGCCCGGCCACAAAAGTCGCCACGTCGGGGTTTGCCCGCAGATAGGCCTGACTGTTGAAAATAGCGTTCGGGTTTCTTTTTTCCTGCACGCCATAGTGCAGAAAATGCTCCACCGGCTCCATGCCGGACGCCCGTATGTCAGGGTAGGCGTTCAGATACCACTGTCCATCGAAAAAAATGGCGTCCTGACGTTCCTTGAGCGCCTGCTGTTCCGCCGCGTCCGCCTGCGCCTGCAACGCCTGAACAACCTGTTCGGCCACAGCCCGATGCTGCTGCACAGCCGAAGGTGGCGCGGCATGGCCACCGGGCGGGACCACCCGCTCCGGCGCTCTCCCGGGCGATCTCTCGGGCACCCCATCAGGCACCCTCTCGGGTAATTTCTCCGCCACCCGCTCTGCCAACCGATCTGGCAACCGATCTGGCATCCCTGCCGGCCGGTCGCGCTGTGAGCGCATGCGCAGAGCGGACTCTGCCGTATCCGGTGCCGGTGGGGTCTGTGTCGCTTTCGTCATGGCCTGCTCCACGTCGTGGCGCTGCCCGACCGATCGGGCATGGCAGGTCTGCCCCACCACGGTTACAGCGCCCCCTGCAACTCCGGCCTGAATAAGACAGAAAGGGTAAAGACTCCCATAATCCGGAACGTTTTTGCGCCAGATCGGAGCAGTTTTGCAGCTTACCAGGTCGGGGCGGGGCCTTTCACCACTGTCGCCAGATCGTCAGGCCGCATCCACTGACGGAATGCCTTCTGGATATCGGCACCACTTGCGCCGTAATAGGCCAAGGCGCCTCGGTCGGCATTGTCGAGCGGGAGCCCGAGTTCGGCCAGATGCAGATATTGCGCGGCAATCCGGTCCAGGCTGGCACGCGACAGCGGCAGACTGCGCAACAGCGATGCCTTGGCCAAAGACAGTTCCTCTGCCGTGGGCGGAGCGGACTGCATGGCCTTGATATCGCGCAGCACGGCGGCACGGGCCTTGCCGACCTTGTCCGGATCGGCCCCGAAGGTCACGGTATACAGACCGCGCGTGCGCCCCCATTCGAACCCGCTCCCGACCGAATACACATAACCGGTCTTGACCCGCAGGTCCCGATACAGGCGGGAAGAGAACAGCCCCCCGCCCAGAACCTCGTTCCCGAGCTGGAGCATGAAGTGTTCGGGCTGCGAAGGGGTCAACCCCAGCGTTTCGGCAAGGATAACCTCGTCCTGCACGCTGCTCTTGTCCGGCACGTTCGTGCGTGACGCGCGGCTGAGCGGCACGGCAGGCAGGTCAACGTCAGGTTTGGGGCCATCCGCCTTCCAGCCGCCAAACGCTTTTTCAACCACGGCGCGGGCTTTCTCGGGGGTAACGTCCCCGGTCACGACAATGGTGGTCAGGTCGGGACGCCAGACATGCTGATAATACCGCACCACATCATCATGCGTGACGCTAAGGATACTTTGCGGCGTGGCTTCACGCAGGGCAGGGTCTTTCGGCGGCAGAACGGCTATTTTCACGGCCCTGTTGAACACATGCCCCGGTGACGCCAGTTCCCCCGCCTGAGACTGCGCGGTCTGCATGCGCACCACCGTAAAGTCCTTTTCGGGGAAGGCGGGATGCAGTTCATTTTCAGCCAGCAGTGCAACGCCTTTTTCAAAATCGGGTGTCAGCACCCGCAGCGAGAAGGACCCTCCCGCGTCCTCCCAGGCCGGAATATCGTCCAGGGCTTTCTGGAACGCCAGCCGGTCATGCGTTGTGGTGCCGTAGGAGAACAGGGCCTCGGTAATGTCCTGAACCCCTTCGCGCCCGGCGGGTTCCTGCAGGGACGGAGCCTGCCTGATCTGGCCGGAAAGCTGGATCGTGTGGCTGACATGCGACGGCCAGACGATCAGCGTCAGACCATTGGGCAGGGTCGCAACCGAAGGCAGGGGTGTCGGCTGGGGTTTTTCAAGCTGGACCAGAGCTTTTTCCGCCCAGGCGGGCAGTTTGACCGGCTTGTCCGGCGCCGAGGCAAAGGATTCCGCCCCGCCAAAGCCGGAGCCCGCGACAGCCTGCCCCGAGCTTTCGGGGCTCAGCACGGCGGACACGGCATGGGCCGGGTCCAGCAGCCGGGCCGCAAGCCTGTTCACGGCCTCGGGCGTTACGGCCTGGTAGGCGGCCACAAGGTCACCCGGCGAATCCAGCCCCTGGAAGGCCAGCGCATTGGACCAGATGGACGCCAGACCGCTGACCGAATTGGCCGCGAACTGAAGCTGGGCGATCTCGCGCCGTTTGGCGGCTTCCACCAGATCGGCGGGAACACCCTGCCTGCGGATTGTCTCCATAACCCCGCGCAAATCGTTCATGGTGCGCGTTGCATCCCCCCCCTTGGGGAAGGCGGCAAGAGCCAGGCCAAAGCCCGCCTCTTTCTTGGGTGCGAACTCGAATCCGGCAAATAGCGCCTTGCCCTGGGGCACGAGGTCATACAGGGCGCCACGCTGGCTGCCCAGAACATCGGAGAGAATATCCGCCACCGCGAAATCCGTGGCGGAAGAGCCAGGCAGGGGGTACGCAAGCGTTGCAAAACCCACGGGGTAGTCGGTCGCCAGCGCAAGGGTTTTCGCGGGGGGGAGCGCAGGCTTGACCGGCGTGCGGGGCGGCAGGGTCTTGCGCGGGATCGGCCCGAATGTATCCTGCACCAGTTGCAGGGCGGTTACGGGGTTGATGTCACCCACAATGACCAGAACGGCATTGTTGGGCGCATACCATTTTTCGTAAAAAGCGCGCAGGTCGGCGGCCTTTGTCTTGTCAAAGGACGGGCGCGTGCCAAGTGCGTCATGGGCATAGGGCGTGTTTGCGAACAGAATGGCCTGCAACTGCGACAGATACAGATAGGCCGGGCTTGAAAGATCGCGTGAGACTTCCTGCTCGATCGCGCCGCGCTCCTTGTTCCAGTCCTCTTCCGACAGGGTCAGCCCGTTCATGCGCAGGGCTTCTATTTTCAGCAGCACCGGCAGGTCGCGGGCCTGCGCCGTATAGAAATACTGGGTGACGTCCTCTGTCGTGTCGGCATTGTAGCTGCCGCCCAGCCGCGTGCCGATGGCCGCAAGCTGGTCCTTGTCCAGCCCCGCGCTGCCACGGAACATCATGTGTTCCAGCGCATGCGCCGTGCCGGGAAAACCCTCCGGCGTTTCCGCCGAGCCCACAAGATAATTGATTTCGGTGGTTACGACCGGGGCCAGTCGGTCAGGCACGATCACCACTTTCAGCCCGTTGGGCAGGGTGGCGCGCACCACCTGCGCACTGCTCAGCACCGCGGGCACAAGGGCGGAGGGCATGCCCGGCCCCATGTCGTGTTCCATCTCCTGCGCCTGCGCGGGAGCTGCGGACCAGATTGCACCACCCCCCGTTGCGACGGTCATGGCTGCCATGGCCACGCCAAGCAGAACCAACCGTTTGCGACGGGTCGTTACGGCAGTACAGATCATAAGCAGTGTTCCTGTTTTCTGGTGAAAATTCCGGCCCGGGTCGGAGGCTACCCCTTCAGCCCGGGCAGCGCCAATGTCTTGGCCAGCGCGGACAGGCGGTGCCGGCGCAGTTCGGACCGGGCCATGGCGTCACGCGTCATGTAATTGAGCTGGATGGTATAGCGCTGCCCGACAAACTGCCGGTGCCCATGCCATGTGGCAGGACCGTTAGGGAAGATCAGCAACGTGCCATCCACAGGCGGCACCTCACGCGCGTAGTCCTCGATATCGTGCGGGCCACGCAGCAGGCGCAGGCACCCCTCCTGCCGGGTCCAGTTTTCCGCCGACGGGTTGAGGTACAAAAGGATCGTCACCCGCTTGGCCAGCGAGTCCGTATGGATACGCCCGTCCTTTTCACGCGTGCGGCCACGCATGGTCAGCATGCTGGGCGCGTCGGACAGATCGAGATCGAGCTTTTCGCCGATCAGGCGCCGCAGTGTCGGCCCTTCCATTTCCCGCACCAGGGACTGCACCAGCGGCGACAGGGACAGGGAGGACGGCGGAAAGGACCCGCCGGAGGGAATATGCGGCAGGCTGGCGAAAAGACGCTGCAGATCGGCCCGGCGGATGAAATTGGGAACCAGCACATGCTCGAAAGGATCGGAACAGACAGGTGCCCGGGACAGCGCGTCGTAATCCGGCTGGATGGTGGTATCTGATACGCTCATATCTTCAAACTACCCGGAAACTCCAAGAAGGCGAACAACACCCCCTGTCCCCTGACGGTAGGAGGGTTGCGTGCATGAGACAAGCCCCACGCGCCTGCGCCGCTGCTACGCCCGACCGCGCCCCCGGCCCTTGCCCCCACCGATTTTTCCTCCACCGGTCTTGCCCCCTCTGGCTTTGGGTTCGTAGCCGCCCCCACCCGGCCCCAGCGGGCGCGGCACCTGCTGCTTGCCGCCCCGGCGCGTGCCGGGCTTTTGCGCGCTCGGGGCGGGTGGTGGCGGGTCGATCCCCAGTTGCAGGGCCTCCAGCCGCTTGATTTCGTCACGCAGGCGGCCCGCTGTTTCGAACTCCAGTTCGGCCGCCGCCTCACGCATGCGCTTTTCCAGCCCGGCAATGGCCGCCCCCAGATCCTTGCCGACAAATTCGCTCACACCCGTATCCCTGTCAGGTGCGACCGTCACGTAATCCTGCTCGAAAACGGAGCTGACGATATCGCCAATCTGCTTGCGCACGCTGTGGGGGGTAATGCCGTGCGCCGTGTTCCATTCGGTCTGCTTTTCGCGGCGGCGGGCTGTTTCCTCCACCGCGTAGGACAGGGAATCCGTCATTTTATCGGCATAGAGCAGCACCCGACCATCAACGTTACGGGCCGCGCGCCCTATGGTCTGGATCAGGGATGTGCGTGACCGCAGAAAACCTTCCTTGTCGGCATCCAGTATGGCCACCAGCGAACATTCGGGAATATCCAGCCCTTCGCGCAGGAGGTTGATGCCGATCAGCACATCGAACGCGCCGATCCGCAGGTCGCGGATGATTTCGATCCGCTCCAGCGTATCCACATCGGAATGCAGGTACCGCACCCTGATCCCGGCCTCGTTCATGTAGTCGGTCAGGTCCTCGGCCATGCGCTTGGTCAGTGTCGTGACCAGCACCCTCCCGCCCTTGGCAATGGTGGTACGGCATTCGGCCAGAAGATCGTCCACCTGGTGTTCGACCGGGCGGATATCGGTCACGGGATCGATCAGGCCCGTGGGCCGGATCACCTGTTCGGCGAAAACGCCTGCCGTGCGCTCCATTTCCCACGGGCCGGGGGTGGCCGAAACAAAAATGCTCTGCGGGCGGAACTTGTCCCATTCGGCAAAATTGAGCGGCCGGTTATCCAGGCAGGAGGGCAGGCGAAAGCCGAATTCCGACAGGATGGACTTGCGCGCGTTGTCTCCGCGTTCCATGCCGCCGATCTGGGGCACGGTCACGTGACTTTCATCCACGATCAGCAATGCATCTTCGGGCAGGTATTCGAACAGGGTCGGCGGCGGGTCGCCCGGCTTGCGGCCAGACAGATAGCGCGAGTAATTTTCGATACCCTTGCACACGCCCGTTGTCTCAAGCATTTCAAGGTCGAAAGTCGTGCGCTGGTCCAGCCGTTCGGCCTCCAGCAGTTTGCCCGCCTTTGTGAACTCGGCCAGGCGTTCGCGCAGTTCATGCTTGATACCCGTATTGGCCTGGTTCAGCGTCGGGCGCGGGGTCACGTAATGGCTGTTGGCGTAAATGGTGACCTCCTGCAGGTCAGCCGTTTTTTCGCCCGTCAGCGGATCGAATTCGATAATCCCGTCCACCTCATCCCCGAACAGGGAGATACGCCATGCCCTGTCCTCGTTCTGGACGGGGAAAATATCCACGCTCTCGCCCCGCACACGAAAAGCCCCGCGCGCGAAAGCCGCGTCGTTACGGCGGTACTGCAGTTCGACCAGACTCTTGACCAGCTTGTCGCGGTCGATCTCGCCCCCCAGTTCCAGCTTGACCACCATGCGCGAATAGGTCTCGACCGAGCCGATACCGTAAATGCACGAGACCGAAGCGACGATAATCACATCGTTGCGTTCAAGCAGCGCCTGTGTTGCCGCATGGCGCATGCGGTCGATCTGTTCGTTGATCTGGCTGTCTTTTTCGATATACGTGTCCGAACGCGGCACATAGGCCTCGGGCTGGTAATAGTCGTAATAGCTGACAAAATATTCGACCGCGTTATTGGGGAAAAACTGTTTCATCTCCCCGTAAAGCTGGGCGGCCAGCGTCTTGTTGGGGGCCAGGATCAGGGTCGGTTTCTGGGTGGCCTCGATAATCTTGGCCATGGTGAAGGTCTTGCCCGACCCGGTCACGCCCAGCAGCACCTGGTCGCGTTCGCCCTCTTCCACGCCCTTGACCAGTTCGGCTATGGCCTGCGGCTGGTCGCCCGCCGGTTCGTATTCCGACACGACCTCCATCCTGCGCAGGCGCGGGCGCGGGGCCTGGCGTTCGGGCACGAACGTCACGGCGGGCAGGCTTGCGGCCCGCTCGCTCAGGGATGCGCGTTTCCTGCCGCGCGCAAGGGTAGAGGATACTGTCTGTGAAGCCGCCATTGTGCAAAGATGGGCCATGCCCCGGCCCCATGCAAGAGCCCTTTGCCGACCTGCCCCACAGTTCAGCCTGCGGGGCGCTGACAGCACGGCCTAACGCAGAACGTGGAACAGCATGCGCGACAGGGGCGTGTGCGACAGCACAATGACCACAAGCCCCAGCAGGATGACCGCGCGGCTGCCCAGATAGGTGCAGACCTCGCGCAGTTCGTCCCGCGTGGCCAGGTTCATGAACGGGTCCAGGTCCAGAGGTCCTTCGCCCTGTCTCTGCCTGCGGTAGCGCGCCAGCACGTCGGCTGCGAAGCCGGCGCGACTGAACAGCTCGGCGCTGTAACGATCCAGGTCTTCCTTGCGGAACTGGAACGTCGCCGTGGCCTGCCTGACCGGGCGTGGCCCGCCGCCCAGAATTTCCAGCAGCCACAGGCGCCGCACCGGTATGCCCAGATACGCGGCCGCCTGCCTGCGCCCCAGCACCTGCTGGAGCGGAAAGGGGTGCACGGTCGTCCGGTCCGACGCGGCTTGCGAATGGTCGTCTGGATAGGTCATGGCCTGTCAGATTGGAAAAAAAGCACGCACCAAGTCAATGCCCGCCTTTGCCCCCCAGCCATGACCGCGAAACGACCAGCCGCCCCGCGCACCCTGCCCGTCAGGCCCGTGGGGGTGGGGCCATGAATTCCGGCCCCACGGGGTCGGTAATGTCACGCGCCAGAATGGCGTCGATCTCGTTCATGTCCTGTGCCGACAGGCTCCAGCCGAACACCTCCTGAACGCCGCTGATCTGTTCGGGCTTTCTGGCCCCCCACAGGGCGATTGTGGGGCCACGGTCCAGAACCCAGCGTACGGCCAGCGCCAGCATGCTTTTGCCGTGCCTGTCGGCAATGGCCTGAAGATCGGCCACCGCCTTGAGATACTGCCCGAAGCGCGGCGACTGGAACTTGGGGTCCGCCTTGCGCAGGTCGTCACCGGTGAACGTGGTCTGCGCCGTCATCCTGCCGCTGAGCAGCCCGCGACACAGCGGGCCATAGGCCAGCACCACAAGACCGTTGGTTTTCGCGTAGGGCAGCACAGTGCCTTCGATCTCGCGCTCGAACAGGTTGTAGGGCGGCTGGATCGCGGCCACGGGTGCGAATTTGCGGAATTCGTCCATCTGTTCGGGGGAAAAATTGCTCAGCCCCAATGCGCGGACCTTGCCGTCCTGCACCAGTTTTTCAAGCGCGCGGGCTGTTTCCTCGATCGGGGTTTTGGGGTCTGGCCAATGCACCTGATACAGATCGATCCGGTCGGTCCTGAGCCGACGCAGGGAGGCCTCGATCTCATCGGCAATACGGGCCCCCCGGCTGTCGCGGAACACCTTGCCGTCCTGCCAGTCCAGACCGACCTTGGTGGCCAGGATCACGCGGTCACGGTGGGTTTCAAGCGCGCGGCCGATCACGTCTTCGGAATGGCCGAACCCGTAGACCGGGGCCGTGTCGATGACATTGATCCCGACAGCCAGCGCCTCTTCCACCGTTTTGGCCGCGTTGACATCATCCGCTCCACCCCACATGGACCCGCCAATGGCCCAGGTGCCCAGGGCGATCCGGGACGCGGGCATGGCAATACCCGGGATCATGAGTGTTTCAGCCGTCATGTCAGCGGTTCTCCTCAACCTTTAAACATATACCCCGCCCTGACACCGCAATGCGGGCGGGGCAGGCCATTAAACACGCAGCAGAAACCCCATGGCAAACGGCAGGGGCGCACAAAAGGGCTGCACGCGCCGATTGACCCACCCTGACAGCGGCTGCATCCTGCCCGCCATGATACCGATCCCACCCCCTGCCCCCCGTGTGGGCGTGCTGAGCGTCGTGCGGCGCGATGACAGTTTTCTGCTGGTCCGACGGGCCAAGGCGCCGGATGCCGGGCTGTGGGGTTTTCCCGGCGGCAAGGTGGAAGCGGGAGAAACCCTGTTCGCCGCCGCCCAGCGTGAACTGGCGGAAGAAACAGCCCTGCACGCACAGGCCACGCGCGTTGTCAGCGTGTTCGACAGCCTGCACCACGCCCCTGATGGCACGCTGGCTTTTCATTACGTGATTGTCGTCATCCGTTGTGCCGAACCGCAGACGGGGCAGGCCGCATTGCGTGCGGGGGACGACGCGCTGGAGGCACGATGGTTCACCCACGATGCCATCCGCCAGCTTGGCGGGCAGGCCAGCACCCGCCTGTCCGATCTGGTGGAACGCATTGTGGATGAAGAACGCCGGACCTCCGCCCCACAGTCATGAAAAATCCAGTATGGACGCTATGGTTTCCCGGTATAGATCCGGGGCGTTCTCACGCATGATCCGCGCAAGGGCATTGGCGCGGACATGCTCCCACAGCGCGTGATCGGTATAGAGTTGCACTATGGCATCGGCAAAGGCCTGCGGGTCCGCCACGCTGGCGCAGAGCATATCCTCCCCCGCACTCCAGCCCAGTTGTTCGCAAAGCAGGCTGGATGCCACACAGGGCAGGCCATGGGCCGCGGCCTCGTGCAGCTTGTAGGGAATACCCGCCGCATACCGTGTGGGTGCCACAAACACGCGGTGCCGCGCATAGACTGGCGCCACATCCTCCACCCGGCCCAGCAAAGACACGCGCGGATGCTCCGCCAGCCACGACAGGTCAACCCGCCGGTCCAGATAACCGCAGACGCTAAAACGCACATCGGGCGGCAGCATGGCGTCGAGCAGAGGCAGCACATGCCCCGCGAACCAGCGCAGCGAGTCCATATTGGGTGTATCCCGGTCATGCATCGCGCCGACAAACAGCAGGTCCTGCCGCCCGTCCCACCCGGGTGATGCGGCGACCCTGTCCTGCACATGCCCCAGCACGGATACGTTGCCAAACCCCTGCGCACGGATCATGTCGGCATCCCTTTCGTTTACGGCGACAATTTTCTCCGCCATGAACAGGTGGCGGAACTCGTGTTCCAGCATCTGCACGACCGTCATGTCCATATTTTCGCCGCCAAGCACGCGGCGCATGTGTTCGCGCGGGGCGGCCACGGCCTCGGTATCGACCACAAGCTGGCTGCCCGCCAGCGCCTGCGCGCAGGATACCAGCACGGGGGCCAGGCGATCCGCGTTATGGGTGCGTGCGATCCACACCGCATCGTAATATCCGGGGCGGGATTTTATGAACGCTTCAAGCTCGGGCAGTTCACGGTCCCAGATCACTTCCACCGTATCGGGAAAATGCCCGTGCATGGCCTCCCGCCCCTCGGTCGGCCGGAAAACCGGGTAAAGTGTGACATGGTGCCCCAGTGCGACCAGCGCATGCACGATATCGTTCGCGCGGGGAAAACCCGACCCCAGGAAACGATAAGGCAGCCGGTCCTCCACAAACAGAACATGTTTCTGCTCCCGGTCGGCCGAACGGGCCTGCGCCACCAGCAGCGCGTTCTGGAAGGGCTTGTGCCGCAGGTAATCCGCATGCCGACTGCGGAACAGCGCGTGGTTGCGCGCAATCATGGCCCCGCCGCTGACAAAGCTGGAGGTCCCGTATTCGTAATGCAGCACCACGACCGCAGGATCATACACAACGTCCCACCCCGCCTGACGCGCCCGAACGCACAGATCGGTCTCCTCGAAATAGGCGGGGGCATAGGCGGGGTCGAACCCACCCAGTTCGTGCAGCACCTCTGTCCGCACCATCAGGAACGCGCCCGAACAGTAATCCACCGAGCGGACAAAACCGGCCTCCGGCATGTCGGGCGACTGGTCGCGCAGATACCCCTGCACCGACCCGTCGCGCCAGACGATACTGCCGGCTTCCTGCAAAAGCCCGTTCGTACGCACGAGTTTTGCACCGACCACACCTGTACGCACCCCACCACGCCCACCATCACGCAGCCGGGCCAGCGCATGCCCCACGGCGCCGGGCATCAGCTCCGTATCGTTGTTCAGATACAGCGTGAACGGTGCACGCACTTTTTCAAGCCCGGCATTGGCACCCAGCAGAAAGCCGACATTGCCGGGAAAACGCACGACATCCAGCCCCCGCACATGCCGCTCGATCTGGCGTATACTGTCGGTAGAGCCGGAATCCACCACAACAACCTGTATCGGGCCATTGTAATTGGCCCGCAGCGATGCCAGGGCGTTCAGTGTCATGGAAAAAAGGTTATGGGCGACAATAATCACGCTCAGATCGGGCCTGTCGCATGAAAAATCGATCTCTCCGCCCAGCAGCAGCGGCAGTCTGATCCGGCACATCTCAAGGTGGAGTTTTTTGGCCAGCGGCTCGCTTTCCTTCAGGAACGAGGCGTCACCCTCGGGCCTGCGCATATGGGCCAGAAAATGCGCAAAGGCGTCCGGGCAGTCACCGCGCCCGACCTCCTGCTGCACGGTGGCGTTGCGGTAATACACCTCCAGATCGATATCCGCGCAGGGTCTGCGCAGTTCATGCACGCCAAAAATCAGGAAATGTTCGAAGAAATTACGGAAACGCCCTTCCGCGACGGCATCCACCACATCGTGGTTGACGCGACCGTAGAATTCTTCCGAAAAAAAGGGGTTGGGGTTGTAGGCACCGGGGGTTTCGTTTGTCAGGTAGTGGTGCAGGGCCGAACGCCATGCCCCGGCCTGCAACCCGGCTTTGACATCATCATAGGTATCCAGGTACCAGTCGGGGTCGAAATACCAGGACAGGCGGGGTTCCGCTGTATCTGGCGTCGGACCCGCCCTTATGGCCTGATCATATGGTGTGCCGCCCGGTGCCGCCACCCCCGCACCGGCCATGTACGCCATAGGGTCGAAAAACCAGGAACCGCTGAGAAACTGCGCATCTCCCACCCGCATATAATGATCGTAACCGTTCCGGAACCCGTCTTCACCCAGACGGGCAGGTTGAAATGCCTCCCCCCCGGCCCGGTGCAGGCTCGCGAGATAGAACGCCTCATCGTAGAGCCAGTGCGGATTATGGGTTGCAAAACCCATACGACAGTAATGATCGAAACCGGATGTAAAACCGCCTTCCACCACAGCACGGGCCACTGCGGGGTAGCGGTTCAGATACCAGCTTTCGTCGAAATACGGGTTGGGCGAATGCCTGAGCGCGACACCATGGGTCGAGTAAAAATCAGCATACGCCGCAGGGTCGGTCACGCCCAGGCAATGCAGTACATCCGCATAATGCGCCCCGTACCATTCGGGGTCGAACACCGCCCAGTCGTGTTTTTGCCCGTCTTGTTTTTCGCTCGTAATCCCAGAAGACATGCCAAGACCCTGAAAGACCGCCCGGACCACGACGCCTGGCCCCGCAGGCCGCAACCGCGCATGCGGTCCGCTACTGCCGGGGCTTGCTGCCGTGCAGTGTTTTCAAGGATGAAAAATGACACAAGGTTCTTAACACTTCACGACGATCTAATGAAAAATCCGCCGTTTTTCCTTTTGCTGCCGGAGCAGGGACAGGACCAGCACCACCAGAACAAACAGGGCGTAAGCCCCCCCCATGACGGTCATGGACACAGGCAGGCCGGGCAGGAGATAGGTTGGCGCATCGCACGGTTTGGACGGCAGCAAAGGCATGGACGCCAGGCGCTCGGCCAGGGTGTGCCCCGAAATATGGGGGGCGTGGCAGGCCGGTAGCGGGCTGGGCCACCACCCCCATTCCACCCCGCCATGGCAGATGGACAGGCCAATGCCCGCCACAAGCAGGGGCGCGCACAGCCACAGCACACGCCTGCCCCACCGCACGGGCATAAGCGCCGCCGCGGCCCCTACAGCCAGCACACCCCGCCACGGCCAGCGTTCCCACAGGCAGAGTTCGCACGGCATGATGCCAAGTTCATGCTCCGTCCACCAGACCACACCCAGTGCCGCACAGGCCGCCAGAACCATGAAAACAGCCAGTTGCCGCATGCTCAGTGCCCGTCCGCCAGAAAAGCCAGCCACGCCCTGAAGACCTCCGGCGTCGGGAAATCGGCCCCGATGCGTAGCCCCACCCCACCCAGACGGCGTGCGGCCTCCACACCGTCCTCATCCGTGGCGTCATCGCCGACATAAACCGGCTTGCGGCCCAGAAACGGCACATTTTCCATCAACAGGGTCACGGCATAGCCTTTATCCAGCCCCGTGGCGCGGACTTCCCAGGCCATTTTACCTGCCACCAGCCGAAAAGCACCCTTGGAATCCCGAACCCAGCCGGAAACCGCCGCGTGCAGGGTCTGTGCCGCTTCCGGGGCCGCGCGGTAATGCAGAACAAGGCCACCAGCCACATGTTCAAGCCGTGTGCCGGGCAGCGTCCCCACCAGATCGCGCGCCTGGTTCAGCCAGACCTGCGGCAGAACAGGCAGGGCCGCATGCTCTACCGGCCCGCCGGGCCTGTGCCGGATGGTCACACCATGCTCACCCGCGACTGCAAAAGGAATATCGCCCAGAAACTGGTCGATCTGCGCGATGGGCCGGCGCGAGATCACGGCCAGCGCATCCCCGCAGGCGGCGCGCAGGCGGGTCAGCACCCCCGGCAGGTCGGGCGGAATGCTGACGGACTCCGACAGGGGCGAGGCATCGACCAGCGTGCCATCAAAATCCAGCAGAAAAGCGGCCTCGCTCAGCGGTGGGCTCTGAAACCGGGAATTCTCTGTCTCAAGGAAACCGAACACGCCTCACTCTCCTGCTTTCTTCATCTCTTGCCATAAGCGTTCGCCACCGGGACAACGCCCGAATGCCCATGGCCCCACCTCTGGCTTGGGGGACGATGCGCTTATCCCCCGGGGGCTACAAGCCTTATCGCACCCGGCTGCCCGCTGCCGGGGCAGCCCCGACAACAGGCCCATTGACAGGCTCACAACACAGGACCGGAGCACAGCCGCGGGGACCGGCCCCCGCGGCGCACCGGCGCCGCAGGGATCAGGCCAGTTGTCAGACCGCAAGGCGGACGGGCAAAAGGGCCTTAGTAAGCCCCCCCGGCTTCCGGCACGCTGCCGCCCTGATCCCCCGCCCGGCGGGATGGGGCGGAGAATGGAAGCGGCGGCGGCAACGCGGGCACACCCCCACTGGGGCGGGTCACGGATTGAGCGGCAGGGACGCCGGGTGGCACGCCCTGCGAGGACGGCACCGGGGCCGACACCGGAGCAGGCCCCCCTGCGGGAACATTCTGGACGGGAATACCCGAAGCAGGAAGACTCTGGGTGGACGAAGAAGCCGACACGGGAACAACCGGCTTGGGCAATGGCGGCAGGGCGGGGGCCGTATCGGCTCCTTCGCAGCGCACCATGCGCACGTCATAAACCGGGCTTTCAAACACACCGACGCCCGGTTCGGCCGCCAGCATCCAGCCCTTGAACGCAACGCCATTGGGGTGGGTGTCCTGCACCTCCAGCCAGGCCGCGGCATCGGGCGAGAGCGTGGGCGGGCGCAGCAGGCAGCGGCGCGCCGTAATGTCCAGCGCCTTGTAGCGCAGAGGGGTGCCGACCGTCACAGACAGTACATCCACATGGGCATCCAGCTTGTCGAGCACGCGCACGACCGCCACGGTCTTGCCCTGCCATGTCTGCGCAGGATAGGCGACGGGGGGCGCCACCGGCGTTCCACCCGACATGCCGGTCGAAACCGCACCGGACTGGGCTGCCGCACTGTCATCGCTACTGTCTGCGGGCGGAGCGTCTGGCGGCACATTCCCCACCGGCAATGACGGAGCCACCGCACCTGGCGCAGCCCCTGTGCCCGACAGGTCCGCACCCCGTCCGGGCAGGGGCGCGACTACAGGCGCAACCAGCGGGGCGATCACGGCAAGCCCGGCCAGAACCCTGCGGCTACGGCCCCCGCGCACGACGTGCAGCCCTTTCATGCGCCAGCCTTCGGCGAACGAAGGGAGCCGACAAGGGCAACCAGCCGCTCGCGCAGGGCCTGTTCATTCACCCCCATCAGAACCGCGTCCTCGAACGCGTCTGTCATCACTTCGGACAGGTCCTGCCAGTTCTCGTCCAGGACACGGAGTTTTTCCTGGCACGTCACGGGCTGCCCGTCGTCCTGCGGCCAGATACGCACTGTTTCCATCGTCTGCCTTACCAAAATAGCCCAACCCGACTGCACTCTGTGTTGCAGGTTTATGTCTGTTTCAGGGCAGGTCCGCCCCGCCGGATTCCGCCTTGCCAGCCGGCGCGGACTTGTTGGCGTGGGTCAGGGTATCCGTGACGGAGAAAATGAACTTGCTCAGCAACTGCTCAAGGCTGATCGCGCCCTGGGTCTGCGTGAGCGTGGCCCCGGGCGCCAGCATCCTGTCATCCCCGCCGGGGGAAAGGGCGATGTATTTGCCGCCCAGCAGACTGTCGCTGGTAATGATCGCGGCCGTGTCCACCGTCAGTTTGATATCGGGGCGCACCGTAAAGGTGACGTGAGCCTTGTATGTCGCGGGATTGACGCTTTCAGCCACCACCGTGCCCACCGCCACACCGGCAAGCCGCACATCCGAACCGATATCGAGCCCGTCGATATGCGTAAAATCGGCATTGAGCTGATACCCGGCCGAATCGGTGTTGCGACCTTCGTTCAGAACGGTGGCGGCCAGCATGACTGCCAGACCGCACAGAACGGCCCCCCCGGTCAGGAGTTCCGCCAGACTGCGCCGTGATTTTTCCGCCATTGCTGAAGCCATGGGCTGCGTTTACTCCCTGTCAGATAAGGTCTTCTAGCAGGGAATGCGCGCTAAATCACGTCTGGGGCGTCCAGGCTTCGTAATCGCCGGTTGCGGGCGGGTGTTCGCCCTTTTCGTACAGGCTGCCCTGCGGGCGGTAGGCCTGGGGCGTGCCGGTCATGTTCGGCTGGTAGGCGATCTGCCAGGGCTTGCGTTCCCCCTCGGGGATCGGCGCATCGAGCGTGTGGTGCAGCCACCCCCACCATTCGGGCGGCACGGCCGAGGCGTCTTCCCCCTTGTGGTAGATCACCCAGCGCTCGGCCCGCTTCACCCCGCCGCCAAGGCGGGCCGGGCCGGTCGACTCGTAATAGCAGCGACCATCGGCATCCTTGCCGATCAGCCGTCCCTTGCGGCGCGTATGCAGCCATGTTCCGAAATTTGCCATGCCCGCATGATAGGACTCCGCAGGCCGCTGCGTCGATTGTTTTATGCCGCCAGCACCCATCACCTGTGCGCGAGAGGCGCGGTCAAAAAGTTATCCCCCATATCCTCATTATGCAGGGTGATAACGGGACTTTCGGGGCATGAAAACGGGTTCCGCCCCGCGTTGGGGCAGCGGTAAAATACCCCCATGACAACATCCAGACACCATTGGGACGGTGTGCTGATGAGCACACTGGATACCACGGCCGACCCCGACGCGCCTGCGCGTTCGGTCACCCTGCCCGCGGAATGGGACGCCACAGCCGCGCCCGCCCTTGCCCAGCTTGTACCGGGCGAGGCCCCCATAGACCTGCCCACCCTGGCGGGGGAATGGATCGCGACATTTGCCCCCGACACCGCGACCGCGCGCTCGCTCGTCTGGCTGCTGCTGAGCAGCCAGGCCGCCCCGACAGAGGCCGTGTGGCACGGTGCCTACGACCGCCCGCCGGGCTTTGTCATCAACCTTGCCGCGTTCGTGGCCCCGGGGGAAGGTTTTGCCGCCCGCACCTTTGTCGCGGCCCTGCGGCTGATCTGCTCGGTCCTGCGCAGAACCGCCCTGACCATGGCCGGCCAGCGCAATGGCGAACTGCCTCTGCCCGACCTGCTGGCCCCCGCCACATCGGTGGGCGCGGACGGCAGCGCCGCGCCGCAGGCCGTGGCGGGCCATGTCCTGCTGACCAACCTTGACGCCTGCCTGGCAGGCGTGGGGCTGGACTATGACAGCGAGGACGGCCGCGCCGCCGCCTGCGCCATAGCCGCCCTGGCAACGCTGAGCGCCCATGCCGGACGCGGGCCCGAAGCCCTGCCCCTGCCACCTGTGCGCACGGTCCTGCCCGGCCTGGGCGAGACGCTGCGGGCTGTCTGGAACGAAGCCGCGGTCGAAACCGAAACACCTCTGGCCCCTGTCGAGACCGGTTTTTCAACCCCCAACCCGGTCGACGGGCTTCTGGGGGTGGAGGTCTGCGGGCTGGCCCCGGTCTTTTCCCTGCTGCGCCCCGATGGCCGGCTGGCCACCAGCACCCGCCAGCGGCTGGAAAGACGCGGTTTTACGGTGGAAACAGCTCTGGCCGGCGCCCTGGCGGGGGAAAATGTGCTGCCCCAGCCCGGTCCGGGCGCGCATCTGGCCATGTATCGTGCGCTGACCGGGTTTGTGGACCGCATGCCCGCACGGCCAGAAACCATGGCAGCCCCCGTGCGCCGCAAGCTCGAACGCGGCATGCGCAGCGCCCTGCCCGCGCGACATGGCGGCTTTACCCAGAAAACCACCATTGGCGGCCACCGCCTGTTCATGCGCACGGGTGAATATGAAGATGGCACGCTGGGCGAGCTGTCCCTGACCCCCACGCGCGAGAGCGGCATGGTGCGCGGGCTGATGGAAAGCCTGGGCGAAGCGGTCAGTATCGGCCTGCAATACGGCGCCCCCCTGGACGCCTATGTGGAAAACTTCGCCTATTCCTGCTTTGGCCCCGCCGGCACGGTAGAGGGCGACCCCGTGGCGTCCTACGCTACGTCCATGCTGGATTACGCCTTTCGCGCCCTGTCAGACGCGTATCTGGGCAAACGCCTGCCCGACGGCCCCAGCCAGGACCCGCAGGCCGACCCCGACCCGCTTCTGCCGCTTGACCTGCCCGGTGAGGATGATACCCCTTCGGAACGCAAGAAACGCGGCCTGCGGCTTGTCAGCTAGGCACGCGGGTTTCCAGCCCCGCCCCGCGCGGGCATATCCGGACAGATAAGGAAAGACAGCCTGATGAGCACCCCCGAATCCCGCCTGGCGGCCCTTGGTCTCGTGCTGCCCACACCGGCAACCCCCGTGGCCAATTATGTGGCGTGCGTGCAGACCGGCAATACGCTGGTCGTATCGGGGCAGTTGCCGCTGCTGGACGGCAAGCTGCTCGCAACCGGCAAGCTCGGGGGGGCGGTCTCGCTCGAAGCGGCGACTGAAGCCGCGCGTTACAGCATGATCAACGTGATCGCGCAGGTCAAAGCCGCCGTGGGCGATCTGTCACGGGTCAAGCGCGTCGTACGGCTTGGCGGCTTTATTGCCTGCACGCCCGAATTCACCGCCCACGCCACGGTCATGAACGGGGCATCGGACCTGGCGGTCGCGGTCTTCGGCGACGCGGGACGCCACGCGCGTTCCACCGTCGGGGTGCCATCCCTGCCGCTGGATGCACCGGTGGAAGTGGAAGGGCTTTTCGAAATCGCCTGAATACCGGCATTCCGCCGGGCGTCCGAGCTGGGGAGAAAACCCGCATGGCTGACTGGTCCCTGACACTCCACGACAGTATCCACGCCATTCCCGCAAAGGACTGGGCGGCCTGCGCCGGAGATGACAACCCGTTTGTCAGCCATGCCTTTCTTGCCGCGCTGGAAGACAGCCATTCCGTCAGCCGGAAAACGGGGTGGCTGCCCCGGCATGTGCGCCTGCAGGCCCCCGATGGCCGGCTTGCCGCCGTATGCCCGGCCTATATCAAGGGCCATTCCTGGGGCGAATACGTGTTCGATCACGGCTGGGCCCGCGCGTTCGAGGCGGCAGGGGGCCGGTATTACCCCAAGCTCCAGATTGCCGTGCCCTTTACCCCCGCCACAGGTCCGCGCCTGCTGGTCCACCCCGACGCCCCGCCGGAAACCCGCGCCGTTCTGGCCGACGGGCTGCGCCAGCTCTGTGCGGATACGGGCCTGTCCTCCGCACATGTCACCTTCTGCCCCGAGACCGAGAGCACGCTGCTGGCCGAACAGGGCTGGCTGCCCCGGCTTGGCCTGCAATATCACTGGGAAAACAGGGGCTACGCCACGTTTGACGACTTTCTGGGCACCCTGTCCTCGCGCAAGCGCAAGACCGTCCGGCGCGAACGGCGCGACGCCAACGCCCAAGGGCTGACCTTTCATACCCTGTGCGGGGCTGAAATCACCCGCGCGGACTGGGACGCGTTCTACGGCTTCTATCAGGACACGATCGACCGCAAATGGGGCAGCGCCTATCTGAGCGCCGAGTTCTTTCCCCTCCTGTCCGAACGGCTGGGGGACAGGGTGGTGCTGATGCTGGCCCGTGATGGCGCGACCCCCGTGGCCGCGGCCCTGAACTTCGTGGGCGGGAACACGCTCTTCGGCCGGAACTGGGGTTGCAGGGGGGACTGGCCGTTCCTGCATTTCGAACTGTGCTATTACCGCGCCATAGACTTCGCCATTGCGCGGGGGCTTGAACGGGTAGAGGCCGGGGCACAGGGCGAACACAAGATCCAGCGCGGCTACCTGCCGGTGCTGACCCATTCCGCCCACTGGCTTGAAAACCCCGGCCTGCGCAGCGCCGTGGCGACTTTCCTGACCGCCGAGCGTTCCGCAGTCATGGCCGAGGCACAGGCCTTGGGCGAACTTTCCCCGTACCGACAGGAACAGGATGGCGATACGGGCTGATCCGGCACCCGTTTCATACCCGAAAATGGCGGCAGGCAGCGCCTGTCATTGCCGTAAGCCGTTTTTTTGCGTATGTCCGGCCCATTATGGCGTAACAGGCCATACGCGACACATGACAGGACCCATGAGCAGCACCCCTCCCCCCCTTTCGCCCGACCACAAGGCCAGCCTGATCGACGGCAAGGCCTTCGCCACGACCCTGCGCGAGACAATCCGGCAGGACGTGCAGGACTTTCGCGCAAGGCATGGCGTCACGCCGGGTCTTGCGGTCGTTCTGGTTGGCAACGATCCGGCGAGCGAAGTCTATGTGCGCAACAAGGCCATCCAGACCCACCATGCGGGCATGCGCTCCTTCATGCACATGCTGCCCGAAAGCACGTCCGAGGCGGAGCTGATGGGCCTGGTCGAACGCCTGAACAAGGACCCTGAAATTCACGGCATTCTGGTCCAGCTTCCCCTGCCCGCCGGGCTGGATGCGGGCCGCGTGACGAACGCCATCCTGCCCGAAAAGGATGTGGACGGGCTTGGCGTGGTCAATGCCGGGCGGCTTGCCGTGAACCAGCCGGGGCTCATACCCTGCACGCCGCTGGGTTGCCTGATGCTGCTGCGCGACCAGCTTGGCGACATGACAGGCCTGCACGCGGTGGTCATCGGCTGTTCCAACCTTGTGGGCAAGCCGCTGTCCCTTCTGCTGCTGGCCGAAGGGTGCACGGTGTCCATCGCGCATATCCACACACGCGACACCGCCGCCCTCGCGCGGGAGGCGGATATTCTGGTGGTGGCCACAGGCTGCCGCGAACTGGTGCGCGGGGACTGGATCAAGCCCGGCGCCACGGTGATCGATGTCGGCATCAGCCGCGTACAGACCCCCGAAGGCAAAAGCCGGCTGGTAGGCGACGTGGCGTTCGATGAAGCCGTGACAGTGGCCGGCCGCATTACCCCGGTGCCCGGCGGCGTCGGCCCCATGACCATTGCCTGCCTGCTCAACAACACACTGGCCGCCGCCCGCCTGCAAGTGGAAGGAACACAGGCGTGAGCCTCGACCGTCTTTCCGTCGAGCTTATCCCCCGCTCGGCTGAAGCGCTGATGGAGGATGTGGCTCTTGTCAAAGCCCATTTCCCCGCGGCCGACACGCTCAACATCCCCGACCTGATGCGCTTCCCCCTGCGCAGTTGGGACGCAGCAGCCCTGACACGGCCCCTGTTCGGCCAGGTCATTCCCCATATCCGCGCCATCGACATCGCCCCCGACGCTCCGCTGCCCGGCGCCAGCCAGCCGGGGCTGACCGAGATCCTGATCGTGCATGGCGATCCGCCGGCCGACCTGTCGCGCCGCACCTACCCCAACAGCACGGAAAGCATTATCCGCCGTTACCGGCGTGAAGCGCCGCACCTGCGCATTTACGCGGCGTTCGACCCCTACCGCCGTGCCCCCTGGCACGAGCTTGAAGACGTGGCCCGCAAGAAAGAGGCCGGCGCCACGGGCTTTTTCACCCAGCCGGTCTTCGACCTCAAACTGTTCGACCTGTGCCGCGAATGGCTGGGGGGGGAAACCGTGTTCTGGGGGCTTTCACCCGTTATCGGCCCGCGCTCACGCTCGTATTGGGAAACGACGAACCATGTCGTGTTCCCGCGCGATTTCTCGCCCACGCTGGCGGCCAACATCACCTTTGCGGCCACAGTCCTGCGCGAACTCGGCAAGGACGGGGGCAGCGCCTATCTCATGCCCGTGCGGATCAAGCTCGAACACTACCTGCCCGCACTGGCCGAGCTTCTGGGCTGACAGAGCGCCTGCGCGCTCACAGTCTTTGCCACCATCAGCCCGCTACCGCACCGAATAAGCTGGCTCCCCGGGCAGGCGGGCCACAGGGCGCCATCAGGTCATGCAAAAACCAGGACCGAAGGCACGCGGGCTGGAGACCGCCTGACCGGCATGCCCACCTGCGGCGCAAGCCCCTTCCTCTTTGCTACTTCGCGGGGCCGCCGTACAGCGCGGTCAGGCTGGCGGTGGCAAGCTGGTGGTGATGGACCATGAAGCCGACCAGTGCCGGGCTGGAGTCGGCGCTGACTTCAAGCCTGGGCACATCCAGCGCGTAGACGGTAAAGACATAACGGTGGACGCGCCCCGGCGGCGGTGCGGCGCCGCCATAACCCGGCACCCCGAAATCCGTACGGATCTGCAACGCCTGTTCGGGCAGGCCGCCCCGACCCGACCCGGCCCCTTCAGGCAGGGTGGTAACGGTCGGGGGAATGTTCACCACCACCCAGTGCCACCAGCCCGAACCCGTCGGGGCATCGGGGTCGAATACGGTCACGACAAAGCTTTGCGTGCCTTCGGGGGCACCTGTCCATGCCAGCGCGGGCGAAAGGTTCTGCCCGGTCTGGCCCATGCCGTTATAAACCTGGGCCTGCGGCAGCACATCGCCCGTGACAAAAGCGGGACTTGTCAGCGTAAACGCCATGGCGGGCGGTTCCTTACCAGTTGCGGCTTATCAGCCAGAATTCCTCCGACGTCAGGGTAACGCCCTGGGCGGACTCAGCGGCGGCCTTGGCCAGAGCCTCGATCCGTTCGATCATGACAACCTTACGCACATGCGCTTCAGACGTTTCACCCGATGTCTTGAGAACGCTGAGCGAAACACCGGCGGCCTTGGCCACGCGGGCGGCATCGAGCAGGGCGTAGGACATGGGGTATTCTCCTTGCTGGTCACTGTTCAGTCTTGCGCCACGCAATGACGTGGCTGTGCGGGCAGACTGACGCGGGTGGCTGCACTCTTCAACCCCTGTCTTGCGTCATGCTGCCCCGCCGTAAACCGGGTGCGGGGTTTTTGGGTGCCGCCAGCCTGTCTGCTTTCCGCTGGCGTTCGCGCGGCCTATTGCGTAAACCCGGCCCCATCATGAGCGACCGCACCGAAGATTTCGATTTTCACCTGCCCGAAAACCTGATCGCACAGGAACCGGCCCGCCCGCGCGAATCCGCCCGCCTGCTCGATGCGACGGACCCCGCCCACCTGCGGGACCGCTATGTGCGCGACCTGCCCAGCCTGCTGGAAAAGGGCGATCTGCTGGTCGCCAACGATACCGCCGTGCTGCGCGCGCAGCTTCACGCCATGCGGGGCGAGGCCAGAATAGGCATTACACTGGACCAGATCCGCCCTGACGGGTCATGGCATGTGCTGATCCGCAACGCACGCCGACTGAAGGTGGGGGATACGCTCACTTTCCTCAACACCGCCCACACGGCGCAGGTACAGGCACTGGAGGAAGGCGGCGGCGGTGTGCTTGGCTTCAGTGCCGAGGGCGATGCGTTCGATGCATTCCTGCGCGACGCCGGTGTGCTGGCCCTGCCGCCTTATATCCACCGCCCGCAGGGGCCCACCGCGCAGGACAGTCAGGACTACGCGACCATTTTCGAACACACCAGGGGCGCCGTGGCCGCCCCCACGGCGGGGCTGCACTTCACGCCCGCGCTGCTGGACGCCATAGACGCCACGGGGGCCACGCGCTGCACGCTGACCCTGCATGTTGGCGCGGGTACGTTCCTGCCCGTGCGCGAAGAGGATATCAGCCGCCACCGCATGCATTCCGAACGCGGTGTCATTACCGCCGAAACGGCGGAGCGTATCAACGCCGTCCGCCGGGCGGGGGGCCGTATCGTGGCCGTTGGCACCACCACGCTGCGCCTTTTAGAAAGCGCGGCGGACGAGCACGGTATCGTTCACCCGTTCGATGGCAGCACCGCCATTTTCATCCGCCCGGGCTACCGGTTCCGGGCGGTCGACCTGCTTATGACCAACTTCCACCTGCCACGCTCCACGCTGTTCATGCTGGTTTCGGCCTTTGCCGGGGTGGAGCGGGCACGGCAGGTCTATGCCCATGCCGTAACGCATGGCTACCGTTTCTATTCCTATGGCGATGCCTGCCTGCTGCGCTGCGCCGCCCCCATTGCCCCCCACGCGAAAGCCACCCCATGACCCGTTTTGCCTGGACCTGCGAAAGCACGGATGGCGCGGCCCGCGCGGGCATGCTGCATACCGCCCACGGCCCCGTGCCCACCCCCACCTTCATGCCGGTCGGCACGGTCGGCACCGTCAAGGCCATGACCATGGACGCGGTGCGCGCCACAGGGGCGGGCATCGTGCTGGGCAATACCTACCACCTGATGCTGCGCCCCGGCGCGGAGCGGGTACGGGCCCTGGGCGGTCTGCACCGATTCATGGACTGGTCAGGCCCGATCCTGACCGATTCGGGCGGGTTCCAGGTCATGTCACTGGGGGCCCTGCGCAAACTGGACCAGGACGGTGTGACCTTTCGTTCGCATATCGACGGGTCGGAACACCGGCTGACCCCCGAAAGCTCGACCGAAATCCAGCACATGCTCGATGCCACCATAACCATGTGCTTCGACGAATGCCCCGCCCTGCCCGCCCCGCCCGAGGCCATTGCCGCGTCCATGCGCCTGTCCATGCGCTGGGCCGCGCGGTCGCGCCAGGCCTACATCCCGCGTGAAGGCTATGGCCAGTTCGGCATTGTGCAGGGCGGGACGGAACCCGACCTGCGGGCCGAAAGCGTACGCGCCCTGACCGAAATCGGCTTTGAGGGCTATGCCATAGGTGGTCTGGCCGTGGGCGAGGGCCAGGAGCTGATGTTTTCGACCCTGGACGCCACAACTCCGCTCATGCCCGAGGACAGCCCACGCTACCTGATGGGTGTGGGCACACCAGACGACCTGCTGGGCAGCGTGCAGCGTGGGGTGGACATGTTCGACTGCGTCATGCCCACACGCGCCGGCCGCACCGCCCGCGCCTATACCGAACGCGGCACGCTGAACCTGCGCAACGCCCGCCACGCGGCCGATGCGCGCCCCCTGTCACCCCATTGCGACTGCCTGGCCTGCTCTCGCCACAGCCGCGCATATCTGCACCACCTGTTCAAAACCAATGAAATTCTCGGCCCCATGCTGCTGACATGGCATAACATCGCCTATTACCAGCGCCTCATGCGCCAGATCCGCGAGGCTATCGGGCAGGGACGCCTGAGCGCACTGGCCGATACGCTGCGTGCGCAATGGCAGGCCAATGACTGGACAGAAGATGAAATGGGGCAACCCGTCATTCCACCCGTCGCCTGAACCGGCCCGGACGCCAGTATCGGCATCGGCACTGGCAATGGCACCCGGCTCGGCCCGCGCGCCGCGTGCCAGACCGGGCGGGGTGGCGTGCGCCATGCCATGGTGCCCACCGTGACCCGCGCCATGCCGCAGGCCACCCCGCCGCACCCCGCAACCCGGCTGACGGAGAAAATCCGCGACAAGGCGCTGGACCTGGGGTTTGACGCGGTGGGTTTCTGCCCGGCCCATCTGGGGCCGGATACGCGCGCGCGGCTTCAGGACTTTCTGGCCAGCGGCTTTCACGGCGACATGGGCTGGCTGGCCGAACGCACGGAACAGCGCAGCCAGCCCACGCAACTCTGGCCCGAAGCACGCAGCGTGGTCGCCCTGGGCCTGTCGTACGCGCCCGAGGGCGATGCACTGGCAACCCTGCAACGCCGGGATTGCGGCAATATCTCGGTCTATGCCCGCAACCGCGATTACCATGACGTGGTCAAGGGCATGCTCAAGCATCTGGCGCAGTTCATGGTGCGCGAAGGCCGCCCGCGCACCGCACCGGACGGCACCGTCCAGCCCGAAGTCAAGGTGTTCGTGGACACCGCCCCGGTGGCGGAAAAGCCGCTGGCGGCCAAGGCCGGGCTGGGCTGGCAGGGCAAGCACACCAACCTGGTCTCCCGCCGGGAGGGAAGCTGGCTGTTTCTGGGCGAGATCTACACCACGCTGGACCTGACCCCGTCGCCCCCGTCGGGCGGGGGGTGCGGCAGTTGCACGCGCTGCCTGACCGCCTGCCCCACCCAGGCTTTTCCCGCCCCCTACCGCATGGATGCCCGGCGCTGCATTTCCTACCTGACCATCGAACACGCAGGCCCCATTCCCCACGACCTGCGGCCGGCCATTGGCACGCATATCTACGGCTGCGACGACTGTCTGGCCGTCTGCCCCTGGAACCGATTCGCCCGGAGCGCGCGACAGGCCAGGCTCCAGCCCCGGCCAGAGCTGATCGCCCCCGACCTTGCCATGCTGGCGGCACTGGACGACGGGGGGTTTCGCAGCCTGTTTTCGGGCTCTCCCATCAAGCGCATCGGCCGCAACCGCTTTGTGCGCAATGTGCTGATCGCCATAGGCAATTCCGGCCTGCCCCGCCTGCTGCCCCATGCCGCAGCCCTGCTGCACGACCCGGACCCCGTGGTGGCAGACGCCGCATGCTGGGCCGTTGCGCGGCTGGGCCACACGCCGGATACTCCCCCGCCATGAGACATGACCGAAGGCGGAACAGCGGCATGACGGACGACACCACGGGCATGGTATACGGGACATGAGCGCGCATCTGAAAAAACGCAGTCTGGTGCTGGCGGGGCATGACACCAGTGTGGCGCTGGAGCGGGAGTTCTGGTCCGTGCTCGAACTGCTGGCCACCCGACACCACCAGCCACTGGCCCAGATTGTCACCCAGGTCGATGCCGGGCGGGCACCGGAACAGTCCCTTGCCTCGGCCCTGCGGGTACATGCGCTGGAGTGGCTGCGCGCCCAGACCCAGGCCGCGGCCCAGATAAAAGACGAGGCGGGACGCCACAAGGACACCCCGCAGGACGCCCATTAAGGCAGCCCGCGGGACAGCCGGACCGGCGTTCGGGCACTGCCGCGCCAGTACCCGAAACCCAGACCCTGCGCACTGCGCTCTTGGGGGTGTGGGGCGGAACATGGTAGAAGAGAGTCATGGCGATATGGGGCAAGATTTTTGGCGGGGTAAGCGGTTTTGCCATGGGCGGGCCGCTCGGGGCTGTCATGGGGACCGCATTGGGGCATGCAGCCGATACGGGCAGGCTGCTCCAGCCCCCTACCGGCGGGTGGAGCGATCGGTGGTCGGCCCGCGCACGGCCTGACCCCAGTGGGGCGGCCACCTTTGTAGCGGCCAAGCTGGCGGCGGCTTTCGGAAAGAAAGAGCAGCTCTACGGGCTGAGCTGCGTGATCCTGAGCGCGAAGCTGGCCAAATGCGACGCCCCGGTCAACCGGCGCGAGATCAACGTGTTCAAGGCCCGTGTGCAGGTCCCGCAGGAGAACATGCGCGAGATCGGCCGCCTGTTCGACATGGCCCGCCAGCGCACGGACGATTACGAGGCCTTTGCCCGCGAACTGGGCAACGCCTATGGGGACGACAAGCAGCCGCTCGAAGACCTGATGGGTATCCTGTTCGCCATTGCCCGCGCCGATCTGGCGGCGGACGACCCGCTGGCACCCGAGGAACTGCGCTTTCTCAAACGTGTCCATGCGCTGTTCGGGCTGGGGCGCGGGGCGTGGGAACGCGTCGAACAGGGCCGCGCCCGCCCCGCCATGGGGGAGGAAGACGCCTACACCATTCTGGAAGTCAGCGCATCGCTCAGCAACGAGGAACTGCGCGCGCACTGGAAAAAGCTCGTGCGCCAGTACCACCCCGATATCATGGCCGCACGCGGGGCCAGCGCGGAGGAAATCCGCACCGCCTCCGTCCGTATCTCCCGGATCAATGCGGCGTGGGATATCATCAAACGCGATCGCGGCCTGTAAGAGCACCCCCGCTCCTGACCGGGGCGGGCGGCGTACCGGAGTCTCCACCGGGCAGGCCTGCGCCATCGTCAAGAGCGACTTTCAGGCAACAGGCCCGACAAAAATCCCACCCACCGGGCAGAAACCCGCCCTATGACCCCGGTTTTCACGCCCTTGCCATTCACGCAGGGAAGCCCTGCCATTGCGTGCCACGCGTCTCATGCTACACAAGACAGTTGAAACGGCCCCGTCCGGCAGGAACGGACCATGCATGAGCATAAAACAAAGGCGACGGTGACTATGATTTCAGGACGGAACGGCTCGCGGCTCCGCCCTCGCGGTCAGACGCGGGAGGGTTCCTCGGCATCAGGCCGCTTCCGTATGGGCAGGGCGGGGCTCGCGCTGGTTCTTCTCGGCGTTGCGGGATGCAGTTCCATCAAGGCGCCCGTTCCCACGGACCCGGACGCGCTGGCCGAATACAAGGCCGCGAACGATCCGTACGAGCCGCTGAACCGCAAGACCTATAACCTGACCATGAAGTTCGACAAATGGGCCCTGCGGCCTGTGGCCAAGGCCTATGTGTGGACCGTGCCACGGCCCGTGCGCAATTCGCTGGGCAACATGGTCACCACCATGAACGAACCATCCGTGTTCTTTAACGACGTGGGCGCGGGCAGGCCCCGCCGCGCCGGGGATTCGTTCGTGCGGTGGTGCCTGAACATGACCGTGGGCATTGGCGGTCTGATCGACGTCGCCAAAATGGCGGGCTACCCGCACCATGACAACGACGCGGGGCTTACGCTGGCCAACTGGGGTATTTCCTCCGGCCCATACCTGTTCCTGCCCATGGGCCCGTCGTCTTTCCGCGATGGAATCGGCTACGGTATCGATCAGGGCCTGTCACCGTGGAATTATGTGCCGCGCGGTTACGGTTTGATAAGCTTTAACTGGGCCTATAACATGTTCGGTGTCGTGCATGGTCGTTCCGAACATCTTGACGACCTGGACGCGCTGGAACGCGACGCGCTGGACCCTTATGCTACCATCCGCAGTGCATACCAGCAGCAGCGCAAGGCGCAGGCCGAGGCGATCAAGAACGACCACCGTGCCACCGTGCCGGCCTGGTACCAGTAACAGCAGCAACACAAGGTAGCGCACCATGATTTTTAAAGCCGGCCGACGTATCGTTCTGGGTTCCCTGGCCCTGGCATGCGCGGCCTTGCTGGTTTCCATGCCGGCGCGCGCCGCACAAGACTCCAGGGCCTTTGTCCAGACATTCGGGAACACGCTGGTCAGCATTGTGAACAGCCCCATTCCCATGAGCGAAAAGAAGGTCAAGATTCTGCCGCTGGTGCAGCAGAATGTGGATATCGACGCCATTGGCCGCTACTGCATGGGCCGGTACTGGAAACTGGCCACACCGGACCAGCGCAAGACCTATCTTTCCCTGTTCCACGATGTGCTGGTCAACACCATTATCGACAAGCTGGGCGCTTATCGCGGCGTGACCTTCACGCTTGGCGCTGTGTCCAAGCAGGGGGATGAAGACGCGGTGCAGACAACGCTCATGCTCCCGCAGCAACCGCCCGCGGACGTGAAATGGATTGTCAGCTATGCAGCCGGCGCACCCAAGGTGGTGGACATGATCGGTGAGGGCGCCAGCCTGCGCAATACCGAGCGCGACAGCTATGCAGCCTTTATCGGCCGGAATGGTGGCGACGTGGCAACCCTGATCAAGGCGTTGCAGAAACAGGTCGCAGCCCATACCGCGGCAGCCGCTGCCGACTGAGCGGCTTGTCCCGCCCCCGGGTTCAGGCTCAGGCTCGTGCCATCACATAACGCCAGCGCGAACCCGGTTGGCACCCCGACACGACGATAACCATGCGGCTTTCAGGCTTTTACCTTGCCTGAAAGCCGTTTTTGTATCCGGCCAGGACACGCCGCGATTTTGAATCGGGCCGTTTTCGACGGGCCACTTCTGTCTTTGCAATTCTCCCCCTCACCCGGCAGCACCATTCCTGCGGGACTGATGGTCGCCACGGCAGGCGCCGATACGCGCCTCAACCCTGTCGGCATGCGAAAATCGCAACAGAGGGACTGGCATAGGGCCGGACAATATAAATCCTCAGCCGTATCATGCTTTCCTGACGCGAACCTGAACAGAAAATACATTGTAAAACTCAAGATAATAATGAAAACAAGTCTCAATTTCATAATAAAAATATCTGTTGTATTGTAGAATTTCTCCGCCTAATCCTGCGGTATAGTCACCACAAGGACCTGCTTTTCTGATGTCACGCCTTCACCCGCTGGCAGAACGCCATGCCGTCGAAAAACTGGGATGGCTGCGTGCGGCTGTCCTGGGCGCCAATGATGGCACGCTCTCAACCGGTAGTCTTATTGTCGGGGTTGCCAGTTCCCATGCGACGCATGGGGGCATTCTTATCGCGGGTCTGTCTGCCCTTGTGGCCGGCGCCCTGTCGATGGCGGCGGGCGAATATGTTTCCGTCAGTTCGCAGGCGGACTCGGAACGGGCCGATCTTGCGCGGGAACAGCAGGAACTGGACACGCACTGGGACGGCGAGGTGACCGAGCTGGCCGGGATCTATCAGCAGCGGGGGCTGAGTGCCGATCTCGCCCGCAAGGTCGCAATCGAACTCATGAATCATGACGCGCTGGGCGCACATGCCAGGGACGAACTGGGCCTGTCCGACCTGACAGCGGCAAAACCCCTGCAAGCGGCATGTGCGTCTGCCACGGCCTTTGCCTCCGGCGCGGTGCTGCCTGTTCTGGCGGCCGTTCTTACGCCTGAGGCATGGGTTTCGTGGAGTGTCTCGCTGACATCTGTGGTGGCCCTTGCCGTTCTGGGCGCTGTCGGCGCCATGGCGGGCGGGGCACCGCCCCTGCGGCCCACGGTACGCGTGACATTCTGGGGGATCGTCGCCATGCTTGTGACAGGCGGTATCGGTCACCTGTTCGGGGTGTGACGCGCAATGGCCTTTACGGCCGTCTGCTTTCGTACATCATCATGGTCTGGCCGTCCCGCACGAACGTGTCGCTGACATGCATGCCGATCCCGCCCAGAATGGTGCGCGACGCCATGTTGTTTTCCGCCGCCACCGCCAGCACGCGCCGCAGGCCCGCATCATGTGCGAAATTGAGCGCGGCACTGGCCGCCTCCCGTGCCAGCCCCCGGCCACTGGCCCAGGGAAACAGCGCGAAGCGAAGGGCAAAGCCACGCCCGTCCGGCCGGTCGTGTATACCCGTCATGCCGACAAAGCGGCCATTTTCCCTGATGGTAAAAATACCGACCCGGTGACAGGCCCAGAATGCAATGTCATCGGCCATATCGCGCTCGGCCTGCTGGCGGGTGCAGACCCCACCCAGCATCCGCCCGAAGGCCCCGCTATCGGCCTTGAGCCGGGCCATGTCCTCCATATCCCGCCATGTCACGGGCTGGAGCAGCAGCCTGGGGGTTCGTAGGGAACGCAGGTCCACCGTCAGCCCCCGGCAACGCAGGCGGCACCCGCCGCCCGCGTCTTACCCGTGTCAGCGGGCGAGCGGCTTGTAGTGGATACGGCCTGGCTCCGTGGCATCGGGGCCGAGGCGGCGGCGTTTGTCTTCCTCATAAGCCTGGAAGTTACCCTCAAACCACTCGACGTGGGAATCACCTTCGAACGCAAGGATATGCGTTGCCAGACGGTCGAGGAACCAGCGGTCATGCGAGATCACGACAGCGCAGCCCGCGAACTCGGCCAGGGCGTCCTCAAGCGCGCGGAGCGTGTCCACGTCCAGGTCGTTGGTCGGTTCGTCAAGCAGGATCACGTTGCTTTCCTGCCGCAGCATCTTGGCCAGATGCACGCGGTTACGTTCACCCCCCGACAGCAGCCCGACTTTTTTCTGCTGGTCGGAGCCCTTGAAATTGAACGCCCCGACATAAGCGCGCGACGGCACGGCCCGCTTGCCCAGATAGATGACATCCGTGCCGCCGGAAATTTCTTCCCACACGGTCTTGTCGGGGTCCAGATCGTCCCGCGACTGGTCGACATAGCCGAGCTTGACGGTCTCCCCGATCTTGAGATCACCGGAATCGGGCTTTTCCTGGCCAATGATCATTTTGAACAGCGTGGACTTACCTGCACCGTTCGGCCCGATCACCCCCACAATGCCACCTGGCGGCAACTTGAAGTTCAGGTTGTCGATCAGCAGGTGGTCGCCAAACCCCTTGGTGAGATGATCGGCCTCGATCACGGTGCCGCCAAGGCGCGGGCCGGGCGGAATGACGATATCGGCCACGCCACCTGCCCTGTCGGCGCTGGCGGCCAGCATTTCCTCGTATTTGGCGATACGGGCCTTGCTTTTGGTCTGACGGGCCTTAGGGCTGGCCTGAATCCACTCCTGCTCCGCCGCAAGGGCACGCTGGCGCGCACTTTCTTCCTTTTCCTCCTGTGCCAGACGCTTGCGCTTCTGTTCCAGCCAGGCGGAATAATTGCCTTCGAACGGAATCCCGCGCCCACGCTCGACCTCGAGAATCCAGTTGGTCACGTTATCGAGGAAGTAACGATCATGGGTAATGACCATGACGGTGCCGTCGTAGTCATGCAGGGTTTTTTCCAGCCAGGCGACACTTTCGGCGTCGAGATGGTTGGTCGGTTCGTCAAGCAGCAGCAGGTCGGGTTTTTCAAGCAGCAGGCGGCACAGGGCCACACGGCGGCGTTCCCCGCCCGAAAGCTTGTCCACGGGGCTGTCGGCAGGCGGGCAGCGCAGCGCGTCGAGTGCGATCTCGAGCTTGCGGTCCAGTTCCCAGCCGTCCCCGGCGTCGATCTTTTCCTGCAGTTCGGCCTGTTCGGCCAGCAGGGTATTCATTTCGTCATCGTCCATCGGCTCGGCGAAGCGGGCGGAAATCTCGTTGAAACGGTCAACCGCCTTCTTCAGTTCGCCAAAGCCCAGAGCGACGTTCTCACCCACGGTCAGGGAGTTGTCGAGCTTGGGTTCCTGCTCCAGATAGCCCACGCGCACGCCTTCGGCCGCCCAGGCCTCGCCGCCGTATTCCTTGTCCAGACCGGCCATGATCTTGAGCAGGGTGGATTTACCCGCACCGTTCACACCCAGGATGCCGATCTTGGCCCCGGGCAGGAAGGAAAGCGTAATGCCTTTGAACAGTTCGCGCCCGCCGGGATAGGACTTGGTGACGTCCTTCATCACATAGACGTATTGGTAGGATGCCATGATGATGAGCCCCGTATGCAGATGGACATGAAATGACCGCCGCGCGATGCGGCAGGAACGCCTGCGCCCGGCAGGACTTGAACCCGCAACCAAGCCGTTATGAGCGGCCCGCTCTAACCAATTGAGCTACGGGCGCGCAGGCGGTTTCCTGATTACGCAACCAGAGCCGTTTTGCAAGGGCCTTGAGCAGGAAAATCCGCCTTGGCCCGCTTTGGGCGTATGCCTGAACGTGGCTCCTGCTCTCGCTCTTGGCAAGTGGCGGGCGGCCCGATAGGGTCGGCTGCATTGCAATTCTCATGCACGGAACCGCATTCATGGACGTCTCGAAAATCTCCCCCGGCAAGGATGTGCCCTCCGACATCAATGTCGTTATTGAAATTCCGCAGGGTTCTTCGGTCAAATATGAAATCGACAAGGACAGCGGCGCGCTGGTCGTGGACCGTTTCCTGTTCACGCCCATGGCGTACCCCACCGCGTATGGCTTTATTCCCAACACGCTGGCCGCCGATGGCGACCCGACGGACGCCCTGGTGCTGACCCCCACCAACGTGGTGCCGGGCTGCGTGATCCGCGCCCGGCCCATCGGCGTGCTGAAGATGGAAGACGAATCCGGCCAGGACGAAAAAATCATCTGCGTGCCGCACGACAAGGTGCACCCCGAATACACCAAGGTGCAGACGGTGGACGACCTGCCCGAGATCACCGTCAAGGCGATCGAGCATTTCTTTACCCGCTACAAGGATCTTGAAGCTGGCAAATGGGTGAAGGTGACGGGCTGGGGCACCAAGGAAGAAGCAGGTGCCTTCATTCTCAAGGCGCTTGAAGCCGCCAAAGGCAAATAAGTCACCATGACCGGGTCGTATGGGGGCGGCGCAGGGCCGCAAGCGCCCATACGACCCGGCTCCCGCCTGGGGTCCTGACCGGTTCATGGCCCCGCGCGGCGGGAAAAACCGGATCTCTCATTTTTTTCGTCCACCCCTGTTGCCAAACGAAAAAACATCAGTATAAAGCGGCACATACCGACGCACACGAGAGTGAGCGTCAGGATTGCGGGTGTAGCTCAGTTGGTTAGAGCGCCGGCCTGTCACGCCGGAGGTCGCGGGTTCGAGCCCCGTCACTCGCGCCACTTTTCCTGAAAATTCGATTTTACCGGAAAGTGTGCGCACCACCCCTACGGGTGATGACCGCTGCATAACGATACCCGGCAAAGCCCGGCATCACCCCGGCCCGTGGGCATCATTCCCCCCGATATATATTGCTGCTGAACTCAGCGCTCCGACAGGACCGTGATCCAGACCGGCACGTGCTTTTGTACCCGCGTGTCATGTCTGCAAGCGTAACCTGCCGGCCAGCGGCCTGGACGGGCCTTGCGCGAGCCCCCAGCATGCCATGCACCGAACCACCAGCCCACAGGTATGGCGGCCCGATGAAGCAGAACCGCAAAAGCGGGCTGCCTGACCTGATCCCGGCCCAGGGCGGGCCAACACCCGCCCCTGCCCCACTGTTACATGGGCGACAGGAAACCTCAGCCTTCCTGCGCGGTCGCGGACTGCAAGGTGACGGCAACGGCATGAACGACAGCCGCAATGCGGGCGGCGGTCTGCACGGCCCCGCTGCCAAGGGCCTCACGCACGATTTTCTCATGGCTCGTCACGCACAGGTCGCACCCGTTGATAGCCGAAACGGCAAGGCACCAGAGTTCGAAATCGACCTTGTCCACGCCCGGATTCCCGATCACGCTCATACGCAACTGGGCCGGCATCTTGGAATATTCACCCCCCGCCATATGCACGAAGCGGTAGTAGATGTTGTTCATGCCCATGATAGCGGCCGCCGACTGGGCAGCCGAGAGGGCCTGGGCGGACAGGACATCCTTGAAATGGGCAATGGTTTCACGTGTAACGGCATCGTTGCGCGACGCAATGGCACAGGCCACGAACGTGCCCGCAAGCTGCTGGGGCGTCAGCGTGATGTCGTTGGCCAATGTCCCGAGATTGAGACGCAGGTCCTTGGCGTAATCGGGAATACGATCTTTAAGGATATCGAGAGACATTGTTTTCTTCCGTATCAGGAGTGATGTTCGGACGGCAGGACCGGAACACGGTCAGACTGCGGGCCGGAAATGTGCGGGTCCGGGCAGGATGCCCGGCGGCAGGGAGCATAACCACGGCAAGATAGAGCGGCTTGGCAGCATGGTGCGGGGCGGCAAACCAGATCCCGCCTGTCAGGCGGCCCACGGAACAGGTCCGGACAGCAGGTCCACAGGGAGACCCGCCATCAGGTAACACCTCTGGGTCCGGACAGACCGCCTGACAGGCGGGAGAGGCCACGGCACGGAATGGAAGAACCACCCCGTGCCATGCCCCGGCCCAAACTGGACCGGAGTGGAAAACCCGGCTCAGACTTTCAGGAAGTCGTCGCCCTTTTTCCAGTTGCACGGGCACAGCTCGTCGCTCTGCAGACCGTCGAGGATACGCAGGATTTCCTGCGGGTTACGGCCAACGGACAGGTCGTTGACAGAAACGTGACGGATCACGCCCTGGGGGTCGACCACGAAGGTGGCGCGCAGGGCAACGCCCGCGTCCTTGGCCATCACGCCCGTGCCTTCGGTCAGCTCGCGCTTGATGTCGGCCAGCATCGGGATCGACAGATCCTTCAGGTCGTCATGGTGGAGGCGCCAGTTCAGATGCACGAACTCGCTGTCGATCGACACGCCGTAAACAACGGCGTCACGATCGGCGAATTCCTTGCTCAGCTTGCCGAACGCCACGATTTCCGTGGGGCAGACGAAAGTGAAGTCTTTCGGCCAGAAGAACACGATCTTCCACTTGCCGGCATCCGTCGCGTCGGAAATCTGGACGAACTCGCCCTTGAGGCCTTCGGGGCCACCGGGTACGGCGGTCAGGTCGAAACTTGGGAATTTATCGCCAACAGTCAGCATTATCTTGCTCCTTGCATTACAGGCTTTGTGCCGCCAGCGCCCGGTTGGGATAACCCGGCAGTGGCGGCTGCGGGATTATGTATGGCGCAGCTTTTTCATTTAAGCCAATGAATATTTTATATAAGAATCATTGAGACCATCGATTGAACACGTCATCCTGCGGTCCTGCCGCTCGATCAGGAACTCCACCATGCTGCCGCTCCCTTCCGCCCAACAACTGCGCTACCTGATCGCCCTTTCGGAACTGCGCCATTTCGGGCGGGCGGCGGCGGCCTGCGCCGTAACGCAGTCCACCCTTTCCGCCGGGATCATGGCGCTGGAACGCCAGCTTGACGCAACACTGCTCGACCGCGCCGTGGGCAAGAAAGTGGTGTTCACCCCGCTGGGGCACGAAATAGCGCTCAAGGCCCGGCAGGCGCTTGCCGCGCTCGAAGCCGTGCCCCAGATGGCCGCCGCCGCCCGCGCCCCCCTGACCGGCCCGATGCGACTCGGCATTATTCCAACCATCGGTCCGTTTTTCATTCCGCAGGCCGTCGTGACCCTGCGCGAGCATTTCCCGCACCTGCTGCTGTCCATTACCGAGGACACGACCGAACACCTGCTTGAAAAGCTGGCACTCGGGCAGTTGGACATGCTCATTCTGGCCATGCCCTGCCTGTGCGACGGCACGGAAACCCGCCCGCTCTGGCAGGACCCGTTCCGTGTCATCATGCCGCAGAACCACCCTTTCGCGGCCATGAAGACCGTACCGGTCGAGCGGTTGTCGGAACAGAGCCTGGTCATGATGGAGGACGGCCACTGCCTGCGCGAACAGACCCTGTCCATCTGCCGACAGGGGCCCAACCGCAATGGCTCGGAAGGGGAAAGCGACACGACCTTTACCGCCATGTCGCTGCACAGCATGGCGGAAATGGTGGAGCTTGGCCTGGGCATTGCGATCATGCCCGCCCTGGCGATCGATGCCGGCGTTCTGGAAGGGCGACAGATCGTGGCCCGCCCGCTGACCGGGGGACCGGCATGGCGCACCATTGGCCTGGCATGGCGCCCGCGCTCGCCCCGTACGCCGGATTTCCAGACCCTGACAAGCACGCTGGCCACCCTGGCCCCGGCACCCGGCCCGACCGAGCGCACCCGCCATGACAGTCCTGCGCAGGGCTGAAGGAGTCGCGATCCGGATCAGGGACCGCACGCCATGGGGGACGCCATGGGGGACAACACGGCGCCTCCACACCCGGTTTCGGGCAAGAAAAACGCTCCCGACGGCGCGGAAATATTGACTCACCACCGCCGGGCCGGTATGTGCCGAACCAACTTGTTTAAAGAGTAACCAGTTCCGGCGGAGAATACGGGCCATGAAGATCAGAAACAGCCTGAAGTCAGCCAAGGTACGCGATAAGGACTGCCGTGTGGTTCGTCGTCGTGGCCGGGTTTACGTCATCAACAAAAAGAACCCCCGCATGAAGGCTCGCCAGGGCTAAGCCTGTGGCCGAACCAGCCCTTTATGGCTGGCTTCGCATGCCTGCCATGTACATGACCCGTTTTCCCGCCTGTCGGGGAAACGGGTTTTTGTTTGTGCCGCTGCTGGCAATCCTGACCGGGGCCACCACACTCCATACCCCTGCCCATGCGCAGGAGACCGCCCCGCGGAACCCGCCCGCGACACCGTCCCTCCCCCGGACGCCACTCGGCGCGTGGACACCCTATGGACCCGGCACGGCTGCATCCCCCGCCACCCCGGCACCGGGGGCCGGGACCACGCCCGCGCCTGCCTCTCCCCCTGCCTCCCGCCCGTCCGCACAGGCCGCCCTGCTTGCCACCCTCGCGGACCAGCTTGCCCACGCCAAAACCGTGCAGGACGCGCATGCGATCGAGGATAAGCTGGAAACCCTGCGCACTCTCCACCTGTCACCCACCACGCGTCTGCTGATGCACCGCGCCGCAAGCGACCTGGCAGCCCAGAAGCCTGACGATGCGGTGGAAGACCTGGGAGATGCGCTGGCCCTCCAGCCCGATCAGGCCGTGCTGTGGCGCGGACGAGCGCAAATGCGCTTTGTGGCGGGTAATCTGTACGGCGCGATCAGCGATCTGGGGCAGGCTCTGGCGCGCGATCCGCTGGATGCCCAGAGCTGGTCCCTGCTGAGCACGGTCGAGGAACGGCGTAACGACGGCGCCGCCGCACTCAAGGCCTGGCAGAAAGCCATGAGCCTGAACCCCATGCTGGACCCGAACCATAAACGGCTGGACCAGCTCAAGATCAAGGCATTCGGTCAGCCGACCTGACCCAGCCTGCCTGACGCCATGCCTGAAAACCTGACATGGGCCGGTTACCTCTGGCCTGTGCACAACTGGCCGCCAGACTCATGGAGCATGGCCGGCCATGCGGCGGTCAGGCCTGTCTGTTTTCCTTCAGGCTTTTGCGAATGGCCCGGCCCTGCTCGATGCGGCTGACGATATAGGCCGTATCGCCGTTCTCGATCGCCTGCCCCATGGCTTTGGCGTCTTCCATGAAGCGGCCCAGCATTTCCAGCAGTGCGACCTTGTTGGCGAGAAAAATATCGCGCCACATGATCGGGTCGGACGCGGCGATACGGGTAAAGTCACGGAAACCGGATGCCGCGAAATCCAGCACCTCGGACCGGGTCTCCCCCGCCAGATTATCGGCCGTGCCACAGATGGTGAAGGCAAGCAGATGCGGCAGATGGCTGACAATGGCGCAGACACGGTCATGGTGGGAGGGGGTCATTTCCCGCAGGCGCGCGCCACAGCGTTCCCACAGGGTGCGGATGTCTCTCAGGCTTTGCCGGGTCGTGCATTCAAGCGGTGTCAGCAGGCACCACCGGTCCTCGAACAGGTCGACAAGCCCCGCATCGGGGCCTGAGAACTCGGTGCCTGCCATGGGATGCGCCGGCACATAGGCAATATCGGCCCGCAGGCTGGGGGTTATGGCCTCGATCACGGATACCTTGGTGGAGCCGACATCCGTCAGCACCGCACCACTTTTCATGGCGGGCACGACGGTCGCGGCCACAGCCCCCATGGCCCCCACCGGCACGCACAGCATGACACAGTCGGCCTGCGCCACTGCGGCCACCGCATCGGTCGTGGCGTCGTCGGCCAGTCCAAGTTCGCGCACGCGCGCACAGACCTGTTCGCTGCTGTCCACGGCAATCAGCCTGTGCGCCAGATCCCCCCGCGCTCGGGCGCGGCGCAGCACGGATGAGCCGATCAGCCCCGGCCCTACAACGACAAGCGTGCCGAACACCGGCGCCCCGGCCGGGCAGGCCATGGCCGATCCCTCCCCCACAGATCGGGACACGCCAGCGGCATCTAACGCAGGGGAAGCCACAGCCTGCGTCGGTACCGAGCGGAAAAACGCAGGCTGGCCGGGCGTGGATGCCTGACCGGCGTGGGGGGAATTGTCAACCAACCTGCCCATCCTTCACCAGCGGGGCGGTGGCCCCCTGCGCATCGCGCGGTTTGACGCTGTCCCCCAGGGCCGCTGCGCCGCCAGCCAAGGTACGGGCCTGCGAGTCACGCTGGCGCAGACCGCGCATTTCGGTCAGTTGCCACAGCAGCAGAACAGGAATGCCGATCATGATCTCGCGCCCGCGCCGCAGCAGCGACAGCCCGAGTGCTACAGAGGGCTCGATACCGAAAGCATGCCCCAGCGCCATGTAAGCGCCTTCCTGCACACCCAGGCTGCCCGGCACCAGAAAGCCGACCGACATGATCGCACAGGTCACACCTTCCACCGCCACGGCATCGGGCACTGTCAGCCGCGCGCCCAGGAACCACGCCGTCAGCCACAGCAGGCCTGCGCTGCCCAGCCATGCCAGCAGATGGTACAGAGCCGAACGCACGATATTCCATGGCCGGCTCCATGCGGTTTCCAGCAGGTCCTGCATGTTATCGGCACCCTGTTGCAGGCTGTCCTGCCACTGGCCTGCGATATTCCGGGTGATCGCGCCGCCGAACCGGCGGAAAAGCGAGCCACCGCGCCGCTGGGTCCAGATAAACCCGGCAACGCCCACCACCAGAAAACCCACGCCGCAGACAACGGGCACCACCAGCGGGCTGGAACGGGTATGCGCCACAAGGCAGACCACACCCAGCAGGACAAACCCCACCTGCCCCATGACCTCGGTGGTGATGTCCACCAGGTTGGCGCAGGTTGCCTCAGGCAGGCCCACCTCGCGCCGGTCGCCCATATCCAGCCCGTGGCCCGAACACGTGGCCCTGATCCCCGCCACCATACCCCCGACCTGGGAGAAAGGCAGACATGTGGCCGCGGCATCCCTGATCATGCGCGCGCCAAGCAGGCGCAGGTACCCGATTTCAGGGAATGCGGCCCGCCATGCAAGGGCCAGCACGCCGTTCACGGCAAGCTGGGCGCATACCACAACGAGAAAGCCGATCATCCCTACGCGCATGACAGCCCGCAGAACGGAATCGAACCCGCTCCAGGCCATGGCCGCAGTGATGGCGACAAGCCCCAAAAAGGTGAGAAAAACCGTAAATTTCTTCAAAACCCACGCTCTGTCTGCCCGCACGCCGGATAGCCCTGCCGCACCTGGCACGACAGAGGGCCCATGGGGCGCGCGTGTGAATGAACCGCCCCCTTACACCACCACAGGGTCTGGCGCCACCTCGGGGGGCAGGATAAAGAAGCAGACCACGTTGCTTGGGGGCATGCCCCTTTCCTTTCCCTTCAGCCTTTTTCCGGGAGAGCCCGCCATTATGACAGGTCATACGCTTGTGACCGGCGCCACAGGTTTTGTCGGTTCCGCCGTAGCCCGCACTCTGCTCGAACGGGGCCATTCACTCCGGCTTATGGTGCGTGAGGGCAGCGACCGAAGCAATATTGCCGATATTCCCGCCGAACTGGTCGAGGGCGACCTGTCCCGGCCGGACACCTTCGCCCGTGCGGTGGAAGGCTGCCGCTATGTCTTTCATGTCGCGGCGGATTACCGGCTCTGGGTGCCCGACCCTGCCCCCATGATGACCGCCAATGTCGAAGGCACGCGCCTGCTGATGCTGGCCGCCCGCAACGCCGGGGTGGAGCGGATCGTCTACTGTTCGTCCGTTGCGGCACTGGGGCTGATCGGCGATGGCACCACCGCCGACGAAGCCACGCCCATCGAGGAACACGCCGTTATCGGCATTTACAAACGGTCCAAATACCGCGCGGAACAGGAAGTCCTGCGGCTGGTGCGTGAGTGCGGCCTGCCCGCCGTGATCGTCAACCCGTCCACGCCGGTCGGGCCGCGCGACATCAAGCCCACCCCCACCGGCCAGATGATCCTGGACTGCGCGGCCGGCCGCATGCCCGCCTACGTGGATACCGGCGTGAACATCGTGCATGTGGATGACGTGGCCGAGGGACACGCCCTGGCGCTTGAGCGCGGGACGATTGGGGAAAAATACATTCTGGGCGGGCAGAACTTTCTCCTGCGCGACCTGTTTGCCATGGTGTCCGAAATAGCGCATGTGCCCCCGCCCAAAATCAGCCTGCCGCAGGAGGTGATCTGGCCTGTGGCCGTCGCATCGGAATGGCTGTCACGCAGCTTTGGGTTCTCTCCGCGCGTCACGCGTGAAATGCTCGCGATGTCGCGCAAGAAAATGTTCTTTTCCTCGGACAAGGCCACGCGGGATCTGGGCTATGCCCCGCGCTCCGCGGACCGGGCGGTGGAAGACGCCATTACCTGGTTCCGAACCAGCGGCATGCTGAAGTAACAGGGGACAAGACCGTCATGATGGCTCTGGCCGTTCTGTGCGCCCTGATCTGGACAGGTCTGATTTTCTGCCATGGCAGGTTCTGGCAGGCGGGGCCGATTCTGCGCCCTGCCCCCCAGATCCAGGACAGCCTGGCCGGTAGCACGGGCCCGCGACCGGCCGAAATCGCGCCCGATGTCACCATTGTCGTGCCTGCCCGCGACGAAGCCGAGTCGATCGGGACGGCGCTGGCATCGCTGCTCGCACAGGCCTATCCCGGCAGGCTTTCGGTCATTCTGGTCAATGATCGCAGCACGGACGACACGGCGGGGCTGGCCCGCGCCCTGCCCGACCCCCATGGCCGCCTGAGCGTACTGGACGGCGCCAACCCCGAACCGGGCTGGAGCGGCAAGCTCTGGGCGGTCTCGCAGGGGGTGGCGGAAGCGGAACGGCAGAACCCCGACGGCAGCGGCTATATCCTGCTGACGGATGCCGACATCATTCATGCCCCGGAGCATGTCGCAACCCTGGTGGCCAAGGCGCAGGCCGACCGGCTGCACATGGTTTCCGAAATGGTGGAACTGCAATGCGAAAGCTTGGCGGAACGCGCGCTGGTGCCGGCCTTTGTCTTCTTTTTCACGCTGCTGTACCCGTTTGCCCGGGTCAACAACCCCAAAAGCCGCACGGCAGGTGCCGCGGGCGGCACGATCCTGCTGCGCCGCGACATGCTGCACAGGATAGGCGGGATTCCGGCTCTCAAAGGGGCGCTGATCGATGACTGCACCCTTGCGGCCTGCGTCAAGCAGGCTGGCGGTCTGCTGTATCTGGGGCATTCCTGCCTGGCCAGATCCATCCGCCCCTATCCTGGCCCTGCCGATATCTGGCGCATGATCGCACGCACAGCCTATGTGCAGCTACGGTTTTCACCCATCCTGCTGGTTTTGACCGTGCTGGGCATGGTGCTGGTCTGGCTTGCCCCGGCCATGCTGGCGCTGTTCGCCCACGGTCCCGCCCGGTGGATCGGGGCTGCGACCTGGCTTGTCTCCATCGGCTCGTTCGTGCCCACATTGCGGCGTTTCCGGCTCTCGCCCCTGTGGGCCGTGGCCCTGCCGCTGATTGCGGTGTTCTATACGGCTGCCACCATCGGTTCGGCCGTCAACCACCATCGGGGCCGCGGGGTGGTCTGGAAAAACCGGGCCTATACGCAGGCCATCCCGCATGACGGCCGCACAAATCCGTCCGAACCCACCGGCACAGCCCCCGCGCCGGACAGCCAGACGCGCGAAAGCGCATGAGCGCCAGCCCCTGACAGTCCACCGCCGCACGGGCGGGCCCGGAACCGGCAGGGGGGTGACAGCGGCAAGGCCCTGCTGCCCGGCACGAAGGGTAGGCAGCCACGGCGGCGTCGTGTAAACCACTGACTGCCGTTGAGGTGCGTATATATTGAGCCAGGGTATGACTGAAGACACAAGCGTATGGGGCATAGCCGACGTCTCCTCCGGCAAGGGCAAGTCCGACGAGAATTTTCCCGTCGGCTCCGTGCTGATCAGCAAGCAGTTGCGGCCGCATGTGCATGCCTATTATGCCTATGCCCGCGTCATTGATGACATCGCGGACAGCACGACCCTGGCCCCGGCCGACAAAATCGCCCGCCTGGACGCGATGGAGGAGGTCCTGCACGGGCAGCGCGACCCCATAGACCGGGCCGACGCGCTCAGCGCCTCACGCCTGCGGGCCTCCCTGCTGCAAACGGGTGTGCCGTTCGACACCGCAACCGACCTGCTCATCGCCTTTCGCGACGATTCACGCGGGCGAACTTACGAAACCTGGGAAGACCTGCTGCATTACTGCCGCTATTCCGCCAACCCGGTCGGCCGCTACCTGATCTGCCTGCACGGGGAAAGCCCTTCGGCCTTCGGCCCGTCCGACGCGCTGTGCACCTCGCTGCAGATTCTCAACCACCTGCAGGACTGTGCCGGCGATCTGGCGGAACTGCATCGGTGCTATGTTCCCGCAGGGCTGATGCGCCTTGCTGGCACCACACAGGACGACCTGCGGGCCGGTCGTCTTTCCCCCGCCATGCGCAGGGTGTTCAACACCATGCTCGATGGCGTGGACGCGCTGAACAGGCACGCCGCCGCCCTGCCCGCCCATATCCATGACCGCCGCTTTCGTATGGAATGCGCGGCCATTGTCACCCTTGCCGAACGCCTGACCCTACGGCTGCGACGCGAAGACCCGCTGGCCGGCCGGGTGGCCCTGCGCCGGACAGACGCCATGCATGCGGCCTTTGCGGCCCTGCGTACATGGCGCTGACCTTCCCGAACGATGAAACTTCTGTAAAAAGAAGCCGGTTCAGGGCCCTGTAGGACCTTGCACTCTTGTGACCGATACCCTTGTGACTGAACGAAACAGGTAAACGCGCGTGACATCTGACAGCATCCAAACGCATGACGAGCCCACCCCCCTGGGGTGCGATCCTGCCGATCTTGCATGGGTGGAAAGCACCGTTAAGCAGGCGGGCACGTCTTTTGCGGCGGGCATGCGCATCCTGCCCCCCATGCGCCGCTACGGCATGTACGCCATCTATGCCTTCTGCCGCGTGGTGGACGACATCGCCGACGGCCACGCCCCGCTGGCCGAACGCACACAGGCCCTGGAAGACTGGCACAAGCGTATTGCCGTCCTGTACGGCCAACAATCCGCCCCCCTGCATGAACCGCTGGACCGCGTGCTGCTGGCCGCCGTACATTTTTTCGCCCTCCGGCAGGAAGACTTTGCCGCCGTGATCGATGGCATGATCATGGATACGCAGACCGTCATTGTCGCGCCGGATGAAAAAACCCTCGACCAGTACTGCGACCGCGTGGCGTCCGCCGTGGGCAGGCTGTCGGTGCGGATATTCGGCGAAAGCTCGCAGAACGGCGATGACATCGCCTACCATCTGGGCCGCGCCCTGCAACTGACCAACATCCTGCGCGACATTCCCGAGGATGCCGCACGCGGCCGGCTGTACCTGCCCGCCGAACTGCTGACCCGCTTTAATGTGCCGCACGACCCGATCAAGGCCATGGACGCGCCGGGGCTTGAAGGCGTGTGCCGTGTTCTGGCCACGCGCGCGGAAGACCATTTCCGCACCGCCTTCACCATCATGAAAGCGTGCCGGGGGCGCACCATCATGCCGGCCCGCATCATGGGGGCGGGCTACAGGGCGGTCCTGCTCAAGCTGTGCAAGCGGGGCTGGGCGCCTGCCGTCCTGCGTGACCGCCCGCGCTCCACCCTGCTGGGCAAGGTCAAGGGTCTTGCCTGCTCCTATATTCCATAAGCCGGAAGGTCGGGCCTGTGGCAGGTACATTACATATCATCGGCGGCGGCATGGCCGGGCTTTGCGCGGCGGTGGAGGTCGCGGGGTCGGGCACGCATGTCATCGTCCATGAGGCGGGTCGGGCCTGCGGCGGGCGCGCCCGCTCCTACGACGACCGCCAGCTTGGCTGCCGGATCGACAATGGCAACCACCTTCTGCTGTCCGCCAACAGGACGGTCTTCCGCTATCTGGGCCTGACAGGCGCTCTGGACACGCTGACCGGCCCCAGGGCTCCGCTTTTTCCGTTTGTGGACCTGGCGGAAGACAACCGCTGGACGCTTGACCTCTCACGCGGGCGCGCACCGTGGTGGGTGTTCCAGCCCCACCGCCGCGTGCCGGACATGCGGCTGCCCGAACTGCGCAGCCTGTACACCCTCATGCAGGCAAAAGGCGCGACCACCGTTGCGCAATGCCTTGCACCGGGGGCCTTTTCGCGCCGCCTGCTGGCCCCGTTTTCCATCTCGGCGCTGAACACCGACTGCGACAGCGGCAGCGCTGCCCTGCTGGGGGCTGTCATCCGCGAATCCCTCTCCCTTGGGGGCGATGCGTGCATACCCTGGTTCGCGCGCGACGGATTGTCCGAATCCCTGGTCGATCCGGCGGTGGCCCATCTGCGCGCCATGACGGCAGAAGTCAGAACCCAGAGCCGTGTGACCGGACTGGACGTATCGGGCAACCGCGTAACCGCGCTGAATACGGCGGATGGCGTCATTGCCCTGGGTGGCCATGACCGCGTCATCATGGCGGCCCCTGCCCCTGTGGCGCGCGACCTGCTGGCCGACAGGCTGGCGGGGCTGAGTACCCCCACGGCATTCGAGAGCATTCTCAACCTGCATTTCCGCCTGGACGATGCACCGGTTCCGGTCGGCTCTTTCGCACGATGCGGGTTTATCGGGGTGATCGGCGGCATTGCGGAATGGGTGTTCCTGCGCGGCAATATCCTGTCCGTCACGGTCAGCGCCGCCAACCACCTTGCCAAACGCGACCCCGAAGACCTGGCCCGCGCCATATGGCATGACGTGCGCCGCACGTGTGACGCAACCCTGACCCACCCGCTGCCCGAAGCCCCGGCAGCCCAGCGGATCGTCTGGGAAAAACGCGCGACCTTTGCCGCAACGCCGGAGCAGAACCGGCTGCGCCCCGGCCCCGCCACCGCACTGGTCAACCTCGCTCTGGCCGGAGACTGGACCAATACCGGTTTGCCCGCTACCCTTGAAGGTGCAATGCGATCGGGGGTCAGGGCCGTGCATGCCCTCGGCCTGAAGACACCTGACTGACACCCGACCTGACGCCCATTCCTGATGCGTGGTCGCGGGCCACGCCCACCACGCCAGCCAAGCATAAAGGAACACCTGACATGGCCGCCGACGGCAGCGCTCTTTCCGATATCCAACTGTCCGGGGCTGAACTGGACCGCGTGGTTACCGCCGCCCATACAGCCCTTGGCAACGCCCAGCAGGATGACGGGCACTGGGTATACGAGCTTGAAGCCGACGCGACCATTCCGGCCGAGTATATCCTGCTCGAACACTTCCTGGACCGGATCGATGACGAACTGGAACAGAAAATGGCGGTGTATCTGCGCCGTATCCAGAGCAGGGACCACGGGGGCTGGCCGCTTTACCATGACGGGGAGTTCAATATTTCCGCCTCGGTCAAGGCGTATTTCGCGCTCAAGGCCGTGGGGGAGGACATTAACGCCCCGCACATGAAGCGCGCGCGCGAGGCCATTCTGGATCATGGCGGGGCGGAGCGGAGCAACGTGTTCACGCGCTTCCAGCTTGCCCTGTTCGGGGATGTGCCATGGCGCGCAACCCCGGTCATGCCGGTCGAGATCATGCTGCTGCCGCCTTCGGCGTTCTTTTCCGTCTGGAACATGTCCTACTGGTCACGCACGGTAATAGCCCCCCTGCTGGTGCTGGCGGCCCTGCGGCCCGTTGCCGTCAACCCGCGCCGCATCCATGTGCGCGAGCTGTTCCTGACCCCGCCCGAAAAGGTCAAGGACTGGATTCGCGGCCCGTACCGTTCGGCCTGGGGCTATGTGTTCAAAGGGCTGGACATGGCCATGCGCCCGCTGCTGCCGCTTGTTCCCGCCAAAACGCACAAGAAAGCCATCAAGGCGGCGATCGATTTCATTGAACCGCGCCTGAACGGCACGGACGGCATCGGGGCCATTTACCCCGCCATGGCCAATACGGTCATGATGTATCGCACGCTGGGCGTGCCCGACACCGACCCGCGCGCCGCCACCGCGTGGGAAGCAGTGCAGAAGCTTGTCGTCTCCAAGGATGACGAAGCCTATTGCCAGCCCTGCGTCTCCCCCATCTGGGATACGGGCCTGTCGGGCCACGCCATGATCGAGGCCGCCTCCGGCCCGAACGGTATTGCCCCCGAGGCAACGCTGGCCGCCCTGAAAAAAACCAGCGCCTGGCTGCGCAGCAAGCAGATTCTGGACGTCAAGGGCGACTGGGCCGTGCGCAACCCCGACCTTGCACCCGGCGGCTGGGCGTTCCAGTACGGCAACGACCATTACCCCGATGTGGACGATACCGCCGTGGTGGGCATGCTGCTCCACCGCGAGGGCGACCCCGCCAATGCCGAAGCCATAGAGCGCGCCCGTGTCTGGATCGTGGGCATGCAGAGTAGCAATGGCGGCTGGGGTGCGTTCGATATCGACAACAACAAGGATATCCTCAACCACATTCCCTTTGCCGACCATGGTGCGCTGCTGGACCCGCCCACCGCTGACGTGACCGCACGGTGCATTTCCTTCCTGGCCCAGCTTGGCAACCCGGCGGATGAGCCCGTGATCCAGCGCGGTATCGAATACCTGCGCAAGGATCAGGAGGCCGACGGCTCATGGTTCGGCCGCTGGGGCACCAACTATGTTTATGGCACATGGTCCGTGCTGTGCGCGTTCAACGCCGCAGGGATCTCCCACGACGATCCGGCCGTTGTCCGCGCGGTGGAATGGCTGCGTTCGGTCCAGCGGCCCGATGGCGGCTGGGGCGAAGGCTGCGAATCCTACGAAGGCGGCGCACACGGTACCTACAAGGAAAGCCTGCCTTCACAGACGGCATGGGGCGCATTGGCGCTGATGGCCGCAGGCCGACGCGATGACCCGTCCGTGACACGCGCCATGGCATGGCTGGCCGACCAGCAGGACGACAACGGCGAATGGCACGAAGACCCATACAACGCCGTAGGTTTTCCCAAGGTGTTCTACCTGCGCTACCATGGCTACAAGCAGTTTTTCCCGCTTATGGCGCTGGCGCGTTACCGCAACCTTGAAAGCAGCAATACGCGCCGCGTGGCGTTCGGGTTCTGACCGCCATGGCGCTGGCCGCTGTTCCGTTCTCCCTGTCCCGGCCCGGTATTCTGGTCGGGCTGAAGGCCGAGGCCGGGCTTATCCGCTCGGTCTTCCCGCATGCGGCCATTGCCGCAAGCGGGGCTACGCGCACCGGCGCACAGCGCGAGGCCGCACGGCTGGCTGCCTGCGGGGCCAACTGCCTGCTCTCCTTCGGGTTGGCCGCAGGGCTGGACCCGACTTTACCTGCGGGAACGATTGTCGTGCCCGCCGCGGTTCAGGGCTGGCAGTCCACTTGGGCATGCGACCCCACCCTGCGCCATATTCTGGGGGGCGACCAGCCGGGCGCGATCGGTGGCACCCTGTTGCACAGCGACGATGTGGTGCTTGACGCAGCACACAAGGCAGAACTGTTCGGCGCATCACGCTGTGCGGCGCTGGACATGGAAAGCGCCTTTCTTGCCCGCGCGGCGGAAGAAGCCGGGCTTCCCTTCGCGGTGCTGCGGGTCATCTGCGACCCGGCCAGCCGTTCCCTGCCCCCCATTGCGGCCAGCGTGCTCTCGCCCGACGGCGGATTAAGAATTGGTGCCTTGTTGCGCGACCTGCTACGTTACCCGGGCCAGATCGGCGGGCTGATCCGCCTGGGGCGGGACGCCGCCATGGCCCGCAAAGCCATGGTGACGTTCCTGCGCGCACAGGCAGGCCGTCCGGCTTTCCAGCGTCTGGCCGCATAAAGCACACAAGCGCACAACGCCCGATACGAGCCCCGCCCGCAAGACATGTGGAAGCGGATGCTGCTTAAAAAAAACAGCCCGTGAAACGCTGCGTGAATTCCTGAATTTTTGATCCGGCTTTTTTCAAAGCCCTGCGAAGACCGCAGTCTGTTTCCCAAAAAGCCGCACCCGGAAATTTTCGTGCTTTTTCATCGGTATTTGGAACAGACTCCCAATCCCTTTGCGGGCACGGGAATCTGTCCAGACAAGCATACGACCCCAACACAAAAACGCCGATTACGCACCGGTCCGGTCACATGTCATGGGTTCGGTCATAGCGGAGCTTTGCACGCCTCGCGCCATGCCGGACATACACGCCATGTCATAACCCGGCATATGCAGGCCGAAAAAGAGGCCGCGTAAAACAGTACCTGACAGGCGCTGTCTTACGTAAGCATCACCCGACGTTACTGCTTGAACGCACGCGCCAGAATATTCTGAGTTTCCAGCGAGACAGGAAGCGTGGAGTTGGTCAGTGCAACGCCTTTCCACCCAGCCCCCAGCGCCGTGTACAGGTTCACGGCATCACGCAGGCGTTCAAGCCTTGCCAGCGCTTCCATGTTCTGGGCGTTCAGGGTCGTGCGTTCGGTTGTCAGCACTTCCAGAAAGCCCACCAGACCCGCACCGTACAGCTTACGGGCGCGTTCGCTGGCGGTGGCGCTGTCTTCCGCCGCCTTGTGCAGTTGTTCTGCATATTCGATATCGTCATGCCAGGCGGCCATGGAGTCTTCGACTTCCTTGAACGCCGTCAGAACGGTCTGGCGGTACCCGAGCCGTGCGGCCTCGGCCGAGGCCTGGGCCGCGCGGATTTCGGCCGTCATTTTGCCGCCGTGCATCAGCGGCAGGCTGGCCATCAACAGGAACTGCCAGCTCATGCCATTGACCTGAAAAGCCTGGTACATGGCCGACGCATTGGGGTTGAAAGTCAGAGGCACCACAAAATGCGGGTAGAGATTGGCTACCGCCACACCGATCTGGGCCGTGGCCACGGCATATTGCCGTTCCGCCATACGCACGTCGGGTCGGTTCGCGATCACGATGGACGGCAGGGTCGCGGGGAATTCCGGCACCACCGGCAGCGGCCTGGGCTGCTTGAGTTCATCCTCCAGCGAGCCGGGCATCTGGCCCAGAAGCACGGCAATGGCGTGCGTCACCTGCGAAACACGGGTTTTAAGCGGCTCGCGCGCGGCAATCTGGGCATCAAGCTCTGCCTGGGCCTGCGCGATCTGCAGGCTGTTGCCCACACCTTCACGGTAAAGCTGGTTGGTCAGGTTCAGAGCGTCCTGCGCGACACGGATATTGTCGGTCGCGATCTTGATCTGCAACTGTGTGACGCGCAGCAACATGTAGTCCGACGCCAGTTCGGACAGCAGCCCCATCAGCACGGCACGGCGTGCTTCGATCGTGGCTTCCACCTGGTGTTCATGGGCCTGCACATCCCGCCGGATACGGCCGAACATGTCCAGTTCCCACGACGCGGTGGCGCCATAGGTCAACATGGAGGCTTCGGGACGGTTGGCAGGATTGCCCGGACGCAGCGGCCAGTTGTCGATATTCAGCGAATAACGGACATCGCCCCCACCCATGTTGGCGTCAAGCTGCGGGTACCATTGCGCCGCCGAACGGTCACGCACCGCCCGCTCGGCCAGAATACGCTCCCCTGCGATCTGCAGATTGTAATTGCCCTTGATGGCCTGCTCGACCAGATGCGACAGGATCGGGTCCCTGAACAGGGACCACCATTCCGTCATTTCCTTGTTGGTACGCTCGATTTCCTCGGGCGTTGCGATGTGCTCTTCCGCGCTTTCCTTGAACTGCGGGGGCAGCTTCATCCGGTCGGGCTGATAATTCGGCCCGACGGTGCAGGCCGACAGCAACAGCGACGTTGCCAAGCCAAGCGCGAGGCGGCGATGAACCTTCATGACTTTCATCCTCTGCCCACGCTCAGAGATGGTCTTGCAACCAGGTCGTCAGCTTGCCCCTGCGCCCCGTAGGCTCGGGACCGACACTGACGGTGGCGGTCATGCCAGCAGCCAGGGTCACGCTATCGGGCACATGGTCGAGGTGAATACGCACGGGAATACGCTGGGCCAGACGAACCCAGGTAAAGATCGGGTTGACCGCCTGCAGCCCCAGCTTGTCGGGGGAACCGTTGGTGTCGTCGATACCGCGGGAAATGCTGATGACATGGCCCTGCAGGATCGGCTTGTAGCCCATCAGCTTCACGCGGGCTTCGTCGCCGACATGGACGCCCCACATCTTGGTTTCTTCAAAGTAACCGTAGACCCAGTAAGAGTCGGAATCGATCACGGCCATACGTGGCTGCCCGGCGGAGGCGTAATCCCCCACCCGCAGGTTGAGGTTGGTCACATACCCGTTCACCGGCGAATACAGCACCGAACGCTGCAGGTTCAGCTTGGCGACATCGAGCGCCGCGCGTGCCGCATCGACTGAGGCGATCTGGGTTGCCACATTGGAGTTGAACACTTCCTGTTCTTCGGCCGACACGATCCCGCCCAGGCCCATACGGCGCTTGGCGTCGTTCTGCTTGAGCTTGAGGTCTTCCATCGCGCCGTCCAGACGGGCCTGTGCCTCGCGGATTGCAAGGCGGAAGCGGACCGGGTCGAGCACGAACAGCGGGTCGCCCTTATGGACGAACTGGTTGTCCACGACGGGAATCTGCACCACGGTGCCCGAAACTTCGGGGGCGATATCCACAACATACACCCGCACGCGCCCGTCACGGGTCCAGGGTGCGATCATGTAGACGTTCCATAATGTGATCCCCAGGATAATCGCCAGGGACACGACCGCCAGGGTCAGAACAATTCTTATCAGGGTGCGCAGAAGGGGCATTGCGACGACTCAAAAGCCTTTTCAGGTCAGATGTAGAGAATCAGCAGGCAAAGAATACAAACGTAAAGAGACACTTCAAACAGCGCGATATGCCAGAACCAGCCCAGAAGGCCGCTCCACCAGAGCACAAAGCGCACGCCCATGGTCAGCGGCAAAGCCGCCAGCGCGTACACGACAATCGGCGCCATGAAGACACCAAAGAGATTGAATTCCGTCAGCATTGCACGGTCCTGGTCACGAGCGCCGGGCCGTTCATGGCCGCTCGCCTTTTTTTTGTGTGCTTTTTTCTGCCCGGGACAGGGCCGGCGCATGCGCCGCACTCCACCTGGGGGCTGTGTCGGGGCGAGGCGTGTCCCTGTGCGTCAGCGCCGCCTGCTCCACCCGGTCCAGCACACCACAGCATGCCTCAAGCTCGTGGTCCGTGACCGTATCGGTCAGGCGCGCGGTCACGGTATCGGCCACGCGGTTGACCAGGGCCGCGACCTGCCGCCCCTCGTCCGTAATGCTGACCAGCTTGGAACGGCGGTCTTCCTCATCCGTTTCGCGCACGACATAGCCGCGCTTTTCCAGCACGTCGAGCAGACGGACAAGCGATGGCGCTTCCAGCAGGAGCGAACGCGCGAGATCGGTCTGCCGCATGGGGGCAGAGGAGAAATTGAGATAATAAATGGGGCGCCATGTTGCGTCGGTCAGACCGAAGGCGCGCAGGTCGGCGTCAATCTCGCGCCGCCATACTGCCGCAAGCCGAGCCAGCCGGTAGCCGAAAAACCGCCGCGTCTCGCTTGCCATAACAAAGTTATGTTCAACGTCCATTCACTGCACAACGCCTGAAAGCATGCAAACAATTTACACGCTCATTAAATGACAGCGCCATCATTTACAGAAACAATGACGCACGCCAATGCAAATTTGGAATGGAACCTATGGGCTAGGCCCGTACAGGCAATTTGAACGCTTTTTCAGCCCTTTTTGCGCCGCAGGATGCTCCATGCCTTGCCCGCGCCACCACGGCCCATGGCCGAGGCGACGGTCGCGGTCACGGCGGCCATGGTCATGGAGTCGCGCATCTGGTTCAGATAGCGGTCGCGGGCGATCCGGGCATCCACCTCGGCAACGGTCAGGTAGGTGCGCCGGCCGAACAGCACGCAGATGAGGGCCGCCAGCACGTCAAGGCCGAAAACCGTGAACGACGCGCCGACAGGCCCCATATGAGCAACAAAAACCAGAAGGATCCACACAAGCCCATGCCCCGTAATAAGGGCGAAAAACCCGAAGAGAGCCGCCATGATCAGGAACGCGACCTGACGGCCGTATCGTATGGCCATCTGCTGCATCACGCTGGACTGGGCGTTCAGGGCGGATTTACCAAGGTCAAAAATATGCATGGGCTTTGCGGTTACCTTACGTTCGGGTGACGCATGAGCGTCAGCGAGACAACCGCCCCAGGATAAAGCCCACCACCCCGGAAATGGCAATAGACAGCCAGGACGTCTGGCCCCGCGTTCGCTTAGCGAGATCTTGGCGCGTATGATCCGCCAGTTCGCGCGCATTGGCAACCGCCTGCTCCGTCAGCGTGCCGGCTTTGTCGCCCGCCCGGGTCAGGGCTGGCACGACATGCTGCGTGACCAGACATTCGAGATGGGCCTTTACGGCGTCAAGCTCCTCGCGCGCCGTATCTGTCACCGCTTCGCCAGCGGCTTTGACATCCTTGATTTTGTCGTAAGACATGCATCAAACCTCGTCTATAATCGTGTACAGAGATGCACACTCTCCATTAAACCCGCAGACAAGGAGTCCGGTTGCATGCAGGTTACGCATGGCTCGCCCCCTGCCCTGGTACTGCACAATTTCGTTTTCCAGCCCGCCACACCGCCTCTGGCACTGATTCTGCGCCAACAGGACTGCGTTGCGCTGCTGGGAATCGGGCAGGACACGCAGGACATGCCGCGCCTGACGACCGCCCTGACCGGGCTGGCCCCCTGCCAGGGTGAAATCCGTATCAACGGCGAGACCGTGAACGGGCACAAAGCCGGACGGCGCGGCATAGCCAGCGTCGGGCCGCATGCGCCCCTGTTCGCGCACCTGTCGGTAATGGACAATGTCCTCTTCCCCCTGCGGGCCATGCACGCACTGAACGCCAGCGAAAGACTGCGCCGGGCTGGCGAGGTGCTGGCCCTGACCGGGCTGGATGCGGTGCGTACCCGATACCCGCACCAGTTATCCGCCGAACAGATTTTTCGGGCCGGGCTGGCGCGCGCACTGGCCTGCATGCCGACGGTTATCGTGCTGATGCAGCCCTTCGACGCCATGGAGCCACCGGGCCGGGACCGCTCGCTGGCCATGCTGGACCGGCTGCGTCACGCTCTGGGGCTGAGCATCCTGCTGCTGACCCGCCACCGCGCCGAGGCCCTGATGGCGGCGGACCGGATCGGTATCATGGAAAACGGAGCCCTGTTGCAACTGGCGGATGCCGCAACACTCTGCAACCGCCCCGCCAGTTGCCCCGTCGCTGTGGCAATGGGCGACGCCAACGTCCTGACCGGCAGGGTGCTGGACTGCGAGGACGATATCGCAACCCTGCGCCTGCCTTCGGGCGAAACGGTGCAGGCCCAGGCGGCCGCCGACCTGCATGGCGATGACCTGGCCAGCATCTGCATTCCGCCGGACCGACTTTCCGTGCTGTTCATGCGCCAGGGCACGGTCGAAACCCCCGAGACGGGCGATGTCCCATGCACGCTCGTTTCGGCCCATCATCTTGGCCAGAGCGTTGTCATGCGGCTGCGTACCCGCGACGGAACAGAGATTATTGCCCGCCGTCCGCCCGTTCATACCCGGCGGGACCTGGCACCCGGGCGGGAGGGATTGCTGGCGTGGCAGGCACAGAACGCCATTGCCTTTCCGATGGATCAGAAAATAGGCTAAAACCATTATCCGCTTTCCAAGGCTTATCCAGACAGACGCGCGCGAGGTTTCCCCTGCATTCCTTTCCTTTTCTTCGTAAGGCTCGCCCGGAAGGACCAGCCTCGCCCGCCGGAACGCAGCAAAGACCCGCCCTGCCCCCTCTTGCCCGCCGCACGCTCCTGCTGGCCGGGCTGGGCACCTTGCTGCCGACGCTGGCGGAGGCTGCAAAGCCGCAGGCCCCCTCGCGCAGGCGTGGCTCCGTGCCCCGCCTGAACGTACTGACCTTTGCCGGCAAAATAACGGACACCCAGCGCCGGGTGCTGTTCACGCCCTATGAACAACTGACGCGCCACGCCATTGTAGCGCGTGCCTGGGACGGCACGACGGAAAGCCTCCAGCAACAGGAAAAGCATGCCCCAGGGCACTGGGCCGCCGTAATGATGGAAGGCAGCATGCTTCAGCTCTGCTGCGGGCTGGGCCTGCTGGCCCGGGACGATACGGGAACGGCACCCAATGCATGCGGTCCGATGTCGGCCGCGATCGACTATGCCATGGCCTGGGACCGTGCGCGTTTTGACGCTCCACCAAGCTGGACGGATTTCTGGGATGTCGCACGCCACCCCGGCCGGCGCAGCCTCCGGCGCGACCCCCGTACCACGCTTGAAATTGCGTTGCTGGCAGACGGGGTTCCGGCGGATGCGCTCTACCGCGTGCTGGCTACCTCCGACGGGCTGAACCGTGCTTTTATGAAGCTGGAACAGATCCGGCCGTATCTGATCTGGTGGAACACCCCCAATGAGGCCGCACGCATCCTGACATCCGGCGGGGCGCTGACGGGTTTCGTGCCCACGGGTGAAATCCTTGGCGCGAAAGAGGCCGATCGCCAGCGCTTCAACCTGAACTGGAACCAGCGCCTGCTGCTCCATTACGGCTGGGGGGTACCCCATAGTGCCGCGGAAAACAGTGCGGGCCTTGCCCTTGCATCCTGGCTGGAGCAGCCCGCACAGCAGCAGGCCTTTGCGAATGCGTGGCCATCGCTGCCGTCCATGAGGGATATCGAGGCATCAGGTGGCAGGCTGGCAAGCCTGCCACCCGCCATCCCGGTTGATGATCTGTTCTGGAGCCACAACCTGCCTGCCATTGCCGAACGCTTCGCCCACTGGATCGACCACGCGTGATCCCGCTGATGGGCGCTGCCCCACCCCCTTACCCGCTCCTGGCCTCGGGCCTGATCATGATCGCGATCGGGCTGGGGGTTGCCTGCCTGCTTGTGGCGCTGGCTCTCGCAACACGCAAAAGCGCTATGGCCTCTACGTTCGCCCTACTTATGGTGCTGCCTGCGACAGCAGGTGCGCTCCTGCTGCCGCTGTTTTTAGACAGTTCTGGCGTTCCCGTCCTGCAGGGGATAATGTTGGCCCCGCTGCTGATCCTGCCCTTCATGCTGCCCTTGCGCACCGTGCAGGACAACTGGGTCGCAACAGCACGGGCGCTCGGGGCCGATACGCGTTCCACCCGCCTACGCCTGCTATGGTGGCCCCTGCTTAAAAAACCTTTTCTGACCAGCCTTGTCCTGGCCCTGGCCTGCGGAGCTTTGCAATGACCTCTCCCTCCGTCCCCCGCCCCTTCTGGGAAACCACGGCTCTGGCGGATATGACGCGCGCGCAGTGGGAATCCCTGTGCGATGGCTGCGGACGGTGCTGCCTGCACAAGCTGCGTGACGACGATACCGAGGAACTGCACTATACGTCCGTGGCGTGCCGGTTGCTGGATGTGCGAACCTGCCAGTGCACTGACTACCCCAATCGACTGCGCAAGGTGCAGGACTGCATAACCCTGACCGCCTCAATGATCCCCGAACTGGACTGGCTGCCGCCCGACTGTGCCTATCGCCGCCTCGCCAACGGGCAGGGCCTGCCCCAATGGCACCCGTTACTGAGCGGCACGTCACAGACGGTCATCACATCCGGCGCATCCGCCGCTGGTCGCTGTATCAGCGAACGCCGGGCTGGCGCGCTGGAAGATTATATCGTCACCTGGCCCGGAGAACCGGCAACACCGGACATAACGCCCGATGCCGCCGGCTCCATAACGGGAGCACGGTCCGGTGCTGCCAGATGAAATAACAATAGAAGGGGTCGGCAAGGTTGATGTCGAATGGCGGGTTTCAAGCCGCGCCAGGCGGCTGGCCCTACGGATTGCACCCAAGGCAAACGCCATAACCGTCACCCTGCCGCCGACGTGCCCCCCGACACAGGCTTACGACTTTGTACACCAGCACGGCGGATGGATCGCATCCCGCCTGCAACGTCTGGAAAAAACACCATCTTTCACAGATGGCAGTCTCATCCCCATTGAGGGCATACCCCACCGCATTACCCATGACCCGACACGCCGCGGAGGGGCATGGATTGAAAAAAACCGCCTTTTTGTCAGCGGAGATGCCAGTTTCATCAATCGCCGCGTGACAGACTTTCTGCGCACCCATGCCGCACGCGTTCTGGGCGAAGAAGTCAGGGACATGGCACGCGCAGCACAACTCCGCCCTACCAAACTCGATATCCGCGATACCAGCAGCCGCTGGGGAAGCTGTTCGAGTACCGGCCGCATCATGCTGTCATGGCGCCTGATCATGGCGCCACACCCTGTAAGACACTACCTGATCGCGCATGAGTTGAGCCATCTGGTGCATATGAACCATGGTCCCCAGTTCTGGAAACAGGTCGCAAGCCTGACCCCACACAGGCAACAGGCAGAAGCATGGCTCCGTTACCACGGCCCCCTCCTGCTGCGCGCGGGATGACCGACAGTCATCAAAGCAAGAGTTGCCCCACCTCCAAAGCGTTGCTACAAGCACCTCACTGACGCGGCATGGCAAATACACCCCCAGCCTGCGCGAACTTGGCGGAATGGTAGACGCAGGAGACTTAAAATCTCCAGCCCGTACGGGCGTGCGGGTTCGAGTCCCGCAGTTCGCACCACTCATAACATATTGATTTAATTGACTTTTATGGTCTTTCCATAACCATAAAAGCCGAACCTTCTACAATCGGCTTCTACAAAATGAGCCGTCTGTATGTTGATTCGTCTCCAATCCGGGTATCATTTCCGCAGAGCCGTTCCTTCACATATCCGTGATATTGTAGGCAAAAAGGAGCTATGGCTCTCTCTTGGGACTAACAAACGCGAGGTTGCCAAACCATATGCGTGTGCAGTTTTCGCAGAGACCGAAAGGCTGTTCCGTTCCGTAATGCACCTCAAAACAGAACTCAGCGAAAACGAAAATTTTATCAGGAATGAACTGCCCGAAGACGCGCAGGAACTTTTTGACCTGCTTATTCAGGACTACCAGCACAGGATTGCATCCTTACAGGCGCAATACGACCATCAGAAGCTCAGACATTCCATGGAAAGTCTGGAACAGGTGGAAAAGCTGGAGAAAGCCAGAAATCTGACTGGCAGAAGTGTGCATCTGCTGGAACGCACCGTTACAGACCTGAAAAAGGCCAAAGCCAGCCTTCCAGCCCTGACGGATATCCAGAGCCAGATTAAGGACATGAAAGCCTTTCTGGCTCCGAAGGAAAAACCTTCTCCTCTGTTTTCAGAAGCTATTAAAATTTTCCTGGAAAGCAAGGACACCACAGTCAAATCCACTGTGGTCAAATCCTACGAACGCACCTTCAAACGCTTTCTGGAGGTCTGTGGGGATAAACCCATGCGAGATTATACCGGGGCAGATGTTGGGCATTTCAAAGCCCTGATGGAACAGCTACCGGAAAGTTATGGCAAACAGCGCAATGACACCCGGACAGTTCAGGAATTTGTGGCAGATGCGAAGAAACGCAAACTGGCCCGTATTTCCGGGAAATCAGTCAAAAACTATTTCACCAAGCTTTCGGGACTTTGGAAGCATTTCCTTCTGCGTGACCTTGTGGATCGCAATGTGTTCACAGGTGGCTGGCAGTTTGACACCAAGTCCAAAACCAATCGTGTGCGCTGGAGTGATAACGACTTAAAGGCCATTGCTGGTCAGCCTTGGCAGTTTGGCACCATCAGCCACAAGACAGCGTCCATGATTGTGGGGATTGCCTCTTACACAGGAATGCGACTGGAAGAAATCTGTCGTTTAAGACCACAGGACATTCAGGAGATTCAAGGTATTCCCTGCATTCTGGTGCAGGATCACCCTGCCCTGAAAGGCAAACCCTGGACAGAATGGAGTGCGAAGACTGAAGCCGGGAAACGTGTCGTTCCCATCTGCACGGCCTTACAGGAAGCCGGATTGCTGGACCTTGCACAAAGAGCCACGAACCAGAAACGTCACTATCTGTTCCATGACATTGATTTTAAGGGGCAGGACAACAAGCGTTCTGCACACTTCCAAAGGGACTTCAGCAAGTTCAAATCACGTCTGGGCATCGGCAGGAGCGTGGTGTTCCATTCTTTCAGGCATAACGTGTCTACCAAACTCAGGAACATTCATGAGCATGGCGAGGGTGGCTTACGTGAATCCTGGATTGATGACTTTCTGGGGCATGAAAGCCACGACAAGTCAGTCGGAAGCACTGTCTATTTTGATGATGTGGATATTGTGAACCTCAAAAGGGTTGCGGAAAGCGTGAAATATCCTGAGTTTTGGGATGCCGGAAGTTTGTTTTCAATGAAAAGTAATGGATAGAAAAACATGCTTATCTTTCAAGAAATATTAAGAAAGATAAGCAAGAAATTACACTGCTTGCAATACCTTTCTGACAGACTGATGCAAAACGAATCTCTCTTCAATTATAGGATCAATATTACCCCTATATGACCAATATGCTCTATAGTTTTCATAACCAGAATCAGAATTTACAGTAAACTGATTACCAATCATTCCAATTCTATACAAAGATTTTATTATATATTCTGCTGAAATTTGATTGTGTTTCCTTTTTGAATACAAAACTCTCTTCTGCAACTCCTCATAATCAAAAGCGAAATCATGCCCTCTAAAGAGAGACAATATCCACTCTCTCTCTTTATTATCAAAGAATGCTGACATTTCCTCTGTAAACTCTTGGAGCATGAATCGTCCAAAACTCTCTTCGGAATCAAGAAAGTGACTTTCCTCAAATTTACAGTCATCATCCTCAATAACCTCTAGAGCCGCAGCAAGCCGTAAAAGGACACCTCGCGGACGATGCAAGCCCAAATCCAAAAGGTAACTTTTTATTTCTTTTCCTTCGACTGCTTCCGGAAAATATGTTGCCCAAGGATGATATGAATGACGCGCCTCTAACATCACCTCAGAATATTTAATTTTATTTTCAAATATTGTTATAATTTTTTGCTTTGCCTCAGATTTATTATACCAACTTATTTTAACACCAAATGCATCTATTATTTTTTCCACCTCTTGGTTGTTTGCATGTAAGGAATTTAATATTTCAGTTCTCAAGCTTGCCAAGATACATATATTAGCATCACATTTTGAAAATAAAGTGTTAATATAGTAAATAGCAAATATTAGATCACGAATTAATCTTCTATCACGTTCTCCATCATCATCACTACTCATAAAAAACTCTAATTCGTCAAAATATAGCCTTACACGAGTAGTATTTCTGAAAATTATTTCTTGGGTGAATTGCTTTACAATTCTCAATACATCCAGAAAATCAAGATTCGCATTTGCGTCCTTTTGTCGTGCCTCTATTTCAGCACCGATTTCTGACTTGAAGTCACCATGCGCAAATCCAAAATTAATTTTTCCTTTTACTGAATTAATATGAAAATTATCAAATATAGTATTTATTCTATTTGTTTTTATATTTAGTATTTTCTGAATATCATGGAATATATTATGCCCAGATATAATATCTTCTCTTTTTATTAGAGAAAATATGTTTTTTAGTAAATACCACTCCCAAACTGATTTATAATCAGATTCGGTTTTTATCTTTTTTTGATCTTCAACTACTACCCAGCCTACCATTTTATCCAAGCGATCTCTATCTTCTTTCCTTATTTCAGATTTAAATAAAATAATTCGATGACTAGAATTTTGTTCTTTTCTCATAAGATGCCAAAGAAGAGTCGTTTTACCACTCCCTTTTGGTCCCAGTACAAAATACCTAGAGCCCGACTCTAATTCAGCTATACGCACTCTTGGAGGCACAACAAAAGAATTATCAAGTATAGATAAATCATCCTTATCTTGCTTCATAAACTCATGAAGTGCGTCGCGTTCCCCAAAATGAATATTTAACAGCTTAATAGGTAGGGCCATTACAAAAACTCCCAGTATCTCCAAATTTAACCTAAATTTCTATATAACATTACCATTTGTCAATCTGTATCAAAACCCCACGTTTCCGGGACATGGCAGAAAAGCTCTGGCTGTCATGTCTGGATTTCATATCAGAACTGCGGTTTATGATACAGCCTGAGCGGGATTCATGGCTCTCCAGGCTGTCATGCGTGAGGTATTCAGGATACGGGCGACCTCACTGACAGACTTCCCTTCCTCCCTGAGCCTCTGGGCGTGTGTTCTCTGATGTTTGGTCAGGGAACTCTTTCTCCCGAGATGCACACCATTGGCCCTGGCTGACTCCAGACCAGCTATACAGCGTTCCCTTATAATCTCCCTCTCAAACTCCGCAAAGCCAGCCAGAAGGGTCAGAAACAGCCTTCCCGATGGTTTGGCCGTATCAACCCCAAGATTGAGAATACGCACGCTTATGGCTTTTTCATGAAGCGTATCAATCAAAGACAGGACATCCACTGCATTACGGCCAAGCCTGTCCAGTTTCACCACTGTCAGCGTATCCCCCTTCCTCAGAGCCTTGAGCAGTCCTGAGAGCACAGGTCTCCGGTTCGCCAGCACACTCCCTGAAATTTTCTCTGTCCTGATTGTGTGGGAAGTCAGACCATAACGCACCAGTTCCTTGATTTGTGGGTCATTGGTCTGGTCATCAGTTGATACGCGGGCATAGCCATAATCCATGTTATTTCTCCATCAATAATTACTCCATTGGTGATACAGATTTACGATACAGAAGTTTCATCAATAAAAATGCACTTATTCTACAATATCAGAAATATGTGTTTCTGGTATACTATATTGAAAGAATTTTTTACATGATGGAGACTTGCGTGACGTTTAACAGGCTCAAAAAGATGTGCTGTTCCCTGTCCTCTGACATGGGAATTTTGTCATGATTGTTATTGAAAAAATCTCGGATGGAATCAATATCAAACAGGCAACAGACAAGCATATTCTTGTGACTATTTGCATTAAAATGCCTATTTTTGCTTCCCTGATCATAGCTTTTTTCATTCACCGTTCTTCCGAAGATTATCGGGGGATACCTGCACATTCTTACCTGTATGATTTGTTTTATACCTTATGGTTTATGTATGGTTTTTTCTTTGTATCTCTACCACTATTTTATTTTTTCCGTATGTTTTATATAATTTCTTACGGGGGCAAGAGAGCACACAACAGATTACTCCCCTTGAGTGAGAGTGAGTATTCAAGAATTAAAAAATACCTCGCCGAAAAATATCAAAAACCCCTGATTTATTTTGATATGCAACCGCTTAATTCGAACACTGTTAAGCACAGTTGGTCAAAAGTCATTGGCTACCCCAACTTCATTGCGTTCAATGGACGAGACTTCTTCATGACCGACAATATAGGTCGCATGGTCAAGTTTAACTGGGATGACGTTCGCCAGTGGAGTAACGGCACACAAACAGGTGGAATGTTATATGGTGGAACCCAATCCGATCAGATTAGCAATGCATTTGCTAATATCCAACAGAGAATAGAAAATGCAGAAGCCAGTGGTTTCTTTGTGACCATCAAGGATGTCAATCAACCTAAATGGCAGTTCACGACTACAAATGAAGCTCTCCAAAACAAATGGATGGAAATCTTCCGTCAGGTCAAAGACGGAACCCTGAAACTCCAGGCCTGAATGAATTCACATCAGTCAGACACCTCCCATTTCCTGTCTGGCTGATGTTCCTTTTCTGACGGAGGATATGCACTTCCTGACCAGCATGGTGGCTTGCTTCTTCATGCGCTCAGGAGGTTCAATCCCCATACCTTGAAGACGTTCCAGCAAAGCCAGAACAGCAGAGGCATCCTCTGCACTGACAGCAGGTTTCCCATTGGAAGCCACCAAGGCTTTCCCTGCGTTTCTGTCCTGTTTGATTTTTTCGAGAATAGCCAATGTCAGCCACTCTCCGGCTTTCATGCCCTGCTTCTGGCTCTGTGTAATGACAGCTTGCCGGACATCAGCAGAAATTCCCCTGATGCCCCATGTTTTCGTAGTGTCTTCCATATGTTTCCTTCCCTGTTGAACAGACCTGTCCAACCAGTATGACAGCAAAACAAGCAAGGAAGACTGGATATTGCAAAGAATGGTTCAACAACCAGTTTAACAAAAGATGCTCTGAAATCCGGACAACAAAAAAGCCAGACTTGTGAGAATCTGGCTTCCATAACACAGATGGGGAACTAATCTATCCAAACTACTGTTTTGTGTAAGTTCATCATGCACAATCTTGGGTATTTTGTCAAGTAAAAATACATATTTATCAATTTTATGATGTGTATATAACTACAGTTTATATTTTACTTGCATAAATTAACATTTCATGCTTTAATAATGGAAAAAGCCAGATGCAAGAAACATCTGACTTTAACAAATGCGATGGAGACGAAACCACCGAGAGCAAAACAAGCACTGTTTTTATGAATTGATTATGTAGTATTTAAATGAATTAGTCAAGTAAAAAAATGTAGTTCTCGTGATTTTTTCTTCATCCTGATTAAAGGAGAAGAATTTTATGGGATTAGCATTTAAAAAACCTGAAGTAGCCCTCGACAGATATCCATACGATTGGAGAATGAAAAGGTTCATGCCTTACAATGCCAATCTGTTTTTCATCATGGGTCAGAAATTAAAACAGCCTGATGCAAAAGGCAGAACATGGTGGGATAAACCTTACCATATCTCGGAATACGAAACCGTTTTTGACATGGCCCAGGACATTGAAGATTCCTATATCTCCATGAACTGGTTTTACAAATGCAGTCGCAGGGGCGAGTTTGTCGCGGTTTTTGACCATATCTGCATCGATCTTGATTGCTACAAATATGAAACCAACCCCACCATTCAATATCATGACCTTGGGGAGAATTATGAAATCCTGCTCAAGTTCTGTGATGACAACAATATCCCCCGTCCCTCCAATATCCTCAGTTCTGGCAGAGGGATTTATCTGCATTATACGTTTGAATGTCCTGTTCCAGCACGATGCAAGGGACGCTTTCAGGCCACCCACAGAGAACTGTTAAGAAAATTCATCCCATGGGGAGCAGACCAGGCAACCTATGATTTTTCACGTGTCTTTCGTCTTCCTGGGAGTGTGAACTCCCATCATCCAAGGCGTCATCGATGCGAGTTCCTTGATTACAGAGGTCAGTTCTATGACTTCTCGAATCTGTGCGACATGGTTCTTCCAAAGAAATACGAGGATTACAAAAAACAGAAGATAGCCAGACAGGAGAGACGTGAAAAAGCCAGAGTTGAATATCTGGCTCGCAGGAAAACCAATGCGCTTGTTCCTGACGAACGTGGAGCCCAGGGTTTCAAGGGATGGGCCTCATGGGCCAAGAAAGGACTGTGTGACCTGAAAACGCTTGGCTTCCTGCGCTACAGGGGACCAGTTCGCAAAGGGGAATGTGATATTTTCTGCCATGAAGCGGGCATCCTGCTGGCTCAGATATCCAATCCTGACAATCTTCCCTCCAATCTGGAACAATGGGCTGAAGGCGTGATTGATGAGGGATATATTGCCAAACATATGCACAACGCCATGCAGACCCTCTACAAGAAAGCCGGTCAGGACTATTCAGCCAAAAAACGACACAAGGGCTACACGACTGGCACAAAGACCATCATTCAGAAATTAGGCATTTCCCGCGAGGAAATGAAACATCTGAGCGTTCTCATTGACCATGAGGAAAGATTGTTCAGAAAACGCACAAAACGTCATGAACAGGGAAATGTGGAAAGACCAACCAGTCAGGGACAAAGCAGAGAAGCATGGCTTGCGGACAATAATCTGTCAGTCTCCAAACCATGGGAAGCCCTGAACATTTCCAGAGCAACTTATTACAGAATGAAAAAATCAGGAGTTTTGTAAGGTTCTGGTTTTGTTTTTGACGTGAGACAGGTGTGGACGGATAACTATGGATTATGAAATCCACCCAACATTCTTTTTTTTCTTTATTTCTTTTGGTTCTTTTCTTTTTCCATATCACTTTCAGATGAATCAAGCTCATTTTTTCTGTTTCTTGTGATTCACTCTATCAGGTTCGTTCCATATCCCCCGTAAAGCTCCATAATTGACCCGTGGAGAGAGTTTTTACCCGACAGGGGAAGATTATACCCTTCGTTCCTGTTGCGTGTCTCTGTGTGGCTTATTTCGCGTTTTATCTGATTCACCAGATTCATCTGGAAAACCTGTTTCTGGTTTCAAAGGTCACTACAGATTTTTTTATTTTGTAGTGAACTTCCGGTTTCCTCCATAAATGAACCGTAGAAGCATGGTTTTCCCGTGAAGGCTATAATCTTCCCTGAAAGTCTGTTCTGTTTCTCTCCGTGGCTTATTGCTCGTTGAAACAGCATGTCCGATGCTTTCCCATCCGGGTTATTCCTGCAAACCTGTTTTCGAATGATATCCAGGGTATTTTGTCTATTTCTGATTTTTTCAACACATAGTCGCACAGGTTTCCTGTTGAACCTTGCTGTGTTTTTTCTCTTATCAGTCAACAGAAAATCCTGTTGACCATTTCATGCAAAACACACCACTGAAACAACAAACAAACTCGTTGATTATCCCCATTAATATTATAACTATTTGATATATTTATTTATATAAATACATATAAATATTGCAATACCTATAAATATAGTTTATAAATAACGTATATTTAAGGAGTTATTGAATGGAGTAATATTATGATAAATTACAGCACTGTTTTTTCCCTGTTATCTGAAGGCATCAGAATCCCGGATAATCGTTCCTGTCCTTTGGCTGGACGTTACCTGCGTTGTTTCTCTTCTGCGCGTGAAGTCGGATATAGTAGCAGTTTCTACATTCGTGATTTTGTCATGGTGAATGCCCCAAGAACGGCTGTTGTCAATAAACTGGTAGAGTTGGGACGTGACATTCTTTGGATGTTTCCTGAGTTCATAGAGGTTCCTGATACAGTTCAGGATAGAACTGCCTACAGACGCACAGTGCTGGAACAACTGGTTGAACCTTATCTTCAGCCTTTCATCATCAAAAAAGGCATGGATTTTACCTATGACAGGATGCTGATGCCCGCATTGGGTGATTGTCGTAAATCGTTTTCACAGGTTCAGAAAGCCACTCTCAGAGCCATATGGGAAGGGTTGAAACCCGCAGAGATTTCCATGTTGTGGTGGAACAATGATTTTTCCCGTCTCATGACCAGTCTGGACACTGACAAGGCGTTGAAAGCCCTGTTGAGACAGATAGAAAGACCCGGAAAACTGGCTCAGTGTCCCATGTCAGAAAGGAAGAAAATTCACGCAAAAACGCATCTGGTGCTGAACGTGGAAACAACAGGTCAGGGACCCCATGACCAGGTGCTTCAGATTACGATTACAGACCATAAGGGGCAACTGGTGCTTAATCGTTTCTGCAAGCCTTCTGTGGCGATTGCAAAGGGAGCCAGCAACTACCATCACATGACCAAAGACGTGCTCCAGTATGGTGCGAGTATGGATAATAACAAGGTCTCCACATGGCCGGAGATTTACCCTGAGATTGTCAGTCTGCTTGAAGGAAGAACCATCAGGGCTTACAGGGTGGATTTTGACAGCTACATGATCAAAAGTAGCTGTAGAGCCTTTAATCTTGATACGGCCTGGATGGAAACCTGTCAGTGGAAAGACATGAACCTGTTCCTGAACTCTGCTACCCGTATTGGCAGGGAGTTAGCCGGAGAACTGGTTGCAAAGTATGAAAAAGCCACTGATGAACCGGCTCAGATTATTCCTTTTCCGGCTCACCGTTGGCAACAGTTTTCAGAGGAAAACATTATTAATTTTTAAAACATTAAAATTTACATAATGCCAGTCATATAATTTTTATGTCGTTGATTGTCTAAGTATATCTACTAATTTCTCTGCCTGCTTCTGATAAGAGTGACAAATATCATTAAAAGATATAAAATTATTAAATATTATATAAACTGATTCTATCATTTTTATAGAATCCTGATAAAATTCATCAAGATCGTTAAGGGTATGTTCATACGTCAACAAACCATCTGGTCCAGCATGAGCAATAAATTCATTCCTAATCCCCTCAAACTCTTTATATAAATTTTTTCTCTCTCCATTAGTATATTTATCATATTTTCTTATAAAAAAATCGATGTTTATCCTATATTTTTCTATTATGTTATCATTTTTATATATCTGAGAAACATGCAAAAGAAATGTATTGGGCTTGATTAATGTATATATCCGAGAAAATACGACGTTCTCTTTACCTCTCGTTCTTTTATCCCAGAGTTTAAAAAGTGACATCCATGTATTGATAATTAATGAATACTGAATGTTATTATATGCATGAAGAGCACTGCTTCTGTCAAAAACTGACTGAAAAAACATACTGCTTTTCTGCAACACCTTGTATGTCTCCCAGCTTTTCATTGCATCGTTAATTGTTCTCGCAAAAACAGAAAGCTCCTTATTACGGATTTTTTCTATTTCAATATCAATTTGATTAATCATCAAAGATATCCAGTGATGGAAAATTATTTATAGTTTCTAAGCTGACAATGACAGCCATCAAAATGGGTGACTCTCTCACTCACAGCAGAATCACGAAGGGGATCAAGCAGTTCAGACAGAGCAGACATCAGGATACGCACCTTGAATGGGTCAGACAAATGTTTATCCAGCCACTATAGCTTCTGGCGCGACGATGAAAAGTCGTCTCTCGGGATAGGCTGATGAACCATATTCTGGTGGCTCTCTCGTGTTGAGTATCCTGCAAACAACAGCATGACACATCACCATGCAATCCTGTTGATTATATAATATCAAATAATAGAATTAATATATTTGAAATTATTCCTGATATTTATTTATAATTATATTTGAACGTCACGTTCATAAAATGTTGACTATTTATTTTATAAGGAGATTTTACCATGCAATTTCGATTATTAGAGAACAAAGCCAGACCCAAATGGGAAATCAGTCGTTGGACCTACAGCCCTGAAAAGAAGCGAGCCATCAAGGAAACCCTTGGCTCTTTCCCCTGCCGTTATTCCATGGTTTCAAGTGCCATTCTGGATAAATGCACCACGCAGGAAAAGGCTGAGGTTCTGGAATGGTGGCGTGTCACCAGTGAAGCCGTGAACAGGGAACGTGTCAGAAGACAGATTACAACCCTTCCTTCCATCTTCCAGGACCTTGGCACCTTACTGGACGTTATCCAGGATAGTCCTGAAGACCTGGCAGAACTCAAAAACCATGCTTATGCGTTGAAAGAGGCTGTCAGCAAGGTTGTTCGCAAGAAGTCACGCCAACAGAAAAATCAGGAAGCAGTCAACAGCGTTCCCGCTTGACCTTTCCTTATGTTTTCTCTTTCATAGTCAACAGTGTTTAATGTTGACTGTTTCCCTATTTTTATAATGTTTCATCAACACACAATGCTGTTTAAGTTTCCAGACAAGAAACACATTTTATAAAAATCACCTGCATTATACCTGTAAAATACCTTTTTTCCTTATTGTCTGTTTTCTTATCTTGTTTGCCATCTCCTTTGTTATCTTTTGAATATAGCCAGCCATACCAGTATCCGCTTCGCGTCTTCTGGTAGCTGGCAAGGAGGAAAATGCTTTTCCCCCGTTGACCCCCATTTAAGCAGGAGACCCATTGCATGAGTGAAAAAAGAAAACTGAAAAAATCATTACTGGTTCGTCTGGATGATGAGCAATATGCGTGCATCATAAACCATGCCAGACAACGTGACATCACAGCCAACAGTCTGGTCCGTGAGTGTCTGGCTGGTGCTCTTTATCCCTCTGATACATATCAGAGGATCAAGCCAGTCAAAGCCTATAGTCCACGCACACCACCCAAGCCGGAATACATCAAGGAACTTTACAGGCTCAGGGAAAGCACGGCTGAACTGTGTGGAGCATTGGTTCAGTATGCCATCAAATCACGTCAGGATGGTCATGTCATGGCGCATGAGGAGGCCGAGAAACTTATTCCTGATGTGCGTCAGGCTGTGCTCAATCTTGATACCCTACGTAGAAAGCTTGAGAGACATGGATGATTGGAGGAGCCACCCGAGGCAAGGGAGGGTCTAACCTCTGGCGTCATCTCCGCGATGACAAAAAGCAGAATGATGCGACCTTTGCAGGGGCGTCACGTGGTCTGGTTCAGCAGGGCATTACAGACCAGATTAAAGAGCTTACGAACATTGGACGCTATGCCAGCCACTCCAAACCTCTCTACCATGTTCACGCTGACCCTGCGAAGGACTGGACGGCTCAGGAATGGGAAGCCTACTGGCAGGATTACGAGAAAGAATTTTCTCTGACAAAACAGCCCTTCTCTGAATCCATCCATGTCAAACATGGCAGGGAACACAGACACAGGGTTTATTCCCTGCTCCTTCCATCCGGCTCCTGTCTTCGCATGGATCATGACCATGCCAGACGCGAGAAAATCAACAGACTGGCAGAACTTCGCACAGGGGAAGCCATAACACCGGGTGCCCATAATCGTTCGGTCATCAAGGCTCTGGAAGCAGAAGGGAAAACAGCCCAAGCACAACGTTTAAGAGATGCAGGTCTTTGGGAAATTCAGAAGCCTCAAGCCCGATTAAAGCCCCAGGAACGTGCTCAACAGGAACGCACCCATATTGATAAGGCTGGTCTTGCCCGTCTTGTTCTGACTGGCTGTAAAAAATACAAACCCGAATTACTCATGGCAAAACTGGCACAATTTAACTGTCGTATCTGTATGGGCGAGAAAGGTCCTGTTGTGATTGACCAGTCAGGTAACGTTCATGCCTTTAACAGGCTGGTCAATCTTGGCTCAAAAGCCAGTGGACATAAACGTCCTCTGAAAATGACCATGGAACAAGCCAGAACCTACTTTAATCATATTAATTTACCCCTCTATTCAAATGCAAAAAAGGAGAAAAATCATGAAGGAAAACGAACAGAAAAACAGAATCACTCTTTATCAACAGACCTATCAGGAAGCCTCTGGAGCCAACAGCACAGCAAAGGAAATCCTGGGCTTACTGGCAGAAGTGGGAGACAAACCCTCACCCATCGACCAGATACAGCAGTTGCTCGAAACCATCGCACAGCAACAGGTTCAAATCCTGTCATCACAGGGGAAAATTTTGCAAAGGCTATCAGCACTGGAAAGCTGAACAGAGGCGTCACCCACGTTGCCAGTCTATCCCATATTATTCTGATTACTCCGGATTATATCAAGGACATAAAAGCACGATTGAAACAGACAAAACAGGAAGACTGGTATTTTTATCGCAGAGCCTATCAGAACCTTAAAGACCAGCAATACTGGCTTGACCAATGCACCAACAGCATTGACAGCAACATTCTGCTTTTGTTGGTGGAACTGTTCCTAAGCCTGTTTTTTGGTGGGTCTGTGACTATCAGAAACAAGCCTTATCCCATTGCCATGAATTTTGGACTTCCTGCTCCCATCAGTGATGCGACATGGAACATGATGAGTGATGATCAGCAGGAAAATATCCTGTTTCAGAGCTTCCTTTTATACAGGGCATCCTACAGGAATCATCAGAAGTTACATGCCCAACAGAACAGGATTCCTGTTACGTTTGAGTATTTTCTGAACCTGCATGGAAAGGATGTTTTGACACAGATGGTTTCCAAAAATACGGACTATCTGAAAAACAAATTCATCGACTGGCAGAACAGAAAGATGGACGCGGAAAATGCGAAAATTCTTCAGGAAACAAATAACGCCATGACATGGGTGAAACAGAATAATTCAGAGGTTGAAAGCCATGAGAATATTTTAAAAATCTAGGCACCATACGCACGCCGGAGATTTTACAAATCTCCTGTTCCCCTGCTTTGTGCGTGACAAGTCAGAAACAGAGTTTCTTCCTTGTGAGAGAGTGCCAAAAATTAAAAAGACATGATTACTGGAAATAAATCTATTTTATTTAAAATAATTAAATAAATACTGCTTCAAAAACTTGACTTTTTGAATACATAACCCTTATCATATAAATACAAAGGGAAAATCGTATTCAATATTGTATATTCAAAAGTATTTTAGAAAATAATCCCTGATTAACAATTTAAGGAGATATTTTATGAGTGAAATTACATTCCGCACTAAAAACCTGACCGTCCATCATATTTTTTCACCTGTTGAGGGATTTGATGACATCGCACCAGGATATGTCAAAGACTTTAGGACATTCCTGCAATCATCCAAAATTACAAAAACAATGCAGGAAGCCTATATTTCCGCATTGCGTGAATTCCCGGTATATTCCGAAAGCAACAAGCTTGAAGGCACGATAGAAGACCAAGCCTATAAATTATTGGATTTATATCATTCTGATGCCATCCAGAATATTCTGGACGTGCTCGCTCCACAGCTTATTGAAAAATATGGCGAAGACCAGTTATCCGTTTTCATAGTGGCTTTTCTGGAAAGCGTTTTAAGGGACATTGAAATCATAAAGGGGGATGGCAAAAATCGCATGTCCTATTTCAATCTTGACCTTGATTGTGGCTGTGCTTCTGTCCTGAAGAGCTACTTTGCTGATGATTATGCATTGGGAGATTATCTGGCCCGCTATTTCCTTGCGGACAGAGTGACAGCCCTGCATGTCTTTGGCGGTGTGCAATGATTTATGGATATGCACGTGTCAGCACCAGAGATCAGTCGACTGATATGCAGGTCAGTCGATTGCTGGAAGCCGGGATTCCAAAAGAAAGAATTTTCATGGATATCATTTCCGGTGCAACAGAAGACAGGCCACAGTTAAACAGTTTGCTGTCTCTGTTAAACAAGGGGGATGTTCTGACTGTCTGGAAGGTGGACAGGCTTGGAAGAAGGACAGCCCATCTCGCACGATTGCTGGAAGAATTTGATCAGAAAGGGATAACAGTCAGAAGTCTGACAGAGGGTGTGGATACGTCAGACAGGTCAAGCCGTGTCAGTTATCTGTTGATGTCTGTCATTGCCCAGAATGAACGCGAGACGATTAATGAGCGCATTAGAAGTGGCATAGACCATGCTCAGAAATATGGAACAAAAACAGGTCGTCCCATAGGCAGACCCAAAGCCAGTTCTGCAAAAGTGCAACATGCTCTTGATCTTTTAGCATCAGGGAAAAGTTACAGACATGCCTCTTCCATTGCTGGTGTGTCTTTAGCCACATTGGTCAGGCGTGTTCAGTCCATGCAACAGAAAAACCAGTTTACACGCCAGACCAGTATTTTTGAGACACTGAAGCAGGAAGCCTCCTGACAGAAAGGTCTTGATTTTCTACGAAGGTCTTCTACAATTTCCTTCACGTCAGGATTATAAAAGTCTTTAATATCAGTATGTTATTTAGGAGACTGCGGGATTCTTGACTTTCGAGTCCCGCAGTTCGCACCACTAACCACTTGAAATATAACAGTAAAATGAGAATTTGACGGGTCTGCGGGATTTTCCCGTTTGTCTTCCCAGAACGGGAAAATCCCGCAGATGCTCCGCCTTATCGGGTCTCATTACCATTTCCGCCGTGCTGTGCCCGTTGCCGTTCAGGCCAGACTGGGCCGAACCGAAATTTCTCTCTCCTTGCAGACTCAGAGTAAGCTGGTGGCCCGTGAACGGGCAGCAGCCCTTTACGCCCGAACCGGCGCACTTTTTGAGAAGGCAAAGACGATGGAGACTGACCTGTCACGCGAGGAACTGATTGCTCTCCTGACCGAACAGGGCAAAATCATCGCGGAACAGGAAGAACTCCTCACCCTTGCCGATGATGCCTTCCGGGCCGAAAAACGCGCCCTGCAAGCCGATCACGCCATGACCCTGATGGATCAGGCGCAGAAGGAAGGCGCTTTCATCTCTTTCGCCACAGATTCACTCAAGGCACTGGAAGCCCGGCTTCAGAGCATGATGCAGAAAGTCTTTACGGACAGAGCCGTGAGCAAAAAAGAAAAGGACATGTTGCGCGAGCAGATCAAGAGCCTCTCCACCCTGATTGTCGATCTGGGCAAACATCGCTCCGCTGGTTCGACAGATGCACCAGCCGGAAGCGCGATTGAAGATGAACAGCCCAAAGCCCGCAAACCAACCTCTCCACCTCTGTCTATCATGGCAGAAAAGTTTGTCTTTGGAGACAAAGACAAGAGCGAAGATACCAGAAAATCTACACGCAAAACCGTGGACCTCTTTATTGAAGCCTTCGGGGACATGCCGGTGAAACAGATCACGGGCACGGTTGCTGGGGAATTTTTCGACCTGCTCTCTGATCTCCCGGCAACACACGGCAAAGGAGGAACCGGCCTCCCCATCCGTGAAGCCGTTGCGCAAGCCCGCGAACGTGGGCAGGAAACCGTCAGCGGGAAGACTGTGAAAAACCATTTCTCCCGTCTGTCCGCTCTATGGATGCATCTTGTGCAACGAGAAATGGCTGACCGGAATCCGTGGGCTGGTTGGGACTTCAACATCACAAAGAAGATCGTACGGCGAGGCTGGACAGATGATGAGCTGACACTGCTTGCCCACACGCCATGGAATGGCACATCGGTTTCCCGAGCCACATGGGCGGGGATCATCAACGTTGGCATGTTCACGGGAATGCGTCTGGGCGAAATCTGCAATCTGAGAAAGCAGGATATAGACGTTATTGAAGGGGTTCCGTGCTTTCATGTCCGCCCGCACCCCGAGGACAACTGGTCTCCCAAAACATCAGCGGGCACACGGATCATTCCCATTCACTCGCACCTGCTCACCATGGAAGGGCTCGACCTGCTCAGGGATACCGGGGAGCACTACCTGTTTCCTGACCTCACGGTTTCATCGACAGGTGAGCGTGGAGACAATTTTGCTCGGGCTTTTTCGAAGCACAAAAAGCGCATTGGCATCCCCGAAGATGTGACGTTTCATTCCTTCCGCCATACCGTTTCCACCCGTTTGCGCAATCAGGAAGCTCATATCAGAGGGTTGTGGATCGACACTGTTCTGGGACATGAAGCATCCCACAAATCTCAAGGAACCATGAACTACACAAGCGGAATTGACGTTGCCAATCTTCAGCAAGTTATTGAAGCCCTGACCTATCCGCCCAAGTGCATTATGCCTTTCTGAAAGCCTTATGGTGACAGTCTCTTTCGTATAAAAAGAAAGTTCGGAAATCAGGTATCTGAATAGGTTACCCTTACAGGGAGCCAGCAGTATTGAATGGCTACCCATTCAACATCTGACAAGGGGGAATACTTCCCCCGTTGACCCCCTTTAAGGAGAACCTTGTTATGCCGATTACCCGAACTTCCCGCCTCTCTGTCAGAGCCAGTCCTTCTGAATTAGCACGCTGGAATAGCGTTGCCCGCCACCTCGGTCACGCCACCACCGCCCATTGGATCAGGGCACTCCTGACGACCTCTGAACTGGCTGGCGACGATGGCCAGCAGGTCGGCTCAGAACTTCGCAGTCTGCGTCATGCCCTCTCACGCATTGGCAACAATCTGAATCAGTTGGCCCACTCCGCTCATTGTGGTGACCATATCCACTACGGGGAAACACTCATCGAACTTGAGGACAGACTGCATCAGATTGACGGACTTCTGGTACAATCACGAAGCCGCCCACCCCGGCGCAGGTGCGCCCGGTCTGCCAAGACACTTCATTGAAAGCTGTCCGGGTCGTGAGCCATGATTATTCAGGAGAGTCGGATCAGGACAAAAAGCGGTGCCGACGCCATTGCCCGACATGTTCTCCATGGCCCAAAAAATGAAGCCATAAGAATCATGATCGGGTCAGACTGGTTGCTTCATGATGCTATGCGAGAAGCAAAACGGGAAAAACTAACTTACGGTCTGCGTCACATCGCGTTCAATCCCGATGAACCCATGACAGACGCCCAACTGAAAGAGTTTGCCAGAAGGATTTGTCACGAATTCCATGGAGACCCGGAGCACATGACTCTGGTCATCCATCAGAAGGATGGCAGCACTCATGGCCACTGACGTGCCCCCCTTTTTGTATCCACTCAAAAGGAGAGTTCCCGTTTTTTAT
>NZ_JBDOBQ010000013.1:4383-83045 GCF_047723915.1 Acetobacter sp. | reverse complement strand
ACCCGGTCCAGCGCCGGAAAACGACCATACGTCGGAATCGGGGAGGGGGCGTTCTTGTCCTTGGACCTGTCCATGCGATCGTTTCCATCTTCTTCTAGGCGGCAGGCGAAACACCATTATACCCGGTCTGCCGCATTCCGGGGGGATGGATCGCACGTGCCGGCGTGTCTTACGTCGCGTCACCTTGTCGCCAGACACCGCGAACTCTTGGAGCTGTGGTTTAATGAATCCGACAAGAACGCAAGCATTGAAACAAAACTGACTTACGAATGTGTCATTTTTGCAACGGTTGTGGGAAAAGACTTGAGCTTGACAAAACGGCCCACCTATATGCACGCCAAGGACTACATATGCGCGGCTCCGGCACTCCGGGTCTGTCTGGCCGGTCTGAATAGGCCGATCAGAAAGGACCGATCACGGCAGTGGCACGGTCGCGCTATTTTGGCATACTGAATAATCTTCTTCAGTCACGATAAGGCGTTCGCAAGCGCCAAAGCGGGGGTTTATGGCTGTACCGATAATGCAGGCCGTCAGGGTTGGCAGTTATGTTGTCAAACAGCATATCACAGGACGCAAGCGTTATCCGCTGGTGCTTATGCTCGAGCCGCTTTTCCGGTGTAATCTGGCATGTGCGGGCTGCGGCAAGATCGACTATCCGGCGGCAATTCTCAACCAGCGCATGACGGTGCAGGAATGCCTCGACGCCGATGCCGAGGCAGGCGCACCCGTGATCGCGGTGGCCGGTGGCGAACCGCTGCTGCACAAGGAAATGCCGCAGATCGTGCGCGGCCTGATCGCGCGCAAGAAATACGTGTATCTGTGCACCAACGCACTTCTGCTCGAAAAGAAGATGGACGAGTACGAACCCTCGCCGTTCTTCTCGTGGGATGTGCATCTCGATGGCGACAAGACCATGCACGACGCCTCCGTCTGTCAGGACGGTGTGTACGAGCGTGCCGTGGCCGCCATCAAGAAGGCCAAGGAACGCGGGTTCCGCCTGTCCATCAACTGCACGCTGTTCGATGGGGCTGACCCCAAGCGGGTGGCGTCCTTCTTCGATGAAGTGATGGCCATGGGCGTGGACGGGATCATGACCGCGCCCGGTTATGCCTATGAACGTGCCCCCGATCAGGAACACTTCCTGAACCGGCAGAAGACCAAGCAACTCTTCCGCGATGTGTTCCGTCTGGGCAAGGGCAAGAAGTGGCGCTTCACGCAGTCGCCGCTGTTCCTGAACTTCCTGGCCGGGAACGAGCAGTACCACTGCACGCCGTGGGGCAAGCCGCTGCGCAACGTGTTTGGCTGGCAGCGTCCGTGCTACCTGCTGGGTGAAGGCTATGCCAAGACCTTCCAGGAACTGATGGACGACACCAAGTGGGACGACTACGGCACCGGCAATTATGAAAAATGCGCCGACTGCATGGTGCATTCGGGCTATGAATCCACCGCCGTGATGGATGCCGTGCGCAGGCCCTGGCACATCGCCAAAGTGGCGCTGTTCGGACCCGAAACCGAAAAGCCCATGGCGCCTGAAATCTCGCTCGCCAACCAGCGTCCCGCCCAGTACGTGTTCTCCAAGCAGGTTGAAGAACAGATGGATGCAATCGCGGCCAGCAAGCCTGCCAAGGCTCCGCGCGTGAAGGTAATCCGCACCGAAACCGCCAATGATGCGGCACCCGCGGCCAGCACCCCGGCGGAATCGACGGCGGCTGACTGAAGCCCTGACTGGCTTTCCGGGCTTTCCGGCGGGCGGGTCTGCCCCCTGCCGGATAAGCCGGGCCGGCTTCAGGTGCGGTGTTTACGGGTATTACGTCGTTCGCGAATCGTATCCGGTTATGCAAGGCGGCTCCTTCGGGGGCCGCCTTTTTCATGTCCGGGGTTTTAAAACATACCTTTTTGGTCCGCTTTATGTGTGGGGCAGGCATACGGCTTCCGCATGAACCGGCCCCGCCAGAACGGGATGCTGCCCGGTGCGGGGGCCGGGTGTTCGGTTCTGGCTTCCGGCGGGTTCATCCCGTATTCTCCCCGATATCGATCCCTGCCGTGCCGATCCGGTGCTGGCCGGGGTCTGTCCCGTCGCAGGCCGTATTGTTGCATTCATGATTTCTTCCATTTTCATCATCATCCTCCTTGCCCTCCTGAACGCGGTTTTCGCCATGGGGGAACTGGCGCTCATATCGGTTCGCAAGCCGCGTCTGGTGCGGCTGCATGAACAGGGCGTGCGCGGGGCCGACCGGGCCCTGCGCCTGGCCGAAGACCCGCAAAGCTTTCTGCCAACCGTGCAGGTGGGCATGACGCTGGTTTCCATTCTTGAGGGAACGTTCGGCGGTGTGCGGATCGAGGAACGCCTGACCCCCCTTTTGCAGGAGGTGCCTTTTATCGGAGCGGCGGCCCCCCAGCTTTCGATCGTGATCGTGGTTGTCGCGATTACGGCGCTGATGCTGGTGGTGGGGGAACTTGTGCCCAAGCAGCTTGCCCTGCGCGAGCCCGAGCTTCTGGCGTCCCGCCTGGCCATGCTGCTCGAAGTTCTGGCCACCATCGCACGGCCCGTGGTGTGGGCATTGCGTCAGTCCTCCAACCTTGTCTTGCGGCTTATGGGCGCCAGCGACGCTGTCAATGAGTCGCTGACGGAAGAGGAACTGAGAGCCTATATCGCCGAAGGCGCGCGCTCAGGGGTGCTGGAGCAGGAGGAACGCACGATGATCGAGCGCCTGCTGCGTCTGGCCGACCGGCCTGTGCGCGCGATCATGACGCCGCGCAACGAACTGTACTGGATAGACCGCCATGCCGGGCGTGAGGCCCTGGTGCGTGCCCTCAAGCAAAGCACCTATGCCCGGATCGTGGTGTGCGAAGGCGGGGTGGACAACCCGGTCGGTGTCGTGCTGGCCAAGGACATGCTCGATCGCGTGCTGGACGGCATGCCTGCCTCTATCGAGGCCGGGCTGCGGCCCATGGTGGTGGTGCCCGACAGTATTTCGGCGCTGGACATGCTTGAACGCATGCGTGGAATTTCTCTTGGCATGGCCTTCGTTTTTGACGAATACGGCGCATTCGAAGGCATTGTTACGGCGTCCGACCTGTTCGACGCCATTGTGGGTGAGACCCTGCACGAATTGCAGCATATCACCCACAAAACCACGACCACGCCGCTGCGTCCCGCGATCATGGTGCTGGATGGCGCGGAATCCGCTGATGAGGTCAAAGACCGGCTGGGCCTGCGGATGCTGCCCGAGGAAGGCAGTTACCATACGCTGGGCGGTCTGCTGCTGGCCCTGCTGCGCCGTGTTCCGTCCGTGGGGGACAAGGTTGCATATGAAGGCTGGCTGTTCGAGGTGCTGGAGGTCGAAGGCCGTCGCGTATCGCGGGTGCGGGCCAGCCGTCAGGCTCTGGCGGAAAACTGAAAGCCGCCTGTTTTCTACCTTTCCCGGCTGGTAGCGGCGCGCCAGCCGACAAAGCAGTCGCGCGGTTTTTCTGTTTGGCATGAGCACCGGGCTGACGGGGTAAGTCCCATGGCTGCCTCAAGCCTGCCGCGCGCAGACCTGCACAGTGCTGTTTTTAAAAACAGACCTGTTGCAAAGATATTTTCTGATCGAAAAAACGGATTCGATATGGCGATGCGGTCTGTCCCGGTGGCGCTTCAAGCCGTTGGGGCGGAAAACACCGGCCGGATGAATCCGGTGGCCGGCAGGAACACTGTTCGGGTATCGGCCGTGTTCGTGCGGATGGGAAAGCGCGCTTCGTGCATCTGTGCCGGGGGCCGTTTTTTCGGCCTGCGCCTTACACCACGTGGTTCGGCTTGCTTTTGCCCCCGCAGTACAATGCTGCGGGGCGGAACCTGTGTCGTCAGGGTGGGGCTGCCTGCCCAAGCGGGGCTGGTGGAAAAAAAAACCGTGCCCGCCGGTTAATGCACGGTCTGGCTAATGCCCCGGCTGGTCAATGTACAGTCTGGTCAATGCACGGTCTGGGCGAGCGCCTTTTCGTCCGCGAAGTCGGGCCATGTCCCATGGGCCAGGGCTGCCAGTGACGGGGCTGGCAATTTCATCTTGGCGGCGTAGCGCCACAGATAGGTCAGCGTGCGGTGAACGTAATCCCGCGTCTCGGTATTGGGCAGCAGTTCGATGAACAGCAGCGGGTCGGCGGCGCTGGCACCAGCGCTTTCCCAGTGGGCCAGGGCGGAAGGTCCGGCATTGTAGCTGGCCAGCAGGCGGATGATATCGCCGCCGCGCGCATCCGTATGGCTGGCCTGGCGGGTCAGTTCGGCCAGATACTGAACGTAACGCTGCCCGATTTCGAGGTTCAGGCTGGGGTCGTGCAGGGCTGAGGCCGACTGTTCAAAACGGTGGGTCATGGTCGAAGGCGAACGGCTGGTCACGAAATCCGCCGTAATGGGGCGGATCTGCATCAGCCCATGAGCCCCTGCGCCGGAAACGGCATGGGCGTCGAAGTTGGATTCCACCCGGGCCAGCGCATAGACAAGGGCCGGGTCCATCGTAAAGCCGTGGCGCGGCTGCAACTGCGGCATGGGGGCGTCGTCCAGCCCCTGGGCGGTCGCGGCGTGCGTGCGCAGGGCCTCGGCCATTTCGCTTGCAAGGTCATGCAGGCCGGCGGTCTGGGCAACAAGCTGGAAGGCGCGTGCAAGAGTAGGGTCGTGCAAGGTTGGCCAGGTGCGGCGCATGGTATTTTCGGCCATGCTGTTTTCGCCAACCTGCAACAGCGCGAAAACGCGGCGGCCCGAATCCGTGGCGCCCACGGCTTCGATATCGATTTCGGTCAGCACCGGGCTGGACGGGGTGCTGGCGGTACTGTCCGCCGTGGCGTTTTCCAGCGGGGCGAACCCGGCCAGACGGCTGCGCGTTCCGCGGCCGGGGCTGAACCGGGCTTCGGCGGCCTTGCGGCCTGTCGCTTCCCCGCTCAGCGTATTGGCGGCCAGCAGCCCGTAAAAGGTTCTGGAGAACGCGGCGGCATGCTGCAGCCAGATATGATGGCTGTGGGCGTTGCCAACCTTGTCATGCGCGCGGGCTGCCCAGTAGGCGCATGCCGCGCGCGTATCCACGCTGGCATGCTGCGCGTGGGATGCGGTCTCGAATAAGGGAATGGCCGCGCCGTATTCCTGCCGCTGCCACAGAACCAGCCCGGCCAGGAACCCGGCCAGGGCGTTCTGCCCGTGCGAGTTGTCCAGCGCGGTCCGGCTGATGTCCAGCGCCAGATCCGGCTCGCCCAGGGCCAGCATGGCCTGGGCGGTTTCGGCCTGTAACTGCGCGGCATAGGCGGGTGTCATGCCGGGCGTGGTGCTGATCAGGTGCAGCGCGCTTTTGGCCCCTTTCAGCCCCCAGGTGGCACGTTCGCGCAGGGTACGGTCCAGCAGGGGGTTGCGGGTAAAGTCATGCGCCTGTGGGCCTACCGCCAGCGCGGCATGGGCCGGGGCCAGTCGTTCGGACGGTGGGGCTGGCGGCATGGGGCCGCCCCGGTCCTGCAACGCGGCAAGGCGGGCCCAGATGGCCGGGGCATCCGCGTAGCCGACATACTGCTTCAGCCAGTTGCGCAGCTCCGTCGCGTTGGGGTGGTAGGCCGGGTTCATGTAGCGGTCTGCTTCCAGCTCGCCCAGCAGGGTTGAATCGGTCAGATGCGTGGTGCTGTTGATGGCCTGGGCGAAAGCGCCCTGCCGCTGCATCTGGAAAATGGCGCGGATCTGCGCTGCCACGTCCGGTGGCAGCGGCTTGGGCAGGGCCAGATCATCTCCCTGTGGAAACGCCGGACGTGGCAGAACCATGGCCAGCTCTTCGCTGTACGGTTCGTGCCCGTTTTCCGGGGGCTTGGCATGGGCTCTCGTCACGCTGACGGAAGCGCTGGCCAACAGGGCGGCACCGGCCATAAAGGCCCTTGCCGCGATCTGGTGAGGTATTTGACCTATCGCTCGCATGGCTGGCGGGGTCTAGGCGCTTCACGCCGAAAAAGCAAGTTTCCTGTTATCAAGCATCTGTGGCGACGTTTCAAAAAGTGTTGCCCGGCATTGTGCAACAATTTTGCCATCTTTGTGGGAGTTCTTTGTTTTTTCTCGGTATTTCGGGGTGCTGAGGGCAGTATTTGTTTGTAACATTATGTGTCTTATTACAAATTGGAAAACTGCTGTTTTCAGGCACTTTGGCGCAGGGTCTGCATCACTAGGAGCAGGCTTTGCCATATCTCGCGGCGGGCTGTACTGCTGGCGCGCAATTGCAGCGGATGGCGCATGCACAGCACGGGGAGCGGGGGCAGGCCGGGCAGGGCCAGGGGCTGCCATTCCCGGCGGGGCTGGCTGTCGCGGCCGAGCATCATGGCGGCGGGCATGCGGCCGCATAGCAGCAGGCGTTGCGGCGCAAACAGCTCTATGGCGCGTTCGAGAAACGGCAGGCACATGCGCTGTTCCAGATCGGACGGTGGCCGCCCGCCCGGTGGCCGCCAGGGCAGGGCCGTGGCCAGCAGCAGGTCGGCGCGCGTCAGCGGCAGGGGGGCCAGCATTTCGTCCAGCAAGGTGCCGCACACACCGGCGAAAACCTGACCGCTGCGGTCTTCGTCCGCGTCGGGCGCTTCACCGATCAGCATCAGCGGGGCGTGTGTCGGTCCGTGCGGGACCAGCGTGTGCATGGCTGTGGCACGCAGGGGGCATGCCTCGAACCTGTCCATGGCCATGGACAGGGCCTGCGGGCTATCGGCCCGGGCGGCCACCTGCCGGGCCAGAGCGACCGAGTCCGCAATGCTTGCTGCGGTTCCAACCCCCGTTCCGGGGCCGGTTCCGGGCATGGCAGGGGGCATGGGAGAGGGCATGGCGCGTGGCAGATGCGTGTTCCCTGCGGCATCTGCCAGCCCGGCGGGGTGGCCCGAACGGGCCGTGGGCGGTGCGTATGGTCCGTTCCTGCCCGGCATGGGCGGCCGGTCGTCGGGCGCCGGTCGGGCCGTGCGCGGGCCAATAGCATGGCCGGTGGACTGGCGGTGGTCGGCCGGGACATCGGCCAGGGCGGTATCCACCCCCCATTCCATATAAAGACGCAGCAGGGACAGTTCGGCTTCCATCAGCATGATCCTACCACAGGACAGCGGACGGGCCACAGTATTTGGCGGTTTGGCTGGAGCGCGGTAGAGAAAAGAGAGCCGTTCATCGCGTTCCTTCGCGCCGGGGCCGGATTACGGTCGGGGGCAGGGCCAGTCTGCGGCGAAAGGACAGGGGCTGCCGCTCCACGTCAGAGGGCGGACCGGCGCCGCTGATCGAGTATTTAAAGGGTTCTTATGCTGTCTTGTCGCCTTTTGCCTATGGTTTTCGCAGCGTTTGGGGCTGCATTCGCGCTGTCGGGCACCAGTGCCCTGGCATCCACGATGGCTGGCCCGGCCGTGGCGCGCGGGGGTGTTTTCAGTGTCGCGACAACCGCCCTGCCGCATGCGGAGCCGGGCCTGAAAACAGTGGCAAAAGGGGCCGATACGAGCGGCCTGGTCGATTCGGGGGCGTTTTTGCGCGGGATCGTGGCGGCCCGCCTGGGGGATGACCCCGAAGCCGCCCAGGCGTTCCGTGACGCACTGCGGACCGATCCGGCGAATGGCAACCTGCTCAAGCAGGCGTTTGTGCGCAGTGTCATGGCGGGCGATCCCCAGGCCGTGCAGCTTGCCCGCAAATCCGTCGCGGCATCCGACCGTGAGAGTGTGATTGCAGCGCTAGTGCTGGGGAACGATGCTGTTTCGCGTGGTGCGTGGGCCGATGCCGTGCATTATTACAGGCAGGCGGAGGTCGACCCGCTTGCCCACCTGATCATGCCGTTGCTTATGGCCTGGTGCGAACAGGCGCAGGGTCATGCGGACAAAGGCATGGCGCGCCTTGTCTCTATTCAGGGGTCTGTTCTCGTGCCGTTTTATACGACGCACGCAGCCCTTATCGCGCATGCCGGCGGGTTGCAGCCCCAGGCTGGCGTTCTGTTCGCGCAGGCCCAGAAAATGATGCCGGGCGGAGACCTGCTGCTGGCGCGGTCTTACGCGGCGTGGCTCTGGGCGCAGGGCAAGCACGGACAGGCGCGCGATCTCCTGCGTGCCCAGATTGCCTCCGATGCGGTGCTGGCGCTGGCCGGGCCGGGGTTGCAGGCGGATATTGCCCGCTTTCCCGTGGCCAATGCCCGGGCGGGAATCGCACGGGCCTATGTGCTGACGGCCTTCCTGCTGCGCGAACAGGCGCATGACCAGGCGCACAATACGGGGATGGACCCGATGAAGGGGGCCGCCAACCGCTACCAGATCGACGAGGCCACGCGGCTGATGCTGGGGTTTGCGCTGGGTATGGACCCCGCGCAGGCCGATGCCCGGCTGATGCTGGCCGAAATCCAGGATGAGGAAGGGTATACCGCCGCAGCCCGCCGTACGTTGCAGCTTGTCGCGCATGATGACCCGCTGGCCCCGGTCGCGAATCTGCGTCTGGCGGTGCTCGATACATCATCCGACCAGATCGATGAGGCCATAACCCTGCTGTCAGCTCTGGCACGGCAGGCCCCCGACCAGCTTACGGTGCTGCGTGCCCTGGGCAACGCCCTGGCCCAGAAGAAGGACTGGAAAGGTGCGATCGCCGCTTATACAAAGGCGATCGATCTGGGGGCCGCGCATAAAAACGTGGACTGGACACTGCTGTTCCTGCGCGCCAGCGCCTATTACGAGGCCGGTGACTGGCCCCGCGCGCGCGATGACGGGCGTGCGGCTCTGGCCTATGCGCCGGAGGAGCCGATGCTCCTGAATTTTCTGGGATATTCCATGGCGGAGCGACGCGAAAACCTGCCCGAAGCGGGGCGGCTGCTCAGCAAGGCGCACCAGCTTGCACCCGAGGATGCGGCCATTACCGACAGTCTGGGCTGGGCGCTGCTGGAACAGGGCGATCTTGCGGGCGGCATGCCCCTGCTTGAAAAAGCAGCGGAGCTGACGCCGGAGGACGCGGAGATCAATTACCATCTGGGTGAGGCCTACTGGCGTGTCGGCCGCCGGACAGAGGCGGTGGATCAGTGGAACATGGCCCTTGGCCTGCACCCCAACGCTGCTGATGAAGAGCGGATTCGCGCGGCCCTGCGCCGGGCGGGTGTCGCCCGGAACGACGAGCGGCCAGCCCCCCAGGCAGAAAAAGGAAACCACACGCTGTGACCGCCGCCCTGCTGACAGAGGCCGCACCGGCCAAGATCAATCTGTACCTGCATGTGACGGGCCGCAGGCCGGATGGCTACCATCTGCTCGACAGTCTTGTCGTGTTCGCGCAGGCAGGAGACGTGCTGCATTACACGCCCGGACCTCAGCCGTTGCATCTGGAGCTTACGGGCCGGTTCGGCAAGGTGCTGGGCCATGCGGCGGCGGGACCTGACAATCTGGTCATGAAAGCGGCGGCGGCGTTGCGCGGGCTGGCGGGACCCGGGGCCGCTGTGCAGGGCGGTCGGCTGGTGCTGGAAAAAAACCTGCCTGTGGCGTCGGGTATCGGCGGGGGCTCGGCCGATGCCGCAGCGGCGCTACGCCTGCTCGACCGGGCATGGGGCATTGGTGCCACGCGTGACGTGCTGCTGGCCGAATCCGAAAAACTGGGGGCGGATGTACCGGTCTGCTTGCTAAGCCAGACCATCCGCATGGAAGGTATTGGTGAAACTCTTAATCCCGCCCCCACAATACCCTCCTGCGGCATGGTGCTGGTCAACTGCGGGCAGGGCGTGTCCACGCCTGAGGTTTTTCGCCAGCGTCAGGGCGGTTTTGTGCCGCGCGCGACCCTGCCCGACGCCTGGCCGGATGCCCGCGCCATGGTTGAAACGCTTCAGGCGCAGGAAAACAGCCTTGAGGCTCCGGCCCGTGCGATCTGTCCGCTGATCAGCGCGGCATTGGCCGATATTGCCCAGCAGCCCGGCTGCCTGATGGCGCGTATGAGCGGGTCCGGCGCGACCTGTTTCGGCCTGTTCCCGAATGAGGGAGCGGCACGCCAGGCGGCTGATCGTCTGGCCGATGCCCATAATGCGTGGTGGGTATGGGGCGGGGGCCTGTTCCAGCACCCATGAGCGGGTGCTGCCGGCCCGGCGCTTACCCTGCCGGTGCCCCGGCGCTGGCAGGTAACCACCCATAAGGGGGCCTATACCCGCTTGGTGTTCACCATGGCGGGCGGCTGGGTGGCATGAAAAGCCCTGCGGGTCGCCTGTTCAAAGGTTGACGCGGTGGTTTTCCCGTAAAAGCTTTCCCGAAAAAATCTTCTTCAAACCGGACATCGGCGTGGTCCATGAACCCGCCGCCTGTGGCCCCGGTTTGGGGGCACAGGCGGCTACGGTTCTGGCGATCAGGCCTTGCCGGGTTTTTTCATATGCCGGGCGAGGGTCGCCAGCGCCATTGCGGCAAGTGCTCCGAACAGGCCGGCCCGCAGGTCTGACGGCACAAAAATGCTGAGCGGGCTGTCCAGCCGGCGGGATTTTTCGTCGAACGGGCCGTGCGCGCCAAACGCGCCCGCAACGGGTTCGTGCAGGCCGTCGGGTTGCGGGGCCTGCATCCAGTCATAGCTCATCTGGGCCTTGTAACCGAGCTCCGCCAGTCGGGCTTCGCGGTAGAAAGGGGCCAGTAGGGACCGCAGCGGGTCGAGCAGCGTGCCCAGCCCGATGGAAACCGAGCGGGACGATCCGAATGCGGCCCGGCAGATCGCCTCGGCCGCGACTTCGGGCTCATAGACCGCGCCATAGGGTTTCAGGCGTTTGCCGGTCATGTTGCGGGTCCAGCCATACCGTGGGGTGTTGATGGCGGGCAGGTCGACCATGACCACGCGAATACGGTCTCCGTCATGGCGCAGTTCGGGGCGCAGGCTGGCGCAGAATCCGCGCAGGCCAGCCCGTGCGCCACTTTCCGCCGCCTGGAGCGGCAGCCCGCGCAGCGCCGGTGTCAGGTCGAGATTGATGATGGTGCCCTGGCCCCGGCGGCGCATGACGTTCAGGGCCGCCAGCGTGCCGTAAACACTGCCCAGATACGTGACTTCCGTGGCGCGGCGGATGTCTTCTGCGGCCAGCACGGCTGTCTGGCCGATAACGGTGGCTCCCGCACAGTTCGCCCATACGGCAATCGGCCCCAGTTCCTGCTCGATCCGGTCGGCTGCGGCCTGCACCCCCTGCGGGTCGGCCACGTCCTGTGCGATGGCAAGGGAACGGATGCCGTGCCGGTCCAGGTCGCGCGCGGTTTCGTCCAGTCGGGTCTGGTCGCGGCCCAGAAGGGCGATGTCGAAACCCGCGCGCCCCAATGCAAGGGCCGCAGCGCGCCCGATGCCTGAACCGGCCCCGGTAATGACGGCGATCTGTGAAGCCATGTCCGTTTTTTCTCCCTTATCCATGTCGGAGACAATGCAATGTTGGTGTCTACCTGCCCCGAGAGGCCCGCCATGCGCAAGCGGTGACGGCGCGGGTCTGCTCCCGGCTGCCCCGGCCCCGGTTGTCCGGACCCACCTGTCCGGAGGTTTGCCCGGACAGGTCTACAGGTAGCGCAGGGCGAGAAAACCCCCGACGAGAAGTACGGCAAAAGCCCCTGTAATCAGCGGCAGGCGGCGTTCGAGAAAACGTTCGATCGGGGCGCCGAAACGCCATAGCAGGGTCGCAACCAGAAAGAACCGGACCCCGCGTGTGACCAGACTTGCCAGCATGAACGGCGCGATGGCGAAATGCGCCATGCCGCTGGCGATGGTGACGAACTTGTACGGAATAGGGGTCAGCCCCTTGATCAGAATGATCCACACCCCCCACTGGCGGAATTTTTCCTGCAATGCGGCCAGCGTATGCTCGGCATGGTACAGATGCACGATGGGCCGGGCAACGGCGTCAAGCAGGACGGCCCCGATCAGCCAGCCCAGCAGGCCGCCGGCAACGCTGGCCACGGTGCAGATTGCGGCGTAGCGCCATGCTTTGTCGCGGTTTGCCAGCACCATGGGCACAAGCAGGGTTTCGGGGGGCAGGGGAAAGAAGCTCGCTTCCGAAAAAGCAAGAGCCGCAAGCCACCACGCAGCATGGGGGCTTGCGGCATGCCGCATGACGCGGTCGTAAAGTCGGTTCAGCATGGAGGCGGTGCTACATCCGTTCGCGGCGCAGGACGTCTTCGGCCTTGCGGTGAATGGTGTCGTATTCCTCCTGGCTCAGATCGCCACGGTGCAGCATTTCGCTGGCCCGGGCCAGTGCGTCACGTGCATGCGCCGCATCGGGGATCGGGTAGCGCCGCCCGGGCAGGGCAAAGGCATCGTCGGGCAGGGCGTCGCGTTCTTCAGTCGTCAGCCGGGACATAATGGGGTTTCCTGTCGTCAGAATAGAGGGTGGAGGCCCCCTCCACATCGTCCAGTTCGGCCATGGCCGCTTCCGCACTGGTGGTGGGGATATCGGAAACGGGAACGGTGTCGGGTGTTGCGGGCAGACCGGCCGCCACCTTCAGGTTCCGTGTTACATGGAACGCCGTCAAGACCGAGAGCGTGCCGAAAATGACCGCACCCAGCGCCTGCCCGGCCTGCACGCCAAGGGGCCCGAACCGTGCGCCCATGACCACGAACGGTACGGTTCCCAATGTGGCGCGCCCCCAGTTGAACGCCGTGGAATACAGCGGAAAGCCAAGGTTGTTGAACGCGGAATTGGCCACGAACAGCATGCCCACGAACAGGTAGCTTCCCATGGTCCATGAACAGAACAGGTGAATAAGGGCGGCGGCGTTGCCGTGGGCCTGGAAAAGCTGCACCACGACATCCTGCGCGAGGGCGAGAAAAACCCAGGTCACGCCAACGCTCAGCACCACAAGCTTGAGAGCCGCACTCAGTGTCTGCGTGACCCGTTCATGCCGTCCGGCCCCGAGGTTCTGCCCCATGATGGGGCCGACGGAACCCGTCAGGGAAAAAACCAGCGCAAACAGGACAGGGATCATGCGCTCTATGGAGGCCTGACCCGCCACCGCGTCCAGCCCGAAGCCTGACATGGCGCGGGTGACGTAAACGCCCCCCGCCGGTGTGGCCAGGTTGGTCAGGACCGCAGGCAGCGCTACCCGGGCGACGCGGCGCGTATCGGGGCCGATCCGGTGCAGGCGCGGCAGGGTGAGCATGTTGTGGGCCAACGCGCCGCGCAGTCCCGCAAGCCCCACGACAAGGCGGGACAGAACCGTGCTGATGGCGGCCCCCATCAGCCCTTCATGCAGCCCGAAAATCAGCAGCGGGTCCAGGATGGCGGCCACGACAGCCCCCATCAGCGTGATGTTCATGGACCCTTTCGCATCCCCCACCACCCGCATGAGGGCGGATGACCCCATGCCGATACAGATCAGCGGCAGGGCGGGGCTGACCACGCGCAGGTAAGCGGTCGCGGCGTCCAGTGCCTCGCCCCGGGCGCCGAACAGGGCCAGAAGGGGGTGTGCCCATACTGTCGTGCCCACACCCAGAACCGTTGTCAGCGCGATCATGACCGCCATGGCGGATGACGCGATCCGCCGTGCCTCTGCCCCGCGCCCGGCCCCGATTTCGCGCGCGGTGGATGCGCTCAGCCCGATCGTGATGCCGATCGCCACCGCGATCTGAAGGCCGATAATGGCGCTGGCAAAGCCTATGGCGGCACTGAGCGCGGTTTTCCCCAGATGGCTGATATAGACCATGTTCAGCATGTCGACGGCGAACACGGCCATCAGCCCTATGGCGCCCGTTCCCGCCATGACAAGCACATGCCGCATGATGCTGCCGGTCGTGAAACAGGCCTTGTTACGGCCGCCGGGCGGGGTAGGCCGGGTCATGTGGGCTCCGTCTGACAGTCCTTGCACAAAAGATGCAGGACAGGCTGTACTATGTCACGTCTGGTGTGGAATGCGAATAAGCCAGGTCGCACGGGACACGCATGAGAGGCATGGCGCGAACGGTGCCACGGGGCGTGCCGCGCGCCGTTTGAGAGCACGGGTCACGACTGGCTGGCATAAGCGCGCAACACGGTGTCTGTCGGGCCGTCCATGCGGATACGCCCGCCGTCCAGCCAGATCAGCCGGTTGCACCATTCGGCCATGATGTCGGACATATGGCTGGACAGAACCAGAATATCCGCCCCCGAGACAAGCCCTTCAAGCCGCGTACGGGCCTTGGCGCGGAACGACGCATCCCCCGCCATGAACCATTCATCCATCAGCAGCACGTCGGGCATAATGGCCGTTGCCAGTGCGAAGGACAGCCGCACGGTCATGCCCGAACTGTAGGTGAGCATGGGCAGGTCCATGAAGGAACCAAGGGCCGTGAACTCCTCCACATCGTCTTCCACGCGGGCCGTCTGCTCGCGCGTCAGCCCCGCGAACATGCCGCGCAGGCGGATGTTCTCGCGGCCGGTCAGTTCCATGTCCATGCCCAGTTGCGGGTCCAGCAGGCAGCCTACGGTGCCATGTACCGTGACACTGCCCCCAACCGGTTCGTAAATGCCCGCCAGCGCACGCAGCAGGGTGGTCTTGCCAGCGCCGTTGCTGCCCACAAGACCCAGCCTGTCGCCGGGTTTGAGGCTGAAGCTGACATCGCGCAGGGCATCCACCACGACGCGTTTACGGGCATCGTGGATGAAGCGGGAGTTGCCGTCCAGCTCCCCCATTGCGCGCAGGTGGCGTGCATCGCCATGGTAGAGCGGGAATGTGATTTCCAGATCACGGACGTCTATGCCTGCCATCGCCTAAATCCAGTAGGCCAGTCGCGTGCGCATGCGCGCGAACAGGCAGAATGTCACGACCGCGAGCAGGGCGGACCACGCCAGTGCCGCCGGCCAGACCGCGACCTGCACGACATCGCCCGTAATGGGGGCGCGCAGGATCTCGATCAGGGGAAAAAACGGGTCGAGCAGCAGCCAGTTCTGGCCAATGGTCATGAGTTCCGGCGCCCAGATGACGGGGGTGACGAAAAAGAAGATCTGCGTCAGGCTCGCGACAATGGGCGACGTGTCGCGGAACCGCGCACCCAGCACCCCCAGCAGCATGATCATGAAAAAGCAGTCGACCAGCCACAGGGCGCAGGCGGGCAGGAGTGTCGTCAGGTTCTGTGGTGCCGCGTGGAACCACAGGAACACGCCGATCACCACAGGAATATTGTGCGCCAGAACAAGGATGTTGCGCATTTCCACCCGGATGACATGCAGCGTGTATGGCATGCGCGCGGAATGAATGAGGCTGCTTGCCGCCGTAAACGCCGTACAGCCTTCCCTGAGCACACCGCTGGCCAGTGACCACAGCACGACGGAAAACGTCAGGAACGGCAGGTATTTATGCATGTCCACGTTCAGCAGGTAGGAGTACAGCACCCCCATGGCCGCGATCATGATGGTGGTGGTGCCCGTCAGCCAGAACGGCCCCAGAACGGACCCGCGATAGCGCAGCCGTATATCCAGCCAGGCCAGGGTCAGCGCCAGTGTCCTGAAGTGGAAACCCTGCGTGATATCGTGCAGGGCGCGCCCGAAATAGGACAGTCCAGTCTGGGGCACCAGCCGCATGACGGGTTCTGTCCCGGTTGTGGGACGGGATGGCGGTTGTGGCAGGTCGGGCATGTCGTTCATGTCAGGCTGGGCAGAGTAAAGAAGCGCCCGCGCTGGCGCAAGGGCATGATTGCGCGCATGCCGTGCCACGGCGCGCGGCATTTGTGCCACGTTGGCGTACCAGAAGGCAGCCCCGCCCAGAAGCGAGGATGACAAGAGGTGGCTTGGTTGCTAAACCCGCCCCGTTTGCAGTGTCCTATGTCTGTACCTTGTGTAACATCTGAGGCCGGGAACCCTCCTTGTCATGAAAATTGTCGCCTGTAACAGCAACCTGCCTTTGGCCGAGGCCGTCGCCGCGGAACTGGGCCTGCCCCTGTGCAATACGACCGTCCGGCGGTTTGCGGACATGGAGGTTTTCGTCGAAATCCACGAAAACGTGCGTGGCGAGGATGTGTTTGTCGTGCAGAGCACCTGCACGCCCACCAACGACAACCTTATGGAACTGCTGATCATGCTCGATGCGCTGCGGCGCGGTTCGGCCAAGCGCATTACAGCGGTCATGCCCTATTTCGGTTACGCCCGGCAGGACCGCAAGTCAGGCCCCCGTACGCCGATCAGCGCCAAGCTGGTGGCCAACCTGCTGGTGGAAGCCGGGGCCAGCCGCGTGCTGACGCTGGACCTGCACGCCATGCAGATCCAGGGCTTTTTCGATATCCCGGTCGACAATCTTTACGCGGCTCCGCTGTTCGTGCGCGACATCCGCGCGCAGTACGGCAACCGCGACCTCATGATCGTCTCGCCCGATGTGGGCGGGGTGGTGCGGGCCCGCCAGTTGGCCCAGCGGCTGAATACGGATCTGGCCATTATCGACAAGCGGCGCGAACGGGCTGGCGTGTCCGAGGTCATGAATGTCATCGGTGACGTGCGTGGCCGCCACTGCCTGCTGGTGGACGATATCATCGACAGTGGGGGGTCCCTGTGCAACGCGGCCCGCGCCATTGCCGCGCAGGGGGCCGCGTCGGTCGGGGCTTATGTGACCCATGGCGTGCTGACGGGCCAGTCTGTCGAACGGGTGGCCGATTCCCCGATCGAGATGCTGACCCTGACAGACAGCATCAAGGCGACCGAATCCGTAAAGGCGGCGCGCAATATCCGCCAGGTCACCATTTCCGGCCTGTTGGCCCGCGCCATGCGTGCTGTGGCGGATGAAAGTTCCGTCTCCTCCCTGTTTGACTGAGGTGTCATGAACCAGCTTTCCCCCCGCCCGTATTGGTACCTCCGCCACGGGCAGACCGACTGGAACCGCGCGGGCCTGTCGCAGGGGCGCACGGATGTGCCCCTGAACGAGACCGGGCTGGATCAGGCGGTAGCGGCGGGGCAGCTTATCCAACAGGCCCTGCGCGCGGCGTACGATACGGGCGGGGCGGGAATAGTCCGTATCGTGTCTTCTCCGCTGGAACGTGCGTTGCGCACGGCGTCGCTGGTGCGTGACGAACTGGTTGCGCACGGCCTGCCTGTCATGGCCCTGAGTGTCGATGACGATCTTGCCGAAGTCTGTTTTGGCGAGCAGGAAGGCCAGCCCATAGGCACCTGGTACGATGACTGGATCGCAGGCCATTACACGCCGGCGGGGGCTGAATCGTTCGACGTGCTGCGCGCGCGCGCGGTGGGTGCCGTCAACCGTGCGACCGAACAGGAAGGCCAGCCGCTTATAGTCGCCCATGGAGCACTGTTCCGTGCGCTGCGTGCCGCCATGGCGCTGCCAGCCAATGTAAGACTGGCAAACGCCATTCCGCTCAGCGCCGCACCTGAACCTGGTGGCGCGTGGTCCCTGCGCGAACTGCCCTGACCTACGCAGCAGGGTCTGCATGGTGTATCTGCCATGCAGGTCGTCCCTGCCGGATCATGACAGACAGCCGGGTGCAGAGCGGGCGCGTGCCTTGTCATGCGGGTTCGCCCCCATGGGCATGGGTCTTTATGACCACCAGACCGTGCAGGTACCCCGTAGCACTACCGGACATCGCACATGTGGCATCATGTCGCGGGCATGTGCTCGTCAGGATCAGGCGGAGGCTTGAGAGACGGGTCATGAATGGCGCGAAGCCGTACGCATAGCGGTAACAGCTTGCGGACCATTTTGAGCGTTGCCGTATCCGTAAGCCCGGTCTGATCGGAAAAACGTTCCAGTTCTTCGGGCAGGAAGAAGGTCCGTATTTCCCGTTCCGTAGCTGGCGGGCTTTTGGGGCTGGCCTGCCAGCGGCGTATGGTTCCGATCATGCCCGCAGCCTGCGCGCGCTGTTCGAGCTTGCTGGGCCGGTCGGGCCGGGGAATGGGGCCGAGCACTTCGTTCAGGGCTGTCAGCAGCCCGGACTTGTCGAAGGTCGCGGCGGTTACAAAGTCGCCAACCTGACTGATTGCGGTTGTAACCGTTTGCAGGAATGTCATGGAAGCCTCCCGTGTTTGAGAAGGTGCACTCAGTCAACGTGGCACCCTGGCAGGAAGTTTCCGTGATGATGTGAATATATGAACCTGTGCCTGTATGGGCCTGCACGACTGTAACTCGTGCAAAACCGGTGCGAAAAAACACGCACCACGCCCATGGTCTGCTCCTGCACGGACAGGAGCAGACCATGGGAAAAAACAGATATTTCTGAACGGCTTATGGCAGCAGGAAAGATCCGTCATCAAGCGTAATGCCGCGTTGGGCGGCATGCGCGCAGGTGGCGGTGCGTATGGGGCCGGTTGTCTTGTTCAGGTCCACGATCTGGTCCGGTCCTACAGTCAGCCATCCCGCGCCACCTTGCCCGTAAGTCGGGTCTGACGTGACATCGCTGCGCGTAGCGAGTGAGCGGCCCAATGAACGCACGGTGGTGTCATCGTCAATATCATGGGCGTAACAGTAGTACATCAGTCCTGCGATATTGCCGACGGATGCGGCATCCACCGACGGGCCGGGCCCTACAGGGGCCTGCGGCACGGAGTCCGGCGTGACCTCCGCCGCCATGGCCGGGGCGGCCGCTACAGCCGCGCTGAACGCCAGTGTGGCGGCAAAAACAGTATTGCGTAAAGTGTTCATGGGGCAATCTCCTTGAACTCATATGGCATTTTCAAAGTATTCGGCCCGCCTGTGTTTGCGGCAATAGCCTTGCGTGCCGGTCTGTTATGCGCGGATCATATGGAACGATCCTGCTGTATGAACGTAAAACAGGAGCAGGTGTTGCCTTGCCGCATTTTCATTCCTGATCCGCGCGTCAGGGGAGCAGGCATGCGTTTGCTGCTGTGCGGGTCATGCCCGATCCGTCATATGCTGCGCGGCATACCCTTGTGGTCATGGGTATGGACAGGGAGCGTATGATCGCCATATCGCAAAGGTCCAATGGCCTGCACAGGTTTTATCAACGGGATAAAGCCGGAGGTTCAAGGAGGCAGCATGTCTGATCTGATAGTTCTTGGGTTCGACCATATCGACGATGCAGCGAAAGTGCTGGCGGAATGCCGAACGCTGGAAAAGGAATACCTGCTCGACCTGGAGGACGCGGTTGTCGTCACGCGTGACGGCGCGGGCAAGGTGCATCTGCACCAGAGCCTCGATCTTGCAAAGGCCGGTGCGTCCTGGGGGCTGGTGTCCGGCGGTTTCTGGGGTGTTGTGGTAGGTTTGCTGTGCCTTAACCCGCTGGCCGGTTTTGTTATCGGGAGTGCGGTGGGTGCGGGCACCGGTGCCCTGGCGGGCAAGATGTCCGATTACGGGATCGATGACGGGTTCATTACGTCGCTGAGCGACACCATTCCCGTCAACACATCGGCCCTGTTCGTTCTGGTCCGCAAATCCCAGCCTGAAAAAGTGCTGGCCGATCTGGCCCAGTTCAAGGGGCATGCCCGGATCATCCGCACCTCGCTCTCGCCCGAGGCGGAAGCGAAACTGAAAACGGCATTGGGTGATGTCGTTTCGACCTGAACTGCTATTTCGCCGGCTGTGCGGCGGAGCGTTCCTGCATGGGGCCGCCGCACTGGCGTAAGGCTGGGGTGCTGCGGCCCTGTGGCTGAAAAACAGGTTCGTTGAACAATGTGGTTCCGGCCTGCGCGCGCAATGCGGTGTGTATTGTGCGGTTTGGCGCCCGATACCTGACGGCAATCGTCGTCAGGCATCGGTTTTTCTTCTGTCAGGCCGGGTCAGAACCCTTGCGAAACCCCGCACAGAATAGTGCGGCGCAGGCCGTATTGCGGTGCGCCAACACCAATGCCCGAGCCGTCGCGCAGCAGATAGGTGTGATCGGCAAGGTTGGTGACATCCAGCCGCAACTGCGTATCTCCCGGCCAGCGATGGCCGAACGTGTCGCGAATGGTTTGTACCGCAGAAAAATTGACCGTGGCGTAAGGTGTCAGGGCAACCCCGTTGGGCACCGCGCCATCTGCCCGCAGGCCGCTGCCATAGACCATGGTGGCCGAAAACCGCAGGGGAAAGCGGGTCCGGTGGAACAGCGTGTAGGCGGCCCCGGCCGATGCGGTCCAGCGCTGGTCGTGGTCGAGGTGGATCCAGCGGTTTTTGATATAGGCCAGATCTTCGGGGTCGAAATTGAACTGCGCGCTGGTAATGTCCTTGCCGATGGCGCGTGACCACGCAAAATTGCCGTAAAGCGACAGCGGTCCGCGGTCATAGGATGTGCTGAATTCGTAGCCGTTCACCTGCCCGCGCCGGTAATTGAACCCGCTCAGAACAATAGGTGCGCCGAACTGTCCTTCATCGATCAGGTTGTGGGCGAGCTTGTAATACGCATCGAACGAGACGCGCCAGCCGGGCAGAAGGGTCTGCTCGAACCCGGCATCGAAATAATGGTCCCGTTCGGCACGGACCGTATTGTTACGATAATTGGCCGGTGCCGCACTGGTCTGCGCGAATTTGTACAGCGATGTGCTTGAAACCACTTCGAACGGCGGGGGCGTGAAATAGCGCGAATAGCCGGCGTGCAGCACACCCCCTTTCCAGGGTTTCCAGACAACGTTCACACGCGGGCTGAACTGTGTCTCGGACGTGTATTCGCTGACGCCGTCAAAACGCAGGCCGTAATTCAGGGTCAGGTTGCGGGTCAACTGCCATTCGTCCTGACCGTAAAGCCCATATACCATGCCGGTCTTGCCGCTGCCGTCATGAATGGTCAGGGGCTGCGTGCCGAATATGGGGTTGCCGTCACTGTCCACCCCGTCCTGCCCGAAAACGCTGGAGACGGTCTTGGAGGTCGTGCGTTCGACAAAAACCTGGAACCCGAAACGCACCGTATGGTTGCGCATGGCCCGCCACGTCACGTCGTGCTGTGTGCCGGTGGAAAAGACCGAGCGCGCCGCATTCTGTGCAATGCCGTTATAGACCAGGTCCCCCAGCGGGTCGGGTGAATAGCGCAGGCTGCTGTAGCGGGTGAACACCGAGCTTTGCAGGCTGAACACACCGATTTCCTTCTGGAGTGCCAGAATGGCGAAATCCGTGATCTGCTTCTGATGTTCGCTGAGAGAGCCGCTGTCGCCGCTACCGCTCAACTGCTGGGCCAGAGAACTGCCGGAATAGGACGGCATTGAAAACTGTGTCTGCTGCCCAGGATTGTTCGGAAGCTGGTATTCCGCGTTGGACACGCCCGCGATAAAGCTGATACGCGTGTTTTCATCCGCCGTGTAGCGGGCATGGCCCAGAAAATGGTACTGATTGCTCAGGTCATGCAGGGCGTTGAAGGTGGGCATGGTGTTTTCAATGCCGACACGGTCATGCACGAAGTCCGCCGTGGCAAAAAAGTCCCATTTCCCTTTATGAAAACCGTATTGCAGGGAGGGGAAAAAATAATCCCGCGCCCCGCCGTAAATGGAAAGGTTGCCGCCCGTGTTGGTGGTGCCGGTCTTGGTGGTGATATCCACCACAGCCGCCTGCAGGAACCCGAACTGGCTGGGTAGCGCGCCCGTGGTCATGGACATGCTGTCGGCAAAGCGGGTCATGAGCGCCTGACCGAACACGCTCAACCCTTCGGGAAGCTGCACGCCATCGAGCCTGAACTGCACTTCGTTATGGTCTCCGCGCACATGGATCTGGCCATAGCTGTCCTGGGCGACGCCGGGGGCCTGCAACAGCACCTGGTTGAGCGGTGCGTTGTCTCCACCCGGAATGGTCTCCAGCGCTTTGCGGCTGAACGTGTACACGGTCGCCCCCGTAGTGGGGGACAGGTTGGAGCGCATACGATCGAGATGCGCGGTCACGATCACCTGCTGGGCTTCGCGCGCCTTGTCCGTGGTGACGGTCGTGGTCTGCGGGCGGCCTTTGATCGGGGCAGCCTTGATACGCGTCGTCTGCTTGGTGGCGCTGGGCGTGGGGGGTGTATCGGGCGTCTGCGCGGCACCCAGACCGCCCGTAAGGCACAGGCTACCCAGAAGGGATGAATAGAGGAAAAGACCGGAGGGGCGGCGTATCATGGACAGGCGGCCTTGTCAGGAGTGGAACCAGCCGCCCGTGTATATGTTATATTATATCATAACAATAAGTTTCTGACGAAAAATCCCCCACAATCCCGGCGCTGTTGCGTTCGGGCAACGGTGCCCTTACCCGAAGTGCTGAGTGCTGAGTGCTGAATAAAGGGGTGCCGTGGGCATGCAGGGGCGCGTGGTCCGTTCTGCGGGGGCGGTGGGGTGGCGCTGGTGTGGTCCGTCGTTCTTTTCCCGAACGCCAGGCCCAGCCCCAGGCCCGGATTGCTGACGGCCTGCTGCCTCACCCTTTGGTTGGGTGCGGGCGTTGTAGCCCGCAGGCCGGCTGCGCAATGCCCGGTGGCGAGTTATTTGGTCGTGTAACCGCCGTTGACCAGAATGGTCTGGCCCGTCATCCACCAGCCTTCTGACACGATAAAGCGCACGTAGGGGGCGATGTCGGCAATATCGGTCAGTCCTGTCTGGCTGAAGGCCGAAAGGGCCGCGGCGGTCTTGTGGTAGGCCACGGCCTCTGGCGCTTCCTGTCCGTAAAAGAAAGGTGTGTCCATCGGGCCCGGGCCAATGGCGTTGACCGAAATCCCGCGTGCGCCAAATTCCTTGGATGCGGCACGGGTAAAGTGCTCCACCGCCGCCTTGGACCCCGCATAGGTGGAATAGAACGGCGTATACGCCCCCAGCAGCGAGGTAACGAGCGTCAGCAGCTTGCCGTTGTCGCGCAGGTGCTGGCCTGCTTCGCGTATGAACTGGTAGGCGACTTTGGTATTGATGGCGAACATTGCATCGTATTCGTCATCTGTCGTGTCGGCTATGGGCTTTTTCAGAACCTTGCCAACGGTGTTGATGGCGATGTCCAGCGGTCCGGCGGCGGTTGTGGCATCCGCGAACAGTCTGGCGACTGCGCCGGCAGCGGTCAGGTCCGCCTGCAGGGCAATGCCGCGCGCGCCCGCCTGTTCTATGGCGCGCAGGGTGGCCTGGGCGTCATCCGCATTGCGGGGGCTGTGATAATGGATGACGACCGTGCCAGCCCCATGCGCTGCCAGATCCTGCGCGATAAGGCCCCCGAGGTTTTTCGCGCCACCGGCGATCAGGACCGTTTTGCCTGCAAGCGTATGATCGACCATGTGCTGTTTCCTGTTCATGCTGTTGGGTGTCTGACCGGGATGCCGGTTCGGTCGGTCGGGGCTTCCGATCAGGGCGGCCGCACTATATCATTCGAAAATTTACGATAAATTATCTTATTCTGATAATATATGTCGTAAAACGTGAACAATGCGGCGGCACCATGGACCGGATCGATCTTCTGCGTATTTTTGCCCGCGTGGTGGAAACCACAAGTTTCACCCGTGCCGCCGAAACACTTGGCCTGCCCCGTTCAAGCGTTTCCATTGCGGTGCAGGATCTCGAAGCCCGTCTGGGTGTGCGCCTGCTGACCCGTACGACCCGCAACGTGGCTCCCACCCCCGACGGCACGGCCTTTTACGAGCACGCGCTGCGTCTGGTCGCGGATATGGAGGAGGCGGAAAACCTGTTCCGCCACGGGCATGACGGCATACGGGGCAAGCTGCGTGTCAGCCTGCCGGTCAGGATAGGGCGGCTGGTCGTTGCCCCGGCCCTGGGGGAGTTTCTGGCGGCCTACCCCGGCATTGCGCTGGATCTGGGGATGACGGACCGGCCGGTCAATCTGGTGGAAGACGGTGTGGACTGCGCCCTGCGGGTGGGGGAGTTGCGGGTCTCGGGCATGGTGGCCCGCCCCTTGGGGGACCTGGCCTTGGTCAATGTGGCGGCCCCCGCCTATCTGGCGCGCCATGGGGTGCCGCGCAGTCCTGCCGCGCTGCTTGCTGATGGGCATGAATGTGTGCATTACGCGTCGGCCAGCACCGGGCGGGTGGAAAAATGGGAATGGGAGGATGCGGGCCAGACCCGGACGCTCGACCTGCCGGGCCGTGTCACGGTGGACAGTGCTGAAGCCCAGATTGCCTGCTGTCTGGCGGGGCTGGGGCTTGTGCAGCTACCTATTTACGATGTGCAGCCCTATCTGGCCACGGGGGCGATGGTCGAAGTGCTGCCGGACTGGCGGGCAGCACCTTTGCCCATGGCGCTGCTTTATCCGCACCGGCGGCATCTGTCGTCGCGGGTGCGGGTTTTTGCCGACTGGCTGCACAGGCTTGTCGCGCGCGAGGTTCTGCACCTGCCCGGCGTGACGCCACCGCCCCGTTCTGATAGCGGTGTAGACATGACCATGCCAACGGACAGGAAGCAGGCATAATGCTGACAGTTAAAGTCATTCTGTTCCTGCTCTGGCTGGCGGCGGTCAGCAGTCTGCTGGTCACCCTGTTCCGCAGGCAGGTGCCCCAGCCCCTGATCCTGATCCTGCTGGGGGTGGGGGCGGCCCTGTGCGGCGTGCATGTCGGACTGCGCCCTGAACTGTTCATGTTCGTGTTCCTGCCACCGCTGCTGTTCGCAGACGCCTTTCGCATGCCGTTGCGTGAATTCAATACCCTGCGTGGGCCTATCCTGTTTCTGGCGTTCGGGCTGGTGGTGCTGAACACCCTGCTCTGCGGCTATGTCATTCACTGGATCATGCCATTCATGCCGCTGGCCGTGTGCTTTACGCTGGCGGCAGCGCTGTCGCCCACCGACACGGTTGCGGTTTCAAGCCTGATCAGTGGCCGGCATGTGCCGGTCCGGCTGTTGCAGCTTTTGTCGGGGGAGGCCCTGTTCAACGACGCATCGGGTCTTGTGTGCTTCCGCTTTGCGATGGCAGACGCCCTGACGGGGGAATTTTCATACCGGCAGGCGTTCAGTTCGTTCCTGCTCGTCTCGCTGGGGGGGCTTGCCATCGGCGGGCTGATGGCGTGGGCGGCGGCCAAAATCAATCACCAGTTGCTCCGTCGCGGGCTGGAGGACGGCCGGTCCCAGATCGTCTTTATCCTGCTGCTGCCTTTTCTGACATATGCCGCCGCCGAGGCGGTGGACTGTTCGGGCATTCTGGCGGCTGTCGCGGGGTGCATGGTGTTCAAGCTGTCCGGCGCGATAGAGGAAGCCGCGACCACAACCCGCCTGCAGGCCAATACGGTCTGGATCATGATCAGTTATGTCTTCAACGCGCTGATCTTTCTTTTCCTGGGCCTGCAACTGCCCTCGCTGCTGTCCAGCGCCACCATGGTCATGCAGATGCGTGACGCCGCTCTGTGGCAGTACGGTATTCTGGTGGCCGAAATTTACGGGGTCATGCTGCTCATGCGGCTGGTTGGCGTGTGGCTGTGCATTGGCGTCCGGTGGGCGGCGGCCCGTCTCAGGCACAGGCCGTACAGGGCCACGGGCTTTGCCGCCAGCCTGTTGCTGACCTTTGCGGGCGTCAGGGGGGCGGTGACACTGGCAGCCGTGCTGTCCCTGCCGGCAGGTCTGGACGGGACCGATATTTTCCCCGCGCGTGAGGCGGTTGTGGTCATTGCCGCCGGGGTGATCGTGCTTTCGCTGCTGGGGGCCAGTATGGCCATTCCGTTATGCCTGCGCTTTATCCCGCCCGAACTGGTGGACACCGCCGCCCTGGAGGAAAACGCTGCCCGCCAGAAGCTGATGAATGCAGCGCTCGATGTCCTGCGCAAGATCCAGAATGCGACCATCCAGCCCGAGACCGGGCCGCAGGACGCCACCATAGTGGCGGAAAGCCAGGTGCGGCACGATGTGGCGGAGCGCATGATCCGTGTTTATGAAAACCGGCTGGATGCGGAAAGTGCCGACCTGCAGATAAAAGATGCCGATCACACCACTGCTGTGCGCCGCGCGCGTGAGGAACTGGCCCTGCGGTTGCAGGTGCTGCGCGCCGAACGCCAGCTCATGCGCACGATGGTGGCCCAGAGCGAGATCAACGATCAGACGGAATGGAAACTCCAGCAGGAACTCGATTACGAGGAGCAGGTCATCCACTTCCAGTCCATGCGCCTGCCGCACGAACACCTGTCCTGAACGCTGGGCTGCCCTACCCGGCCAGCAACGGGTTACGGGGCGCTGCTGCCCCACAGGCTTATGCCGTGGCAGTTGTTGAGGGACGTGGTAGCGTTACGGTCCGTGCGTTGCAGGGTTAGCTGAAGTCATAGACCCCGCCCGGCTCCGCGGGTACGAAGCGGCTGGTGGCAATGCCCGCGGCGACAAGGGCCGCATGCAGGTCGGCACAGGGCGCGGTGCGCGGTTCGTCGGTCAACTGGAACGTACCCCAGTGAATACCCAGCGCCTGACGGGCTTCGATATCCTGGAAAATACGCACGGCTTCCATGGGGTTGACGTGCTGGGTGGCCATGAAGGAGCGTGGTTCATAGGCCCCGATGGGAATAAGGGCCACATCCGGCGCGCCATACCGCGCCCGCAGATCGCGAAAAATCGTGCCGCTGTCATATCCCGTATCCCCCGCGAAGCTGATTGTGCCCTGGGGGGTCTGCAACCAGAATCCGGCCCACAGGGCCATGCGCCGGTCCCGCAGGCCACGGGCGGACCAGTGGTTGGCAGGGGTTAGCGTTACGGTCGTGGCATGGCCCAGATCCAGGCTTTCGCCCCAGTCGCGGGTGCGGATACGGCTGTCGGGCACGGCTTTGCGAATAATGGTGTCGTTGCCAAGTGGCGCGACGATCAAAGGCGCATGGGCGGCCTGGAGCCGCCGCAGCGTGGCGGTATCGAGATGATCGTAATGGTTGTGGCTTATCAGCACCACGTCGACCGGCGGCAGGGCGTCAAAGGCAATGCCCGGCGGTGTCACGCGTCTGGGACCGATGAAGCTGAACGGGCTTGCACGGTTCGACCACACGGGGTCGGTCAGGATATTCAGCCCCGCAACCTGGATCAGCATGGAGGCATGGCCAACCATCGTGATCCGCAGGCCTTCCACGCGGGGTGCGGGTACGGCCGGGGCAAGGGGAATGTGTTCGGGCCATTTCGCGGGCCGGGAGGTGCGCTTCCACTGCCAGATATCGCGCAGGCTGTGGCCCTTGCGGTCCTGCCCGGGGTTGAAAAAACGCTGGCCGTCGAAATGGTCGCTGCGCGGGCCGGTATAATAGCGGTTGGAAGCCATGAAGGGTTTCTTTCCTCTCGGGGTGGGAACTGTGCTCATGGCGTGGGCTGCCGTATCCAGCGTTAGCGGGACAGGCGGGGACAGGCAATGTCTGTCCCCGCCTGCCTCCGCCGCTCCATCCGGCGCTGTACGGTGCCGTCCGGGCGGTGGCTGGGTCCGGGCTTTGTCTCTTGCCTGCGTAGGCGCCAGCCTATAAAGCACCCGCATGATGGTTTCCCGTCAGGGAATGAAAAGGGAACCGGGTGCGGGCAGCGTGTGCCCCATGCCCGGGCTGTCCCCGCAACTGTAAGCGGCATGTTCCACATATATCCGGTGCCCCAAGGGCCCGGACCCACTGGAAGGCACTTTCCGGGAAGGGGAGTGTGGAGCGCCAATCCGCAAGCCAGGAGACCTGCCATCGTGTGGAGTTGCAGACGGGGCATGTCGGTCGGGGGGTGTCGGCAGGTCGGGCAGGGATCGCGTAGCGCGTGCAGGTGCAATGGCACGCGCGGGATCGCCCGCCGGGTCTCCGTGGCGACGCTCTGGATTGCGGCTGCCTTATCATGACGTTTCGAGTGTTCCTGTTGACCGGTTCCGTTCTCGTGCTGGAGTGCGGCCTTGCGCATGCCGCTGCCACCCCGCCCGACGACCATGCCGGCGCCCGCGCGCCCAGGGCTGCAAAACCCGTGGCCGATAACACGACCAACAGCACGGCCAGCACTACGGCCCGTGGCACGGCCCATGGCATGGCCCGTGGTACGCCGCCCGGCGGCATGCCCGCACCTGTGGCTGGCGGTAGCACGGCCCGTGCAGGTCAGGTTGTCTCGCGCCCGGTGGTAACAGCCCCCGCCCCAATCCCTGTCCGGAGCCAGACCGGCGTTGCCATGCAGGCCCCGGCCAGACCGGTAGCGGCCGTGCTGTCCCATAATACAGACATCTTTCCCGACAGCATGACCGTCAGTGCCGCGCGCAGGCCCATCCGTGCGGATGAGATCGGCACGGCCATAACCGTCATCAGTGAACAGCAGATCCAGACACAGCAGCGCCGCAGCTTTGCGGATATTCTGGCCCGCCAGCCGGGGCTGAATGTCGTGCAGACCGGTGGGTTCGGCGGCACGACCTCCATTTTCATGCGCGGCAACAACTCGAACGAAATCAAGGTCCGGCTTGACGGCATGGATATCAATGACGGCAGCCAGCCCAACGGCATGTTCGACGCCGCCCAGTTCGTGACAGATGGCGTCGGGCGGATGGAAATCCTGCGTGGCCCGCAAAGCGGGCTGTACGGGGCCGATGCCATGGCGGGCGTGATCGACATTACCACCGCACAAGGGCAGGGGCGGTTTACGCCGTTCGTGCGGGTGGAGGGCGGGGCCTACGGGACGTTCAATCAGGTTATTGGCGCGCGGGGCAGTGCGGGCCGGTTCCATTACAATGTCGAGCTTTCGCATTACCGGCGCGACGGTTTTCATGGGGTGCCCGCCTATATCGACCGGTATTTCGGGGCAACGCGCGCGCAGCGCCGGCAGGGGGACCGCAACGACAACCGTTCGGCCAATATCCGTCTGGGCTATGACGTGACCGATCATTTCGATCTGGGGCTGACAACCCGGCTGGTCCAGAGCAATTACCATACCTACAACGCCTACGATCTCATGGATGAGGTATACGGCATGGCGGGTACGGAGCGCGAAAAAACCACGCAGAACGAAGCCATTGTGCGCGGCACCGCCCATCTTTCCTCGCTGGGGGGGAAGGTCGATCAGGTGATCGGGCTTGGCTACATGACCACCCGCCGCACCTGGACGGAAACAGGGACCGCAACCGGTGGCGGCCCGCTGGCATGGGACCCCACCTATTACCGTTCAAGCCGGATCAAGCTGGACTGGCATGGCACGGTGGACCTGAAAGACTACGGAACGCTTCTTGTCGGGGCCGAGCATTTTCATGACTGGTTCAGCACCGATCAGGGCGATACATCGGGCACGTCCACCCCGTTCAGCACCAGTGTGGGCATGGATACAACGGCCGGTTACGGCCAGTACCAGGGCAACTGGAACCATATTCTGTACGGTGCGGCCAATATCCGCTACGACAGCAACTCCCGTTACGGCAATTACGTGACGTGGCGCGTGGCCCCGGCCATTCATATTCCCGGCACGGGCACGGTCATCAAGGCCAGTGGCGGCACGGGGTTTCATGGTCCGTCCCTGTACCAGCTGTTCGGCAACCAGGTCGGGCCCAGCTATGCCGAACTGGGCAACAGGTCCCTTCGGGCCGAACGCCTGATCGGTTACGACGTGGGGGTGGACCAGAAACTGGCCGCAGACCGGCTGCATTTTGGCGCGACATGGTATGAAAGCCATGAACGCAACCTGATCCAGTCCACCACGGCCTATGACGTGTCCAGCAACGGTTCTTATTACACCACCTATTCCTACGCCAATGTGGCCCGTGCGCGCATGTACGGGGTCGAGGCGTTTGTGGACTGGAAGGCGCTCAAGACGCTGGATTTCAACCTGAACTATACCTGGACCCATGCGCGTGACGCGACGACAGGGCAGATGTTGCAGCGTATTCCGCAGCACAAGTTCAACTTCAACACCACGTGGTCCCCGGTGCAGGATTTCACGCTTTCGGGCAATATCCTGTATGTCAGCGGGTGGCGCGACACGCCTGTCATTGCCGGGGCTGACGGGTATTGCAGCACCTGCGCGAAGGGACACGGCTATATGACGATAGACCTTGCCGCCAGTTACAGGATCAACCGCTATGTCAGCGTGTTCGCCCGGGCGGACAACCTGCTCAACCGCCAGTATGAAAACCCGGTGGGCTATCTCCAGCCAGGCCGGGCAGGCTATGGCGGCGTGACGCTCAGCTACTGATGGTGCCCGGCCTGCCCTCATACGCCGCGATCTGGGCGACGGGCCGTAGGGGGTGCGGTGCTGCGCGCGCCCCGCACCGGCGCAGGCCACGGGGTGGGGCACGACGGAGTGCGGGTTTCCGCCGGGCCGTGGTCTGCCTGTTGTTGGTGGTGGCAGGGGGGACGGATGCCGGAAAATGGGCGGCACCTGTTCAGGCCGCGCCGGTCGCAACGGTTCTGGCGTCTGGCCCTCATGCGGCGGTCGGGCAGGGGGCGGCGCACCGTCGTGTGGCGTCGCTCAATGTGTGTACCGATCAGCTTGCCCTCATGCTGGCGGACCCCGCCGATATTATCGGCCTGAGCACCCTTGCACGGGACTGCACGCTGTCTGTCCTGTGTGAAAAAGCCCGAAATGTGCCGGTTCTGCCGTCCACCGCGGAAAGCGTTCTGGCGGCCCGGCCAAGCGTGGTGCTGGCGGGCACTTTCACGGCGAAGCTGGCTGTCAGCGCGGCCCGCCAGATCGGGGCCACGGTTACGACATTGCCGCCGGCATCGTCCCTGGCCGATATTCCGCGCTATATCATGCAGGTGGCGCAGGCGGTTGGGCAGCCCGCACGGGGGCAGGTCCTTGCGGCAGCCTTTGTCGCGCGGCTTGCCGGACTGGCACGCATGCCAGCGGCGTCGGACCCGGTTGCCGTCATTTACGAAGCCAATGGACTTGTGGTGCATCGGGGCAGCCTGCTGGACGATGTGCTCGGGCGCGCCGGGCTGCGCAATTTCGCAACAGTCATGCATTTGCCTGCCGCCGGTGGGCGCGTGCCGCTGGAGGTGCTGCTCAGCCACCGCCCGGACCTGCTGGTGCGCAACCCGTCGGGGCCGGGTTATTCGCTCGCGCAGGGTATGCTGGACAATCCTGTTCTGCTGGCGGCTTTTCCGCCACCGCATGTGGTGGATGTGCCCCAGAAATTGTGGCTGTGCGCCCTGCCGCAGACGCTGGATGCACTGGAAATCCTGCGCCAGGCCCGCGCGGCCCTCCCCGCGACGACCCGCCCCATGACAGTCCACCCCGCAGGTATGCCGCCCGAGGGCGCGCCTTCGGCGCAAGCTTTGCCCGTGCGGGGGGCTGTACAATGACATCTGCCTCCTTCAGGCCCCTGCCGGCAGGGGTGCTCAATGGCGGTCTGGCCGTGCTGGTGGTGGGGCTGGCCGTCGCATCGCTCTTATGGGGCGAAAGCACGATCGACGTTCCCGCGGCGCTGGCGGACTGGCTGGGCGGCAGGCCCGGCGTCGGGGCTATCGTGCTGGGGCAGTTGCGTCTGCCGCGCACGCTGCTGGCCATAATGGTGGGTGGCACGCTGGGGCTTTCGGGGGCTGTTCTGCAGGGGTACCTGCGCAACCCGCTGGCTGATCCGGGCCTGCTTGGTGTTTCTGGCGGCGCGGCCCTGGGGGCGGTCTGTGTATTCTATACCGGGCTGTTTCAGCTTGCAGCGCCGCTGCTGCCCCTTGGCGGGCTTGCGGGCGCGCTGGTGGCGGCGCTTGTGCTGGTCATGCTGGTCGGGCGTGGCGGCCCGCTTGTTCTGCTGCTGGCGGGGGCGGCGCTGAGCAGTTTTGCCGCTGCCCTGACCGCGCTGGTGCTCAATCTTGTCCCCAGCCCCTATGCGATATTTGAAATCTCGCACTGGCTGATGGGGTCGTTGACCGACCGCACCCTGACCGACGCGGCATTGGCCCTGCCCGGTGTGGGGCTTGGCATGACGCTCATGTTCGGGAGCGGCCGCGCGCTGGACGCGCTGACCATGGGCGAGGATGTCGCGACCAGTCTTGGCTTCAGGCTGAGCGGAGCCTGGGGGGTGCAGATGCGCGTGGTGGTGGGAGCCTCCATTGCCGTGGGGTCGTGTGTCGCGGTTTCGGGGGCGATCGGGTTTGTGGGGCTGGTGGTGCCCCATCTGCTGCGGCCACTGGCCGGGCACAGGCCATCGCGCCTGCTGTGGCCGTCCTGCCTTGGCGGGGCGGCCCTGCTGCTGGCGGCGGATCTGGGTGTGCGGCTGCTGGCTGGCCGGGCGGAGTTGCATCTGGGTGTTGTGACGGCCCTGGTCGGGGCGCCGGTGTTTTTCCACCGGGTCATCCTGTTCAGAAAACGGAACCTGTTCTGATGCTCGCGGTAGAGAACCTGTCTTACAGGCAAGGTGGCGCGTCACTGCTTGGGCATGTCACGGCGGCTTTTCCCGCAGGACGGCTTACGGGTATTATCGGGCCCAACGGTGCCGGCAAAAGCACGTTGCTGCGGCTTGCCGCCGGCCTGCTCGTACCCAGCGGGGGCCAGGTTTCGTGCATGGGCGAAAGTCTTGCCACCATGTCGCTGGCGCGTCGCGCGCGCCACCTGGCCTATATGCCGCAGGACGTGCCCGCACTGCCGCCCATGCCCGTGCGGGAGGTGGTCTCGCTGGGCCGGTTGCCTTACGGGGAAAGCCCGGCCCATGCCCTGCGCCATCCCGCGGTTGACCGGGCCCTGCGTGAGGTCGGGCTGGCGGCACTGGGGCAGCGTCTGGCCAGCCAGCTTTCGGGCGGGGAGCGCGCGCGGCTTATGCTGGCCCGTGCACTGGCCATGCAGACCCCGGTTCTGCTGGCCGATGAACCCATTGCCGCCCTGGACCCGGCCCATGCTCTGGCGGTCATGCAGGTGTTCAGGGCGCTGGCGGCCAGCGGGTCCTGTGTGGTTGTCGTGCTGCATGACCTGCTTCTGGCCACCCGTTTGTGCGATACGCTGATTATGATGAAGGATGGCCGCATCGCCCATATGCTGGAACCCGCCCAGCTGACAGACAGTATGGTGCGCGAGATTTACGGCGTGACCTCGCGCCGGGTGGATAACGGAATGGTACCCTGGGACCTGTGCGGCACGGACCACTCACCCGTTTAAAGCGGGCTTTGCCAACGGCGCAGGCTCGGGCTCGCCCCGTGATGGTGTTTCTGAACGGTCGCTGATGTCTGGCGAGCGGGACCGGGTATGCTCCCCTGTCAGGGCCAGGTGCAGTCCCGTCGCCGGAAAGAGGCCGGGTGTGTTGGGATGGTTTAATTAATAAAAAGTTGCAATTCTTTTGGTAGTCGCGATATGACGGCGCGCATCTGTAGAGATAAACAAAAGAATAGAAATTTTTCAGTAAAAAATTTTCAACGGACCTTTTATGAAAATTAAATTAATATTACAATCCTGGGTGCGAAACCCGTTTTTCTGGGTCGGTTTTTTATCGGTTCTGTTGCGCCTGCCCGGCCTTGCCTGGGGCCTGCCTGCCTCTGACGGCTGGGATGATGACGGTGTGGCTCCCCGCAATTTTCTGGTGGGGCTGGCGCAGACTTATGCGCCCGGGGCGTATTTTACCTATCCGCCACTGCACATGGTCTGGCTTGCGCTGCTTGGCCTGCCGGCCATTGCCATGGCGCTGCTGCATGCCCCCACACTGACCCAGCACGATGTCATAGCCGAGTTCATTCATGTTCCATACATGACGTTTTTTGCCCTGACCGCACGGCTGCTCAGTCTTGTCATGTCGGTGGCGACCATCGCCATGATTGGAAAACTGACTGAAAAAATCGCGGGGCGGATGGCCGGGGTCTGTGCCGCAGCCACCTGCGCGCTTGATGCCGCCCTTGTCTATTACGGCCAGGTCTCCAACCTGGATGGTCCTTATCTGTTCTGGGCTGTTCTTGCCGTGTGGTTCTGGGTGCGGGTTCTTGTGGACGGTCAGCTACAAAAACTGCGCTGGGTCATTATGGCCATGGTGGCTGCTGTCACCACCAAGGATCAGGCTTATGCCGTTTTTCTGCTGCCGCTGCCGGTCTCGCTGGTGTACTGGATCATGCGCGACCCCATAGCGCGCCGCAACCGTGGGGCAATACTGCGGGCCACGCTGGGGTGGGGCAGTGTGGGCGCGGTCCTGCTGCTCCTGATCGATGGTGCGCTGACAAATCCGACCGGCTTTGCCCGGCGACTGGCGTTCCTGCGCGGTCCGGCCAGTCAGGATTATGCGGCCTACACCCCCGATCTTGCCGGACATCTGCGCCTGTTCGCGGATATGGCCTTGTCTTTCCCCCGGTTTTACCCTGGCTTTGGCCTTGTGCTGGCGGTTCTGGGGGGTGTGCTCATGTGGCGCCGGTCCCGTGGGCAGCCCGCCCTGCGCGCGGCAGGGTTCGTGCCTGCCCTGGCCGTTGTGTCGTTTACAGTGTTTTTCAACTGTGTCGCGTTGCGGACGGATAACCGCTTTCTGCTGCCACAATCGGTTTTTCTGGCGCCCTATATCGGCATTGCTGTCTCCTGGCTCTTGACCTCGGCGCGGGGGGGCGTTCTCCCCATTGCGCGTTGTGGCGTTGCCGCGCTGGCGATCATGGCGCTGTACCAGTGCATGGGGCTGGATGCCGCGATGATCGATGACCCGCGTTACGACGCGGAATACTGGATGGCGGGTCATGTTCAAACTGGTGCGCCCATGGAAGCTTACGGGCGAAACGCCTTTCTGCCCCGTCTTCCCGCCCATGCGGATGTCACACGGATTGATGTCATAGCGCTCCGGCGTCGCAATCCCATGCCCGGAGTGCGGGAGGTCATGGAGCCGTTCGAGCAGATCGAAACCCGCAAACCACAGCTTCTGGTCATTCCGCAATTCTGGGTCAGGGACTATCTTTCTCCAGCCGGGCAGCCTGCGCCGGGCTATGGCCGCAAGCGTCCCACCGTGGAGGAAAACCAGCAGCGCGACGAGAAAGACCGTGCGTTCTTTAGCTCTCTTTTCGGGGGAGAACAGCCCTACCACGTGGCGTATGTGGCCCGTTACGCTTCCAGCCTGTGGCCCGTGCCGCAGGGGTATGAGAGCCTTGGCCAGACTGTCTTTCTTTTCGAACGCACGCCTGCGGCATTGCCTGTCGCCCCGTAAACTGCTCTGTGCGTTCCGGTGTCCGGTGTGCATGTGTGGGCGGAGCAGTTTTTGAGAAAAATGGCGTTCTGTTCGTATGTGTTGCTGAACGATATCTCACGCTTCCGGCATGTGTGGGGTCGTAGCTACCGGGTTTGACAGGTGCTGTGCCGCTGCTGTGCCGCTGCTGTGCCGCTACTGTGCCGGACGGACAGAAAGACAGACTGAACCCATGGCAGTATGCCATGTGCGTGAAGGTTGCCACAAAAACGGGGCAGCATGATCCACGCCTGCCTGCCTGCCTGCGTGTGTGCCCCCTATTTTGGTTTTGCGGCCCGTTTCGCAACCACATGCAGGGCGTACTGCACCAGATAGTCATTCAGTTCGGTCGAGGCACAACTGGCGGCTTCCAGGTCGCGGGCCGCGATTGCCACGAGTATCCTCTGGTGTAATGCCTTGCCGGTTTTAATCTCGCTCGCCTCGTCCCTGATATGCATGAGCCAGAAACGCCGGGAGAGTGCCTGCAGGGGCGACATCAGCGCATCGAGATACGGATTGCGCGCCACCCGAACGATAAGCGCATGTGTTTGCCTGACTGTCTGCGTGTATTGCGGTAGGGGGAAGTCCCCGTCGAGCAGATCAGCAAGAGCCCGGATATCGTCAATATCCTTTTCTGTCGCACGTTCGCAGGCCAGCGTGATGGCCAGCAGTTCGGTCGCCCTGCGCACCTCAAGACCGCTGAGCTGATCCTCGACTGATACGGGGGGCACCTCAATGCCACGGGACGGATGAATCCGCAGCATGCGATTGAGCGCCAGGCGCTGTATGGCCTCCCGCACTGGTGTTCTACCCAGACCCGTCAGCTCCATGAGGCCGCGCTCGGAAACCATCGATCCGGGCTGCAACGTGCCCTGCTCGATCATTGACTGCAGACGTTCGACTGCCTGATCTGACTGACTAATCACACCTGTTCCCGCACTGCTTCAGAAAAAACCTGACAGGCATATTGCCAGAGCGCATGCGTTATGTAACCAATATATCGGTAATATGTCGCACGTCGAGCACGAGGTATAGATCCTTGAAATATGCACCCAATCTGGAATCCAGCACGCTGCCTTACTCACCTTTCAAAAGCTGTGTTGTTCCGCGGCCGATCGGCTGGCTGTCGAGCGTCAGTGCCGACGGTGTCGAGAACATCGCGCCTTACAGCCAGTGGCAGAACCTGTCGTTCGACCCGCCGATGGTCATGTTCTCGGCCAACCAGTATCCGGACGGGCGCCGCAAGGACACGGTCGTCAATGCCGAGGCAACAGGGTGGTTCGTCTGGAACATGGCGACCTATGCCCTGCGCGAGGCGGTCAATATCAGCGCCATGGCTCTGCCACCCGAACAAAGCGAGTTCGACAGGCTCAATGTCACCAGGGTTTTTGCCGACAACGCTCCTATTCCCATGGTGAAGGAGAGCCCGGTAAAGTTCGAATGTCGCTATTTGAGCACGCATCGATTAAAGGGAAATTCGGCTGTCGGGACGATCGATATCGTTTTTGCGCGGGTTGAAAAAATTCACATCGACGATGATGTCATTCTTCCCGATGGCAAGCTGGATATCAGGAAAATCCGTCCGATCGCCCGTCTCGGCTACTTCGATTACACCGTGATCGAAAGCAGTTTCGAGATGCGCGTACCCGGCTCCGATGAAGCCGCGCAATACGGGCTTGAAGGCAGGCCTGGGTTCAAATGATTTCACCAGAAAAGGTGGGCATGGTTCATAAGGGCCAGCGTTCAGGCAAGGGGTGTTCACAGTGACCTCAGCAGGCAGGGCAGATCGGGAAAAATCTGTATTGAAAAGAAAAATTCACGAACTGCTGGCGGTTAATTTCGGCAGTATGCTTGAATGGTATGACTGGACGATCTACACGCTTTTTGCACCGTATTTCGCTGCCCGGTTCTTTCCGGCGAGCGATCCGGCCGCAGCACTTCTTGCCGCTCTCGCGGTTTTTGCGGCAGGCTTTCTGACACGCCCGCTAGGCGGCTTTGTTTTCGGGTTTTACGCTGACAGGGTGGGACGTAAACAGAGCCTCACACTTGCAATATTCATAACGGCGGGTGGCAGCCTGCTGATTGCGGTCATACCTGCATTCGACAGTATTGGCATTCTTGCATCGAGTGTGCTGCTTGCCGCCCGTCTGGCGCAGGGAATAGCCCATGGTGGCGAGATGGGAACCTCCGTGACCTATCTTGTCGAACAGGCGCCACAAAACCGTCGAGCCCTTGCTGGCAGCACAACCTGGGTCAGCGTCGTGTTCGGAACGATTCTGGCCACCACGACCGGTCTTGTCATCAACGATACTTTCAGCCGGGCCGCAATTGGTGCATGGGCATGGCGTATACCTTTTGCCCTTGGGGGGGTGCTTGGCTTTTATGGCCTCTACCTGCGCCGCAGGCTGACTGAGACCGATGCTTTTACGACGCAGCACAGACAGCCTGACAGCAAAGTCGCGGCACTGCTGCGGAACTGGCGCGGCGTTGCCGTGGTGTTCGGCCTGTCGGCAGGGGGATCGATCATGTTCTACACATGGCTGATTTACACCCCGATCTACGCCCAGCTCGCCCATGGCCTGAACGCGAGATCCGCGTTGACGGCAAGCCTGATGGCGCAATGCGTCTTTCTTGTCGCGATCCCGGTTGTGGGCTGGCTTGCGGACACATTCGGAAGGCGGGTTTTTATTATTGTCTTCGGTCTTGGCTTCATGACCCTCACCTTTCCTCTGGACCGCCTGATCGACAATACGTTCGGTGGCCTGCTGACGGCGCTGAGTCTTGCGCTGATGGTCCTGGCGGCCCTGTTCGGAGTGAATACGGCTGTATGGGCCGAGGTCTTTCCAACCAGTATACGGGCAACCGGTGTCAGCGGACCGCTATCGCTGGCAACGGCAATTTTTGGAGGTACGGCGCCTTACGTGAATACGTACCTGTTCAAGGCGGGGCACCATTCCTGGTTCCTGTATTACCTGGTGGCGGTGTCGTCCGTCACGTTTCTGACGGGGCTGCTTATTCCCGAAACCAGAGATCTCGCACTCGACCGCGCCGATACGGGCCTTTTGCGCAATGGCTCATGATAGTCCTGATCCTGCCGTTGCAGAAAAGGGCTTTTTTCGAAGGGATGGCAAGGGTTATGGCGGATAACCGTAATCTACCGTTCGGCCTGTTCGACCAGTAACGCAACACCCGGCACAAGACGCTGGATCAGGTCGCCGGGCGGTTGTGTGGCGGTGGTGACGACATGGATACTGCTTGAGGCCGCGATTTCGGTCCGTGCGTTTTCCAGTGTTTCCCGTGCACTTTCGCGCCAGCCGGGTGTGCGGCCTATGCCCAGTGCCGCAAGCCCCGCACGCGCCAGCGCGGCCAGCCGGGCCGAGGCGGGAATGGCCACGGCCAGTGCGGGGTTATGTGCGGCGTCACGCAGGAAGGCTGTGTCATTATTGGCCCACAGTGTCAGGGACCGTTCCAGATCGGGTTTGAGTTCGAGCATGCTCTGCGCGTAGGCCGCGGCTTCGGCATTGAACATGTCAGCGGTGAAACTGTCGGGGTTCGCGATATCGGCAGGGGTTCCCAAAGTCTGTAGCGTGGCCTGCTGTTTGTGCCGGATCTGTAAAAATTCGTGGTTATGCGCGTAGTTTCTGACAGGAGATACAACATCCAGCAGCACTGCGGCGGACGCGGTCTGGCCCGGCGCCAGACGCTGGAGCATGCGGGCCGGGCCGGCTGTTGCCTGCAGGCCCAGCACGTTCAGCGTATCGCGCAGGATTGCAAGCCGTGGGGCCAGTGTCGCGCTGTCGCACCGGGCGGGGGCGGACCAGAACCGTTCGGCCAGGGCGGCCGCACGGGGCCACAGTCGCGCGTCCAGCATGTCTTCGGATACGACTTCGGCCCACAGGGCGGTTTCGGCGCCCAGAACGTGGCTTTTCTGCTCGTCCGTCAGGGGGGGTACGGGGGCTTCGTCCGCCTTGTCCTGCGCGGGGGTGGCGATTGTGCCGCCGGGGCCGGTGGTCTGGGCAGCGGCCTGCGCTTCGGACGCATCCTTGCGGGTGTCGAACGGGTCTGTTTCGTAATAGGCCTGGGCGGGCAGAAGCCGGTCGAGGTAGTACGGGCCTGATACCACCGTAGGGTGGCCCTGTTGTGTGGCCTGCGCGGTATGCGCGGGACCGCGCCAGCTTTCGATAATGGTGTCGGGCGGGGTATCGGCGCCCAGCACTTCGTCCCATCCCATGACGGTCTTGCCGTGGGTGTGCAGGGCACGGGCGACCTGGCGGGTAAAGGTGGCTTGCAGGCCGGCGGGTGTGGCGATGTTGTGGCGTTTCATGTAGGCCACAATGCCTGGGGCCTGCAGCCACTGGCGGGCCACGACTTCATCCCCGCCGATATGAAAGACCGGGTCCGGGAACAGCCCCGCCATTTCGGCGTAGAGCGCGTTCACGAAAGCCAGCGTTTCCGGTCGGGTGGGGTCCATGGCCGCGCGGTTGATTTCCGCCCGGTCGGTCGTGTTCAGCGGCAGGATGGCGGCATAACGCGGATACGCCTGCAAAAGCGCGAATGTATGGCCCGGCGTGTCGAATTCCGGCACGATGCGGATACCCCGCGCGGCTGCCTGCGCCACAAGGTCACGGATCTGGTCCTGGGTATAGAACTGGCCATGGCTGCTGAGTGTCTGCAAAAGCGGATAACGCCTGCTTTGTACACGAAAAGCCGCGCCATCGGAAAAATGAATGTGCAGAACATTCAGTTTGACTATTTCCATGGCATCGAGCTGGCGCATGAGCGCGGGTATGCTCATGAAGTGGCGGCTGACATCGAGCATCAGCCCGCGCCAGCCGAAGCGGGGCGCATCCTGCACCCGGGCCTGGGTGACAAGCGTTGTGTCAGCCCCCTGCCTGACAAGTTGCAGCACCGTTGCCAGTCCGCGCAGAACGCCCACGGGTTCCTGCGCGTTCAGCGTGATCCCGTCGGGGGTTACGTTCAGCCTGTAACCTTCATGCATGGCAGGGCCGGGGAACGGCGCGTTTTGATCGTAACCGATATGCAGGGTAAAACCGTGTGTATCCCCGCTGGCGTCAGTCCATGTCAGCGGGTGGCCGGCCAGTATGTCCAGCCGACGCCTGAAACGGGCAAGAGCCTGATCCAGTGCGGGAGTCCGGGGGCTGAGCCAGTCTATGGCTATCGTGTCGGGCAGCGCAAAGGCAGCGCCATCCGCCTGGAGCGCCGCGGGGGCGGGCAGGACCGGGGGCTGCGTAAAAGCATTGATGAGAAAAGCCGTTTTGGGCGTATCTGCACTGCCTTGCGTGGCCGTTGTGGTCTGGGCGCGCGCGGGTGTGCCGGACAGGGCCACCCCTCCTGCCAGTATCCCCGTCAATATTCCAGCCAGCATTCCCGCCAGTAGCGTGTGCCGTCGCCGGCGCCGTGCAGGGCTGTTCGGGCGCGCGGGGGCGGGGTGTTGCGGGTGTGTCTGGGCTGTGTGCCGCATAGGGTGCGGTAAAACCCCCATGCCGGGCGGGTGGAACCGTGTTGTGGGGTGCACCGTGGGGCGGGAACGGGGCAGGGCAGGCTGGTGGGTCATGCGCCGGTTGGTCCATGTGTGGGAAAAACGCGGGCCAGCGCGCCGGCCAGCCGGGTTATGGCGGTGCCGTCCCACGCCCAGCCGGCCAGTTCGGCCGCGCGCAGGGCGGCCCCTCCCAGGGGGGGCAGCATGGGTATGAGCGGTGTGGCGCCCAGATGTTCGGCTATGGTGTGGCGTACGGTGGGGCTGTTCATTACGCTGCCACCATAGCTCCATGCAACGGGTGCGGTGTGCGACAGGGGTTCGGGGGAAACACGGCTTGCCGCCAGTCGTGCCTGCCGTGCCAGATGCGTGCCAGCACAGCGCAGCAGGCTTATGGCCTGTGGGTCGCCCGTTTGGGCCAGATCGTCCACGACATGGGCCATGGCCGCCATGGCCGAGCGCGGGTGTGTGCGCGTGCGCACCCATTCGAGCAGGGCGTCGGACGTATGCTCCCCCGTTACGGGCAGGCCCAGACGGTGCAGCAGGGTTTTGACAAATGCAGTATGGGAAAGGGGATCACCGTCGAGAAAACGCGTGACAGCGCCCAGTGCCTCGCGGCCAATCCAGTATCCGCCCCCTTCATCGCCCAGAAGCCAGCCCCATCCGCCGACACGGGCCATCTGCCCGCCAACTCCACGGGCAAGGGTGACAGAGCCTGTGCCTGCCAGCACAAAAACCCCCGTTCCCCCACCAAAGGCCGCACGGTGCGCGGTTTCGACATCGTTTTCCAGCCAGAGCCGGACGGTGCCCGCCCCGGTAGCCGCAAGGGCTGTGCGGGCAACCTGTTCCTGCTCGGCCGAGGACGGGCGTGCGGCATCGTACCCTGCCATGCCCAGCGTCGCGGCCCGCAGGCCGGGGCGCTGCATCCGGTGCAGCAGGTCGTGCAGGTTCTGCGCCCATTCCGGTCGGTCGAACGGGTTGCAGCCCGGTCCGCTGGCATGGTCCACCACTTCCGCATCATGCGTGAGCAGTACCGCCCGGGTATGGGTGCCCCCGCCATCCACGGCCAGAACTGTATCCTGCACCGTAACGGGTGCGGGGCCGTTACCTTCTGCGGTGCCAGCCGCGTGGTGGCCCGGCATGGGGGCGGGTGGCGGCGCGGTCATGCGGTGGGGAGCGGAGTGGTGGGGGATGATGTGCGGCTGGCCAGTTTTTCAAGGGCGGCGCGCAGGTGACCGCCGCATAGTTCCAGCAGCAGCCGCGCTTGTGGGGCATCCAGCCCATGGCGCAGCAGGATCGCAAGTTTGATGCTGCCGCCTGCATCTTTCAGCGCGGTTATGGCCTGTTCCTGCGTGCAGTCGCTCAGGTGGCGCACCATGCGCTGGGCGCGCGCCACCAGCTTGGCGTTGACAATGCGCATGTCCACCATCTGGCCGCGCCATGTATGGCCCAGCCGTATCATCAGCGTGGTGGACAGCAGGTTGAGGGCGATTTTCTGGGCCGTACCGGCCTTCATGCGGGTGGAGCCAGCCACCACCTCAGCCCCGGTCAGGGTCAGGACGGGGCAGTCCGCCTGCGCCAGCAGGCGGGTGTCGGGGCAGCATGACAGGCCTACTGTCAGGCTGCCGTGTGCGTGGGCACAGGCCAGTGCCGCACATGTATACGGAGTGCCCCCGCTGGCGGCGACACCTATTACCACGTCATCGGGCGTGGGGGCGTGGGCGGCCATGGCGCGGCTGGCTTCGGCCTCGTCATCCTCGGCTCCTTCCACTGGGCTGAACAGCGCGGCGTCGCCCCCCGCCAGCAGCAGGACAAGGCGGGCACGCGGCCAGCCATAGGTGGGAATAAGTTCCACCCCATCCTGCAACCCGATCCGCCCCGACGTGCCTGCGCCAACGTAGAACAGCCGCCCCCCGCGTTCGAGGCGGGGCAGGGCTTTGGCAATCGCGGCCTCAAGCTGGGGGAGTGCTGCCTTGACACTGGCCGCGGCGTCGAACTGGCTTTCCAGCAGGGCGGACAGTACGGTGCCGGTGGGCCACAGGTCCAGGCTGTCGTAGCGCGGGTCCAGTGTTTCGGTTCGGGCGGGGGCGGGCTGTTGCGTCATCGGTAAAACGGCGGCTCCGTCAGCGGGCATGGCGTATCTGCCTTATGGCATACCCCGTCAGGGCCAGCGCGAACAGGGTTGCCATGCCCAGCACGATCAGCCACGCAAAGGCCAGTGACCGGCCATAGGGGTGCAGCCCCTGCATGGCCAGCAGCATCAACGGCACGCTCAGGCAGAAGGCGGGCAGCAGATCGGCCTCGTTCAGGCGGGGAACAAGCATGCCCGCGACAAAGCTCCCCAGTATGGGGCCGTAGCCACAGGCCGCAATGGAAAGCCCCAGCATGATGACAGACTGGCTGCCCTGGGCGAAAAGCCCCGCGCACAGGCACAGCATGACCGACCACAAAATCGTGACAAGGCGTGCAAGACGGAGTGGGGACAGGTTCAGCCTTGTGGCAATGAACTGGCAGGGGGCTGCAAAGTCACCCACGGTAGCGGCCGTCATGGCGGAAAGCGTGGACGAGAGCGACCCCATGGTGGCGGCCAGAATCCCCGCGACCAGCAGCCCGCGCAGGCCCGACGGCAGGCCGTGTGCGATATAGGCGGGAAAAATCGCATCCGGTGTAAGGAATCCCGCGGCCCGGGCGGAGACCCCGCCATGATGGAGCCAGAGCAGCACCCCCACGGCTGAAAGCAGCGTGAACAGCACGCCTGCCCCCACGGCGCTGCCCATCAGGGCCAGCCGGGCGTCGCGCAGGGTGCGGGCGGCCAGCACGCGCTGCACCATAAGCTGGTCTGTCCCGTGCGAGGCAAGGGACAGCACGGCCCCGCCCCCTATGGCGGCAAGGGGGGTAAAGGCGCTGGTAAAAGGCGGGGTATGGTGCGTGAAAAGCTGGAACTTTCCGGCCTGGTCCAGCAGGGCCAGCGCATGGGCCGGGGCTGCATGCCACAGCAGGGTAGCACAGATGCCCGCCCCCAGAAGGTACAGCACGAACTGGATACTGTCCGACCAGACAACTGCGCGCAGCCCGCCGCGCAGGGTATACAGCAATGTCGCCCCCATGATGGCGCACAGCACCACGGCTTTGGGCACAGCCATGTGCATGGCCTCCAGAATGGCGGCCAGAGGCAGCATGCCCGCGAACAGGCGCACGGCTTCGGCCAGCAGCCGCGTGATCAGGAACGTGCCGGATGCAGCCCGTTGCAGGCGCGCGCCAAAACGCTGGCCGAGCCAGTCATAGGCGCTGAGCATGCGGCCCTGCTGGTAAAGGGGCAGGAACCGCCACGCAACAATGGCGCGACCCAGCAGGTAGCCAAGTGCCAGCCCGCTGAACACCATGCCGCTGCCATAGGCGACACCGGGCACGCTGATCAGCGTGAGGGTCGATGTCTCGGTCGCGACAAGAGAGAGGCACAGCGCCCACCATGGCAGGTCCCCGTGCCCTTCCAGATAGCTGTGGGCGGAAGGCGCGCGCCCTGCCAGAGCGAGTGACAGGACCGGCATGCCCGCAAGGTAGGCGGCCATGACTACAAGGTCGATCACCGTCATGGCCGCGCGGCCCCGAAGGGGTGCGGGCAAGCGGGCGGGTGCTGGGCGGAAAGGGGTTTGGGCACAGGCATGACGGGGATGATAAGCCTGTTCAAACGGAACCGGAACGGGCTTAATGCTGTTTGTAGCAAAGCAGGGGATGGCCAGACCGCTGCGCCATGGGCCCGGTCATGGGTCTGGTGGCGGGGGCCAGCCACCAGGATAAGGCGAAAAAAGCCATGAACACCAGTTGCTCTCCCGCAGGGTGCGGACCGCGTGCGCCATTAACACCCGAGCAGGAACGGATATTGCATGAACACGGCACGGAATATCCCGGCTCCAGTCCGCTGAACCATGAAAAACGCGAAGGTGTGTACCATTGCGCGGGATGTGGCGCGGCGCTGTTCCGCTCGAATACGAAATATGACAGCGGCAGTGGCTGGCCGTCTTTCTGGGCGGCGGAAGCGGGGGCGGTGGGTACGTCGCGTGACACCCGCCACGGCATGGTCCGCACGGAAGCCCATTGCGCGGCCTGCGGTGGCCATCTGGGTCATGTTTTCCCCGATGGGCCGCCGCCCACGGGTGAGCGTTATTGCATCAACGGTCTGGCGCTGGACTTCAGACCCGCGGATGTCTGATTAAGGTCACGCCCCTGCGGCACACGATGCTGTGGGGGCGCAGGCACAGTGTGTTTACCGACACGGGCCCGGACGGGACAGCGCCGCTCAGTGCAGGGGGCGATTATTACGGCCTGCGCGGGAGCGGGGTCGTTCGTGCCGGGGGTCAGACCGGCTGCGGTTCAGGGCTGCGGGGTTTGCCGCCTACGGCACGCAGGAAAAATGCCCAGGCATGTTCGAAATAGGCCTGTCGTTCCTCGCTGGTTTCAAGCGTCGTTTCTCCGCACAGGCAGTTGTCTTTGGGCCAGCCGGTAATCATGCCGGTCAGCAGGTGGGCGGTCGTGTCGTCCGCGTGGCCGGGTTCGATCTGTCCCTGCTGTTCGGCCGCGCGCAGCAGGCGGATGAACGCATTGTGAAACGGCTCGCCAATGGCCTCCACCACCTGGCGCAGCAGCGAAGGGTGACGGTGCCCGTCCGAGATCAGGATACGGTAGATACCCAGCGCTTCGGGGCGGAGGGTGAATTCCAGCTTCATGCGGCTGATCTTGCGCAGTTCCTCCAGCGGGTCCTTGAGCGAGATTTCCGCCATGGCCTGCAGCAGCGAGCCTGTCAGGTCCATGATAACGGCGACGAACAGTGCCTCCTTCGAGGGGTAGCGGCGGTAGAGCGTCTGCTTGCTGGCCGAAGCCTTGCGGGCGATCTGGTCGATGGAGGTTCCCGCATAGCCATGCTGCACAAACAGCCCGGCCGCTATTTCCAGCAGATACTGGTCCAGTTCTTCCGTGTCGTGGGATGTGGGCCTGCCGCACCGCCGTTTGCGGCCGTGCAGACACGGATTGGCCATATCCAGCGGTCGGGCGGATTTGTCAGGACGCGGCATACGCAGCGCTGGGCGGCGAGCGGAAAGCGGGTCAGACAACGATCTTCCATCTTGCTGTGGTGCCGGGCGAACACATCCTTGCGATGAAGGCCGCCGCCGGGCCGGATACGGGCCTATGATATATCGTGGTGTTTTAATCCCGTGCAAGAACGTGTTGCAAATTCATGATGCAGGGATGTGTTGCATGAATAAGGGATGCCGTGCCGCGCCTTTTCCCGCACAACGCAGGGCAGGGGCATTGTGCCGCGGGCCGTGCGCCGCACGGGACGCCACGGGCGGGAAGCGGCCCGCATCATTGGTCCGCGTAACTGGCAGACAACAAGGATAGTCCATGCGTGACGTTTCCGGGCGCGATACCGCAGGGGATGACCCCGCCCAGGCAGAGTGTAATCCGGGCGGTGGCGCCGCCTCGGGCCATGGCGGGCCCTTGCCCCCGGCCCCGTTGCCCCCGACTTCGGTGCCTCCCGGCCTGCCGGATCAGGATACTGCCGCGCGCGGTGCGTGGGGCGGTGGCCACCCGCCCGGGCCGGATGGCGCACAGGCGAAAGGGGGCGCACGGCCCCGGCAGGCAGGGGCTGCGAAGGATGCCGGGGGCCTCGACACCGCGCCGTTCGGAGACCTGGCAGGCACCCTGCGCGATGTGGAAGCGCTGCTGAAGCGCTTTTACAGGCTGACGGTCCTGATCGTGACCGTTGTGGCGTCCGTGCTGTTCATCAGTTCGGGGGGCGGGGTCGTTATGGTGGTGTTCGCCTCCATTCTGGTGGCGGTCTGCCTGCATGGGGCCGCGCGCATCGTCTCGCGCCTGACACGGGGGCCGCAATGGGCCTCGGTGCTTCTGCTGGTCGTAACCCTGCTGGCGGGCACGGCGGTGGTGGTGGACGTGTCGGGTCCAGAACTGATGGCCCAGATGGCGCACCTGCATATAGCACTCAAGACCGAGCGCGACGCCCTGCATGCAACCCTGAACACCGAGCCGCTGGGCCATGCCATTCTCGATCATCTGCCGAAGGTGCTGGGCGGCAACCAGGAACCCGACGCCACCGGGGGCACGGGGGGCAGTGGGGCCGGAAATACCAGCAGCATGGATTTTGCCGGGTCCATGACCAATGTGCTGACCTCCACCTTCGGTTCTGTCGGCACGGTGGTGGTGATTGTCATTGCCGGGGTGTATTTCGCGCTCTCGCCCCATCTTTACGCCAACGGTGTGCTGCGGGTTACCCCACTTGCCTACCGTCCTGTCATGCACACGGTACTGCTGACGGCGGCCCATACGCTTTCGGCCTGGGTGGCTGGGCAGATGCTGGACATGACCCTGATCGGCCTGCTGACATGGGGCGGGCTCAGCCTGCTGGGTATGCCGCTTGCCCTGCCACTGGGTTTTTTGGCGGGTATGGCCAATTTTGTGCCGTATCTGGGCACGTTTATCGGGGCCACCCCGGCCCTGCTGGTGGCGCTGTCCATCAGCCCGCGTGAAGCGCTTATGGTGGGGGGCTTTTACGCCGCCGTGCAGGCGTTTGAAGGATATGTGCTGTCCCCTTTCATCCAGAAACGCGCGGTCAGCATGCCGCCCGCGCTCACTATTCTGTCCCAGACCATTTTTGGTGCCTTTCTGGGCATATGGGGCTTTGTGTTCGCCTCACCCCTGACTGCGGTGCTGCTGGCCGTGGCCAAGCGCTTGTCCGCTCCGCTGGGCCGCAACGAACAGGTGTGATGGCGCGCGCTGGCCAACAGCCGGGAGAGGAGCGGTGCAGTCCCGGCGTCATGGGGCGGCGGGCTTGTTATCACAAACAATTGCATGGGCCGGGCAGGGTGAGAGATTGCTAAAATAGCTCGCTGCTGCGTAGTGTTTTCGGAACAAAAACAACAAGAAACAGGCTGCGGTGTCGGGGCTGGCAACTGTTCCCGCCATGCCGTGGCCTGAAGGATCGTGTCATGCCCGCACGTCGCGACTTTCTTTCCTCCGGCCTGAGCGTGGCTGGCCTGGCCGGTCTGGCCATGGCTGCGACCCGTACGGGTGCCGCCGCCAGCAGGCATGCTGCCTGTGCGCCCATGCCGGAACTGGTCATTCCCGCGTTGCCTGTCCCGGTTCTGCCCGTGGCGGGCGAACATGGGGTGTTTCCCGTGCGCAGAATCTACTGCGTGGGGCGGAATTATCTCGCCCATATCAAGGAACTCAACCACGACACGCGTGAGCCGCCTTTTTTCTTCCAGAAAGCGCGCGACATGCTGGTGCAGAACGGTGCCGCCATTCCCTACCCCACCCTTACCCATGATTACGAGCATGAGATCGAACTTGTGCTGGCCATGAAGTCGGGCGGTATGAACATTCCCGCGGCACAGGCGCTCGATCATGTTTACGGCTACGCGGTAGGGCTGGATATGACGCGGCGTGACCTGCAGAACAGGGCACAGGAAAAACGCCAGCCATGGGAGGCAGGAAAGGCGTTCGACAATGCCGCCCCCTGCGGCACCGTTGTGCCTGTGGCCAGCATCGGCCACCCCAAAACCGGGCGCATTCATCTGGAGGTCAACGGTGTGACCGCGTCAGACGGGCAACTGGAGGACATGATCTGGAGCCCGGCGGAAATTATCGCCCATCTTTCCACTGCGTTCGAAATCGCCGCCGGCGACCTGATCTATACCGGCACGCCGCGCGCGGTGGGCAAGGTCGGGCCGGGTGACAGGCTTGTCGCAGCCATTGACGGCCTGCCGACGTTACAGGTCAGTATTACATCCTGAAAAGTAACAGGCCCCAGCGGGCTGTTGTCCGTCCGTGACGTGACCGTAGCGCACCCGGCACGCGTCGCGCCACGGCGGATCCGCGCACCATAAAAAACAGGCGAGCACTCCGGCCACCCGCCTGCCAGCACTTCTAGCCCGCAGGGCAGCAACAGCTCTCAGTCATTATGGCCGAAAACGGGTCTTGTGCTTTCAAACAGGAACCACGTCCGGCGTTCCCCTTCATCGATCCAGACTTCGATCAGGCTGGCGGTGGCCACGTCATTGGCGTCGTCACACAGGGCGTGTACCGCGCGCAGGCGTCGCACCAGTGTCTGGTTGTCGTCGCGCAGTTCGGCAAGCATGTCCTCGGGGGTGACATAAAGGGCGTCATTATCGAGGATTTTCGTCATGCGGGAGATTTCTCCCACCGAATGCAGCGTGGTGCCGCCAATTTTTCTGGCCCGTTCGGCCAGGGGATCGGTCATGGCGAAAATCTGCTGGCTCTGCTCATCCAGCAGCAGGTGATAGTCGCGGAAATGGCGCCCGCTCATATGCCAGTGAAAATTCTTGGTCTTGATATAGAGCGCAAACACATCCGCCAGCACCTGTGCCAGCCCGTGCACCACGGCCTTTACCTTTTCGGCGTTCAGGTCCGTGGGGGTGCCAAGATATTCCCTGATATGGGTTTCGGCTGCATTTGATTGGGTCATGGGTCCCGGCCTTCCGTCATTGGTTTTGTGGTGGCGGGGTTCCCGCTGCCCGCCTTCTACCCAACGTGGGGGCTGGCTGAACGCATGCAAGGGGTGGCGGCGCATTCCTGCCGCTCAGGCGCGAATGTGATAATGCCTTGCGCAGCATGGCTGTATTGCAGTGTCAGGACCGAGTGCCGTGGGCTTTGTCCTTCATGCCCGAAGGCCGGGTTCGATCTCGCTTTTAAGCGGGCGGCCAAGCAGGCGGGCCTGAGCCTGCGCAAGGGTTAACCGTCCTTCCAGAAAGGCTGCAATACATTCGGTAATGGGGGCATCCACCCCATGCTGGCGGGACAGTGTCAGCAGGGCTTCGGCGGTGGTGACACCTTCGGCAACCCCGGGCAGGCCCGCAACGGCGTCCTGCGTTTTTGCTCCCTGGCCCAGGGCCAGCCCCATCTGGTAATTGCGCGACGCATTGCCCGTGCAGGTCAGCAGCAGGTCCCCCAGCCCCGACAGCCCGGCCAGTGTCGCGGCCTGTGCCCCCAGGGCCAGAGCAAGCCGGGTCATTTCCGCCAGCCCGCGCGTAATCAGTGCGGCGCGCGCGTTTTCGCCCAGACCTGCGCCTATGGTAATGCCCGCAGCCACGGCCATGACATTCTTGGCAGCCCCCCCAAGCTGCACGCCGGAGCAGTCATGGCTGGCGTAAAGCCTGAATGTGGGGGTGGATAGCAGGTCCGCCAGCGCACTGGCCCGGACCATGTTCCCCGCGGCGATAACAGCCGCGGCGGGCAGGCCGGCGGCTATTTCGCGGGCAAAATTAGGCCCTGACAGAACTGCCCCCGGCAGGTCGGGGCGGATACGCGCCAGAATATCGAGCGGGAAGGCCAGCGTGCCGCGTTCTATCCCCTTGCAGCACAGGATTGTGGGCACGTCCGCCGGTAAAAGGGGTAGAACCGTGGCCAGATGCTGGGTGGGTATGGCCACCAGCGCACAGTCGAATGTGCCCACCGGCGGAGCGGAAGAAACGCGAATCGTGCCGGGGAGGGGAAAGTCCGGCAGTTTTGGCATGGCGCCGGACGGCAGGGGGGCTGCCGTGCGTGCCCAGACCCGCACATATGCCCCGGTACGGGCCGCATGCAGTGCGAGCGCCGTGCCCCAGGCCCCTGCTCCCAGTACAAGTATCTGTCTGCTCATGTCCAAGCCGTGCCAGAGGTGCATCCGTCGCGCAAGATGATCTTTGGCACTGTTCTTGCATCGCTACGGTCGGGGGCTGGTAACGGGAGTTGAACGACACCGGGAACTGGTAACCCCGGCACCGTAGCCTGCGGGGCCGCGAGTGCCGAACTGGCCTGCGGCGGTGCTCCTGCGTGCTGCGGGCTTGCTATCGGGGTTACGGGGCAATGCTACGGCCTTGGGCACAGTCCTGTGCCTAGTCGTGTATGCTGGCCGCGCTGTGGCCTGTGCGGTCGGGTGCGGAATATCAGGCGGAGAGCGCTACCGACATCTGGGCGGGCGCGGCCTGCTGGGCCAGGATTGCGGCGGTCTGGAGGTGTTTCTTGCGGGCCTCACGCAGCAGGCACACGACGCCCTGCACACAATTACCGCACTGGGCCTTGCAGCCCCGCTTGGCATAGATGTCCTTTGGGCGAGTCGCCCCGTCGGCTACGGCGTTCTCGATATCGGTGTGCGTCAGGCGATTGCAGGAACATACAACCATTGGCAGGGCCTCGATCGTCGTTAAGCTGGAGTCTGTTTAACCACAAATGATAATTATTCGCAATACTGAGGTTTGGCAAGTCCGTCTCGCCCTCACATCTGGTTGCGCGAACGCCTGTCCGCAAGGGGCGGCGGTGCGGGCAAAGGCAGGGTGGCCACACAGGTGCGGCGGGTCTGTGCGGCGCGTCTGAGGGGAGGGGCTGTGCCGGGGGCGGAATTATCACGCCGCGCGCGGCTATCTTTCTGAAATCTTAGGACTGTGGCCGTTATAGAGAACAGACATCGTTCCCGACCGTGTACACGCGCACACGCTTTGCAAGGGCATGTCTTCCATGGCTGTTGTCAATTTTGACCCCAGAAATCACCAGTCCGACGCCGCATTGCTCGAACTTCGTGACCGGCTCGATTTCCTTCTGCTCAAGGATGAGCAGTGCCGGGCCATGCGCTCGCTCAAGGAACTTATCGACCGTGAACTGCCACATGCGCTGGACAGTTTTTACGAACAGGTCAAGAAAACGCCGCAGACCCTGCGTTTCTTTACCTCTCCCGCACATATGGGGCGGGCCAAGGGGGCCCAGATCAACCACTGGAAAACCATTTCCAGCGCCAATTTTGCTGAAAGCTACGCGACACAGGTGCGGGCCATAGGGACCGTGCATGCCCATATCGGTCTGGAGCCCCGGTGGTATATCGGTGGCTACGCCATTGTGCTGGACCATCTTGTGCAGGCGGCCCTTCAGCCCCAGGGGGGGCGTGCGCCGTTTTTCCCGGCCCGTGGCAGGGCCGCCACCTCCGAACTGCCGCAGGCTCTGGGCAGTCTGTGCAAGGCCGTTCTGCTCGATATCGACCTGGCGATTTCCGTTTATCTGGAAGAAGCGGAAAAAGCCCGGGAAAAAGCCCTGGCCGAAACCCGTGCGCGTGAACAGAACCAGACAGCCCTGATCAAGTCCCTGCGTGCCGGGTTGAAAGCGCTTTCCGAGGGGGATCTGGGTTTTCGGTTCACCACCCCGTTCGACCCCGAGTTCGAGATCCTGCGCACGAACTTCAACGCCGCGGCGGAAGCGCTTTCCACCGCGTTCAGGCAGGTGTCGAACGCCGTTGCCGGGATTGAAACCGGCGCGGATGAAATTGCCCACGCGGTAGGGGACCTTGCCCAGCGGACAGAGCGGCAGGCAGGCGAGATCGGGCATACCGCCATGGCGCTCAGCACCGTAACGGCCGAGGTCGAGCAGACAGCCCGGATCACGCTCCAGGCCCATGACACGGCAACCCAGGTGCGGGAGGCCACGCATGCGTCAGACACGGCGGTGCGTGACGCGGTTGGCGCCATGCAGGCCATAGAGGCGTCATCCGCGCAGATGTCCGCCATTGTCGACCTGCTGGATGAAGTCGCGCTGCGCACCAATCTTCTGTCTCTCAATGCCGGGGTCGAAGCGGCGCGGGCGGGGGAGGCGGGGCGGGGCTTCGGTGTTGTCGCCACCGAAATCCGTACCCTGGCCCAGCGCTCCGCCGTGTCGGCAAAGGATATCAGAAAGCTGATAGCGGCCTCGTCCCAACAGGTGGCGGACGGTGTCCGGCTTGTCGACAGGACATGCGTGACGTTGGACAAGATTTCCCGCCAGGTCGATACGATCGCGACCTTCGTGACCGAAATCAAAACCCTGTCGCAAAGTCAGGCCAAAAGCCTGGGTGAGGTCAATACGGCCATTGCCAGTATTGACCGCAGCACCCAGCAGAACGCCGCCATGGTCGAGCAATCCAGCGCGGCCACGCAGAACCTGCGGCAGGAAACCCGCGCCCTTGCCGGTAGCGTCAAACAGTTCCGGATCGGGTAGGCAGGCGTACCCGTCCCGGGTTCCTTTCCCTGCCTGTTGGGTATCGAGGGTGTCAGCCAGTGTGCATGGCATGCTGCATCAGTTCGCGGGCATGGCGGATAATCCGGCTGGTATCGGCAGCCACGGTGGCCGGGCTGGTGTGGTCCTGGCCGGGCACACCTGTCTGCACCAGTTCCCCCCAGTAGCGGAGCCCGCCCTGGATGCACATGGCCAGAAAGCACGGGTTCTGGTGGTGGCTGGGTACCAGTTCGTAAACAAGGGTGTCCTTCTGGCACCATGCGATATTGGCAAGTCCGGCCCCCAGAAAACCCGCGACCATTCTCGCCTGCGCGAAAAGCGTAATCTGTTCGCGCAGGCTGAGCCGTTCGGGGTAGACGCGTTCAAAACCAAGCTGCATGAAGGCGGCAGCCAGTGCGGCGCCATTGGGAACATGCCGGTTCGGGGCCGTGCCACGATCAATGAAAATGAAGCGGCCAGCAGGTAAAGGTGCAGGGTTTGTGGCTGAACAAAGCGCTCTGTAGGCCGTGCGGGCGATTGTCGAGCTGGTGAAATCGGCTTTGCCCCGAATGAAGTCGGTATAGACCATACGTTCAAAACCGTACCGCGTGCCGGGGTGGACAATCATGCGGCGCTGGGGTTCCAGGCCGGCCAGAGCCAGACTGTCTTCCTGCCAGGGGGTGAGTGGCGGCAAAAGAAAAACATCAGTGTCGCCGCCATGATCCAGAAAATAACGCAAGGCGGGCAGGGTATGGGCAACCCAGTGGTAGTAATTCGCGCTCCAGTGGTCAAAACCCGCCCAGGCGGTCAGGGGGTAGTGCTCTACTGTGCCATGCCCGCGCGCCACGAACTGCTCCAGAACCGCAGCCGGCTGGGTATAAAGCGTGTCGTGAAGAGGTTTGTTGTGCCAGCCGAACAACGTCAGCCCGGCATCGAACACGGCAGGGCCAAACGTGTGGCGGTACAGGGGAGTGCTGTCGGTTCGCCAGGCCTGAAACAGGCTCTGCGCCCCGTCCTGCAGGAGTGTATCGCGGGTAAAGGCCCCGCCGTGTGGCCGCGATACCTCCAGAAGTCCGCGTTTGCCCGCCGCTGTAAACAGCGATACCGCGTTGGTCGGTGGGAAAGCCATGAGTTGATACGCCACCCCGCTGTGGTTTCTGCCCGCATTGCACAGACTGTCAGATCCTCTCGACAGGTAACCCGATGAGTGTGGAGATAAGCTGAACGACTGCGCAAAAACGATGCCTGCGCAGTATGCCTGTCGAGGTTTTGCTGAGGGTTCTGTTGGCCGAGCGGGTTTGAGGGGCAGAGGTCGGGCAAGATGGGGTGGATGTCGGGTTCGGTCGATAATACCGGCCTGTCGGGCGGAGCCCCGTTTGCTACGATGACAGTTGCGGCAGAACTGTCCGCCGCCGTCCCAAGCGCTCCAAATCCTCCGGATCCGCGTTTCCGAAAACGTGGCAGGCCGTCGTATGGCCGCGCTGTGATGCAGGGATATCACAAAACGGCGTTTTCCATCGTTAGGCGGGCGTTATGAGTTGGAATTTAGTACCAGATCGGTCATAATAGGGAACATCTTCAAGATATATAGTTCCAGAAATTACAACCATGCTTGCCTAGAGGAACAACCGGCATGACCATCAGGACCCCTGACAAAAGTGGGGCTTATAGAAAGGTTGGCCATTCAGTTAATGAATAGCGACCCCGGCGCTCCCGACCCGCGAACCCGTACTTACCTGGACACGACTTACGAGAAGGCGACCATTATTATCAATGGCCGCGAAAGTTCGAGTCTTATCCAGAAAGACGCTTAAGGTCCTGCTCTTTCGGTTTGTCTGTTCGGCGCCCCCTATGTCTGGCGGGGCGCCATACTTGTTTACGGGCAGCAGGCGCGTGGCTAAGGGACATCGGGTTTAAATGAGCATGTGCCCGAACATGCCTCCTGCCTGACGGAATCGATTTGGCGCTCGGGCAAGCCCAAGCCTGAGGTCCCGGACAGCGCAGGATGAATGTGCGCGATCCGGGTTCTGGTTCCGCATGGCTATGGCCGGTCGGAGCCTGATATGCCGGCCGTTAAAAGCCACCATGGTCGCGCCAGAAAACTAGGCTTCTGCCAAGCTGGCTTCGCCTTGAGGCGGCCAGTTGAAGGTGTCGCACACAAGGGCACGACACCTCGGTACCGTGGTTCAGAGAAGGTTCTGCGCGCGGTTCAGGACCATGGAGCAGACTTTCTGCTTGAGGCCGCTTTTCAGCGTGGACAGAGAAAACGGATTGCTCTCGCCCGTCAGCAACTGGCCGTTCTGGCCTGCGGTGTAGTCGCTGGACGAGGTCAGCCCGGCTTTGGAGGTCAGCCCGCTCAATGCGGAAGTGGCGCCGCTGCCGCTCAGGTAATTATTCTGCACGCAATAGCTCAGAACGCCTGCGATGTTTCCACTGCTGGCTGAGGAGAGATTGGGCAGCATTCCGCTCATCATGCCACTGCCCATACTGCTGCCCATGCCGCTCATGCTGTTGCCGGTCATGCCGCCCATAGCGTTTTCCGCGCTGCCCATGCCGGGAATCGATTGGGCATGCGCCGATGACGCCAGAACACCGATGGCCGTCAGACACGCGAAAATGCCGTGTGAGTAACGCATCGCTTTTTCCTTCTCCAGACGTTTCAGGGGCGGCACCGTCACGTTGTTGCGGCTCCGGTGCAGCCTGTCTTTTCCGCACGGTCCCGTCGTGGCCGGCAACCGTGGCCGGAACGGGACCGTGCGGAGTCCTGCCGACCTTACCCGGCCTGTCTCGGGCAGGCGAGTCAGGATGAAGTCATTATCGGTTGTCTCTCGCGTTCAAAACAGTCCCGATCAGGGGGCCGGAGCGTGAAGTCCGCACAGTTCAGGGGCTAAGCGGCAGAGGGCGGCGAACATGCGCTACGCTGCGCATGGGCCTGTCAGAGACCGAGGATCACGACCGGCCCGACCGAGACAACCTGTATAACCGCGACGCTCTCAGCGCGGCCGAGAATTTTTCAGTCTTGTTAGTTGAAACCATCCGCGTGCCTCGATCTGCGATTGTTGCGCTGGCTGGGTATCGGAACCATGCATCCACGCATTGAAGAGGCCACGAAGCGCGTCCGTCTGATGGTTCATGGCTTCTTCAGCACAATTTTTTCCGAAACGGCCTGTGACGTGTTCCCAAACCATTTGGTTGGCATCGGTATAAGGCTCGGAGTCCTTTTTCTTATTAAATATACGTGACGTTGATCCTATATAACCTGACATAAGAACTCCTTTTTGATCGCAGCATGACGCGTATTGACGTTCGTCTGGCGACTGCCATGCGCGTTGTCGCGCGATGCCCGGCGGAATGGGGCATGGCCAGCCTGGGGACTAAGATGTCGCATATCTGCGACAGGTCTGTCTGTCCCCTCGCGAGGGGACAGCCTCGCTGCGGAAGTTTTGCAGGTTTGAAAAAAAAGACGCTCCTGCTCGGTGCCGGATGACAGGCGGGGAGCCGGGCAGGGCTATATGCCCAGGTCGGTAGTCTGGGAGGCTTGGGGTCCGGTCAAAACGTATCAAACAGTATATCTGGCTGCTTTTACGCATGGAATATCCGCAACGATATGGCCGCAGCCATGACCGGTTGGGGTGGAGAAAGGGTTTCCGCCCGATTGTGCGGGTAGCCTGCTCGGTGGGGCTGATGTCCGAGCCGCATCTGCTCCGGAAATCGTTGCGTTATCCACCCGATAACGCTTCTCTCGGCCATCTGTCCCATGGCCGAGAGTTCCGGTGGCGTGATGTGTATTTTTAAATCATAACGAAATATAAAGAATATTTACTAGAATTCAGCGCGGACAGATCCAAAATACTGTCTGGGTGCTGCAATCTGGAAGGACTGGTAATCATAGGCGCCTGTTGACAGCCCCATGGGGTTGCCGTTCTGGCCCATGGTGGAAATATAGGTGGTGTTTGTCAGGTTGACGACCGTAAAGGAAAACACGACGTTCTGTATAAAGCCTGCACCATGAATATAGTTACCCATGTTGCCCAGCCTGTAATCCGCCCCAAGGTTCGCCAGCCAGTACCCCGGTACCTTGGTGTCGCCCATGTAGCTGAAGTTACGCGCACTCATATAGGAGCCGTCGATCCAGGCCGTGGCGTTGTGCCAGGTATAGGACAGGCGTGACTTGTACATCAGGCGTGGATAGTTCACGACCTGCTGGCCCTTGATCCTGTAGGTTATGCCTTGCAGGGTCAGATTCTGATCGTAAACGGCATGATTGTAACTGATGCTGTTATACAGTTCCAGGCCACGGATGGGGCGAATGGTCAGCCCTGCATCCACGCCGTTCATGGTCACACCCCCCACATTTTCCACCGCGGAAATCGGGTTGATGGAAGAACCCGATGTCACCTGCTGGAGACGGTTGTTGAAGTTGGTGCGATAGGCATAGACATTGGCAGACACCATGCGGTTGTTGAACCGGTAACCGATGGCGTAGGTCCAGGCCGTTTCGGGGCGGACATGCGTGGAGTCATAAGCGGATTGCAGCACGGAGAACGGCGAGGTGGACAGCTTGTAGCCCGACTGCGGGTAGACATGCACGTTTTCGGAAATATCGACGAAAATTTCATGCCCGGGCAGGAAGCGGTAGGCGATGCCGATATGGGGCAGGAACGGCTTGGCGACGGTCAGACCGACACCGCTGGTGATGGGGCCGGGATTGCCGTAATAGCCCTGGTTCAGATAGCCATTGCCGACGCGGGTTGTGTTCAGCACCGACTTGAAGCCGAAATGCAGGTCGAGGTTGCGTACCGGGTGGAACGTGTCGTTGACGAACGCCGTGAACGTGTTGGTGTTGTAATCCTGATTGAAAATGCGGGCAAACGGGTTGGAAAAATGGTTCAGGTCGTACACCAGCGGGCTGCTGAGCACACCGTTGTTCAGGGTCGGTTCGGAATAGACATTCATGGGCGAGCTGTAATGGTTGTTTTCATACCAGACACCCAGCCCAAGCTCATTATGGGCGATATTGTAATGTGCGGCTGACAGGATACCGAAACGACGGATTTCGGGTTCCTTGACCAGATCGCTCATGGGGGAGCCATTGGGGGATGAGAAATACGGGGTGACCCAGGTTGTCTGGTTCTGCTGGTTGTGACCGTAGACGGTCGTAGTCCATTTCAGATGGTCGGTCATCTGCAGGTCGGCCTTCAGGCCGCCCAGAAGGTCGACGTTGTTGGTGGCGGAATTATAATAGGCTGCATCGGACTTGTCTGACAGGCCAGCCATATAGCTGGGGTAGCTGCCGCCGGGCAGGCCCCGTGTTGCCAGCGCCGCCTTGTAGGCAGTCTCATACCCCGATAGCTGGCCGTTATAATAAAAGCTCTGGTGTGGACCGATCTTGTCCAGCATCTCGAACGAATAATCCTGATAGAGCACCTGGTGCAGGTCGCTCCAGTCGAAAAAGGCGCTGATCCTGCTGCGCTCGCCAATAGGCTGCACGAACTTGGCGTTGACCTGCTGCATGAACTGGTCGCCATAGCCTTTCCAGAGCTGCCGGTCGTTGCGCATGTAGGACACGTAGAATTTGGTGCCGGATTCGTTCAGTTTTCCGGAATCGAAGCGAATGAAGGTATGGTAGGTTGAATTGCTGCCGAACATCTGGTTGATCTGTCCGCCGATCTTATCTTTCGGGTCGGACGAGATATATTCGATAGAACCACCAAGATTATTGCTGGCAGCGACAGTTTCAGCACCGGCGGAACGGGATACATCCATGCTGGCCACGTTTTCCGACGAAATGGCCTGGATCGGGTTTGTGCCGTTATAGTTACGGTAGGTCATTTCACCCAGCGGGATGCCGTCCAGCGTCATGCCGATTTCCTGCTGGGCGAAACCGTGCATCATGATCTGGGATGCCCATGTATCCAGGCCCTGGGGGTCGCTGGACTGGAACATCACGCCGGGCAACTCGCTCAGAACCTTCAGGGGGTTCGTGCCCGGTACGGCACGTTGCAGCATGGCGCTGCTGACACTGACGGTCTGCGCACGGTACGGATGGCCGATAACCCCCACTTCTTCCGTCTTGTGCGAAATGGTCGCGGCGGGAACAGCCTGCCGCGGCACGACCTGCTGCGCAGAGGCTGTCGCTGGCGGCTTCGCCCTGCTGGTGGAAGACGTATGTGCAGACTTGATTTTTGCCTTTGTGGCGGAGGAAGCAGTCCCGGCCAATGCGGTCATCGCGGTCAGGACCAGGGCAGACGTGCTGGCCGCGAGAACACCTTTTTTGATCACCTGTTTCATGGACTTTCTTTCACGGGTTCACACTTAAACATTCCATCACCTCCATGCCGCAGGGGCAGGACGATCCAGCCCCCCTGTCGATCAGAAAGGAGGCGCCGTTTATCTCGATCGCGCAGCCTGTGTTCACAGTTTTCTGCGACAGCACCTGCCGTGGCTTGCCTCGTTCCCGAAGTAGATCACACATGTTTCACATCTGTGAATACTGCTCCGGCGTGACGTCATCCCAGATGATGTGCGACAGGGCATTCAGACACCATGCTTGGTGCTTCAATATCGTACTTTATCTTCTTTAATCATATTAAAGCCGAAATTGCTGCGGTATGAGCCGAGCGATTCACAACCTGCGAAGACATTTATTCATTCTCATACCGAAATGCTTGTGTCAATAATATTTCACATACATGAAAAAAAATCGCACCGTCGGGAGGCGGGAGCGCCTTATGTGCAAAGCAATGCCCCCTGAATGGATAGAGACAGGCAGACCGGATCAGGAACGGCGCGAGCGATACGCCAGAACCGGTGCCAGAACCGATGTCAAAGCTGGTGCCGGAGTAGGTCAGGTGAACTCTGGCCCGGTCCCGATATTCGGCAGATCTGCTTTATCCTGAGTATAGGACTGCGCATGATCAGGAGCCGTGCCGCCCTGTCCGACCTGCGGCAAGAGCGTTTGGCTGTAGCGTTATCCCGCACGGGGCGGCAATGACTCAGCCAGACCGTTCGGGGCTCGGCCTTGAGTGTGATCCGCATTGTCGGATGCCCGCCATGGCGATGGGCGGCTGTGTCGCCTGCTTTTTCATTGTGGTGCGTCAACCGGATTGGCCAAAGCATAAGCCGGCATTTTTTACTGGCGCGTCACGCACCGTTCATCCTCATGAATGAACGGTGCGCCCCCATTGCACGCAGGGGCGGCCGCCTAGGCTTTGCGGGAGAAGCCATGGTCCACGCAGTCCATCACACGGCCCCAGGCGATCCGGCCAGTCACGCCAAGTGGCCAGAATGCATGACCCCATATGGGTTTTACGGGTGTCGGTGGAAAAAGCGGGGGTTCCCGACCGGACAGATAGTCGGCTATGGCGCGTCCCATTAGTGTCGCCATGGCAACGCCCCGGCCATTATAGCCCAGTACTGCCAGCAGGCCGGGTGCAGGTTCATGCCAGTGTGGATAATGATCCAGGGTCACGGCCAACTGGCCATTCCATCCATGGGTCCATGCCAGATCCCCCAACGCTGGCCACAGCATGGCAGCGCGTTTCGCCAGATAGGCAAATTTTTCCGGACCTTGCGCGGGGTGTGAGAACGAGCGCCCGCCCATGAGCAGCCGACCTTGCCCGTCCACCCGGTAGTAGGTGGTGATCTGCCCCAGTTCATACAGGGATTCACGCCGGGCGAGAATGCGGTCACGCAAGGGGCGGGGCAGGGGGGCGCTGGCGATTATGCTACTGTAAACAGGGACTACGGACCGGCGCAGGTCATTCCACAACGGCCCTGTATAGCCGTTTGTGGCTACGATCACTTTTTCCGCCGTGACGGCGCCACGCAACGTGGCGGCCTGCCAACGGCCGTTTTGTCGCTTCAGGGAAACGACACGGCTGTTTGCATACAGCCTTGCGCCTTCCTGTGTGGCGGCCCGGGCAAGTCCGTTCGTATAGGCCAACGGGTCAAGCTGGCCACCGCGATCATCCAGCAGCCCACCGCAATAGAAATCAGATCCGGTTCGTTCTGCCATGGCCTTCGCGTCCAGCCAATGAACCGGGGCCTCAAGCGCCGCACATTCCGCCATGAGCGCACGCAAGGGGGGCAGTTGCTGTGGTGCCGTGGCCGCCCGGATCGTGCCGCCCCGTGCGGCATCGCACGAGATGGCGTAATGGCGGATCAGGTCAAACACCAGATCTGGCGCCCGCCATGCCTCATCGACCAGGCGCGTGCCCACTGTGGGGCCGAAATGCGCGATAATTTCCTGGGGAGAGAATTTGAGCCCGGGATTGATCTGCCCGCCATTGCGGCCCGAAGCCCCCCAGCCCGGTGTTTCGGCTTCCAGCAGAGCCACGGAAACGCCTTGCCGCGCAAGGTGCAAAGCGGTGGAAATGCCACTTAATCCACCGCCGATAACCGCGACATCAGCCGTGACAGAGCCGGTCAGGCAATCCCGGCAGGTGTTCTCATGCCTGTCGCTTTCGTAAAGGCTGCCGATATCGGCCATGACGCTGCTCCATAACCATGATGATCGTGATCGAATGACGTGGGGGGGGGCGTCAGACCTGGGAAGAGGCACTGTCTTTCAGATTGACCCAGGCCACGCGGGTCACGCCGGGAAAACTATTGAAAAAGCGGTGTGATCGGGTGCTCGCAAACTGAAAGCTGTCCCCCTCGGACAGAATGGTGGTCTGGTCTTCCACCACCAGGGTAAGCTGCCCGTTCAGGACCAGCCCGGCTTCAACGCCCTCATGGCTGTACAGTGTCTCTCCCGATCGCCCGCCCGGTTCCAGAACCACCATGAAAAGACCTAGCCCCCCTTCGCGCGAGGGAGAAAGGCCGAGCTTGGTTACGCCATTTTCAAAAATGCTGACCTTGCGCTGCGCAAGCCTGAGCACAAAGGATTCGTGCTGTTCGGGCACGGTGCCATCTATCAGGCTGTTCAGCGGCACCCCCAGGCACTGGGAAATCTGCGCCAGATCCTTGACGGAAGGGAATGAGAGGCCGCGTTCGATCTGGCTGAGATACCCAACGGAAATATTGGCACATTGCGCCACGAGTTTCAGCGGCATGTTCTGGCGCTTCCTGCACTCGCGTATTCTCTCTCCCATATTTGAATCGGCTTTTTTCATTTGATGGCGCTTCTATAAAGACTTTTTACAAGAGTGGGTAATATTTTCATATATGTGAATATTTGTCCACAGTAATCCTTGTGCCCCCTGCCTGCATTGTCGGGAAAGAGGTGACATACAGCCCCGTTTGGGCGGGCCGGTCGATATGTCAGGCTGGAACCGGCCCTCATGGGGTGTGTCGTTGCGCCGATGTCGTGCATGAAAGTGGCTGCTCAACTGTGTTGAGGGGGAGCTTGCCTGCAGGTCGTTTGCCAAAGGAAAACCATTCGATACCAACCACGACAAAAAGACCGAGAAGACTTAAAAGAATTTCCTGTCTCGTATGTGGGCTTGCAAAAAACATGGTCGCCAGTGCCAGCAGGATACTGGCCAGCGTCATGTATGACAGCCACGGGAACCCCCACATGGGTAATGCGCTTTCCCGCCCTTCCTGCATGGCTTTGCGGCGCAGGCGGATATGGGCAAGCACCACGAGGACGTAATCGAACAGGATAAAAGCGCCGCTGGTGTTGACCAGGAGGGAAAAAATACGGGCAGGCGCGAGTGCGGCTACGACAACTATGACAACAGCAAAGAGCGAGCCGCATAAAATGCCGCGTACGGGGCGACCGCTGGACGCTGTTGTCAGGAAAAAAGCCGGTGCATCTCCTTGTGACGCCAGTTCATGGAGAATACGCGCACAGATATATACGCCGGAATTCAGGGCAGAGAATGTGGCGATCAGCATGACGCCGGTTATCAGCAGCGCGGCAAAGGGAACGCCGATGCGGTCCAGCGCGCTCAGGAAAGGAGATTGCCCGATCACGATGGCGCGCGATGGTACCAAAAGCAGGATCAGGCCTATGGAGAGCAGATAAAAAATCATGATCCGCAACACGACCGAACGCGTTGCCCGGGCAACATTGCGTGCCGGATGCGGTGTGTCTGCTGCGGCAATGGTCGCGATTTCCGCTCCCGCCATGGACAGCATGATGCCGGGAATAACGGCAAGCAACCCGAATGCGCCATGCGGCAGAAGACCTTCCGCCCACAGGGATTCTGCTCCCCCCGACAGGAACGGTCGTCCCAGCCCCCGCATAAGGGCCGAACCCGCGAGTATGATGAAGACCACAATCGTCATGATCTTGAGAAAGGAGAACCAGTATTCAAATTCCCCAAATCCACGCAGGGAGAGAATATTGACACCCGTTACCAGGGCGACGGTGCCAAGGGACGTGGCAAGATAAGGCAGATTGACCCAGGGGGACAGAAAACCGGCAATGGCAATGGCTTCTATCCCCAGAATGGTGGCCCACATGACCCAGTAGATCCACCCGGCCACAAAGGCGGTTCGGTGCCCCAGGGCGCGACGGATCTGCCCCACGAACGTGCCGCTCAGCGGGGATTCGACAGTCATTTCACCCAGCATGCGGGTCACGCACAATACGATCAGTCCCGCCAGGAAATACGACAATAACGCGCCGTTTCCCGCAATGGCGATCGCGGACGATGACCCCACAAACAGGCTTGCGCCAATGACCCCGCCTATTGAAATCATGGCGACATGGCGGTCCCGGAGCGAGGGGCCGGTACTATCTCCGTCTTTTTTCGCCATCAGTCCTGTTCCGCACCGGTTTGCGTGTTGCAAGGCAATCGTCTGGCATCGGCAGATGTCATTGCCGTTTCTCTTTGGCGTGTTCGAGGGCAGTATTTTCACAATTATGAAAAAATGCGCGATATTCCGGCATTGTGAAAAGATACGCCTGTAGCAAAGGGGTTTGCATTAATATCAACTACAACTTATGTCATCTTTCGCACGGTTGGGCTGGATGTGTCAATTTTTTTTCATATTTATGAAAAAAAATTGACACGCATGCAAGAGCCTGTCCCTCAAGGCGATGCGGGCGGCTCACGCGGCCGGAGAAGGCTGTTTGCGAAATGTGCCGTCCTGTTTTTCAGGAGGAAAGACGATACCGCGGCAGGATCTGCTCTTTGTGCGGTATCGGGGCATGGGCACGATCTTTTTGCGGCGTCGCCCACATGGCGTGAATTGGGGGTGGTCAGCCTGCTGCGGAACGTTCTGCTGGTGTTGGGGGGCTTGAGCACCGCTGATGCGTAAGGGCAAGTGTGCCGCCGGGCATCGCCATGTCATTCTGGATGTGAATAACGACCAGATGCCAGGCATTGGGTGCCCTCACGCTATGCTTTCTGTGTGGCGCCGCGGTTGCAGGTGTCGTGCCCGATACCGGACGCGTTCAATGCAAAGCGTTCGCTTGCCGAGACGCATCACATTGCTGCCGCAACCGATGCATGGCGTCCGGTGGCATGGGCGCGGTCATCATCGCCCGGTAGGTCATGCAGGCTTGCGTATCCTCATGCGTGCGTAGGGGATGTGGTGCGCAACCGGCCAGTGCGACGCCCAGTGCAATGGCAAGGCGCCAGGTTTTGAGACTGTGCATCCGGCTCGCAGCTTCCTCTGCCTCATCGTCCATTCTGCTCTCACACGTCTGGCTGGGTTGAACACCCTCCATCTGATCAGGGATTATAACCTGATGGCGTGGTTTTTTGCCCAAGGCGAACGATACGGCAGGCCCGTCGCAGAAAAGACAAGCGTAACGGAGGGCCGTCAAAACGCATTGGAGCGTAAGCAATTTAAGGAGGATGAGTAAACTTTTCCATAATTTGAATTTTATTATGGAAAATCAGATACTTGGGACAAGCGGTGGTGGAGCTGAGGGGAATCGAACCCCTGACCTCCTCATTGCGAACGAGGCGCTCTCCCAACTGAGCTACAGCCCCGCCTGTCTTGGTGGGCTGTGTATAGGGCTTACCAATTTTCTGTCAAGCTGTATTGTAGGGCTGAGTTGTGAAAACACCGGCCTGTCGTGGGCAGGCCGGACAGATCAGGGTTTTTGTCGTGTTCTTGATTTTTGTGGTGTTGATGCGGCTGCTGGAGATCTACTGCTGGATTCTCCTGATATCCTGCATTTTTGTAAACCTGTATGCTTTTGGCATTCTGGACGGGCGGAACCAGCTTGTCTGGAAAATTGGCGTTTTTCTGGAACGTCTGACCGAACCGGTGCTGGCGCCGGTCCGGCGTGTGCTGCCATCGATGGGGGGGATGGATTTCAGCCCCATGGTGGTTCTGCTCGGTATTCGCTACCTGCTGGAACCCATGCTGCGGTCCATGTTTATTGCAGCCATCAGCGCTGGCGGCTAAGGCCGTTCCGGATCTGCGTTGGGTATAAAAAAACGCCGGGCTTTTATAAAGCCCGGCGTTTTGCGTTCCTGACGTGGCGCTGGATCAGTGATGCGCGACGCTGGGGCTATGATCTTTCTCGATATGCACGAGCGTGTAGGCCGACATGACGATAACGGGCACCAGAAAAGCCACGACCACGGGGCCGAGAGACGTCAGGCCACCGAGGAAAAAAGCAATCAGGTCAAGACCCAGCAGCGCGATGCACAGAAACATACCCATCCCTAAAACCCCTTGTATTTTTTAAATGGCGAACACCCGGACTGCACGGTATCGTTCGGGCATAGCCCAATGCATGACCCGCAAGGTTCCGCCAGATTTCATCACAAATCAGACAGCGTCACACTACTCTTCTGGTCTTGGGGGTCAAGTTACCTGACGCATGGCACATCGGCTTTTTTGGGCGATGACCCGGTCGGGGCGAGTGCGGCTTCAAGCGCTGAACCCATGACCTCGTTCGGGTGCCCCGTTCCGATGGCGCTGTCCTGACATGTGGTTGCGCCATTGGATGGTGCGGCAGGTTGTGTCTGCGCTGTATTGCCGGATGTCGGGGCGAGAACGGCCGCCACGGGGTCCGTCTTCTGGGCGGAAGCCTGGCGTACAATGCCCGACGGGGCTGCTGTGGGGCTGTTTTCAGGCAGGATCGTGCCCGCGTTTCCGTCCTGCGGAGGCACATTTTTTGTAGCGGGCGGTAGGCCGGAAAGCGCCACGGCCGGGGGTGTCGCCTGAACAGGAGGGGGTGCCAGATCAGCAGGTTGCACGGCAACCGCCTGCACGGCAGCGGGGGGCGTGCTGCCTTGTGCTGTCGTATTCACGACGGGTCCGTTCCGGAGGGCGGGTGCGGCCTGCGCGGTTTCGTTCCGGATTGCCTCTGGCGCGGCAGGGCTGTCGTCTGTCTGCCCGAAAGGTGTGGGCGCGGCCAGGGTGGAGTCGGTGGTAATGGGTGCTGCGTGCGCGAGTGTGGGCGGGGTTTGCGGCTGTGGCGTAACGCTTGGCAGGGTGGGGGCGTAAAAGGCCGAAACCGGGTTGAATATGCCCAGGGTTCCGCCGCCGATCTTGTGGGCCGATTTGACGGGAGTGTTCAGGCACCCCTTTACCACGGTGGCGCAAACACCGTCCGTTCCCACCATGCGGTCGTCATCGCCGCTGTAGTGCATGTCGGTCACGTGGTCATCCACCAGCCGGATGGACGCTACACAGGTCTTGCCCGCTCCGCCCAGTGTCGTCTGGGACAGGTTGACCAGTGTCTGGAGCGGGAAGAGTGTGGAATCGTTCGAGGACGGCGTGTTGATCGTGCGCGTGTACTGGAAAATTTCCACATGATCGTTGATTTTCTGTCGCTTGTCGGGAATTCCGGCACAGGCTTGCAGGTCCTCGCTGTTCATGCCGATCACGGCAATCTGGCCCTTGTGGGCGGTACGGGATTCGTTATACCCGCACCCGCCCAGCGACAGCAGGAGCAGGGCGGCGGCCCCGGTCCTGTATCCGGATGGAGGACATGGCCGGACATGGCGCGTCCTGGCGGTGCGGTGTGTCATTCTTCCTCCCACGGGGTGGCGGCTGGGCGTTGCAGCCCCTGCTTATAGCGCTTTCATGGCGGTGTCATGGCCTGGTTGTTCTGCCCTGCGCCAGACCACCCTTGCTGGATATGGAGGTTTATCCGTATCCTGCCAGCGAACTGAGCAGGGAAGAGAGTTTTATGCAGGGATTTCGTCCTGTCTGTGCGGCATTGGGCTTGTGTGCCGTTCTGGTGTCGGTGGCTGTCGCGGCTCCCGCTCCCATCCCCGGGCATGTCGGGGGCGGGCATAGTCTCAAGGTGCCGGCGGAACCGCCGTTCATGACGGTGGCCAACGCGCCGCCCGGCATTCTGGATTATGATGGCATTCCCACGGTGGAATACGCCACACCCGCCAATGTGGCGGGGCTGATGTATTATTGCGACCATAACAGACTGGTCACTGACACGACCGTGCGTTCGCTGGGCCGGGAACTGGCGCGGCGCGACGATATTCGCCGTGCCGCCGACTATGCCTGGGGTGGTCAGGGCATGCTGCGGATCAGCCCCCGGCGGCTGTTCGACATGAAAACCCTGAACCACGATCAGCGTGGGGCTGTCTGCGCCCGTACGGCCCTGATGGGGCCGGATCTGCTCAGGACCGAGCGCCACAAGGCGGCTGGCCGACACGGCTGACGCATCTGCCGCGTGCCGGGCGCATGGAAAGTGCGCTCTAAACAAGGCGGTCGGGCGGCCGTGGATTGTGGTGCGTCCTTTGCGGACATAAATTAGCCATGGCCTGCGGCGCAGGATCGGTCCAGCCCGAAGGCGGGCAGGAATGATATGAACCATTGGAACTTGAAGAGATTGCGATGAAGATGCGTCGATTGGTAATTATGGGCGTGGCTGGCATGCTGGCCGCCCAGCTTGGCGCAACGGTCCGGGCGGAACCCGGCGGGTGCCTGAAATACGGCGCGGCAGGGGCTGTTGGCGGCCATGTCGCCAACCATCATGCCGTTCTGGGCGCTGCCACCGGCTGTGTGGTAGGCATGTACAGGCGTCATGAATACCGCAAGGAAGCCCGCGCCAAGGCCAAGCTGTATGATCAGGAACATCCCGGCGCCAAAGGCTCTTACGAACAGAAAGCCACGGCTTACGATGTGGAGCATTCCACCACGCCGGGCGCCATGCAGCCCTCGGGTACGCCAAATGCCCCGGGCACGCCCAACACCCCGCCGACGCAGCCTGAAGGCCCGCAATCGGGTGAGCGCCTGTAACGCTGCATGAACCCGTGTGCTGTGGGGGCTGCTCAGGCCCCCACGGTTTACGTGGGCCCCCTATTATGAGGGGGATGATATTCTGATACTTTCCAGCGCGTGACCGGTGGCTATTACCATAATACGCTCCAGCTCCTCCCATACATCGGGCAGTACAAGCAGGCGTTTGTGGAACAGCGTGCGTATGACGCAGGCAAGAGCAGGCAGGTTCAGCTTCCTGCGTTGCCACTCTGGCTGGTTGAGGCGCTTGGCGTTGACCTGGCACAGGCTCATCAGCACGATATCGAGCGCCAGATGCGCCCATAGAACACGGCCAAGCGGGGCGGTGGGGGCGTAGATATCGGGTATGATGGAAGCAATACGCCAGCTTTCCGCATTGCGCGCGTAATGGATGGTGTAGTGCAGATATTCGGAAAACGTGAACCGGTTCGTAAATCCCAGATCGTATTCCGCTGCCTCCAGAAACTCCTTGCACAACCGGGATGCCGTGTCGAAAGGCAGGGCCGCATTGCCAAGGTGGAACAGGCGGGTGGCAAGCTGTAGCACGGCGGGCACGCGTAACTGCGACGTGGTAATGCACAGCACCGTTATGGCCACCAGTTCCTTTTCGGTCATGTTGGACAGCAGGCGGCGGAAATTCCGCCTGTAGCTGCCCGTAAGGGACAGCATATGGTCGTAAAACGGTTCTGACAGGACGAGGCTGTAGTCGGATTTATATCTGTCCGGCATGGCACGTACTAAGGTTAGGGAGTGGCAGAATGACGGGGCAGAGACAGGTGGGACACTGGCTGCATGGAAGGCCTCCTCTATCCGGTCCGATGTCTTGTGGAATACGGTATGTTGTCTTGTCAGTTCTGCAAAGACCCTAAACGGCCCAGGCGGTCCGATAGCATTCCATAATGGAATACTTATGCATGTATATGGTAAATAAAATGTTGCATGTTACTATAATTTTATAGTTTCTTCGGAGCCGTGCGGGTTCCGTCAGTTTTGCATGTTCACGGCATCGGGCGTGAATGCGCAGGCCCCGCCTTTGGGACATGATGAGGCCGGACTGCGCATTCCATCGGGGTCAGTCCGTCGTGTCGTGCCCGTCCGGCGCGTTCATGCGGTGCCTGAGTGCGTGCTGGTGCCGGAGTTCGTGTTCACGCTGCTGGCGTTTGCGGCTGCGGGCCGCTGCCATGTCCGCCCCCAGATGGGCTTCGCCCCGCTGCGCGGCCAGCCGGGTCTGGCGTTCGCGCTCGGCATGGCGCATGCGCCCCGTGGTGTCCAGCTGGTCATGGCAGGCGGGGCAGCTCACACCTGTCTCGAACAGGGGCGAGGCCTTGTCCTGCGGGCTCACCGGCGTGCGACAGGCATGGCACAGTTCAAGCGTGCCGGGTTCCAGCCCATGGCCCACCGTCACGCGCTGGTCGAACACGAAACATTCGCCACGCCACAGGCTTTGCTCCTGCGGGATGGTTTCAAGGTATTTCAGTATCCCGCCCTGCAGGTGGTAGACCTCATCCAGCCCTTCCGCCTTGACGAAAGCCGTCGCCTTTTCGCAGCGGATACCGCCTGTGCAGAACATGGCAATACGGGGTTTGGTCCCGTTGGCCAGCAACGTGTCGCGGTTGTCGCGGAACCATTGCGGGAATTCGCGGAACGTTCTGGTGCGCGGGTCCATTGCGCCTTCGAACGTGCCCACCGCCACTTCGTAGTCGTTGCGTGTGTCGATCAGGATCGTGTCGGGGTCACGCAGCAGGTCGTTCCAGGCTTCGGGGGGGACGTACGTGCCCACGCTGCGGTTGGGGTCTATGCCCTCCACACCCATGCTCACGATCTCTTTTTTCAGCCGCACTTTCATGCGCAGGAACGGCAGCGTGTCCGCGCGGGAGAATTTGACTTCCGTCTGTGCGCAGTTCGGCAGGCTGCGGATATGTGCGAGCACGGCCGCGATCCCGTCATCGGGGCCGGCTATGGTGCCGTTCAGGCCTTCGGTCGCCAGCAGCAGGATCCCTTTCACGCCATGGGCGGTACACAGGTCCAGCAGCGGGGCGCGCAGGGCTGCGGGGTCTTCAAAATGTGTAAAACGGTACAGGGCGGCAACACAGACAGGGCGGCCTGCAGGGTCCTGCTGCGCGGCAGGTAGGGTAGGGTTTGCGGTCACGGCGTCTGTGGTCCTTGCTGCTCTGTCTGTCATGCCACGGACCGTCTGCCGGGGCCTGTTTTCAAACCGGTTCCGTGCGGCGGGTGCCTTGGAGCCGTTCCTGCCGCGATGCGTCAAACGCGGTCGGGGCGGCCAGTCAAGGTGGCCACCAGTCAAGGTAGCCAGCCGGTGTAGCCAGCCGGGATTGCCGGATTGGGGCGGGCGCTCCGGCCAATGGTTCGGGCCGGTGCTCCGGATACGGGGCCGGCAAGCCCTGACTGGTCTTTTCAGGGGGAGTACGCGGGTTCTGGAAACAGCCTCTTAGCGGTGGGGCTCATGCACGGGCAAGTTTTTTCACGGTCGCACGGTATATCCTGCCTTCGTTGGTGCAGGGTGGGTGCGTGTTGATGCCACATGTGGGTGAACCTGGCGCGCTGTGTTACATGCGGCCAGATGTCTGCGCGCACCCGATCAGGAACCAACGGACCATGATAAAGCACCCACCCAAGGCTGCCCTGCTGTCGATCGTCAACAGGTGCAATGACAGCGTTGCCGTGAAAATGACGGTGATATTCGGCAGCATCTGGTGTGTGTACGCCTTCCTGCTGTTTTCGCTTACACCGCTTGTCGTGCCCAAATGGCAGGATACGCTGCTTTATATCAGCAACTGCATCCAGCTTGTGGCGCTGCCCGCGCTGATGGTGGGGAGTGCTGTGCTGAACCGGGGCGCGAACGAGCGGGCGGAACAGGACCACCAGGCGCTGCTGGAAATTCTGGCCGACGTGAAAGAAGAACTGGCGGATCTCAAGCTCAGGACCTCGGGCCTGACGCGTTATACGACAGAGGCGCTGCAACGGCCCATGGTGACGGATGTTTCCATCTCGGACCAGACTTTCGTGAACCTTGGCGGCTCGCCCCCGCCCGACACCGATCCTTCCTGACCGCGCCGGATGGTCAGCGGATTTTTGACGAGTATCAAGGATAAACCCATGCGTTCCGCCCGTTCCAGCCTGTCGGCCCTTGCCCTGATCACCACATCGCTGACAACGCTGGCCCATGCGGCACCGTCGGCACCGGCACCTGCGGTACAGGCCGCGCAGGATGGGGCGGCCGGTAACAGACTGCCGCGCGCGGGCACGGCTACCGCGCGGCCTGCCCCCCGGCCCACCGCGGGTGCGGGGCAGGCCGGTTCCATAGCAGCCCACACGACGGGGGGAACGGTCCGTGCGCCCGGTCTGGCATCGGCCCCGCCCACCCGCGCCTCGGGCGTGGAACGGCTGACCGTACATGGCGATTCCGTGCAGGTGCGGGCGGGTGGGGGCATGATCCAGCCCGGTTCCGAACCGCAGGCCAGCAGTCTTGTCGGGCAGGACTTCATTGCCCGGCAGGCCCCGACCTCCACCGCCTACGAACTGGTGGCCCAGATGCCCGGCGCCAATGTCAGCGGGTCGGACCCGTTCGGTTTTTCGCCCCAGACCAACATCTCCATCCGTGGCATGAACGGGGATGCCATAGGCTATGTGCTCGAAGGCATGCCGCTGAACGATATCGCCTATTACACCGGCTACCCCAGCCAGTTCGCCGATAGCGAGAATTACGAAAGTGTCGCAGTCCAGCAGGGTGCGCCGGATCTGGACAGCCCGGTCCTGAATGCAGCCGGAGGGTTGATGAAGCTGCGGTTCCGCACGCCATCGGACAAGGCCGGCGGGTTTGTGAACGCCTCGTACGGGTCCTACAATACCAACCGGCAGTTCCTGCGTCTTGAAAGCGGGGAAATCGGGCGGACGGGTCTGCGGGGTTTTGTCTCCTATTCCCATGCCCAGACGGATAACTGGCGCGGTCCGGGTCGGGACGAGCGCCAGCACGTGGACTTCAAGCTGGAAAAAACCTGGGGGCACGGCAACAGTGCGGCGTTTCTGGGGTCATGGAACCAGGCCATAGACAGTTATTACCCCCAGGCCACGCTGGAAAGCTGGCGGCAGGACGGTATTCATGGGGCCAACAACCTTGCCGCCCGGTTCGACCCCACGAATGACGCCGCGGGCACCGATTACTGGCGCCTTGCCCGCCAGCCGGAGCGTACCCTGTATATGGGAGCCCCCGTCACGCTGCATTTCGACCACGGGCTGACCCTGCGGGCCATGCCATACGCGCAGGGGGCTTACGGCAATGCGCCGGGGGGCACGCAACTGCCGGTCAGCGGATTATTCAACGGCGCGACCCCCGTGCAGGATACGCTGAACGCGCCAGTGGTGGTGGACGACTACGCGACAGTCCGGGCGGATTATACACAGCGCAGTTACCGTTCGGGCTTTACGGCGGCGCTGGACTGGACGCGTGGGCACAACACGTTGAGCGTGGGCTACTGGTACGACTACGGAGATGACGCCGAGCGCGAAACCTTTGCCGTCGTGGGCGCAAACGGGCATGCAGGCAGCATATGGGGGGCAACGCCCATTCTGGCTGCCCCCGGTCAGCCGCTTGTGGGGGCGGATAACCATACCATTGCCCAGACCAACGCCCTGTTTCTGGGGGACCGGCTTTCGCTCCTGCACGACCGCCTGCTGCTGAGCGCCGGTTTCAAGGAGGTCATGGCCTCGCGCACCGGCACCAACGGCGTGCCGGGTGCCGTATGGCGTACCGGCACCAATACCGCCGTGCCGCTGCCACGGCTTGGGGCACGGTTTCAGATCACGCCGCATCATCAGGTGTTTTTCGATGCCACGACAAATTTCCGTACCCCAGCCGAAACCGCCATGTACGACGGCTACGACCCGACCAGCGGCGCGCTGATCCAGAAGGGCACCACCAGCCTCCGGAACGAATATTCCATTGCCGAGGAACTGGGCTACCGTTACGCGGATGACCGGGTTGTCGGCACGCTGACACTGTTCAACTACAATTTCACCAATCGGCAGATCGCAACGCTGGCCATGGTCAACGGCGCGCCGGTACAGTCCACCCTCAATGCCGGGGGGCAGACATCGCGCGGGGTGGATGTGGAGGTGGGACTGCGGCCATGGCACCATTTCAGCCCGTATGTGTCGGGCGAATACCTGCACGCCACCATCGATAACGACCTGTATTCAGGCGGGGACTGGCTGCCGACACGCGGCCGCCGGGCCGTACGCAGCCCCACCCTGCAGGCGGCTGGTGGCCTGACCTATGACGACGGGCACCTGTTCGGGGTGATCACGGCGCATTATACAGGCCACCAGTATGCGACCTTCATGAACGATGAACGCATTCCCGGCCATGTGACGGCCAATCTGGCGCTGGGCTACCGGCTGGCGGATGTCGCGGTGCTGCACAGGCCGGAATTCCGGCTCAATTTCATCAATATCAGCAACCAGCACTACCTGTCCGGTGTTGCTGACCCGACGCTGAACGCCCGTGACACACAGGGCCGTAACGGCACGGTGATCGCGGGGGAGACGCCGGATTATTATATTGGCGGAGGCTTTGCGACGCTGTTTACAGCCTCGACCGGGTTCTGAGCGGTGAGCGGGTCGTCGTCCCCGAGCCCGATGGAGGCCGCGCGCGGAGCAGGCACCCCGCAGTTCGGCGTGAACGGCGTGCAGGAACGCCGCGACTGGCCCTGCCTGAACGTGGATGAAGCCACCCGCGTGCTGGCCCGCTACGCACCGGGCCACACGGTGGGGGACATTGTGTGGCATAGCATGCGCCCGTTCTCGGCCGCGTGCATGGTCGTGCCGGACGGGGCGGATATGCCGGGCGCCTGTTCCGCACCGGACGGTGGAGCGCCTGCCCCCCTGGCCGACGGGAGCGTGCCGACGGGTGCTGCGGTGTTTGCCGGTGGGCAGGCGGTGGTGATCAAACGCCACCATGCCAGCCTGCGGGACGTGGCGGCGCTTGAGGCCGAACACGCGTTCATGCGGCATCTGGCGGGGCGGGGGCTTCCCGTCTGCCTGCCGCAAAGCCTGCCCGACGGCCATACGGCGCTGGCGCTGCCCCCCTGGACGTATGAGGTGTTCGCCAGAGCCCCCGGCACCGATCTGTACCGCGATATCATGTCCTGGAAGCCCTATCTGTCCACGGTACAGGCCCGTTCGGCGGGGGACATGCTCGCTCGCCTGCACAACGCCGCACAGGATTATACAGCGCCCGCGCGTGGCGGGCCGGGTGGCCTGCCGCTCGTGTCGGGCATGCGGGTCGTGGGGCAGGCTGATTTCGGGGCGGCTCTCGCGCAATGGGTCGCGTGCCAGCCCGACCTCGTGCGCTCTCTTGGCGGGCGTGACTGGATGGCGGATGCCCGGGCCGTTCTGGCCCCATTTCATGCCCGGTTGCGGCCGCTCCTGCGCCATGTCAGACCCGCCTGGGGGCATGGGGACTGGCATGGCTCCAACCTGCTCTGGCATGCCCCTGCCGCATCAGCACCCGCGGTGTGCAGCATTCTGGATTTTGGCATGGCCGACAGAACCTGCGCCGCCTTCGATCTGGCGGTGGCGATCGAGCGCGCCATGGTGGACTGGCTGGCGCTGCCCGGCACCGGTATTGTCACCTGGGACCGGCTGGACGCCTTTTTGGCCGGATACCGGACGGCAAGACCGCTTGACCCGGCGGAGCAGGCGCTGGTCGTGGCTTTTCTCCCGCTCGTGCATGTCGAATTCGCGTTCTCCGAGGTGGCGTATTTCGGCGCGCTCGTCCAAGACCCGGCCTCGGCCGAGGTCGCATATACAGACTACCTGCTGGGCCATGCCCGGTGGTTCGCGGGCGGGGAGGGCAGGCAGCTTCTCGCATGTCTGCCCAGGCTTCTGGCCAGTCCCGCCGATGGCGTGGCCCTTGGGGCACGGCAGGGGATAAGTCGTGGGGCTGCGGGTGGATACGACGGAGTGCCGGACATGCCGCCATGTCGCTGACCGAATGGGTGGCCGCACTGGCCAGTGCCCTTGGCGTCTGGCTTACGGGGCGGCGTATGCTCAGCGGCTGGATCGTGACCGTTCTGGCGTCGGGGCTGTATGGTGTCGTGTTCGCCCGGGCACGGCTTTATGCCGATATGGCGCTCCAGGCGATATTCGTGCTGATCGCGCTCTATGGCCTGTGGTGCTGGTGGCGGGGCGTGCGGCACGCAGGCGGGCAACGGCTGCACGTGGTATGCCCCATGGCGGCCGTATTATGGCGCGATAGCGCCATAGCCGGGGCTGGCGGGCTGCTGCTGGCCTGGGTCTTGCGCTCCTGGACAGATGACGCCGTGCCGGTGGCGGATGCAATGCTGAGCGCTTACAGCATTCTCGGTCAGGTCTGGACCGCGCGGCGGTTCAGGGCCTGCTGGCTGCTCTGGATCGGGGTGGACGCGCTTTATGCGGTTCTGTTTGTCGAACGCGCCCTGTATGTCACGGCCATGCTTTATGCCGGTTTTGTGCTTCTGGCGGCGTGGGGCTGGCGGCAATGGGGAGACCGCGCGCCCGACGTTGCGAAAAATCGCAACGAGTAAAACAGTGCTGGACGGAGCGCGAATACAGTCCGTTCCGCTTTTTCCCGCCCTGCTATAGTGGCCGTTATTATGCCCGCGCGCATGATGACAGTGCCAATCCGCCGTATTCGGGGCGGCGTGCAGAGGCTGTGGATGAATTCCGGCACTTCCGACTCGCTGCTGGAGAGCCAGGTCAAGCGGATTCTCGGCACCTGAAGGGTGGAAAACGCAGAACCCTTGGAATACTGCGGTTTTTTACTCTCTGTACACCATGGGCTCAGGCCCGATTATCCACAGGGATCGGGGGCGGATTGCGGGAAAACCCTGTGGATAGTTTTGTGGAAGGTAGAGGCTCTCACAGTTTTTTGCGCCTTTCTGCATTTGTTCTCCATACCGTGCGGAAGGAGCAGGACCGGCAGGGCGGAAAACGCTCCGGCTCGCTTTTCCAACGCCGTGCCACAGGCCCGGCGAGACGGTTTGCGCGCCCTGCCGTGCCGCTTTGGGGGGGGGCTTGGCATGGTTCGGCGGGTCTGGCCTTATTGTGGCTGGACAGCGCGCCCGCCCTGTGGTGAGCCTGACCCACACCATGCCACCACAGGGCTGTTATCCATGTCGTTTTATACCTGTCTTGTCGTCATGTTCGGCGGTGCCCTGGGCACGCTGGCCCGTTATCTCGTATCGGTGGCGACAGCACCGTTCAGCCGCTACATGCCGTGGGGCACGATTGTGGGCGTGAACATGCTGGGGTCGTTCGTGATCGGCTTTTTCGGTACGCTCACCCTTGCTTCGGGGCGGTATCCGGTTTCCGAAACCACGCGGCTGTTCGTTATGCTGGGGCTGTGCGGGGGCTACACCACGTTTTCGTCCTTCAGCCTGCAAACGCTCGATCTGCTGCGCATAGGCGCATGGGGGCGTGCTTTGCTGACTGTGATACTGTCGGTGGTGCTGTCGGTCGGTGCCGTGGCGCTGGGCCATGTCGCGGCATCACGCCTGAACAGCCATACGATCCTGATCGCTCAGGCGGATGTGGAAGAGGAAGTCTGAGGGGCAGGGGGTGTTCGCTGTGCGGGCTGCCGCGTTTCGGGCGCAATCGGTCCGGTGCATATAGCCCGGCCCGCATAGCCGCCCGGTAGGGGGGCGGGCGGGCCGGAGCGCGCGTTTTCCGTCCCGCAGCGTGGGCTGGTTATTGGGGTTCTTTGTACATCACGCACAGCTTGTTGCCGTCCGGGTCGCGCAGGTAGGCAAGGTAGAGCGGGCCGTTGCTGGTCTGGCGCACGCCGGGCGGGTTTTCTATGGCGGTGCCGCCGTTTGCAACCCCGGCCTTGTACCAGGCCTCGGCCATGGCGGGGCTTTTGGCCTCAAAGCCGATCGTGCCGCCATTGGCTCCGGTCGCGGGCTTGCCGTCCAGTGGGGCGCCGACAATAAAGCGCGAACCGTGCTGGGCATAGACCAGCCGCCCGTTGGCATGCACGTCGGACGGAGCGATATCCAGCGCTTCGAAAATGGCGTTATAAAATGTCTGGGAACGCGCAATATCGTTGCTGCCCACCATAATATGCGTGAACATGGCGTGTCGGTCCTTCTGTTTTGCGACTGGGCAGCAGACTAGCGGGTTGCCTGTGGCTGGCAAGCCCCGTTCCGGTCGATACCCGCCATGCGCGCAAAACGGCGCTGGCGGCTGAAGAACAGCTTGCTGGCCAGCCAGAACACCACGTCCTGCATCTTGGTATGTGGCTTCAGCCCCACGGTCTTGAACACCATGCCGGTTACGCGGCGCAGGTGGTGTGGCTGATAGTTGCGCATGGCGCGCGCCATATAGGCGGTAATGCAGCGCGTATGGTCGTACGGCAGGCCCGGCGGTTCGTTGGTGGTATGGTAGGCCGATGCCAGTTCGTCGTCCTCGCTTTCCGTCACGCGGCCCAGGGCAATGCGCAGGCGTTTGAACACACCTATGTTTTCGCGGCCCAGATAACGCTGCATGTGATCGTAGAACAGCTTGAAATGCCGGAACTCATCGGCCGCGATCTGCTTGCACAGCGCCTTGAGCACGGGTTCCTCCGTGGCGTCGGCCAGGGCGGAATAAAAGGAGGAGGTACCGATTTCCACCATACATCGGGCGATCAGTTCCCCCGTGCGCGATCCCCGCACGGACTGGTTGACCTCAAGCGGAATACGGTAGGAATCCCGGTAGCGCTGGAAGGCCGCGTCGTAGTCCCAGTGCGGGTCGGCCAGCATGGCCCAGCGACCCAGCGCGTCGCCGTGCTGGACTTCCTCTTCCGCCCACAGATCGGCCGCGAGGCGAAAATCCGGGTCGTCGCTGAACACGTTGTTCAGGTAACGCGCGTAATCCACGGCGTTGCGTTCCACGACCGAGGCCGCCTTGATGGCGGGCACAAGTTCAGGATCGACCTTGGAGGGGTCGAACCGGTCCCATGCAAGCTGATCTATCTGCCAGTGTTTCATAGACCGGACCTCCTGTTACGCCCGCGTGACCCCGTTTGCCCGTGTCATTGCACTGTCGGGGCAAGCCCCGCTGGCCTGTCACGCCAGATCATGCTGGCGGCGTTTTAGCCCATCTGCTCCGTTGGCGGAATGATGGGCGGGAAAAAAACACCGGAGTCAAGCATGACGTGCCTTTTTCGCGGCCCCGACAGCGGTCCGGCACAACGCACAGGAGCCCATGAACGCGGCCCTCGAACAGGCAAGCCAGATATGGGGGGCTGCCAGCGCCGCGCCAGAGGTCATGCCGCAGCGTGGCCCCAGGCGTGCCACGCGTGAGCGGTCCTGCGGGAGTATCGAGGACGGTTTTAGCGGTTGTTCCGAGGGATGTTCCGGGGTGTCAGCGCATGTGGCGCCGGGGACCGGGGCCACAATGCCATGGTTGCGCCGTCGGTCGTCCCGGCGCGGGGGCGCGGGCAGGGGCGGGAGCATGGAGCAGGCCCCGGCCATACAGTCTGAGGGCTTGCGACACGACAGTGCCCCCGCTACCCGGTCGGGGTAACGGGGTAACGGGGTAACGGGGTGGTCGGTCAGGGGGTGGCGGTTACTGTCGCGGGCAGGCTGTCACCGGGCTGCGGTGGCGGTAGTTCGCGCGGGCGGCGTTCTTCATCCAGCGCCACAAAAATAAACTCGCCTTCCGTCACCTTGGAGGTGATGTGGGTATGCCGCGCCCGCCGCCATGTTTCGACATGGATGGTCAGCGACGTGCGGCCCGAGCGGATGATATTGGTATAAATGCTGACCTCATCCCCCACCACCACGGGTTCGAGAAAGACCAGGCTGTTGATCGCGACAGTCACGCAGCGGCCATTGGCGCGGAAGGCGGCCGTGGTTCCGGCGGCAAGGTCCATCTGCGACATGATCCAGCCGCCGAACACGTCCCCCGCCGGGTTGGTGTCGGTTGGCATGGCCACGACGCGTATGGTGGGAACACCCAGTGGTGGCGAGGAATGCTTGGAATGCGACATTACGGCGGGCCCTCATGACTCGGATCTGTTGCGTTCAGATCACTTAAAATTATCCCATCCTACAATAGACCGCATTGCGATCTTCCGTAGCCTCAGTTTTTTGTGAGGAGCGGAACGGCGGGATGGACAGGGCCGGGCAGGGGTGCGCCCAAAGTGCCAGTGCCAGTGCCAGTGCCAGTGCCAGTGCCAGTGCCAGGGCCAGTGCCAGTGCCAGTGCCAGTGCCAGTG
>NZ_JBDOBQ010000013.1:0-4283 GCF_047723915.1 Acetobacter sp. | reverse complement strand
GCCAGTGCCAGTGCCAGTGCCAGTGCCAGTGTGGCCGCTCAGATTTACCTTAACGCGGGTGGCGGTGTTCAGTTGCTGATCAGGATATAATTGATCGTAACGTCGAAGTTGATGAATTCATCCTTCATGTCCGGTGGTACGGGGGGCAGTTGCGCTCCCTGGAACATGCCCATGGTCGAGGCGTCGAGTTCGACCGAGCCGGAGGAATTGGTTTCGAACACCTTGAACACATGGCCATCGCGGTCGAGGATGACATGCACCGAGGATGCGCCCTGCTGGCCCTGCTGGGCGGCTTCGGGCGGGTAGTAAAGGTGGCGTTGAATCCATGCGTCGATATCCGCCGCGTAATCGCTGCTGACGCCGTGGACCGTCGTGCGGGAGGAATAATGGGCGTTCAGCGCCCCGTTTTCCACCATCGGGCCAATGGACAGGTCCAGTGCTCCGCGCGACCCGCCGGGTCGGCCCCGCCGCTGGCGGCGCGGGGCCGGTGCCTCGTCGAAGGACAGGTCCATCGGGTTGTCGAAGGGCGAGGGCGTATGGTGGCTGGGTGCCGGGGTCGGGCGCGGGTGGGGAACGGGCCTGGCCGGGTGCTCCGGGGTGGTCCTGTGGCCCGTGACCGGGCGGGCCGGGTTTATGCGCTGCTCGGTCTGTTCAGGTTTTGAAATACCGTCATCGGATTTTGGCAGGGGGGGGGCCATGGGCGGTGTTTCGGTGGACTGGGTAGGGCCCTGCTGCGCCTCTGCCGGGGCGGGGGGCGAATTGCTGGCCTGCGACGGCTGCTTGGCCTGGTTGCCGCCACCCATATCAGGGGAGGGTTGGCCCACCATGCCGCTGGATGCTTCGGGCTGGGAAAAAACCATTTCCACCGGGGCATTCTGGCTGGTGCTGGGCGTGCCCGCCTTGGCATGGGTGGACGCCTTGTAGATCAGGGCTCCCAGCAGCAGCGCATGCGCGAGAAGGGATGCGGTAATGACCGGCCCCAGCGTGGATTCGGCGTAAAGTTCCTTGCGAATAAGCGGTGTTGCGGTGCCGCGTACCGTCCGCCCCGGTACTTTGGGTACGGGCAGGGCAGGGAACAGCCGGTTCCTGCGTTCGGTTTCAGGCCCGTCGGGGGTGTCGCGCAGGTCTGCCGCACCGCCCGCGCGTGACGGATCGGCCGCGAACAGGTCGGGGGTGGGCACCAGCCGGGGTTCCCGCCGGGACGCGGCGGGAAGACGAATCGCGTTAACCATGAACCGCCGGTATTCTCCCCAGATCGCGCAGGACAGGCCCATAGGGGGGCACGGCTCGCATGGACCACTGTGCCACCGCCACCCTGCCACCGCCAGAGGCGGCATGGTGCAGGCAGGATGCGGCCCTTTTACGGCAGGTGTTCCGTGTTCCGTACTGCCAGATGTACTGCATAAGTTCCCGCCTGATAAGCGCGCGGCCAGGGTTCATGGGCTGGTCGTTCGGCAGAACGCTCCTGTACCGCGACCGGGGTGGCGTGGTCGCGTCATGGAGCCGGTGCCGTATTACCAGATTTTGACACGGTGTTCCGGTGCCAGATACAGCGTATCGCCGGGTTTGACACCCCATGCGTCGTACCAGGCATCGATATTGTGCATGGGTATGTTCACCCGTGCCTGCGGGGGGGAATGGGGGTCCGTCACGGCCAGGCGGCGCACCGTGTCGTCGCGCAGTTTTTCACGCCAGACCTGCGCCCAGCCCAGAAAAACCCGCTGGTCCCCGCTCAGCCCGTCAATGACCGGGGCGGGCTTGCCCCCGAGCGAGGCATGGTAGGCGTCCAGCGCCAGTGTCAGGCCACCCAGGTCGGCAATGTTTTCGCCCATGGTCAGCTTGCCGTTCACATGCACGCCGGGCAGCACCTCGAACGCGTCGTACTGCGCGCCAAGGCGGTCGGCCAGTTTCTGGAACCGTTCGGCGTCCTCTTTCGTCCACCAGTCCTTCAGGCGACCGTGTTCGTCGAACTGGCGGCCTTCGTCATCGAAGGAATGGGTCATTTCATGGCCGATCACCCCGCCAATGGCCCCGTAATTCACTGCCGCATCCGCCTGCGGGTTGAAAAAGGGCGGCTGCAGGATGGCGGCGGGGAACACCACCTCGACAAAAAGCGGGTTGTTGTAGGCGTTCACGGTCTGGGGGGTCATGTCCCACTCGTTGCGGTCCACCGGCCTGTCAAGCCGTTCCAGCCAGTAACGCCATTCATAGGCCACGCCGTTGCGGGCGTTGCCGTATACGTCGCCCTGATGCACCGCAAGGCTTTTGTAGTCACGCCACGTGTTGGGGTAGCCCACCTGGATTTCAAAGCTTTCAAGCTTGTGCAGGGCGGCGTTGCGCGTGGTGGGGCTCATCCATGAGTTGGTGCGCAGCCTTTCGCGGAACGCGTTTTTCAGGTCGGCGGTCAGCTTCTGCATGGAGGCCCGGCTTTCGGGCGGGAAATAGCGCTGCACGTAAACCTTGCCCAGCGCCATGCCCATGGCCGCACTTGTGGCCTGCACGCCGCGTTTCCAGCGCGCGGCCAGCGTGGGCTGCCCGCTCAGCGCCTTGGTAAATTCGAACCGGGCGTCCTCAAAGCGTTCGGGCAGGTAGGTGGCGGTATTGTCCACAAGGTGAAAGGCCAGCCATGCCTTGAGCGTGTCCATGTCGGTTGTGGAGACGATACGGGCTTCCCCCGTCATGGTGTCGGGTTCACCCACGATCAGGGTGCGCTGGTACAGCCCCTGCGCGGGCAGGCCCGCCGCCCGCAGCCATGTCGCCCAGTCAAACCCCGGGGCCTTGGCGGTCAGTTCGGCCAGTGTCATGGGGTTGTAGGTTTTCTGCGGGTCGCGCAGGGCGGCGCGCGCCCAGTGAACCTGCGCCAGCCGGGTCTCGAACGCCACGATCGCGCTGGCGGCGCTGGCCGCGTCAGGCCAGTCGGCCAGGGTCAGGGCTTTTTCGACATAGGCCTGATAGGCTTTCTTTTTCGCGGTGAATTCGGGCTTGAGATAATAATCCCGGTCAGGCAGCCCCAGCCCCGCCTGATCGAGGTTGAGCGCATAGCGCGTGGGGTCCTTGGCGTCGGGGTTGATGCTGAGCGAGAACGGCGAGAACTGGAAATTTCCGACACCCGAGCCGGTCAGCGCGGCAAACCCCGTCATGTCCCTGAGCGCGCGTATGGTGTCCAGATCGGGGGCAAGGGGCTGGGTGCCCAGGTGTTCGACCTGCGCCGTATCCATGTACGACGCATAGAACGTGCCCAGTTTTTCCTCGATGGTGCGGGGGGTGGCCACCGGGTGGGCGGACAGGTCGTTCAGGATCGACTGCACCCGCGCGCGTGACAGTTCGGCCAGCGCATTGAAGGGGCCGTAGCTTGTCATGTCTGCCGGGATTTGTAGATGTTCGAGATAGGTGCCGTTCGCATAACGGAAAAAATCGTTGCCCGGCTTTACGCCCATATCCCGCCCGGACAGGTTGACCCCCCACGGCGCAAAGGCGCTCTGGTCCGCCTGTGCCGAAACCGCCGGGGGCTGGGGTTCCGCCGCACGGCTGCTGGCGGGGGCCAGGGCCATGCCAAGGGTAGCGGTGACAAGCAGGCTCAGACGGCTGGAAAGGCGGCTTGAAAAGCAGGTGGAATGGCGGGCGGCAACATGGGGCACTGGGCGGGTCTCCGGTCTTGGGTGGCAGGCGGCCTTTGCGGGTTCCGCCGGCCTTTGTCCATGCGGGCATGGTGTTCCACCCCCGCACATTAACGGGCTTGTCGGCGCCCGCCTACCCCGTGGGGCGTTGGCGGAGCTAAAAGAAACTTCACGCATGTGATCACGATCCTTTGGCAGACCTCTGGCGGCCATCGGGCGGGGGATGTCTGTCGGGCCGGGTGAATTGCTGCTAGTCTGGCCGGGCATAGGTGCGGCACTGGTGCAAAGACCGGAAAGGACAAGGGCGGGCCATGGTGTGTCTGGTGGTCAAGGCGGGAGGGGCACGGGTTTTTCCCCGCTGGCAGGAAATTTTTGCCCGTGTCGCACCCGAACTGGATGTGCGCGAATGGGACGACCCCACCCTGGACCCTGCCGCCATAGACTATGCCCTTGTCTGGCAGCCCGAACGCGGGCGGCTGGCCGCCATGCCCAATCTCAAGGCCATTCTCAGTGTCGCGGTGGGGGTCGACCACGTGACCTGCGACCCCACATGGTCACGCGCCATACCCCTGATCCGCATGGGCGATGATGAAATCCGTGTCCAGATGGCCGATTACGTCATCTGGGCGGTGCTCTCGCTCACGCGCGACGCCACGCGCTGGCAGC
>NZ_JBDOBQ010000012.1:0-91846 GCF_047723915.1 Acetobacter sp. | reverse complement strand
TTCAGCGCCTCGGTGAAGCAGCTTCTATACCCACCAACACCAAACCGTCAACACCTAATTCTAAACCATTCAAAAAAAAGCATTCCCCCCCCAAAAAACCCGATTCACTCAACCAGAAATCAGCCCCCAATCCGCGAAAACAGACCCATAAAATATGTTACAAAATTTTCATGTTTCTGTTGGGGCGGCTCCCGCCTGCGGAAAAGTGAGACGAACTGTAAATGTTCCCTCCTGCCCTGCGTCGGAAATAGCGAAGCCGGCTTCCATCTGCTGGCTAATAAGCCGGGCTATCGTCAGACCCAGCCCGGTGCCGGGCTTTGTGGAGCCACCTCGCACAAAGGGGCGCGAAAGGCGTGATCTGACCTCCGCCGGCAGGGGTGTGCAGGCGTTCTGGATTTCGACCACACCGTTCGGGCCGAGGTGAATATCGACCGGCGTTTCGGGAATACCATACAGCATGGCGTTTTCGAGCAGGTTGCGGAACAGGATTCCCACGGCATCCAGATCCCCCCAGACCGGAAATGTTTCGAACCCGTGCCTGACCAGGCGAATCCGGCTGCCCGATACCTCACCTCTGCTCAGATCGCGGCATAACAGTTCGAGCACGGGTAACAGGTCCAGCTTTGCGCGCCGGAACGCGACACCGGATGAGGCGCGTGAAAACTGCAATATTTTTTCGACCATTTTCCCGAAGCCCTGGATGCGCGAAACAATCAGTTCCGCTCGCTGCCGGGCTTTGGGGTCGCTGTGCAGGCTGCCTGCCAGAATCTGCGCCTGAGCCTGTAGCGCCGCCAGAGGGTTGCGCAGTTCATGGGCGGCACTGGCGGCAAAAGCCCGCTCCGCGGTCAGTGCGTCTTCCAGCCGGGCCAGCAGGGTGTTGGCCGCGTTCTGGATGGAAGCCAGTTCGACTGGGAGGTCCAATGGCGGAATGGGGCTGAGATCGCCGCTGCCACGGCTTTGCATGGCGGTCTGCAACTGCTCCAGCGGCCGCATGCCCCGCCGGATGATCCAGCGGATCAGGAACCACATGACCGGCAGCAGGAAAACCGTTGGCCCGACAGATAGGAGAATGGCCCGGCGTACGGCCTCGCGCCGGTGGAAAAGCGGCTCCCCCACCAGAACCCGATATCCCTGGCTGGTAGGAGGGGCGACATAAACACGAAACCGCCGACTGTCGGCAAAACCGGTCTGGAGATCGCCTGTGAACACCTGCTCGGGCGCGTTCTGGGAACGCAGGAGCATGCGCCCGTCCGCCGCGATGATCTGGTAGGCCAGTGTGCGGGGCCCCACCCCCGGCAGCCAGGCAATGTCGCTGCGTTGGGGCGTGCGCGGCAGAAGGGTGATGACGCTTTGCAGCCGTTCGGACACTTCCTGCAACGAATTATCTAGCCGCTCTGTCACCTCGAAACGGATAAAACCCACCAGACCCGCGCCAAGCAGCACAAGGCAGCCCATGACCACGGCCAGAACGCTCCCTACAAGACGGGACGTCAGGCTCCAGCTTTTCATGCGCCGTCGGGCAGAACGCCGTAGCCCCGCCCCCTGACCGTGCGGATAACGCCATTGCCGATTTTTTTGCGCAGCCTGCTGATGAATACCTCTACCGTGTTGCTGCCCACGTCGTCCGCCAGGTCGTACAGCACGGTTTCGATCTGTTCGCGCGAATACAGTGTGCCGGGGCGACGTGTCAGCAGTTCCAGAATGGCCCATTCGCGCGCTGTCAGTTCCACGGCTTCGCCATTACGGAACGCCTGGGCGTGATCGCGGTCGACCGTCAGCGTGCCGGCCTCGGCCCGCAGAGAGAGCGCGCTGCCCTGCACCACGTAACGACGGGCCACGGCGTTCAGCCGTGCCAGAAGCTCATCCAGATCGAAGGGTTTGACGATATAGTCGTCCGCCCCTGCGGCAAGCCCCGCAACCCGGTCACTGATCTGGTCCTCGGCCGTGGTGATGAGGATAGCAATCTGCCTGCCCGTCGCCCTGATCTGGCGTAGCAGGTCACGCCCGCTGCCATCGGGCAGGCGCAGGTCCAGCAGCATACAGTCATAATCCACTGTCGCCAGTGCGGCTCTGGCGTCTTCCAGCGTCAGGAACCAGTCGGCCGCATGGCCGGCCTGTCTTACACGCTCGAGCACGGCTTCGCCCAGATCCTGTTCATCTTCAACGATCAGCACACGCATGTCATGACCTGTCCCGCACTACCCTGGCGTAGAGGGTAGGCAGAACAAGCAGCGTTAGCAAAGTGGAGGAAATCAGCCCGCCAATGACGACGCTGGCCAGCGGGCGTTCCACTTCCGCCCCGGCACTGCCTGAAAACGCCATGGGGAAAAAGCCCAGGCTGGCCACAAGAGCGGTCGCCATGACCGGACGGAAGCGCGATTCCGCCGCCGCCAGCACCGCGCGAGCCGTGTCCATGCCGCTGCGTTCGTAGACATGGATACTGCCCACCAGCACCACGCCGTTGAGAATGGCCACGCCAAACAGGGCGATAAACCCGATCCCGGCCGAAATACTGAACGGCATGCCCCGCAGGTACAGCATGACAATGCCCCCCGTTGCCGCCAGGGGAAGGTTGGTGAACACCAGCAAGGCCGAAACCCACGACCCGAGCGCCGCCACCAGCAGCGCGAAAATGAGCAGCAGGGCAATGGGCAGCACGATATCGAGCCGCGCCATGGCGGATTGCAGGTTCCGGAACTGCCCGTTCCATTCCATGCTGTAGCCGGACGGCAGGTGAATGTCCTGCCTGACGCGCTGCCGACTTTCGGCCACATAGGACCCCACGTCGCGTCCGCGCACATTGGCCTGCACCACCACCCGCCGCCGAACCCGGTCACGGCTGATGCGGACCGCCCCGCTGATATCCCTGATACGCGCGACCTCGCTCAGCGGAACCGTGCCCCGCCCGTCCGCCCGGGGCACGCGCAGCGCACCAATAGCCGAGGCAGAGCCGGTATGACTTGGGTCCAGCCTGACCTGGGTGCTGATCATGGCGTTGTTTTCCACCACCGGGCGGCCTATGTGCCCGCCTATGGCCTCCACCGTGTCCAGAATATCCTGCTGGGCGACATTGCGCATGGCCGCCCGCCCGCGATCGACATCGATCACCAGCAGAGGCATGTCGCCCTCGCCCACCAGGGCGACATCGGCCGCGCCGGGAATGGCCGCCATGACCGCCACCATTTTCTGCCCAAGCCGGGCCAGTTCGTTCAGGTCGTCGCCAAAGATCGATACCGCGATCTGGGTACGCACGCCTGCAAGCAGGTCGTCCATACGCATCTGCACCGGCTGGCTCCAGGAATACTGGGCGTCAGGCAGTTCCTTTTGCAGGGCGGCGTTCAGGGCCTCGACCAGCCCGGCCTGACTGCGGGCCGTTTTCCATGTGCGCGGAGCGTTCAGGAACACGAACGTATCTGTCTCGTTCACCCCCATAGGGTCCGTGGGAATGGCGGCTGTACCCGTGTTGCTGATAACGGCACGGACTTCGGGGAAGCGGCGTAAAAGCTGCTCCTGCTTTTGCAGGGATGCCAGAACCGTGTCGAGCGAGGCCGAGGGCAGGCGTGTGCTGGTCACGACCAGAGCGCCTTCTTCCAGTTGGGGAATGAACTCCCCCCCCAACCGGGTAGCCAGCACGACAGAGAGGGCAAAAAGCGAGAGCGTGACACCAACAAGAAGACCCAGATGCCCGCTCCCCCAATGCATCAGGCGGGTATAGGGCCCGCGCAGGGTGGCGATCAGCCAGGTATCCCCCTTCGGGCGCACGCGGCCCAGGACAAGGGTGGCCAGAACCGGCACGCAGGTAAAACAGTAAACAAGCGACGCCAGCAGCGCCATGATGACGGTCTGCGCCATGGGACGGAACATCTTGCCTTCGACCCCCTGCAGGGTCAGCACGGGCAGGTAGACCATGATGATGACAAGAATGGCGAAAAATACGGGCCGGGCCACCTCGCGCGCGGCAGATGCGACCAGCGTGGGCAGAGGCGTTGCTCTGTCTTTTTCGCGCAGGGCCAGCACGTGTTCGACCACCACGAGGGAACTGTCCACGATCATGCCGAAATCGATCGCACCCAGGCTGAGCAGATTGGCCGAAATTCCGAAATAACGCATGCCCGCCATGGCGCAGATCAGCGCTGCGGGAATGACGGAGGCAATCACCGCCGCCGCCCGCCAGCTCCCGATCACCACCATGAGTACGACAAACACCAGCCCCGCACCGATAACGAGGTTTTCCTTGACCGTATCGAGCGTGCTGCGTGTCAGCGTGGCGCGCGTGTAGTATGGCACCAGCCCCACGCCTGCGGGCAGGCTCTGGCGGATGGCGGGCAAGGCCCGGTTGATGGCGGCCAGTGTCGCGGACGAACTGGCCCCGCTTTGCATCATCACGACGCCGATCACAATTTCGCCCTGGCCGTCACGTGTGACGGCTCCCAGCCGCTGCCGGGGCGCTGCCTCGACCCGCCCCAGGTCCTTCAGCCGGATGACGGAACCATCGGGCTGGCTACGCACGGGTATGGCCGCGAAGTCCTTCAGGCTGCCGACAAGCCCCCGCCCCACCACCGCCTGCTGTTCGGCATGGCGGGCAATCCACCCGCCCCCGGATGACGCATTGTTGGCATTGACGGCGCGGAACACCTCCCCCACCGAAATGCCGGTAGCCAGCAGCCGGGCCTCATCCAGGGTGACCTGCCATGTTTCTTCCGCCCCGCCATTGACGTTGACCTCCACCACCCCCGGCACCAGCCGCAACTGGGGTGCGACGGACCATGTCATAAGCCGGTTCAGTTCCATCAGCGACCGGCCCGCCCCGGTAATCTGGAGCTGCATGATTTCGCCCATGCCGGTCGCAAGCGGGCCCATGACGATACTGAGCCCCGGCACAGCAATGCTCCCGCGTGCCTGCTGGATGCGCTCGTTCACCCGCGTGCGGTCGAGATCGATATCGGTATCATCCGCGAACTGGACGTAAACCACACATAACCCGCTGCGGGAGACCGAACGCAGGTCTGTCATGCCGGGTATGCCGGTCATGCTGGCTTCAACGGGCAGGGTAATCAGTTTTTCCACCTCCTCGGTCGCAAGACCGGGAGCCGTGACCGACACCATGACCTGCCGGGGCGAAATATCGGGCACAGCCTCCACCGGCAGGCCCAACAGCACACCAATACCCCCCAGCATCAGCACGCACAGGCACGCCAGAACGGTGCCGGGCCGGTGTATGAGGGCACGCATGAAAGCCTGCACCATCAGTCCGCGTCCGCCATACCTGCCAGCAGCAGCACCGATTTCAGGGCGAAGCTACCATGGCTTACCACAGGCTCGCCCCCTTGCAGCCCGGACAGCACCAGCGCCTGGCCGCCGCTGTCTGCTCCGTTTTCCAGCCCGACAACCACCGGCACCGGCCGGTACACGGTGGCGCTTTCACGCACGAACACAACGTTACGTCCATCCAGCACCTGCACGGCCTGCGCGGGAACCAGCACGCCGCGCATGGCCTGGCGGGTCTGCAAGGTGGCGTTCAGCACCATACCGGGCACCAGCGCTCCGTAAGGATTGGGAACGGTGCTGATAACCCGCACCAGGCCGGTTTGCAGGTTGGCCGCCTGATCCACGCTGTCGATACGCGAGACAATGCTCGCGCCCCCCAACGCCGTAACCTGCCCACCGCCCGGAGCCAGTCGGGCGGCGTCCTCCGGCGTGACGTCGGATACAACCCAGACCGATGACAGGTCAGCCACCGTGGCCACCACCATGGCGGGCGAGATATCGGCTGTAACCGCGGTGTCGAGTGCTGTCACCACACCGCCGAGCGGTGCCACAAGGGCCGATGTCTCGCCCTGGCCCATGGCCTCGGACGGGGATGTGAATTCCTGCTCGAAGCGGTGGCTGAGCGTGCTCTGCTGGGCCAGCAGGGTCTGCACCGTGGCCTCCGCCTGGGCCAGCGCGTCCTTGCGGCGGCGCACTTCACCGTCCGCTACGGTCTGCCCGCGCAGCGCGAGCCCACGCTGGTATGCGCCGGCGGCATTGTCACGCGCCGCACGGGCGGCAGTCAGGGCGGCGGCAAGCTGGGCCGACTGTTCGAAGGCGGTATGCAGGCTGTGGTCCTGATAATGCAGCAGCACGCTGCCGCGACTGACGCGTGAGCCGGGTTGCACCGCGATATCGAGCACCTTGCCACTGCCTGCCGGGCGTATGGCCACCACCCGTGTCGTATCGGGCATGACACGCGTCATAACGGACAGCACAGGCGCCAGGCTGCCCTGCCTGGCCTGCACGATCTCTATCCCCTCGACCCGTACCGCCTCCGGCGCGATCTGCACGGGGTGGAGGTCCGGCGCGGGATCATCCGCCAGGGCATGCCTGCCCTGCGCCAGCAGTATCAGAACGGCCATAAGACCGAACGGCCCTGCCCGCCCGCGCCACACACCGCGCCGACCCGACGTCATGCCGGACGCTTTATCGCGTGTCATAATTCATCCCCCGTGGCGATCATCAGGCGCAGGACGGCAACATGCCATTCGGTCTGCGCACGGCTGGCGTCCAGCGCGGCGCGCACCGCATCCTGGCGGGCACGCAGGGCGACATCGAGCGCATGCTCGCCCGTGCGCCAGGCTTTTTCCTCGGCATCCGCGCGGTGGCGCAGGTTGGCTGCGGCATCGGCCAGCGCCAGACGCGTGCCCTGCGCCGCCATCACACGCTCACGCACGCGTTGCAGTTCCAGCCTGACCATACGGCGCGCCTGTTCAAGCTGGCCGGTTGCCGTGCTCATCTGATCGCGCGCCTGCGTCATGATCGGGACATTGCGCACATCGCTGGGCAGCGGCACGCTGACATGAAAGCCCACGCGATTGTCCCACGGGCTCTGGTACTGTCCTTCATGAATGGCATCCACCCCGATTTCGGGATTGGGCATGAAGGACCGCCTGGCCAGATCGAGATTGGCTTCCGCCACCTTGACCGCGCCCCGGGCCGCCCGCACGCGAGGGTCCTGTTCGATCATGTCCTGCGGGTCGTTCAGGCGGCTCAGGGTCAGGGTGGGGGCGTCGTAAAAGCTGATATCGGGTTCCTGCATCCCCGCTCCGCACAGGCTTTCAAGCGTTGCGCGCGCATTGGCCTGCTCCTCCTGCGCCAGGCGAAGGGCGTTCTGGGCGGTGGCTGTCGCGGCCCGGATCTGCTGCACATCGGCACTGGCTGCCTCGCCCACCCCGGCGGCATGCGAGATCATGCCTTCCAGGTGCTGCATATCGACGTACAGGGTGTGCGCCGCATCCAGCCTGTCGCGCGCGATCCGCACGGCGGCGGTCGCATCCAGAACCCGGATGGAAAGGGCCATGCGTTCAACGGCAAGCTGGTCTTCCAGCGTGCTGGCCTGCGCCTGCGCTACGTGCTGCGTGGCACTGCCCTGCCCCGGCAGCCATAACGGCACGGACACAGCGCCCTGATACGTCGTGTAGCCAATATTGGTGCCTATGAAATGATCGTCCATATAGGACCCCGAAACCACAGGCCCACCGGCAAACCAGCCACCTGCCGCACTGGCCCTGGCATCGGCCGAATGCCGGCGTGTCTGCAATTCGGCCCGTGCGGGATCGAGACTCCAGGCGCTGCGCAGCGCGTTGCGGAATGCCGCACGACCGCCATGACCAGCCTGCCCTTCGGCCTGCGCCGAGGCTGGCGCCGCGTCATCCGCCGGGGGCGATACACTGATACTGGTCGACCAACCCTGGGCCGATGCGGGGTAACTGGTGAGCGCCAGCCAGAGCACCGCCGCAATATGTCGGATGTTCACGTTTTCTGAACCGCGTATGCCGCCGCCATGCGCGCGCCCCACAGCCCCGCGGCGGGGGCAAGCAAGGCATGCCGGACACACAACACATGCCGGGACGTCGCGCTTGGCGGAAAAAAAGAGCCCATGCCTGCAAGGCAGCCTGCTCCTGCCGCGATCCTGTGCAACGCCATCACTCTTTTGCAATCCGCCCGCGGTTCTTGCCGGATCAGACCGGCGACAGGACCATATCTAGCGCAGGAAGCTGACGTGAACCTGAATGATGGCGCAGTCTACGGCGCGCATGCCCGGCAGGAGTGAGCGGACACACCCGCCAGTTGCATCACGGGACGGACAATATGGCCGACGCGCTCAGGGACCGCGTGGTGGTGGCAGCCTGCCTCAGTCCAGTCGGACGGAGGGACGCACCAGCGTATCCAGCCAGTCGGCCAGGCAGGACATGAGTCCGCGCGGCAGGCCGTACAGTTCAACCTGATGCTGGCGATAAAGCATCATATGGCCAAGCCTTGCTGACAAACCGTGCAGCCATCCACCGCCGAAAACCGTGCCGCCGGGCAGGGTACCCCAGCCATTATAGTCACCCAGCGCGACAATAGCCCCCTTGTTGCGGAAAACGCATGAGGGCACGGGTGTTCCGTTGCGGATAAGGGCGGGCAGATGCCGGGCCAGATGGTGCGCCTGCTGCCGCGCGACCTGGGCCGTGGGCGGCAGGGGTTCGTCACGAATGAACGAACAGTCCCCCACCGCGAATATCCGTTCATCGTCCACCGAACACAGGTTGGGCTGCACGATAATCTGGCCCGACCGGTTCAGTGAAAGACCGCCGAACTGGGCCGTAACATCCGGCGCCTTGACCCCCGCCGCCCACACACGCAGCGTCGCAGGCACGTAAGACCCGTCCTTGAGCGTAAAGCCCCCCGCATCCGCCCCCGACACCATGGCGGACGTGCGCACATCCACTTTGATGCGCTCAAGCTCCTGCCTGGCTGCCTCGGACACCTGTTCGGGGAATGCGGGCAGGATACGCGGCCCGGCTTCGAGCAGGGTGATCCTGAGCCGGGGCGGGTTTTTCTCGAACGAATAAAGCCGCACCAGATCGAGTGCCTTGTGCAGTTCGGCGGCAAGCTGCGTGCCCGTGGCCCCACCGCCGACAATGGCGATATCCAGTTCCGCGTTCGCGGCAAAGGCCCTGAGCAGTTCCATGCGGAACTTCTCGTTGAACCCGTTGGCCTCGATCAGATTGTCGATGAACAGGCAGTGTTCGGCAACGCCGGGCGTGCCGAAATCGTTGGCGCAACTGCCAATGGCCAGAACCAGCGCGTCGTAATCCACCGTGCGACCGTCAAGCACCACTGACCCGTCAGCGGAGCGGAACGGCCCCAGCACGGCCTTGCGGTTCAGGCGGTCGACGGACACGACCTCACCCGGCCAGAAATCGAAATAATGATGGCTGGCCTGCGACATGAAGCTGATACGGTTGTTCTCGTTCTGCACCGTGCCCGCCGCAAAGCAGTGCAGCATGGGTTTCCACACATGGGAGAAGCTTTTGTCGATCAGGGTTATGCGCGCAGCCCCCTGCTTGCCCAGGGTCTTGCCCAGCCGCGTGGCCAGGGCCAGGCCCGCAACACCACCACCAACAACGAGAATTTCAGATTTTTCAGCCATCGCAGTACTAAAGATCCGTTTAAAAGACACCGTAAACACAGGCCCCGGCGCACCGGACAACCGATACGCCCGCACCTAAACAGATCGGTAGAAACCTAGTTTCTTTCCACCGCTGCTGACAAGCGAATTCTGGGCCGCCCGCGGCCCCGCCTGCCCCGCATCGCACGCACCTGGGGCGCGCAGAGCCCCCCCGTTCAGGAACGGGCCTTACGGGTATGCGCCCGTGCAAGCCGATCAAGAAGACACAACCCTGTGGGCCATTCCCCCAGCGCTGCGTCGCTGCCCAGATGACCGTAGCTGCCAGCGGGCAAAAATTCAGCCCCCCAGCATTGGGCCAGCATTCGCCCCCGCGCGAACGCCAGCCAAGGATCGTTATCGCTCGCAACCACAATAGCGGGAAAAGGCAGCCCCCCGCGTGGCAGGGGCCTGAAATCCGCCACACGGGCCATGTCCGGGCCGCTGTATTCTTCCGTATCGGCGGGGGCCACCAGCAAAGCCCCGGCCACGTTACAGGCCGCGCGGGGGTTTTCCGCGGCCCAGCGCGCCACCAGCACGGAGCCCAGACTATGGGCCGCCAGCAGTACAGGCCGGGTCGCCCGCTCCACCGTGCGGCCCAGCCGGTGGCTCCAGGCCGCATAATCCGGGTCCGACCAACTGTCCTGCTCCAGTCGTATGCAGGCGATCCCGTGCGCAGGCAGGTGACGTTCCCAGGCCGTGTGCCAGTGCAGGGGGCCGGAATTGTCCAGCCCCGGCACGGTGACAACATCAAAGGCCTGTAAAGACGCGGGAGGTGACGCAGTATCTTGAGGGGACAGGGTTAAGGGCATCTGTACAATTTCAACAGGTGTGACACGGTGCAAAAGCAGACGGGTCAGGAACAGGCGGGCGACAGCCCCGACAGACTGGCGTTCAAGCGGGCTGGAGTTTAGCCGGACCGGCGGCATCGGCATAGACGGCGCGGCACCTTGCAGAACAGACCACTACAGGTTCAGCCGTCACTGGCCAAACTGTCTATATGCAATATGACACGAAATGCCTATCAGATTGATCCCGTAATGGTTTTACCCCTGTATCGTCATTTCCCATGCGAGCGGAGCATCCCCATGTCAGAGATCAAGAACGACTTCGACTGCGCCACAACCATGCGCGCCGGCCGCTACTGGATGCCGTTCACGGCCAACCGGTACGTCAACACGCAGGGCAACGCCCGGGTTCTGGCTGCCGCACAGGGTGCATATTACACCATGGGGGACGGCCACAGGGTTTTCGACTCCCTATCCGGGCTGTGGTGTACACCCCTTGGCCATGGCAACCCCCGCATTGCCCAGGCCCTGTACGACCAGGCCACAAGCCTTGACTTCGCACCCTCCTTCCAGCTTGCGAACCCCGGCGCGGTGCGCCTGGCCGAACGGATCGCCAACATGGCGCCGGCGGGGCTGGAGCATGTCTTTTTTGCCAATTCCGGGTCCGAGGCAGTGGATACGGCACTGAAAATCGCCATCGGTTTTCACAAGCTGCGTGGCGAAGGCGGGCGTTTCCGGCTGATCGGGCGTGAACGCGGCTATCATGGCGTGGGGCTGGGCGGCATGTCGGTGGGTGGGATCGTGCCCAACCGCAAGATGTTCGCGACTGTCATGGTCCCTGGTGTGGACCATATCCGTCACCCGTACGACCACGCGCGCATGGCTTTTTCCAAGGGGCAGCCGCAATGCGGAGCGGAGATGGCCGACGATCTGGAACGCCTGGTGGCCCTGCACGATGCCTCGACCATCGCCGCTGTCATTGTCGAACCCGTTCAGGGCTCCACCGGGGTGCTCGTGCCCCCCGTGGGCTACCTGCAACGCCTGCGCGAAATCTGCACGAAACACGGTATTCTGCTGATTTTTGATGAAGTCATAACGGGCTTTGGCCGCATGGGCGAAAACTTCGCCGCCCAGCGCTTTGGCGTACGCCCGGACATGATCACCTTCGCCAAGGCGGTCACGAACGGGATCGTGCCCATGGGGGGCGTGATCGTCACACCCGAAATTTACAACACCTTCATGACCGGGCCTGAAAACGCCATCGAATTCGCCCATGGCTATACCTATTCCGGTCACCCGCTGGCGGCTGCCGTAGCCAATGTTGTGCTCGACATCATGGAGGAGGACAATCTGCTCTCCCGCGTGCGCGCACTCGAACCGGTGCTGGAAGAGGCCATTCATGCCCTGCGCGACCTGCCCCATGTGCATGACCTGCGCAATATCGGCCTGACCGCCGCCATAGACCTCAAACCGCGTGACGGTAAACCCGGCGCGAGGGGGCTTGAGGTGTTCGAACAGGGCGTGCAGCATGGCCTGCTGTTGCGCGTGACCGGAGACACCATTTCCTTCGGGCCTCCGTTCATCTCCACCCCGGAGCAACTGCGCGACATGGGTGCGAGCCTGGGCAGGATCATCGCCGCCCTGGCCTGATCAAAACACTACGCACCCGCATTTCTGAAAGGATAACGAAACCATGCCCCTTCTGCACTTCCACGTGAACACCGGCCGCACGGAAGCCGAGATCAAGACCCTGCTCGACGCCGCCCATGACGCCATGCTGGAAGCTTTCGAGGTACCGGCGCGGGATCGGTACCAGATCGTCTCCGAACACAAGCCATCGCACATGATTGTGGAAGATACGGGCCTGGATATTCCACGCACGAAGGACGTGGTGCTGCTCCAGGTTTTCAGCCGCCCGCGCGGGGCTGAAAAAAATGCCCTGTTCTACCGCCTTCTTGTCGAAAAACTGGAAGCCGCCTGCGGTATCAAACCCTCGGACGTCATGGTGTCCGTCGTGGAAAACGAGGATGCCCACTGGTCCTTCGGGCTGGGCCGCGCCCAGTTCCTGACCGGCGAACTTGGCGGCAAGCCCGCCGCCACCTGACGCCAGCCCGCGTCAGACCCGGGTGCGGGGCACCCGGGTCGTGCGGGAGCGGGCGGCAGGCCGCGGGGCCGACGCCCCGACAGCCTTTTCGGGCTGCTTTTTCGCCTTCGCGCGGCCTGCCACCCGTTCTGCCCCGCTGCCGTCGAGCGTCATGGACGCCGTGTAGGTTTCGCGCATGAAGTCGATAAAATTCTGCTGGAACTGGCGTGTATGCATGTGGGCCAGTCTTTCGGCCTCATCCGCGTCTTTTGCCGCGATGGCATCGAGCATGAGCTGGTGTTCTTCCGTCAGCAGGTAGTTTTCGTTGCTGCGTTCCAGATAGGCAAAATGCAGGTGCAGCATACGCTGGCCCTGGTTCAGCAATCTTTCATAAAAATCGATAAAATAGGCGTTCCGGCCCGCATGGGCTATGGCCAGATGAAACTGCTTGTTGGCTTCGGACATGGCCAGATGTTCGCCGCCCTCCACCGCCTGGATAAAAGCAGCCTGCCGCGCCTGGATCGTTTTTAAGTCCCCCTCGGTACGACAAATTGCCGCAAGCCGCGTATTGGCGCGCTGGGCAAGGTCCAGTGCTGCGACATAACTGGGAAAACTGGCAATATCGATCGGCGCGACAACCGTGCTGCGACTGGCCAGCATAACTACCAGCCCTTCCCCCGCAAGACGGATCAGTGCTTCGCGCACGGGTGAGCGCGACAGGCCGAAGCGTTCGGCCAGTTCCGTCTCGTCCAGCATTTCCCCCGGTTTGCGGGCCAGCACCAGTATGTCCTCACGCAGGGTGTCATAAACAAGCTGCGAACTGGAACGCCGGGGCTGACTGGAGGAGGAGGATATGGCCATGAGATGCGTGTGGTCCGTCAAGCTGGTTATCGGGATAAGTCTTGCACACACGCCCCGGAAACAAAAGCTGCAAGTCCAGTATCCACCCACGCGCGGGCAGCGGAAAAGACTGGGCGACTCCATTCACGGCTCTTGTCATGGCGACCTAATGTCGACATAGTATCGACAGAAATGATGTCCCCGCACGCTTTTGCGCCCCGGCATGCGGGGCCTGCCACGTCGCGCGCCATACCCGTCACCCTGCGGTCCCATGGCCACCCGGCTCAGGAGAACGACATGAAAAACATTGACGTAAAAGGCATACTACCTGCCATTGTCACGCCTTTTGACGAAAACGACAAAATCAGCTTCCCGGTTCTGGAACAGGTGGTCGATGCCCAGTTCGCCGCAGGTGTCCATGGCCTGACGCCCATGGGGTCCACCGGCGAATATTACGCCATGACCCCGACCGAACGGGCGGACGTGCTGCGTGCGGTAAAAGAGGCGGCAGACGGGCGTGGGCTGCTGATTGCGGGCACCAATGGCGGCTCCACGCGTGAAGTGCTGGAGCATACCCAGGTCGCGGCCAGGCTGGGCTACACGACAGTACTGCTGCCCCCGCCCTATTACTGCCTGCCCACACAGGACGAACTGCTGGCGCATTACCAGACCGTTCTTGCGGAAACCGATGTCAATATCATGCTCTACAACTTCCCGTTGCGCGCGGGCGTTGAGGTGGGGTACGAGGTCATGGACGCGCTGGCAGAGAACCCGCGCGTGCTCGGCATCAAGGAAAGTAGCGGTAATCTGCTGCGTGCGCTGGAAATAGACCGCCGTTACGGCGACAAAATTCCCCTGTGTTGCGGCAGCGACGATCAGGCGTTCGACTTTTTCCTGTGGGGCGCCAAAAGCTGGATCTGCGCACCGGCCAACTGCCTGAGCGCGCCGATCGTGAAATTCTACAACGCGTTCACCGCCGGTGACCTTGCAACGGCCCAGGCCGTGGCGCGTGCGATCTACCCGGTCATGAACGACATGGAGGCCGGTAAGTTCGTGCAGAAAATCAAATATGGCTGCGAACTGCTCGGCCTGCCCGTGGGCCTGCCACGCAAACCGCTGCTGCCACTGAACGAGAATGAGAAAAAGGCTTTTGGCAGCCTTTTGCAATCCGTTCTGTCCGCAACCGCCTGACATGAGCACGCGGGCCGATACCACCCCAACCATTGTCGTGGGCGCGGGCATTATCGGCTCCGCCATCGCACTGGAACTGCAAAGCCGGGGGCAGGACGTGCTGCTGCTGGACCGCGACACCCCCGGGCGTGGCGCGTCTTATGGCAACATGGCCAGTATTGCCGTAACGGAGTTCCTGCCGACATCCCGCCCCGATGTCTGGCGGCATATCCCCCGATGGCTGATGGACCCCGCAGGCCCCGTAAGCATTGCACCCCGTTATGCACCAAGGCTGCTGCCCTGGTTCTGGCGTTTCCTGCGCAATAGCCGCCCCGGAACGGTCAACGCGCTGGAGGCTTTGGGGGCGGCACTGTGCCACCGTGCGCAGACCGACCTGCCGCCGTTTCTCAAACTCGCAGGGGCCGAGGACCTGTTATCGGAAACAGGCTGCCTGTCTCTTTATGAAACCGAAGCGGCATTCCGGGCCGATTCTGCCCATCTGGCAGCACTGGACCGGCACGGCTTTGCCTATACGCTTCTGGACGGCCCTGCCCTCCGTCAGCTTGAACCCGCCCTTGCATCCACCATGCACAAGGCGGTTTTGCTCCCGGCCAACCGCTCCATCGCCGATCCGTTCGTTCTGACGGGTCGCATTCTGTCCGCCCTGCTACAGCGTGGCGGCCAGATTGCACGCGGCCATGTTACGGATTTCATCCGTGACGGGCGCAGGGTTTCAGGAGTAAGGCTGCATGACGGCCGGGTCCTGATGGGCAAAAACGTCATTCTGTGCGCGGGGGCCTATACACGCGACCTTTCACGCCTGTTGGGCGAAGACATCCCGCTTGAGACAGAGCGGGGGTATCATAACCAGTTGCCATCGCCCGGCGTGCATCTTGCCCATTCCCTGATCTGGCCCGAACGCGCGTTCATGATAACCCCGACAGCGGGGGGCCTGCGTGTTGGCGGCACGGTTGAAATGGCGGGGCTCGAGGCTGAACCGGACTACAGCCGCGCGACCGCACTGCTCAGGCACGCGCGCCGTGCCCTGCCGGGGTTGCAGACACGCGGCGCCACGGTGTGGATGGGGCACCGCCCGGCCCTGCCCGACACGGTTCCCATCCTGTCGGCATCGGCCAGAGTGGGTGGCGTGTTCTATGCAACCGGGCATGGCCATCTGGGCCTGACCGAAGCCGCGACCACCGCACGGGTCATGGCCGACCTTGCCACGGGGGCACCACCCCCTTTCGATATCCGGCCCTTCCGGATCGACCGTTTCTGACACAGACCCCGCCGAATTTTTTCCCGGAACACAGCCGACATGCAGACAGAACTTTACATTAACGGACAATGGGTCGCCCCGGTGCTGGGCGGCACGCTCCCTGTCATCGACCCCGCGACAGAACAGGTTTTCGCCCATGTGGCGGCCGGTTCGGCGGCAGATATCGACCAGGCCGTGCATGCCGCGCGGGCTGCTTTCGATCACGGGCCGTGGCCGCGCATGCCGGGCAGTGAACGCGCACGCTACCTGCGGGCTTTTGCCCAGGCCGTTCGCGACCGTCAGGACAGGCTGGCCGCCCTGGAAGTGCGCGACAACGGCAAGCCCCTGCCAGAAGCCGACTGGGACATAGCCGACGCAGCAGGCTGTTTCGACTTCTATGCCAATCTGGCGGATGAACTTGCCCGCACCCCGGAGGAACCCATAGAACTGCCCGATACACGGTTTGTGTCCAAGGCCGTGCGGGAACCGCTGGGTGTGGTCGGGGCGATTATCCCGTGGAACTTCCCGTTCCTGATGGCGGTCTGGAAAGTGGCCCCCGCTTTGGCGGCCGGGTGCACGGTTGTTCTCAAACCCTCCGAACTGACACCGCTGAGCGCGCTGGAACTGGGCGCCATCGCGGATGAGGTAGGGCTGCCACCGGGGGTGCTGAACATTGTCAATGGCACCGGCCCGCAAACCGGCCAGCCGCTGAGCGAACATGCCGGCGTGGACAAGATCGCCTTTACCGGCTCCGTGCCGACGGGTTCGCGCATCATGGCGGCTTGCGCGCGGGATATCAAAACCGTCAGCCTTGAACTGGGCGGAAAATCCCCCTTCGTAATCTTTGACGATGCCCCTCTCGAAGATGCGGTGGAATGGATCCTGTTCGGCATTTTCTGGAACCAGGGACAGGTCTGCTCGGCCACGTCGCGCGTTCTCGTGCAGCAGGGCATTTACGAGCGCGTTCTGCAAAGACTGTGTGAAGAAAGCCGTAAAATCAGAATCGGCAATGGCATGGATAAAGGGGTTCTGCTCGGCCCTATCGTATCCCGCGCGCAGTATGACAGAATTCTGCACGCCATCGACAGGGCCCGCGACGATGGCGCCACGGTGGCCAGTGGCGGACGGGCAGCCCCGGGTCTGGACAAGGGGTATTTTCTCGAACCCACAGTGCTGACCGATGTACCGCTGGACAGTGCGGCCTGGACGGAGGAAATTTTCGGCCCGGTCGTATGCCTGCGCCCTTTTACGGATGAGGATGAAGCCATCCGCCTTGCCAATGACAGCCGCTTCGGGCTGGCGGCGGCGGTCATGAGCACGGATTTCGAACGTGCCGAGCGCGTGGCCGCCGCGTTCCGCGCGGGTATTGTCTGGATCAACTGTTCGCAGCCCACCTTTACCGAAGCCCCGTGGGGCGGTTACAGGCAGTCGGGGATCGGGCGGGAACTCGGCCGCTGGGGTTTTGACAATTACCTTGAAACAAAACAGATTACCCGGTTTGTCGGTCAGGAGCCATGGGGGTGGTATATCGCATGACGCCTTTCCCCGCCCAAGCCCCCTGGCCGGTTCTGAAGCTGCTCCAGGTTCACTGTCAGGGTGAGATCGGCAAGGTGATCGTGGAGGGGGCGCCCCCCGTGCCCGGCGCAACCATGATGGAGAAAATGGCCGCCATCAACCACGGGCATGACAGCCTGCGCCGCTTCGTCACCCTTGAACCGCGCGCGCATGCGGCCATGTCGGTCAACCTGCTGGTGCCGCCAACCCGCCCGGATGCGGATGCCGGGTTTATTGTCCTTCAGTCCGATCGCGCCCATCCCATGTCGGGCAGCAACTGCCTGTGCGTGGTGACCGCCCTGCTGGAAAGCAGGCAGGTACCCATGTGCGAACCCCGGACCGTGCTCCACCTGGACACCCCGGCAGGGTTGGTGCGGGCCGTGGCACACTGCGCAAACGGACGGTGCCTGACCGTGACCCTGCGCAATGTGGCAGCCTTTGCACACCACCTGGCCCACCCGGTGAACACCCGAAAATGGGGCCGCATGGCGGTCGATATCGCGTTTGGCGGTGTCTATTACGCCCTGGTGAATGTGCGTGACATCGGGCTTGAAATCCGCCCAGAGCACGCCCGCGATCTGGCCGAGGCCGGTGCCGCCCTGAAACGCGAGATTGCAGCGCAGGTCAGCGTCAGCCACCCCGATCTGCCGGGGGTAGATACGATCGCCTATGTCATGTTCCGCGATATCGAACCCGATGGGGCTGTCCGCACCTGCACCATTCTGGACCCCGCCCGGGTTGACCGCTCACCCTGCGGCACGGGCAGTTCGGCCAATCTGGCAACACTGTATGCGCGCGGCCTGGTCCGCCGGGGGGATACACGTGTCTCACGCTCCATTGGAGGGGGAGAATTCACGTTGCACGTAGCCGATACCTGCACAGTCGGGGAGCATGCGGCCATTATACCCGAAATTACCGGCAGCGCCTGGATTTACGGGCGTGAGGAACTGCGCATCGACCCGACCGATCCGTTCCCGCAGGGCTTTGCCCTGTCCGACACATGGGGTGCGCCCGCATAGGTGCAAACCACCCGTGTTGCGGCTATGCTGGGCCAATGCACAACCGGCAGGGGCAGATCGTGGCGGGCAGACGCACCATAAAACAGGCAATACGCAATACCATATGTGTGGACCGCACGCGCCAGACACCCCTGGTCGTCCAGATTGTCAGCCAGATTACCACCTGTATAGAAAGCGGCGACTGGCCCGAACATGCCAGACTCCCCTCCATCCGGCGGATGGCAGCGCAATGCGATGTCAGCACGCTGACCGTCGCCAATGCCTATAACAAGCTGGTCGCCGATGGTTTGCTGGACGTGCAGGCGGCGCGCGGTTATTTTGTGGCCACCCGCCCGACAGCGGCACCCCCGGCCCCCACGCCCGGAACTATCAGACCCTCGGTCGATTCCCTCTGGCTTTTGCAGCGTATTTACGAAGAACCGTCGCAAACGCTCAATGCCGGATGTGGCTGGCTCCCGCCCACCTACCTGTATACCGACGGAATACGCCAGGCCGCCGCCGCCCTTGCCCGCAGGCCCGATCCCGAAATTTTCTCCTACGGCAACCCTTACGGGCACAGGGGGCTGCGCGAACAGATCCAGGCTTTTCTGCTGCGGGACGACGTGCCGTGCGACCTGGCGTCGATCATCGTGACCCACGGCGCCAGCCAGGCCATTGAACTGGCGACCCGCGCACTGACCCGGCCGGGCGATACGGTGGTGGTGGAAGAGCCCGGCTACTGCAACCTCTTTCCCGCCCTGACGGCATTGGGCCTGAACATGGTTGGCGTGCCCAGACTGCCGCAGGGCCCCTGCCTGGACAGTCTGCGCAAGGTGTTCGAGCAGTATCAGCCACGCTTTTTCTTTATCAATACCCGCATCCAGAACCCTACGGGCACCAGTTGCAGCCCTTACGTGTCACATCATATTCTCTCGCTATGCGAACAGTTCGGTGTGTTCGTCATTGAAGATGACACATTCGGCGCGCTGGACGACGAAAATTCCCCCACGCTCGCGCAGCTCGACCGGCTGCAACGTGTTGTCCATATCGGCAGTTTTTCAAAAACCATATCGCCCGGCATGCGTGTGGGCTACATGGCCTGCCCTCCCGCCATAGCAGCCTCCGTCCTGCGCCTTAAAATGGCCAGCAGCCTGACCAGCAGCAGTTTTTCGGAAACGATCATTCACCACATCATGTCCGACGGTCAGTTCCGCCTGCACCAGACACGCCTGAAAGAACGCCTGAAAGAGCGCCGCCGCCATATTGCCGCGGCCCTGGAAAGCAACGGCTTTACCCTTTATGCCAAACCCCGTGGCGGCATGTTCCTGTGGGCCCGCGCCCCTGACCGTTTCAATGTCCAGACCCTGACGGAAGCAGCACAGGAACGCGGAATCCTGCTTGCGCCGGGGACCTATTTTCATCCCGATCACCGCCCGTCCTCCTACCTCCGCTTCAATGTCGCCTATTCCGGCGACGAGCGACTGCATGACTTTCTGTCTGGCGGGTAGGCCCAGCCCATAATGCCCGTAACCACGCCTGGGCAACCGCATAGGCAGCCCCGTTTTGCCGTGCTAGCGTTGGCTGGCCATACCAGCCCATGGGTGCATTGGGCATAAAACGAAAGCCATGACCATGATGCGACGGATCAAGTGCAGGCGCGACCATGACCCATGCCGTCAGCCCGATACCGGGCATGGCCTGCCTGAAACCCGCCCGACAGGTCCGGCGGCCCCGTTCCGCGCTGCCGCCCTTCCGGCCGCAGTCGGGTGCGGCAACCGGTCGGGCTCCGTCACGGCATGAAGGATATCGTGCGCCTGGGGGCTGCTTTTATCGGGCTTATGGTCGGTGGGGGCTTTGCCTCCGGCCAGGAAGTGGTTCAGTTCTTTGACGCGTTCGGCCTTTATGGCCTGGTTGGCACAGCGGTGTCCGGCGCGTTCTTCATGCTGCTGGTCATGGAACTCTACACGATCGGCAGCCAGTTGCGCATTACTACCCACCAACAGGCCATGACGCAGCTTTTCGGCGCACGGGCCAGTTGGGCGGCCGATATCCTGCTCTCATTTTTCCTGCTGTGCATGATAACGGTCATGATCGCGGGCAGCGGGGCCTCGATCCATCAGCAGTTCGGCCCTCCCGCCTGGGTGGGATCGGCCATCATGGCCGTGCTGGCATGCCTGACCATGGGGCTGGATGTCAGGCGCATTGTCAATCTTATCGGTATCATGACACCGCTGGTGTTCCTTATGGTGCTGATCATGCTGGGGTACAGCCTGCACCAGCCCATCGCACCTGTGGCCGCACTGGAACAGGCCGCCCAACAGCAGCCGCATGCCGCAGGGCACTGGCTGGTCGCTGCCGTGCTGTATGTCTCCTACAATATTGCCGGGGCGGCGGCTGTTCTGCTGGTTCTGGGCGGGCAGGTGCCTGACCTGCGACTGGCCCGGCTTGGCGGGCTGGCGGGGGGTGGCGCGTTCGGCCTGCTGCTGGCAGGACTTGCCTTCGTGCTGTTCGTGCAGGTCGACGCCATAAGGGGGGCTGCCGTGCCGACACTGCTGCTGGCCGGACGGATTTCGCCGGTGTTCGGGGCGGTGCTGCTGCCGGTTATTCTGGTCAAGCTGTATTGTTCATCCGTCGGCATGACCTATGCCCTGTCGTCCCGCCTGGAAGAATATGGCCTGTCACGCCTGAAAGGTGCCGCGCTGGTTACCGGCTGCGCATGGGGTATGAGCCAGTTGGGCTTTGTCATGCTGGTCAAGGCGGTCTATCCCATGATCGGTTATTGCGGCCTGCTGATCATGGCTGCCACACTGTTCTCTTTCCTGCGGCGCAGGCGGACAGCGCGTGCCGACAGCCCCCGCGCCCAGGCCTGATGTAAAACGGCTTTTGCTTAATACTGGAGCATACGACGTGACAAAAACTGCACTTGTCCTGGGCGCCGGCATGGTCGGGGTGTGTACCGCATGGCATCTGGTCCGGCGGGGGTTTGACGTGACACTGGTTGACAGGCGCGCCCCGGGACAGGAGACGTCCTATGGCAATGCCGGGCTGATCCAGCGGGAATGCGTGGCCCCCCACCATTTCCCCCATGAACTGTCACGCATCGCACGCATTGCCCTGGGACGGGGGAACGACGTGCATTACAGCATGCGGGCCATGCCAGCGCTTGCCAAACCCCTGTTCGATTACTGGCGCGCCTCGGGCACGGGCCCCTACCCCACCATTACCCGGCATTACGAGGCAATGATCCGCCATTGCCTGACCGAGCACGACGCCATGATCGAAGCATCCGGCGCGCGCGACCTGATAAAACCGGGTGGTTTCAAGGTCGCGCTCCAGTCGGCCCAGGCCCTGGCCGAGGAAGCCGCGACAGCCGAACGCCTGAAGCGTGACTTCGGCATTGCCTCCGTTATTCTGGACAGCGACGGCCTGGGCAAAGCCGAACCCGCTTTGCGCCAGCGTTTCGCAGGGGCTGTGCACTGGACCGACCCGTGGGCAGTACGCGACCCCGGCGGGCTGGTGGGCCGTTACGCACAAGCCCTGGAACAGGCAGGCTGCACACTGGCCGTGGGCGACGCCACAACCCTTACGCAGGATACCAGCGGGTGGAATGTCAGAACCACCAGCGGCATTGTGCGGGCGGAACACGCCATTGTGGCTCTGGGCCCGTGGTCGAACGAGGTGCTGCGCCCCATGGGCTACCGCTTCCCGCTTTTTGTAAAACGCGGCTATCATACACATTACAAGGGCGATACGGGGCTGAGCATGCCGGTGCTGGACATGCAGGCAGGCACGATGATGGCCCCCATGACCATGGGCCTGCGCGTCTGCACCGGGGCCGAATTCGCCCCCCTGGGTGCCCCACCCACACCCGTGCAGATGCGCCGGGCAGAAGCGCGGGCGCGGGATCTGGTCGCCCTCGGCCCGGCAGTCGAGCCCACACCGTGGCTGGGCAACCGGCCCTGCCTGCCCGACATGCTGCCCGTCATTGGGGCGGCACCCAGCCATAAAGGCTTGTGGATGCATTTTGGCCATGCGCATCAGGGCTTTACACTGGGCCCTGTAACGGGGCGCCTGCTGGCGGAAATGATCAATGGGGAAGCGCCCTATTTCGACCCCCAGCCCTATTCCCCCACGCGTTTTCGGTAAAGCCTCCGCACCACCGGGCACGGCCTGGAGAACAATGGCGGAAGAACCCGCACACCGGGCGCGGCACATTTCGGCCCTGAAAATTCGCCCCTGAAACCGGCTGTCCAAAAGCCGGTTGCGTGCCCGGGCGACAAAGGATGCGCGTATTACCGCGTCGTTGCCTTCCAGGCCGCGAGTGCTCTCTCGCGTGCAAAACGGTGTTCGACGATCGGATGGGGGTAGGTTTCCCCCAGCCTGACACCGGCCCGCGCCAGATCCGTGACACTGGCCTGCCATGGCGCATGCAGGGCATGAGCCGGCAGGTTCCGCAGTTCCGGGACGAATTCTTTGATATACTCACCCTCCGGATCGAATTTTTCCGACTGCAACACGGGGTTCATGACCCTGAAATAGGGCGCCGCATCAACGCCGCTGCCAGCAACCCACTGCCAGCCAACAACGTTGCTGGCGGGATCTGCATCCACCAGCGTATCATCGAACCAGTGCGCGCCCTTGCGCCAGTCTATCAGCAGGTGCTTGGTCAGAAACGACGCCACCACCATCCGCACCCGGTTATGCATCCATCCGGTGGCCCAAAGCTGGCGCATGCCCGCATCCACCAGCGGGTAGCCTGTCTGTCCACGGGTCCAAGCCGCAAACAGGTCTGCCTCGTTCAGCCAGGGCATGGCGTCGAATTCGGGGCGAAAATTCTCGCGGGCAAGATCAGGCCTATCGAACAGCAGATACCACGAAAAATCCCGCCATCCGAGTTCGGACAGGAATTTTTCCAGATCCTGGCTGGAAATTGCCCCGCGCGCGCTCAGCACCGCGTTTTTCGCAGCGTGCCATATCTGGCGCGGCGAAATATGGCCGAACCGCAAATAGGGCGATAGCCGCGAGGTCGTGACCCCATGGGGACAATCGCGCAGCGTGGCGTAGCCCTCCAGCCCGTCGTTCAGGAACGTGTGCAGGCATGAGAGGGCTTTGTCCTCCCCCGGTTGCCACGTAGCCCGCAGACCACCTGCCCAGTCGGGCGCTGTGGGGACAAGCCCCAGTGCGTCAATCCCCCGCGAGCCAATTCCCAGCGCGCCAGTCGTTGTCGTGCCTGATAACGGCCGGCAGGACACCTGTTGCGGCGCATGCAGTGCTGGGGCTGGATCGCCCATTTCCATCGCGGCACGCCACCACGCCGTAAAAACCCTGAACCGGCCGCCTGCCCGTGTCTGAATGGTCCAGGGTTCATGCAACAGGCTGGCCCCGAAACTGGAGGCCCCAATGCCATTGGCCTTGCAGAACGCCTTGACCTGCGCATCCATATCGCGCTCGGGCAGGGCGTAACGACGGTTCCAGAAAATTTCGGCGGGCTGGAGATGACGCAAGAGGTCACACATGGTCTCAACGGTGGAGCCGCGCAGGATCAGGAGAGCGCCGCCATGCACCGCAAGGGACGTGTGCAGCGCGCGCAGTCCACCGTCCAGCCACCAGCGGGCCGCGGCCCCAAGCGGCAATGCCGGGTCATGCACGAACACGCACACAACCGGCAGTCCTGTATCCACCGCGGCCTGAAGAGCCGGGTTATCCGCAAGACGCAGATCGTCCCTGAACCACATGACAACACACTTGCCGCCAGCAGCGGTGATGTTGGCGGTCTCTGTTCCTGTCGCGCTCAAACCGGTCTGTTCCTCATCCCGCCCCGTCTGCGCTTTAGTAGCCGTCACGGGTCAGTATGGAAACAGGCAATCCCCATACCGGTATGGCAGGCGCATGGCATGCAGGCAGCAACCACCGATCGACCGAACCTGCCGAACCGGTTGGCCCGCCTCCCCCACCAGACTCCGCAACAGAACATGACCTGCCGAACTCCCTTTAATTTTAAAGGCATTTTAACCAAGAACTGCAACAGTAACGCTCTGAGGCAGTCGGCAAAAAAGTAAATATTACACTTTTTTGACCAAAACACTTTAGGAACACGACATGATACCTCCCCCTCCACCAGAAGACTCGTCCAAAAGCCAATATCCATTAATGGAATACAAAGGAGTTGGGTTTATACTGGCTTTCTGTTCCGGTCTCATGAATGCATGGACGTTCTACCATGCCCAGACTTTTGCCACCGTGCAGTCCGGCAATGTCGTGCAGATTGGCTATCGACTGGCCCAGGCAGACTGGACGCCATTCTGGTATTCCGTCGGGGCCGTTCTTGCTTTCGGGCTGGGTTCGGCGGCCTGCGGCTTTGTCATGACGGATAACCTTAAAGCCGGACATAGATTTACTTCTGCCATTTTGTGGTGCGAATGCGTTTTATTAACGGTTATCGGCATTCTATCCGTTCTGAAAATTGTCGATTATCCGATATTCGCCCTGATTATCAGCTTCATTGCCGGAGCCCAGGGCAATGCCTTTCATAAGGACCATGGCATGCTGTACGGCAATGTGGCCGTAACCTTTGTCGTGCAGATGGCCTTTAATTTCCTGGCCCAGAGTTTTTTTAAAAAGGACGGCATTCATAACGAATCCAACCTGATGTGGGCGGGCGTGTTTTTTCTTGTCCTGTTCGGCTTTGCGCTGGGTGGCGCCATTGGTGCGTTTCTCGACATGAACGTTTTCGACAACCTGTCTCTCTTTACCGCCTCCGCCGCCTTTATGGGCCTGGCAATATCGGCCACCCGCAGCAGAACGGATGCCGACCCCGCCCCCGGGGCGACATTCGTATAAACCAACACCCACGCACTGCCTGCATGCCGCTCATGCTTCATGACGGGAACATGATTATCCAGTCTATAATTTTTTGCAAAACACCATAATACGAACAACTTTCTCCAAAGGATGCGTTCACATGAACCAGTTACCGCAGCCCATTATCGGCACCAGAGGTGCGAATATTGCCGGCCCCCGCAACCCGGAAATCGAAGCCCAGAATCCCGATATCTTCCTCCCTCCCGCGACCGATTGCGGCGGCATTCCCAACCTGAAATTTCCGTTTGCCATGGCTCATAACCGTCTTGAAGACGGCGGCTGGGCACGAGAAATCACATGCCGTGAGATGGGCGCCCTGAAAGAGCTGGCCATTGTCAACATGCGTCTGTCACCCGGCGTGGTGCGGGAAATGCATTGGCACAAGGAAGCGGAATGGGCTTACGTCCTGAAAGGAAAAGTCAGGTTTTATCTGATCGATGACCAGCGTCAGACCCTGATCGAGGATCTTGAACCCGGCGACCTGTGGTTTGCTCCGGCAGGCTTTCCGCATGCCATTCAGGGTCTTGAGGAAGGAACGGAATTCGTTCTTGTCTTCAATGACGGTAATTTTTCCGAAAACCAGACCCTGCTGGTGACGGAACTGTTCGCCCACATCCCCCGGGAAGTCCTGGCCAAGAACTTTGGCCTTCCCGAAGCCGCGTTCAACACCATTCCAGCCCATGAGAAATACATTTTCCGCCAGCCTGTTCCGCCCCCGCTTGAACAGGTGCGCAAGGACCTTGCCGCCACACATTATACGGACAAGTATGTGTTTCGCGCGTCGCAAAAAGCACCGACAGCTTACCCGGGTGGCGCAACCCAGATTATCGACTCCCGCAATTTCGATGTCACAAGCCTGGCCGCGTTGCTGATCGACCTGGAGCCCGGGGGACTTCGCGAAATTCACTGGCACCCCGATGCCGACGAACTCCAATATTATATCAGCGGCAAAGCCCGCATGACCGTTTTCGATGCCGTCAACAACGCCCGCACATTTGATTTTGTGCCCGGAGATGTCGGCTATGTTCCCAGAACGCTTGCGCATTACATCGAAAATATCGGCGATGAGCCAGTGCGGGTCATCAACGTCTTTCATACAAGCCAGTATAAAGATATCTCGCTGAACAACTGGCTGGCGCTGACACCCCCTGAACTTGTCAAAGGGCATCTGCAGGTCGATAACACGCTTATCAAAGCACTCAGACCCACACGGCAACCTGTCGTGAACGGCAAGAACACGGACGCCAGTTAAGCCCCCTGAACGATCGGACAAAAAGCGGATTGCCGTTTCCGCTGACGTATCGGCTGCCCCTTAAAACGGCTCCAGTCCGGGGGCAGCCGATTGCACTGACTGTGCGGTGTGACAAAAGCCAGTTTTTCCGGAATTACAGCGATTGTTCCCTGAAGGGTCTATCGCTGTAATCTGAAGACTTCGAAGCGTGCAGGAAGCAGCCAAAATTTTTGTCGCCTCTGTAACACATGACCGTATCACACAGCGGGAAGCCAAAAATTTTGTGCTTTAAAATCAACCACTCAGGTGGCGTGGCGGAGAGAGAGGGATTCGAACCCTCGGTACGCTATTAACGTACACACGCTTTCCAAGCGTGCGCCTTAAGCCGCTCGGCCATCTCTCCAGCGCGAGAGAGGTAATAGCAAGATTATCGGATCAGGCAAGAGGGAAAGCGCATGCATGCGTGCTTTTTTGCTGCCTCACCGCTCTGCCCGCCCGCCCCTGCTCGGTGCGGATGGCCCGGGCGCTTTCAGCCATGCAGTTCTGCCCTCGCATGCCGGATGAACGCTGCAATGGCCGATGGGTCCTTGGTTCCGGGGGCACTTTCCACACCGGATGATGTATCGACCGCGGGGGCACCGGTTTCGCGTATGGCAGCACCCACGTTTTGCGGTGTCAGGCCGCCTGCCAGCATCCAGCGGAAATCCGGCTGCCAACCTGCCAGCAGTGACCAGTCGAGTTGCTGCGCATTACCACCCGGGCGGGTTGCGGATGCTGGTGGACGAGGTTCGACCAGCACCCGCTGGACAGACGTCTTGGCCGGCAGGTCGGTGCGCGCCGCAACGGGGCGGGACAGCCAGACCGGCAGGCCAAAATGCTGGCCAATGGCGCGGGCCTGTTCGTCATCCACGCCGTAAAGCTGGAGAATGTCGAGACCGACATGGCGCAGGGTGTCTGCTATGGCCTGTTCATCGGGTTTCACGAACAGGCCCACGCGGCCCGGCCCCCCTTTTGCACGGGCAGAAAGCAGCGCTGCCTGCGCGGGCGTGACAAAGCGGGGAGAGCGTTCAAAAAACACAAAGCCGACCCAATCCGCTCCATATTCCAGACAGGCGTCAAACCCCGCAGGTTCGGTCAGCCCGCAGATCTTGACGCCCGATACGGGATCAGCGCTGGTTACCATGTTCAGCCAGCCAGTTCCGCCGCAATGGCCGCCGCAGCAGCAGCAGGGTTTGCCGCCTGGGTAATGGGCCGGCCCACCACAATCCAGTCTGCTCCGGCCATGCGCGCCTGTGCTGGCGTCATAACCCGTTTCTGGTCGCCCATTTGGGCTCCGGCCGGGCGAATACCGGGGGTGACAAGAACGGGACTGCCCCCCAGTGCGTCACGCAGCAGCGACAGTTCATGCGCGGAGCAGACCAGACCGTCCATACCCGAACGCACGGCCAGCCGCCCCAGCCGCCCGACCTGGGCCGCCGTGCCATCCGGCACACCAATGGCTGCCAGACCCTGCTCATCCATACTGGTCAGCACTGTCACCGCCAGCAGCACTGGCCGTTCCCCTGCGGGAAAAGCCTCGTCACAGGCCTTGCGGGCCGCCTCCATCATTGCCTGCCCTCCGCTGGCGTGCAATGTCAGCATGCGGGGCCGCAGACCGGACAACGCCTTGATGGCCGACGCCACGGTATTGGGAATATCGTGCAGTTTGAGGTCCAGAAACACCTCACGTTCCGCCGCAATCGCAGCCACTGGGCCAAAACCCGCCGCATAGGCGAATTCCATGCCCAGTTTGACCATGCCCGCCGCACCATCCACCGCTGTTGCCCATTGCCGGGCCTGCTCCGGGCTTTGCGTATCGAGTGCGACAATCAGGCCCGTATGGCGCGCGGCATCAGTCATGGGCCACGCCTCCGCCCTGCGTAATCGCGGGTGAGGTCTGATCGTCTACCCCGGGGTGAGAGGGCTGCGGCGCGAAAGCCTGCATCTGGGCCTGAAGCTGGGCTTGGAGCTGCGCCTGCACCTGGGTGAGCTGGGCCTGGAGTTCACGCACCTGCAATTCTGCCTTGCGGGCGCGGCGGCGCTGGCGCAGCTCCACCACCCACAGGCAGAACGCCCCCAGCAGAAAGGCCAGCGCCGCGACCAGCAGAGCCAGCACACCGGCCGAGCTTTTCCAGCTATAGGTCAGCAGCCACATATCCAGCGGGTCCTGATTACTGGCGCTGAAAACAACAAGCGCCAGCAGGAACGGAACGACAATAATAAGCCTGATCATGCCAACACTCGTAACCTTAACAGCCCCAAAGAACAAGGCGGATCGCCATGGCGCATCATACCGGCGACAAGCCCCGGATGACTATAAAAACAGGTGTGTATACACTTTGTTAGCAGCCCCACGCCTATGCCTGAACATGACACCATGCAGGCATGCAGGCCTGTACGTATCAGGGGCCTTTTCGTCATGCCGCGCCAGACCGCTCTGCCCAGCCCGCCATGCCTGCCATACCCGGAAAGAACATATCGTCTGCCCCCCGAGCCTGAAAACTCTGCAAGCCCCCGGCATGGCCGGGCCGCCTTGTGACCGCGCCCGCATCCGTGCCGTTGTGGATGGCGTTCGACCCCCGATGGTACAGGCAGGACTACGGACCGCTGCACCCCGATCTGGAATCGCTCTCTGACGCAGCACTCCAGCACTGGTACGAAACACAGGGCGCGCTGTCGGGTCATTCTCCCAACCGCTATTTTTCGGAGGAATGGTACCGCCTGTCCTGCCCCGAGGTCATGAGCGGCCTTGCAACAGCCCGTTACCGTTCGGGCTTCGAGCACTATTGCCACACGGGTTTTCGGACATATGCCCCCCATTACCTGTTTTCCGAACAGCTCTACCGCGCCCGCTACCCGGACCTGACAGACACCAGCCTGCAAGCAGGCGGCTACATGAACGGGTACGACCATTTTCTGCGCGTGGGAGATGGGGAACAGCGATCGGGGCATACGTTCTTCGACCCGGTCTACTACCTGCGCCATCGCCCGGCCGAGTCCGCTCTGGCCGCGTTACCGCCCTTTGAGGCCCTGCTGCATTCCAGCCCCGCATTACCCGACACCGTTCGCCTGTCACGCCATTTCGACCCGGCCTGGTACGCAGCCCTGCGCCCCCAGGCAGTGCAGATGGTCAGGCGGGGCCTTGCCCCCAATCTGCTGCACCAGTTCCTGGGCACCTTTACGCCAGCCTTTTTCTGAGGTTTTCTTGCCCGTCCCACTTACCGTGGGAGACGTGATATGGAGATGCGGCATGCTGGTCCTGACCCAGGGCGACCCGTCGGGCATAGGCCCCGAAATTACGGCCAGAAGCTGGCACGCCCTGCACGCCAGCGGCCCGGCCTTCGCCTGGATCGGGGACCCCGCTCTGCTGGCCGCCCATGCGCCCGTGCAGCCCATACACGACCTTGCGCAGGCAGGTGCCGTATTCAGCAACGCCGTGCCGGTCCTGCCCCTGCCGCTTGCCGCCCCGGCCGTGCCCGGCCAGCCGGACAAACGCAATGCGCCGGGTATTCTGCACAGCATTCGCATGGCGGTCGAACTGGCCTTGGCGGGGCAGGCCAGAGCCGTCGTGACCAATCCGATCAGCAAGGATGTCGTGCAGAGTGCCGACTTCACGCATCCTGGCCATACCAGCTACCTGGCGGAACTGTGCGGTGTGCCCGGACAGGATGTCATGATGCTGGCCGGCCCTTCCCTGCGTGTGGTGCCGGTAACCGTACATGTTGCCCTGCGCCGTGCGCTGGACCAGCTCAGCACCGACCTGATCGTACGCACGGCCCGCACCGTGGCCCGCGGGCTTGCACGTGACTTCGGGCTGCGCACGCCCCCCCGTCTGGCCGTGGCGGGGCTGAACCCCCATGCGGGAGAAGGCGGGCTGATGGGGCGCGAGGAACTGGATATTATTATCCCCGCCATAGAAATCCTGAAAGCGGAAGGACTTGACGTCTCAGGCCCGCTGCCGGCCGACACCATGTTCACACCCCAGGCGCGCAGCCGGTACGACGCCGCCCTGTGCATGTACCACGATCAGGCGCTGATCCCGATCAAGACACTGGAAATGGACCAGGGCGTGAACGTCACACTGGGCCTGCCCATTATCCGCACATCCCCCGATCATGGCACTGCCTTCGATATCGCGGGGCAGGGCAAGGCAGACCCCGCCAGCCTGTGCGCGGCCTTGCGTCTGGCCGCCCATCTGGCCGACAACAGGCAGGCTCAAGCACAAAACTGACTGCCGAGAGCATATTTGAACGTATGGTCCGCACAGACCAGCACCCCGTTTGCGGCGCAATGCCGTGCAAAACCGCCCGTATAAGGACCCGAGCATGAGACCGCCTATCAGGCTTGGCGTGAATATCGACCACGTCGCCACCCTGCGCAACGCACGGGGCGGGCAGCACCCAGACCCGGTGGCCGCCGCCCTGCTGGCCATACAGGCCGGGGCTGACGGTATTACCGCCCATCTGCGCGAGGACCGCCGCCATATCCGCGACGCGGATCTGCACCGCCTCAAGGCCGAAGTTGCCGCGCCGCTGAACATGGAAATGGCCGCAACAGACGAAATGGTGGCCATTGCCCTGGGGCTGGCACCCCATGCCTGCTGCATCGTACCCGAACGCCGCGCGGAACTGACAACCGAAGGCGGCCTGGACGTCGCGGGCCAGATGCTCTCCCTCGCACCCAAAGTGAAAACACTGGCAGATGCGGGCATCCGGGTTTCGCTGTTTATCGACGCGGCCCCGGCCCAGATCGCCGCCGCCGCCGAAACAGGCGCACAGGTGGTGGAACTGCATACCGGCGCCTATGCCGAAGGCCGTGCGGATGAACTGGCACGGCTGCGCGCAGGGGCCGAGCAGGCCGCCGCACTGGGGCTGGAGGTACATGCCGGGCACGGCCTGACCTACGGGAACGTAGGCCCCATAGCCGCCCTGCCGGAAATACGGGAGTTGAATATCGGCCATTTTCTGATCGGTCAGGCAATTTTTGACGGGCTGGCGAGCGTGATCGCGGAAATGCGCCGCCACATCGCGCTGGGTGGCGCGCTCTGACATGGAACAGCAGGATTATAAAACCCCCAGGGCGCTGATGGCCGCCGTAATCGGCATGGGGGTGCTGATCGTGCTGGGCACCGCCGCGTTGATCGGTGTCATTCTGCACCGCATGAACGCACCGCATGCCCCCACAGCACCCGCCGCATTGACCGCCGCCGTGCCGCTGGTGGACGCTCCGCCAGCAGCCCTGCCCCGCACCGGACAGCCCCCTGCAACACCCGCCATCCTGCCACTGGCACCGGATGAGCGTATGCTGGACACCACCCGCGTGCGCGACAACGTTCTGGCCCTGCATATCGGCAGCCCGCGCGGCGACAGGATCGTCCTGTGGGACATACGGAGCGGACAGTTCTGGACCGGGCTGGCCACGCTGACGACGCCCTGACGCCGCGGCCCCGCCGGACGCGGGACAGGGGCCAAAACACCACCAGAACAGCGGAGAAGGATAACGGCCCATGTCGGCCCCCGTATTGCATGACGGCCACGTGACCACCCCTGAAAACGCCCGCGAGCCCGCGCCCGTTTTCATGAACGCCATAGGGCTGATGAGCGGCACATCGCTTGATGGGGTGGACGCAGCCCTTGTGCGCACAAACGGCATATGTGTATCCGGGCACGGCCCGGCGGTGACCGTGCCCTATCCACCGGACCTGCGCGGCCGCCTGCGGGTTTTGCTGGACGACGCCCCCCACCTGACACCCCAGGCCGGGCAGGTGCACGAAATCGCGCGGGACCTGACGGATATCCACGCCCAGGCAATCAGGCTGATCCGCCAGTCAGCCCCCGACATGCCAGTCGACCTTGTGGGCTTTCATGGCCAGACCATTCTGCACGCCCCTGTTTCCGCCACCCTGAGCACGGGGGCCGACACGACAGGCCGACACGCCCCACAACGCGGGCGCACCTGGCAGATTGGCGATGCCGCACGCCTGTCCGCCGCCACCGATCTGCCTGTCATCCACGATTTCCGCAGTGCGGATGTTCAGGCGGGTGGACAGGGCGCGCCACTGGCCCCGCTTTACCACGCAGCCCTGCTGCAGGGCCTGCCGGGGCCGGTGGCGGTGCTCAATATCGGCGGGGTTGCCAATCTGACGCTGGTGGGGGCAACGGGAACCATTCTGGCCTGCGACACAGGGCCCGGCAACGCCCTGCTGGACGACTGGACACACCAACACACCGGCCAGCCATACGACAGGGATGGCACACTGGCGGCCAGCGGTACCGTGCATGACCCCAGCCTTGCCGCCCTGATGGCGCACCCGTTCTTTGACGCAGCGCCCCCAAAATCGCTCGACCGGCTCAGCTTTCATGCCGGGCTGGAGCAGATTGCACGGCTGAGTGCCGCTGACGGCGCGGCAACCCTTGCGGCCTTCACGGCCGAGGCCGTCGCCCGCACGCCCCTGCCCGAACAGCCCGTGGCATGGTATGTCTGCGGAGGTGGCAGGCATAACCCCGCCCTTATGGCGGCCCTTGCCGCCCGCCTTGCCGGTTCTGTCAGCCCGGTGGAAGCTCTGGGCTGGAATGGCGATGCGCTGGAAGCCGAATGTTTCGGTTTTCTGGCCGTGCGCAGCCTGCGCGGCCTGCCACTGTCCCTGCCCGGCACAACAGGGGTGCCTGTCCCGCTGCCCGGCGGACGGCTGACCTGCATGGGCATTACCCCATGGGGCACGCGCGACGGTGGCCATATTTTGTAGACCCCGCCGTGCACCATGCATCGCCATTTACGACACTGGCCACACGCGCTAGCAAGACTGTGAACGAAGACAGGAAAGAACTGCCTCATGAAACGCTTTTTAGCTCTTTGTTTCATCCTGCCGGGGGTCATCGCCCCCATGGGCTTCGCGCATGCGGCCACCCCCGCCGCACGGAGCACCAAGGTCAGCCCGAGCGCGGCACAGGGACCGGGCCAGACCGTGGTGGATGGCAGCGGCCAGGCGGCGGCTACAGCCTTTGGCCGGGCCACGCTCAAGTCGCTTGCGACCCATTTTGGCGGCGTGGCGTCTTTCCGTCAGTTAAGCACCCATACCAATGCCGACAAAAAACAGGTTCTGTGCGGCCAGATCAGTCTGGATTCAACCGCGCGCCCTGCCGATGACAGCTTCATGCCGTTCGGCGCGCAGGAAGACGGAGACGACCCCGTCGTCTTTCAGGCCCATGCCCTGCCCACAAGTATCGACGCGGACCAGGCCAACCAGTGGATCAATCATGGCGCCGACCTGGAAGCGCTGGAAGAACTGGGCTGCGTGCCCGAAGGTAGCTACCGCCAGTACAGCGACAGGCTGAATGACCTGCTGCAACACCACAGGCGCACCATGTCGCGCTAGGAACACAGGCCCACCGGACGGCGCCCTGCCCCGCTACAGGACGCTCCCAAGACCGGCCGACAGGGAGTTGAGAAAGCCGGGGGGCCGAGCGGTCATCACATGCCTCAAACCGTTCCACCGCAGCGCTGCGCGCGCAGAGGCAAGGCTATGCTACAGGTATAAAAACACTGGCCAAACGCGGTGTGCCGGGTATGGGACTGGCACTGCCGCAGCGCCTATTGTTGTAACAACATCGTTATAACAAAAAATACCGGCCAACTCCAAGCAACTTACCTCTTTTCATTTGCGTAAAATTCGCATTGTGTAATTGACATAGGGCGGATTCCATCGTCATCTCTGTCCGTTAAGCATAAAAAGAACAAAAAGAGGCGGTTTTCCGCAATGAAATATCTCAATCTCCTGCTGCTGCTGCCCTTTCTGGGCCTGTTGTGGATGCCCCTGTACGACCGGTACGACCCCGTCCTGCTCGGCTTCCCTTTTTTCTACTGGTATCAGTTCGCGTGGGTTCCCGTGACCTCGCTTTTGATCTGGATTGTCTGGAAAAAGGGACGTGACGCATGAACACCATCGATCCGTGGGCGCTTGGCGTCTTCATCTTCTTTTTTGCAACCACCATTGTCATCGGCTCATCCATCCAGTGGATTCGGCGCCTGACGCGCGGCCACGGCAAAAACGCCAACGCACAGGAGGAATGGGGCCTGGGCGGGCGTGAGTTCGGCCCCTGGGTGACATGGTTCCTGGTCGGCGGTGACTTCTACACGGCCTACACGGTCATTGCCGTGCCGGCTCTGGTCTATGCCGTCGGGGCTTATGGCTTTTTTGCCCTGCCCTACACCATCATCGTCTATCCGTTCATTTTCGTCGTCATGCCACGCCTGTGGAAAATCGCGCATGCCAACGGGCATTCCACCGCGGCCGATATCATTCGCGGGCGTTTTGACAGCCGCACGCTGGAAATCGTGGTGGCGCTGACTGGGCTTGTCGCGGTCATGCCGTATATCGCCCTCCAGCTTATCGGTATCCGCACGGTGGTACAGGCCCTGGGCCTGCCGGGTGACCTGCCGCTGATCATCGCGTTCATCTCGCTGGCCGCCTATACCTGGATGGGCGGGCTGCATGCTCCAGCACTGACAGCCTTCATCAAGGATATCATGATCTATATCGCCGTGCTGGTGGCGGTTACGGTCATTCCCATGCATACGGGCGGTTACGCGGCACTGTTCGCAACAGCGGCCGACCATCCGCAGGCCATGCTCAATCCCGGCCAGGGCCTGCCCTACGCCACCCTTGCGCTGTCTTCCGCCCTGGCGGCCTTCCTGTACCCCCATACGCTGACCGGAATTCTGGCGTCCCGTTCCGCAGACACAATCCGCCAGAACGCGGTGTACCTGCCGGTGTATACGATCGTGCTGGGGCTGATCGCCATGCTCGGCTTCATGGCGCATGCGGCGGGCATTACCACCACCAACAATTCAATGGTGGTGCCCATGCTGTTCCAGGCAGTGTTTCCGTCCTGGTTTGCCGGGTTCTGCCTTGCATCCATTGCCGTGGGTGCGCTCGTGCCTGCCGCTGTCATGGCGATCGGTGCCGCCAATCTGGTAACCAGCAACCTGCTGCCCCCCCAGAAAAACCCCGTACGCACCAGCCGTATCACAGCCTTTGTGGTCAAGGTCGGCGCATTGCTGTGCGTGCTGTTCCTGAACGCCAAGTTCGCGATCGACCTGCAGCTTCTGGGCGGCGTTATTATCCTGCAAACCTTCCCTGCCCTTATCCTTGGCCTGACGCCGCTGCGTCTTTCGGCCCCGGGCATGCTGGCGGGCTGGCTGGCGGGCTCCGTCTTCGGGCTGGGGCTGTGCTGGATGGACGGCCTCAAGCCGGTTCACCCTGTGCATTTCGGCGTGATTTCGGGCAACGTCTCCACCGGTCTTCTGTCTCTGGTGGTCAATATCGTGGTTGTTCTGGTGGTCTCCCTGCTGTGGCCAGCCCGGACCACAAGCACCACCAAGACGGAAATCCTCAAGGAAGCGGCGTAACATCCCGCATCGCTGGTGGACTAGAAAAAGGGGCAGCCGCAAGGCTGCCCCCTTTCTACATGCCCCGGCGCTCAAAAACGCTACAGGCTTATGAGAATACCTGCCCCATCGGCCTGACCGCCCCGGTCATGGCTGGCGTGAAACTCCAGCGCATGCGCCTGTTCCCTGACAACACGGTACAGGTCTATGCCGCGCCTGCGGGCCGCTTCCTCCATGGCCTGGTAGATGTCTTCCACCACATAGCCGACCTGCCCGTTCCCCCGCGGTTTAAGCGGCGAACGGTTCGTTCGGCGGCATACGGCAAAAAAATCCACCAGTGCTGTCGTGCCCTGGGTCGCCAGTTCGCTCCTGGTCGATGCGTAAAAATCCACATGGGCGTTCAGCCCCATGAACACGCCACGCATAAGGCTGCCTGTTTCATTCTGGGTAACGGTCGCAGGCACGCCGCCTATAAGCATGATGTCCTGAACGGGCATAGGCATGGAAATGGGAGATATCCTTACAGGCTGGCCACAAAAACAGGACCGATGCTACACTGCGGACCCCATGCCACGCCAGAGGGATCTGACAGAACGCACCGGCCACATCCATCACACGCCCCAGACAGGCCCTATCGGCACGGGCAATGCCGGTCCTGCCAGTCACGCGCCAGAAACCCTCCGGTGGCATATCAGGCACCCGCCATAGCCCCCGACGGATCTGCCACGATATAACCGATGGCATCATGCCATGCGCCCTGGCACACCACGCCGTGCCGGGCATACACGCCAGGCCAGAGGAGGCTGTTGCATATGAAGCCGCCGCCATCACCCCACCCCGGAGCAGCCCCGGCACGCACGCCCACACCCCGCCCACACGCACAGCGGAAAAGCTCCACCACGCACCCCGGGCAGGAGCAGATGGCCCTGCTCCTGCCCGACACGCGCCCATCGCGCATGATGCTGGATGATGGCGCGCTGGTGCTGCCGGGTTTCATCACCCCCGAAGCCACACACCTGTTACGTATAATCGAACAGGTGGCGGCATTTGCCCCTTTCCGGCAAATGGCAACGCCGGGGGGCGGTACCATGTCCGCTGCCATGACCGGGTGTGGTGCCGCCGTATGGGTGACGGACCACACCGGCTACCGCTATACATCCCACGATCCGCTAACGCGCGAGCCATGGCCCGCCATGCCCCCACTGCTGGCGGAATTGGGGGAACAGGCCGCGCAGGCAGCCGGTTTTACAGGGTTCACGCCTAACACGGCCCTGCTGAACCGTTACGCCCCCGGCAGCCGCATGGGCCTGCACCAGGACCGCGACGAGGGCGAATGCAGCCAGCCCGTTGTCTCATTCTCACTGGGGCGGTCGGCCATTTTCCAATGGGGTGGGGCCAGACGCACGGACCCTGTGCGCACCGTGATCCTCCACCATGGCGATGCCGTGGTATGGGGCGGGCCAGCCCGGCTTTTTTTTCATGGAATCAAACCTCTTGGGCATGAAACCCACCCCCTGACCGGTGACTTGCGCTATAATATCACTCTTAGATACGTGGCGCGCACCACACACTAGCCCTGCCCGTCTTGCACGGGTTCCATCCTGTTACCTGACCTGTCACCACGCGCGACGCATCCGGGTCAATACAAACCGAAAGGTACCAGTCTGGTCATGTCTTCCCCTTTCCTGTGGACCCGGCGTGGCCTTGTACGATCGGGGCTTGTACCCTCCGGCCTGCTGTTTTCGGGCATTCTGGCCAACCGGCGTCGGCCTGCCATGGCAGGGACGACATTATCAGATACTTCATCCGGCACTGGCGGGTCGCAGGCTCCGGTCCCGGCAGGCACCCCATCTGGCGGGGATGAACGCTTTACCCAGGTAGAACGGATTTTTCACAACGCTATCGCGACAGGCAACACACCCGGTGCGGTCGCCGCCATCGGCCATGAAGGGCTGGTACCCTGGAAAGGCGTGTTCGGCCAACGCGCCGTGACCCCCACGCCCGAACCCATGACATGGGACACGCTGTTCGACATGGCATCCCTGACCAAGGTTCTGATTACGGCGCCCGCCATCATGCAGCTTTACGAACGCGGGATGATCGGGCTGGACGTGCCTGCCGCCCATTACCTGCCGGGGTTCGGGGCAAACGGCAAACAGGATATTACCATCCGCCTGCTGCTGACCCATTATTCCGGTCTGGCCCCAGACCTCCCGCTCGACACGCCATGGCAGGGCCGCGCACAGGCAGTAAGTCTGGTCATGGACGCCCGCCCCATCAACCCGCCGGGAGCGCGCTTTGTGTATAGCGATATCAACTTCATCACGCTGGGGCTGATTGTCGAGAAACTGACCGGTGAACCGCTGGCCCATTATGCCAGCCGCCATATTCTGGCACCTCTGGGCCTGAGACAGTCCCGCTTTACCCCACCGGCAAATCTGACAGGCCGTATTGCCCCCACGCAATATGACGAAAACGGACAGTTGCTGCGCGGTGTCGTGCATGACCCGACGGCGCGGCGCATGGGCGGTGTAGCCGGCCATGCCGGGCTGTTCTCCTGCGCCGACGACATGATCCGCTACGCACAGGCGCTGCTGGACAAACGTGTGGGCCTGCCCAGCCCTTTCCCGTTAAGGACCGAAACGCTGGTACTGATGTCCACCCCACAGCAACCGGCAGGCAGGTCCGACCTGCGCGGGCTTGGCTGGGATATCGCCACCCATTACTCCACCCCGCGCGGAGCGTATTTTCCGCCGACCTCGTTCGGTCATACGGGTTTTACGGGCACCTCGCTCTGGCTGGTGCCCGAAACACGCAGCTTTGTCCTGATCCTGACCAACCGCGTCCACCCATACGGCAAGGCATCGGTGGTCAGGCTGCGTCAGGATGTCGCCACCGCCGCGGCCCTGGCCCTGACCGCCCCCACCCCGGAATGACGGGGTGAAAACGGCCCGGCAGCCCGGTCATGGACGGCTGTAGATATCCTCTACCCGGACAATATCATCTTCACCCAGATATGCGCCGGACTGAACCTCGATCAGGGTCAGCGGTATACGACCGGGGTTTTCCAGACGGTGCATGATGCCAAGCGGCAGATAAACGCTTTCGTTCTCGTGCAGGAGAATTTCCTCTTCCCCACGGGTCACGACAGCCGTGCCGCCCACCACGACCCAGTGTTCGGAACGGTGGAAGTGCTTCTGCAGAGACAGCTTCTGTCCGGGATTGACCACAATCCGCTTGACCTGGAAACGTCGCCCCTCGATCAACCCTTCATAGAAGCCCCAGGGCCTGTAGATCAGCCGGTGGTTCTCCGCTTCAGGGCGTTTTGCATCTTTCAGCCTCTGCACAACAGTTTTGACATCCTGCGCATGCGCCTTGTCCGCAACCAGAACGGCGTCCTGCGTCACGACCACAACCACGTTCTCCACCCCGAGGGCCACAGTCAGAACCCCGTTGGTGCGGACGTAGGAGTTACGCACGTCCTGCAGGAGCACATCACCCACGGCAACGTTGCCGCCCGCGTCCTTGTCGCCCAGTTCCCACAAGGCGTCCCAACTGCCGATATCCGACCAGCCGAATGCTGCCGGCACGACGGCGGCCCGCGTCGTACGTTCGGCCACTGCGTAGTCGACCGAAATATCGGGAGCCTGCTTGAAGCTTTCCGTATCGAGGCGTTCGAAATCCATGTCGGTCTTGCGACTGGCCACCGCCTGCCTGACGGATGCATACAGGGCAGGTTCGAATTTTTCGATCTCGCTCAGGAACGTGGCGGCGCTGGCCACGAACATGCCCGAATTCCAGAGGTAATTCCCCTGGCCCACCAGTTGTTCCGCCGTGGCGGCATCGGGTTTTTCGACAAAACGGGCCACGGCGTAAACACCGTCCACACCATCGAGCGGCGTGCCCTGTTCAATATAGCCGTACCCCGTTTCGGCCCGTGTGGGCTTGATGCCAAAGGTGACGATATACCCTTTGCGGGCCGCGGCCACGGCCGCCTGCAAACCCGCCTGAAGCCCGCCATGGTCAGAAATGGCCGCATCCGCCGCCATGACCCACAGCACGGCATCGGGGTCCTGTTCGGCAACGGTGAAGGCCGCCGCCGCAATGGCGGGGGCGGAGTTGCGCCCGACCGGTTCCAGCAGGATTCGCGCGTCATGCACCCCGGCTTCGCGCAGTTGTTCCGCGATAATGAAGCGATGCTCGGCATTGCTGACGATAACGGGCGCACCCAGACCCGCCTTTTGCCCGCGCAGGGCCGTGTCCTGCAGCAGGGTCCTGTCGCCCAGCAGGGGCCAGAACTGTTTGGGGTAACTCTTGCGGGACACCGGCCACAGCCTGCTGCCCGACCCGCCGGAAAGAATAACCGGCACCACGGTGCCTGAATGGAAAACACCGCCCTGACCGGCGGGAACATTTTTGTCTGTCATGTCAAATCATATCCACCAGAATAAAAGCGGCCGTATCACTTTGCACATAAAGCCTGTCCCTGCCCACCCCAAGCGTAATGCCTGGCACCCGATCCCCCAATCCCGCACGCCAAAAGGCACAGTTACCGGAAAAAACAACCAGAACGGGCAGAACACACAACGCAAATCCAGGCCACATGTTCCAGCACAGCGATCAAGCCTGCCAGGACGTGCCGGATAAAAGCTCGGTCGTATGGAGCACGATCATCGCATCCTCATCCGTGGGGAGCACATGCACCGCCATGGCGCTGTCCGCCGTGCTGATACAGCCGTCGTTACGCCTGTTGGCGTCTTCATCGATCCGCATGCCCAGCCACGACAGGCTATGTGCAAGACGGGCCCGCACAAAGGGTTCGTGTTCACCGATGCCCGCCGTGAACACAAACCCGTCCACCCCGCCCAGTGCGCTGACCATGGCCGCCGCGTCCTGCGCCAGCCGGTAGATGAACTGTTCCACCGCCTGCACCGCCAGCGGGGAGGAACTGCCGAGCAGAACATGCATGTCGCTCGACAGCCCGCCCGACAGCGCCAGCAGACCCGATTGCCGGTAGAGCAGGGTTCGCACCTCCTCCGGGCCCAGACGGTAATGTTCCTGCAGGTACAGCACGACAGCCGGGTCCAGCGCGCCACACCGCGTGCCCATGACAAGCCCGTCCAGCGGCGAGAACCCCATGGTGGTATCCATGCTGCGCCCGTCCGACAGGGCGCACAGGCTGGCGCCGTTGCCCAGATGGGCCACCACCACACGCCCACCCGCCAGATGCGGCAATGCATGCCTCAGGTAGCGGGCCACATAGTCATAGGACAGACCGTGAAATCCGTACCGCCGGACCCCATCGGCCTCATACTGCCGCGGCAGGGCGAAGCGCCGGGCGCAGGGGGGCAGGTCGTGGTGGAACGCAGTGTCGAAACACGCCACCTGGGGCAGGTCGGGCCAAAGGTCCGCCACAGCCCGCATGGGTGCCAGGTTATGGGGCATATGCAGGGGGGCCAGCGGTGTCAGCGCATCGAGGGCTGCGATCAGGTCGGGCGTGACACGCTGGGGGGCGGCGTGGTCCGGCCCGCCATGCACGACACGGTGCCCGAGAGCTGTAACGGCCTGCCCGCCCAGAGCATGGTCGACGCTGGCAAAAATTTCCCGGAGCAGAACCGCAAACGGCACATCCGCCTGCTCCCATGCCCGTTCGGCCAGCAGCGTCCGGGCGCCGTCATGCAGGCTGAGGTGCGGCGCAACACCAATCCGCTCCACCTGTCCAGCCAGTACGGTCTCAACCGGGCCGATCACCTGCGCCCGCGCACCGGCCCCCACCCGACAGACTGAAAATTTCACGCTGGACGAGCCCGCATTCAGCGCCATGACAAGGTCAGCCATCCGTGCGCCCGCCATTATGCACCCCACAACCGCGAACACGCCGGCCCGCGAGCCGCGCCACAAGGCGGGCCGCCCGCGCTGATGTTATTCCCATCGTGTCATTCCCATGGAGCGGCTACCCCGTCAGCCGCGGCCTGAGCCAGAAAACGCGCATACAGAGCCCCCATGGCAATGGAGGCCATTCTGGCCCGCACGCTGTCTGCCCGGCTGGTCAGCACCACGGGAACGCTGGCCCCCAGTACCAGCCCGGCCGATTCCGCCTGCGTCATGTAGATCAGGTTTTTAGCCAGCATGTTGCCTGCCTCCAGATCCGGGGCGACCAGAATCTGCGCCCGTCCCGCGACGGGAGAGGCAATACCCTTGATCCGTGCGGCCTCCGGGTCCACGGCGTTGTCCATGGCCAGGGGGCCATCCAGCACACCACCGGTAATCTGGCCGCGTTCAGCCATCTTGCACAGGCAGGCCGCATCGATCGTGCCCTGAATACGCGGGTTGACCGTCTCCACGGCGGAAAGAACGGCCACGCGGGGGGCGCCAAGCCCCAGCCCCACATGCAGGTCTATGGCGTTCTGCACGATATCGCGCTTGGCCAGCAGGTCCGGGGTGATATTGATCGCGGCATCGGTCACGAAAAGCAGATCGTCATACCGGGCCGTCGCGATGATAAACACATGGCTGATACGCCTGTGCCGGCCACATAATCCGGTTTCAGGCGCGACAATGGCGTGCATCAGTTCATCGGTATGCAGGCTGCCTTTCATGAGAGCCTGCGCCCGCCGCGCACGCACCATGGCGACAGCGGCCATAGCGGCGGCCTGGGGGGTCGGGCAGTCATCGATCAGGCAGTCATGCAGGTCCAGCCCCGCCTGACGGGCCACGGCCCGGATCGTGCCCTCGCACCCGACCAGGACAGGGCGGGCAATCTTGGCCTGCGCGGCCTCTACCGCAGCTTCGAGCGCATGCTGTTCGCACGGCCAGACCACTGCCATGGCGGGCGGTGCGCTCTCCTTGATCGCGGATGCACGGGCAATCAGGCGCGTAAAGGCGTGCAGGCTGTCCGACCTGCCATCCTGCACGGACAGGCCGTCATGATGATGAACACCCTCACACTCCGGCTTTTCCACCGGCCCGGCATGCGGGCCTGCGTCGTGCGGCACTGCTCCATCCGCCGGGTGGACCGCGTAACGTCTGCCCTGGTCCGTGGGGGCGTGCCCCGTCTGCTGTGTCATGCCCTCACCTTCTCGTCCTGCCGTCCCTGAACGCCACGCCCTGCTCTTCCCGTGATGCGAGGTATCGTAACGCGGACAGGGGCTGCGCAGAAATCACGACATGCCGCAGGCTGCCAGATCATGCCCCTCGCTGATAATGACCCGGATGGGCGTGGGGTTGAAGCCGTTGCACGGGTTGTTCACCTGCGGGCAGTTGGACAGCACAACCAGCGTGTCCATATGGGCCAGCAGGTCGACATAGCCGCCGGGTTCGGAAATACCGTCATCGATCGCCAGTTCACCGTCAGGAAGAATCGGCACATTCATGAAAAAATTGACGTTGCTGACGATATCGCGCTTGCTCATGCCATAGCGCGCGAGTTCGAGCAGAAAATTCTCGCGGCAGGCATGCATGTAGCGCGTCTGCGGGCCAAAACGCACGGCGTTACCCTCGCAACTGCATGCTCCGGCCACCGTGTCGTGCCGCCCGCAGGTATCCTCCACCACGGACATGAGCACCCGGCTTTCGCTCGAATACAGGTGCGTGCCCTTTCCGACATAGGCCGAGCCCTGGTTTATCAGTGTTTCCTGCACGCTATAGCGTTCGTGATAGGCATGAGCGTTGTAGAACAGCGCGTCCACCGCCTGCTGGCTACAGGTATCCACAATACGCAGGACCTGCCCCTGCCGGACTATGGCCGACCATGGCGCGCGGGCGGGCACAATACCATCCAGCACGATCCTACCTGGCATATCGGTCATTTCTGTCCTCCCCCTGTCAGGCAAACAGCGCGTCTGTCATGTCGAACGCCCGGCGGATTTCCTCGCCTGCCAGGGTGCGTGGGTCGCCCGCGCCGGGCTGGGGCGGCTGCCAGCGCACGACATCGATCGGGGCGGGGTCGTACGTGGTGCGTGGGCTGAACGGATGTGGGCAGTTGGACACACCCACCAGCAGGTTCATTTCCGCCCGCAGATCCACATGACCGCCTGCGCGGACATCCCCTTCCCCCCACGAAAACCGTCCGCCTTCATCCACACTGACATGCGAGAAGAACGAAATGCACACCGCCATATCACGGACGTCCATCCCATGTTTGCCGACAATCAGGCGCATGTTGTCACGCGTGTTGCGCAATCGCGCATCCCCGAAATTACGGGCGTTGCTGCCCGGCGTACTACCGCCCACCAGCGTGTCGCAATAGCCGCAGCTATCGCCCAGAACCGAGGCCATTACCCGCTCCATATCCGATAACAGGACATGCCCGGCACTGATGCGCGTGGTCCATTGCTGCTTGATCGTATCGGCGGGATTATAACGTTCGCTGACATCATCCGCGTTCCACAGCATGACGGCAACACCGTGGTTGCCCCCCGCATTGATCAGCCGCAACGCCTGCCCACGGGGCAGGTGAGTACTGCAATACCACCCGCCGGGCACGCTCTGGCGGGCCAGTATCGCCGTGTCTTCCATGGGAACGGGACTGTATGGAACAGGGGGACGGGTCTCTACCTGCCGGGCATTGTCACGCATCTGCTCGTATCTGGCCCGGTACCATTCCGGACTTTGCGCATCGCTCTGCATTGAACTCCCCCCATTTACACCCCGGTCCGGCAGCGTAGTCGCAGGATCCCATGCGCAACACCCCGTACCGCACCTGTGACACGCGACATCTGGCCCTGCGCGGATTTGGTCACGACCAGTTCATGTGCTAATCGGGGGCACTCTAGCATAACAGTCTGACTACGCATAAACCCCGGTCGACTGTACAATTTCAGGACAGCATGCGGCCTGCGGATCGGCTGCATGGCGACAGAACAAGGCGATACCATGGTCCAGGACGTGCTGCCCCCCACTGCAACGGCTAACCCGTCGTCTCGTGCATCGGCCACTGCAACGCCCTGCCCCATCTGCCATGCGCCGAGCCATGACTGTTTTGAAAAGGATGGCTATACAATCGTCCAATGTACGAAATGCGACTTCCTGTTCGTGCACCCCATGCCGTCCGACGCCCAGATCATGGAGTATTATGCCACGAACTACCGGGCCGCCAGTGCGGATTTCTACCCCAAGGACCGTTCGCGGCGGTGGCGGGCGTTCTGGCGCAGCCTGCCGTTCATCCCCTATATTTTCAACCGTGACATCGCGGACCTGGGCTGCGGTGGCGGGCACATGCTTGCAGCCCTGTGCCGGTTTGCGCGCAGCGGCGTGGGGGTGGATGTCAGTGCAAACAGCATTGCCTTTGCAAAGAACCATTTTCCACGACAGACATTTTTTGCCGAAGGTCTGACGGCTTTCGCAAACCGGGGCAAACAGTTTGACTTTGTTTTTTCATCTGAATTACTCGAACATTTACGCAGCCCCGACGAATTCATGACAACCGTGCACGCCATTACAAAGCGTGGTTCGGTCGTGTACCTGTCCGCCCCCGATGCAGGGCACCACACAACCCCCGCCAACCTTGCCGAATGGTCCGATATCTGCCCGCCCGAACACCTGCAATGGTTCAATGAGAAAAACCTGAACATGCTGTTCGCACAATACGGGTTCGAACCCATGAAACGGCACCGCAAAAGTACCCCCGCCCATTCGGCCTTCTTCCGCCGCATCAGATAGCAGCCCCATACGCGCCATCCGGCTGCACCCAGGCCGGAGTTCACCCCCAATGCTGCTCGAACGGGGAACACCCCAGTTGAGTGAATGTCCCATCATACGTTCGCACTACCCGCCGCAGGTCACATACAGCGAGCCAAAGCAACTGCCCCCGTCAGAACAAGCGTGAGGTCATAACCTGGTCGCGGCACGGAGCATTTTCCGGCATGCACTGCGCATACAGTATACATTGAGTCTTTATTTGGGCAGCCCCAGGTCCAACTCGAGCAGCAGAGTATCCTCAAGGCCATGAAGGGTGCGTTTGGGCATGCAGGCCGTTTGCAGCTCGTTACCTGTGCGTTTTAAGTCCATGCGATATGTAAATCGATCCCAGCGCCACGACAGGTCCATAAGCCCGATAGGAATTCCCTTGTCATCGCGCATCAGCCGTCTCAGGTTCAGGACCGGGGAACCTTCAGCAACTTCCAATATACGAGCGATCTTGCGTGAGCAGGGAAGAGCGTTGATCGTCTGCTCAGCCGACGCGATAATGATCCCGTTCGACTGCCAGACATCCAGCAATTGTTGTTCCTGTAATATTTCCGCCGACAGGTTCTGCCCTGACCACGGCGGAATGTAGGCACAGCTATAGCTGACCGGGGACCCCAAGCGGCGACGTACCCGCTCGACCCACAAAATTTTCTGCGCTTCCGATACAGACAGCAGCTCGGCCAGCGGCTCGTCCGGCATGACCCAGGAAAAGGTCAGAACCTCCGGCGTCATATCCAGGCCGATCAGCTTGATCGCCTCTGTCTCGCTATGAACATCGGAGACGGGAGCAGGCCTGCGCGGCAGGACGCGTGCTTTCGCACCTTTGCTGCGAGAAATAAGACCTGCTTTTTCCAGTTCGTCGAACGCCTTGCGGATTGTGATGCGCGACACCGCGAAACGCTGCTCCAACGTTGCTTCACTGGGCAGGCAAGCCGCCCCGTCATAACGATTGGTCAGAATCTCGTCACGCAAAACCAGCATGATTCGCTTATAGAGCGGCAACTTGCCCGGTTCAGGAGAACGCAAAAGCCAAGATCCTTTACATTGATGGCGCGCAGCGCAATCTTCAACCCAAGTATGACATGTTTTTTACTCTGAACCAGTAATTATGACAAGCCGTCACGAGGTATGTATACCGCCTTTCATCGTCTCATCGCGCAATACGATGATAGTGACCGTGCCTGTGCAGGAGCGGTTCAAGCCCCTTGTTGACGACAATATCCATTACTGTTCCTGTTACAATATTATGGGTCGCAGCCGTATGCATGGATGCCAGACGACAGTGAAAAGATACAAGTGCATCAGCCATATGCATATCAGGACCTGACCATTCAACGCATTCAAGAGAAAACGGTGGGTATTTGAGCGCACGCCCGGCAAAGCAGTCGGCAACATCATGCTGGCCGGACGCCAGAATATTGAGTGTAAACAGGCCGTTACGCCCGATCAGCTCGTTGATCGGACTCGTTGCGCGCAAGCATGCCAGCACCATGGGCGGGTCAGCCGAAAGCGACGCAAAAGCGCTGACCGTCATGGCCATGGCACCGGCCTTGCCGCCGGTCGCAATGACAGAAACACCCGTTGCCACACTACCCATTGCCTCAAGGAAAAGTTCTTTCACGATCCTGTCCTATGTCGATAATCCATAAATTCGGGTGTATGAAATACGTGCACTATTTCATACACAAAGCTGCCGCAGCCAACCCTTCACCCAACATCACCTCATGTCCCAATGCTCTGAGCGCGCTCCCCAATGCCGCAAGTGCCGGTACTGCGTATATGGGATAGGCGGTTGGTCCCATGTGCCCCACACGCACAACCTTGCCCGCCGTGGCGCCCCGCCCGACCGAAAGCATGACGCCGTAGTCCTGCTGCATCCTGGCCAGCAAGACTTTATCATCTACGCCGGGGGGCAGCTTGCAGGCAGTGGCTGTCGGCGCCGCAAAAGCCGGGTCCCGGGCCCACAATTCCAGCCCCATTGCAGCCAGACCGGCCCTGAAGGCCGCCGCCGTCGCTGCATGTCTCGCCCAAACCCGCTCAGGCCCCTCGTGCAGATACCGGTCCAGTGCCGCATCCATACCAAACAGGTCTGACACAGAAGGAGTATAAGGAAACGATTCTTCCGGATCAGACACATTTTCCCAATCCAGCAAGCTGAGAACGGACCCGCGCGGGGCTTGCGGGTTCGCATGCATGCGTGCCCAGCCGGCAGCCGAAATTGCGACCAACGAAAGCCCCGGCGGACATCCAAGGCATTTGTTTGGTCCAGTTATGAAGAAATCGGCGCAACAGCTCCCCGGAGAGACAGCGACACCACCGAACGAGGACACCGTATCAACAATTAAAGCGGCTCCATGCGCATGAACAATTTTTCCGATCTCATCGATCGGATTGAGCGTGCTTGACGGCGTATCATGATGACAAACTGAAACAACTGAAATTTCTGGATTTTCTTTAAGCTTTTTCCTGACGTCATCTGGACTGATAATCATATCGAAGTCGGTTCTGAGTTCAAGAACTGCACAGCAGTAACGTCTGGCCCATATGCCAAAGCCATCGCTGTAGGGACCATTGACCAGATTGAGCATGACATCATCAGCCCGCAGCGCAGATGCTGCTACGGCTTCGAGCGCCAGAACCGGTTCACCTTGCAGGATGACTGGCAAACCGTCTGTCATGTCCAGAGCCTTGGCTGCTTTCCGTAGCAAGGATGTATAAAAAACCCTAAAATTCGGGTCGTAGTCATACAGGACCGGACGCGAAAGCGCCTGCAGAACCTCGGGATAGGCATTGACTGGCCCGGTTGTCAGAGCCATCAGGGTTTCACGAATTGTCGTCTCGCTTTTCATGATATTCCTACTTTTTCAGAAAATCCGTTCAAGACACGTGCTTATGAAAAATCACTCACATTTCGGATGAGGTCTTTCTACTTTCACTTTGGCATCGCTAGCGCGACCTAGCTGGCGTACTCCTCTGGCTTGCCAAAAAACGCATAAAGCAACCCAGCCACAAGCCCGGACATGACAAAGCCCAGGTCACTGCCACCGAACAGTCTGGCCGCCGTGCCAATGAACAGTCCGTTGGCACTAAAGGGCAGTCCGCATATGATCGAGACAAGCCAAATGACAAACGCACCAGGGCTGATATATCTCGACGGACCGGGAAGCTTCTCGAACTTATAGGACTCAGACAGAATAATTTTTAAAAATCCTACAATATTGATGCATATCCATGGAACGACGAAAATATTGACAATGGCACACATGGCCATCAAGCTTTCGGTCAGGTTCATGACCATAAGCCCCAGCATACCCAATACCGTCCCGCAAAGACCGTAAACGATGGCGACCGTTGGTCGGCCCATACCTTTCATGACAGCCTGCATGTTCAGGATACCATTGTAACTTACCATGGAACCATTGCAGACATGGCCGGCAAGACCCGCAGCAACAAGGGGTAGCACCAGCCATTGCGGCACGGCGGCAAGCATTTGGGGCACAAGCTGCAAGGGCTGCGATATGGAAAGCCCAATAACGACGCCAGCTCCGCACGCGATCATGCAACCCGTGAACATACCCGCTACAGCATAGCTGAAAACAGCCAGACGTGACGAATTACGTGGAAAATAACGCGTATAATCGCCCGCAAACGGAGCATAGGAAACCGCATTGCCAAAATGGGTCGCAATACTTGCAAGACAGGCAATCCATAAGCCGCCAGCCGGATAAAGACCATCGAACCGCGGCGCTCCTGTCGGCCACAGCCATATATGGAGCACCACACATGCCATGCAGGCAGTCCCGACGAGAGAGACACTCTTTTCATAGGCAACGACTGTCGCATGTCCAAGCAACGCACAGAGTATAATCAGAAGCTGGGCCAGCACTGCGCAACTTAAAAGAACCCAATGGTCCACAGACCAACCCAAAAAACGAAATAAAATCTCGAATTGTGGGGTTGTTATCCAAAATCCGAGGGCAAAATACCCCAGATCCATGATCATGACGATAATCGAGCCCAGTATTTTGCCACGCTGTCCAAAAAAAGCGCTGCTACTCACGATATTGTTCGTGCCGGTGATCGGCCCCATCAACGCCATCGCGCCCACAGCCAAAGCTCCGAGCAACGAACCGATGGCGATACAAAGCAACGAACGCCCTGGACCGAGACCGAAAGCCACCGGCACGGCACCGAGAACCAGAGAAGGAAATCCTATCTGGGCCCCAAAAAAAATACCTAAAAGATCAGACGGACGCCCATATCGCGCATCTTCCGGTATGGGACGGGCACCGAGTTGCTCGATATGGAGAATACGATCAGCGCCAACATTCATTGCCCTCGCCTTCCTGCTCTCGAGTGTATATGTTCTGATCGGGTAGTTTTATGCACCTGTCCTAGGAATGCTGTCTTTGTCCGCCACAAGACGACGATAGTATTCCAGCACATCAGCCACAGGCAGAACGTCCGCATATTTTTTGTGCATGTCGTAAAGATTGGCAAAATGCGGGCTCTCGTGCAGATCGGCCACACACTCCTCTGGCACAATCACTCTGTAACCACGAGACAGACCATCTACAACCGTTGCGCGGACACACCCCGAGGTGGAACCACCTGTTACCACGAGTGTGTCACACCGTGTCCAGACCATAAGAGATTGGAGATTAGTTTCAAAAAATGCCGAAGGCATAAGCTTGTTTATGACGTGATCATCTGCTCCCAGCACAATACGCGGATCGAGTGCCGCCCTGGAAGAACCACGCTTGATGTTTTGCAGGGAATCCGGTGTATTGTCCCGCGAGCCGAACGGACCGCAATCCAGCCCATCCTCACGAAAAGCGACGTATGTCCAGTACACCGGCAGGTCCGCCTTACGGGCAAGCCCTGCGAGTTCATTCACGTATTCAATCTGCCGCGGGTCGGTTTCATAAGCGGTGACATATTTCCCTTCCTGGGAATAGGCGCATTGCAGATCGACATTAACCAGCATGGGCTTGCGACCCGCACCATACCGCCGGTCGCGTGTGGTCTCGCGCAGCTTATGAAAAAGCTGACGTGGCGTTTCGTTCGATATTTCCATAATCCTGTCCCTTCCAATCTATTTCGGCAATCCGGTCAACATGACGGACGGTGCGTAGCATCCTTACAGATCAATCGAGAGCGACCCGGTCATGGAAAAACGCGGCTCAACGAGATATGTGTTGGGGGACACAGTATCCGCAGAGGACATTTGCCCATTCATCAGCCGCACCTGGGCAGCATTGGTGGTGACACCAGTGACACCGGTTCGAATAATAGAACCCGTGAGATTCGTGAAGTTCAGGGTAAATGTAGAGCCCTTGACGAACATGAAAGGAGGTATTTTATACCCAAGGGTCAGAGTATCAGTTACATATCCGGGCATTTTTTCATCTCGCGCGAGGGTCGTATATTGAGATGATGCATAATGGATTGTACCGTTTACAAAAAATCCTTTGTAACGATAGGTCAGTCCAAAATTGGCCATGACTTTTGGCGCCATGACAGCCCGATGACCTTTCGTTTGTATATACGATCCTTCAAGCGGAATATTGCTATCCTGGGTCGCATCCAGATACTCGACCGACGCATAGGGACTGAAACCGTAAATCGGCCTGCCGGATACCATTATGTCCACACCGCGCGACGTCTGGTTACCAGCATTCATGGTCACGGACTGACCGTCAGCCACATAAGTGGTTAAGAGCCGGTTAGTAATACTGTAATTAAACAGTGACAGATCCACAGACGCAAGGCTCCCCTGATATCGATAGCCAAGCTCCTCCTTGATGACATACTGATTGTTAGGCAGCTTGTTTGTATCGGGATTCACCGACAGATTGGTAGGACTGGGTTGGCGGAAATCGCCTTCAGCATTGAAATAGATCTGGTGGGCCGGGTTGATCTTGTAACCTATCGACAGTTGCGGGAGTGGCGCAGTACTGTTCAGGCCCAGATTGGTGCCCTGCCATCCATCAGAGGTGGAATATCTGTCGTGGTACCAATACCGTGTCATGACAAATTTGAATCCACCATCAATCGTCAGACGATCATGCAGATATTTGGCCGAATCCTTGATAAATATCGCATTGAGTTCATATCCACCGTGCGTATATTCGTTCACCGGCAGGCCATTCGGGTAATAGAGCTTATAGTTCCGGTTATCAGGATTGGCAGCACTTCCGTCCGCTCGTGTCAGCGACATGGGAAGAGAATATGTCTGGTCGTTATGATCGAACCAATACCCCAGCGAAATCGTGTGATGTGACCCGAGCCGGGCATTGACGGCAATAGTCGTGCCGATATCGAGCCAGTTATTCTGCTTGAAATAGCCGGTCAGGGGCGAATTGTCCGCTATCGATGCGCCCGAACTCGTCACATAACCATCAGACGCGTAGCCAAGCCCTGCGCCCCCTGTCGTGTATCCCATTCCACTGTAGAGATAGGGGTTGAAATCGAGGCTGAAAATCGGGGACAGCACGATATGCGTAGGAGACGAAAACGTGAACTGGTCCCAGTGCGTAATATTGTCTTTCCAGAAATTGTTATTACTCGGATCGAACGCTCCGGACCGTCCATACCCGGTACCCGTATGTTTGTAGGTATAGAACTGAGCTGCCGTGGGATAGACGGACTCCATGGCATCCGTCCGGTCCCATGAACCGAAAAGCTTGAACCATGAACCATTGGAAAAATTTTTCTCGACGCCGATATCAACATTGTAGCGACTGTTGATGCCCGCCCCCATCCAGGACCGCGCATGGGTGTTCGAGAAGGACATATAGCTGCGAACGCCGCTATTTTTGATATTACCGGTCTCCACCCGTGCGAATTCGCGCGACATATTGTTTGTCCCATAGGAAAAATCTGTCTTGGCGGCAAAATGTTCGCTGGGCGTATGCGTAACCACTTTCATGACCCCGCCTGCTGACGTGGATGCAGGCAATTCAACCGCGCCCCCACCTGGCATGACACTGATGGTGTCGATGTCCTCCGAGTCTATTGTTTCATTAACGTAACCGAATCCCGCAGTGGGGCCACCATTGACCAGAATGGTCATGTCAGCATCGGTCAGACCCCGAATTTCAGCCGTTCCTGTTGCAGCCCCGGTAACGCCGGATGTGTTTTCCGTCGCCACATTCATAGACGGCAGATTACGCACCAGATCAACAACAGAATTCTGCGGCGCTTTCATGTCAATGAACTGCCTGCCAACACTCTGGACGGTATAGGGTGCCGTCTCGTTCTTCATCATACCGCCTCCAGGCGCATGAGAGAGCGACCCTTGAACGTCGACGGATTCAGGCGTTGCCCTGGCCTGCATACTGGTGGCTTTTGGGTGAGGTCGAACAGGTCCCTCTGCATGGGAAGCAGCCTTCGACTTGGATGGCCTTACAGGAGGATGATGTCGGGAAGTCGTATGGAGCGCACTCTTTTCTGCTGCCACAGCGGGCAAAGCTGTCAGCCCGATCAAGGCGGATGACCCCGTCAGCACTGCGGCCAACCTTCGAGCACGAAAAAAAAATTCCAACCTTGAAGTCATTGTTTTTTCCTCATTGACGTCTGCCCAGCTTCAAAAGCGATGACAGTTGGATATTGCGGACAAAAGTCTTTTTCGAGATCGTAATCCTGTATTCTTTCGTTCGATCAATCAGGCCAGAAAACATTACAGGTTTACACCCGCAATCAATGACATCACCCTGACCAGCGACCGGTGCAATTCACACATCGCGATAAGTTCAGATGCGCTCAATGCAAGCGATTTACGAATGCTTTCAGTTCAGCCTCAAATCAATCGGCTATGATCACCGGATATAATAATTACGATATCGTATCAAGAGGTATGATATCTCGTGCCATACTGATGCCAGAAAAATACATTCCCTCAAAAGATGTGATATCATGATTTTTCCATCCTGAGTGGCATAGGAAAATACACTCAGCCAAGAAAAATCAAAAACCTAATATAAAAATGATAAAAAATATCTTTTCCAATAAAAAATAAAATAAAACAAATTTATATTGGTTTTATTTGATTTTTTATTGGAAAAGATATTTTTATAACTTCATAACAAGAATTACTATTTATTTTTTAATCTCAATTGTGCCCATATGCGAGCATCCATTGATTCATAAATCATTGTATTCATAGTGCACAACACAGATACGATTCGGGATCGTAATCAAACTTGACATATCAGGATTGGCGCCACATGATCCTGTCATGTGGTTTGGATTTTTCCTTCAAGGCAGCTCTGAACCCATGTTTGGCGACTGCCTACCCTTGCTTGCCATGTAAGATGGGAAATACAGAATGATGGAAAACATGCGTCGCAGTCATGTTACAGAGCCAGACTGCCTGCTCAAGACAGGCCAGGACTTCAAGGCTTCGCTGGATGATGGTCGCAAGGTGTGGGTAGGCGGCAAGCTGCTTGCGCGCGTTGCTGACAATCCAGCCTTGAATGCCGGCATAGATATTCTTGCTTCCATGTTCGATGATCAGTTCACGGATGAATTTCGCGATGTCACCACAGTCCGCGATCCTGCTTCAAAGAAAATAGTCACCCGCGCCTGGCAGGAACCCAAGACATACGGAGAGCTGATCGAGCGTCGTAAACTTATTGAATATACAACGCTAAAAACGGCTGGCACGTTTGGACGCCCGATTGATCTCGCACCGACCATTGCAATTGGAATCGGAGCCCATGTTCCTATTTTCCGTAGCCGACGTTCCGCTTACGATGGATGCCGTCCCGACTTTGCCGAGAACATACTGCGCTATATAGAATATGGTCGAGAAAACAGCATTACAGCCGCCGAAAGCCTGACAGGCCCCCAGAACGACCGGTCTTCTCCCATGGCGCAGGCAGCATCGCTACTACGCGTAACCAGCGTTGAAAGTGGTGGCGTGCGCATATCGGGCGCCAAATCCGTAGGGTCGATCGCCGCCCAAACACATGAGGTCATGTTCACCAACCTTGGTTATAAGGGAACCCCGCCCGAGGCCTGCATATGGGGAGCGTTGCCTATCAATGCTGAAGGGATCAAACTTGTCTCGCGGGAAATGCTCTCCCAACCCGGCGCCGATCCATTCGATCACCCATTGACCCGCAGGGGTGAGGAAGCCGATCAGCTCATTATATTTGATAATGTTTTTGTGCCCAAGGACCGGATTTTCAACCTGGGTGATCCGAGCCTGCTTGAGCTGTCAGGAAAAGTGACCACATGGGCGCACTGGCATGTTTTGACCCGCCTTGCGGTCAAGGCCGAGCTTTTTGTTGGGTGCGGCCAAATCGTTCTGGACGTTCTGGGTACTGGTCAGATTCCCGCAGTCCAGGCCATGCTGGCTGAACTGATTGAATATGCTCAGGTCTTGAAATCCTTTGTCATATCAGCGGAAGTGCAGGCCAGACATATGGAGACGGGCATACTCGCCCCCGACACAAACCTCCTGACGGCAGGGCGGCTGTATTCCATCCGTTATTATCCGCACATTATCCACACACTTCAGGAATTATGTGGCCAGGGACTCGTCATGAGATTTGGAAAGTCCGCTTTCGAAAATCCGGATATCGGCCATCATCTTGCTGAACTTCTGCCCGGCCGTGGTGTAAGCGGCATGCAGAAAGAGCAGATCATGAATTTTATATGGGATATGACAGGCTCTGCTCTGGCAAACCGTGTTGCTCTGTTTGAAAATGTGAATGCCAGCCCTGCACCACGCCTGCGGGACAGACTGTTCCATGAATTCAACCGGGACGAAATGGTCGGAAAAGTCAAAAAAATCGCAGGTATAGAGTATTGAAACATCTAACTTGATAATACGAGGACGTTCACATGACAAATGATTTTGAAATGGTGGAACTATTCCGCGAGGAACTTCTGCTCTGTGCGGTCAAACCTGATGAAACCGTTATCGTTCTCAAGGAAGGCGAAGTCCGGGCCGATTACGCAAGATGTTTTCTTCTGGCTGCACGGTCTTTAGGCGCCAACGCTTTTGGCGTGACCGTGCCACCGCGCACTGCACGATCCGCCAAGACCATGGTCGGCCGCACGGCGATCGAAGGCAATACGACAATCGTTGATGTATTGAAAACAGCCGACTTGATCATTGACCTTATGGGCATGCTGTTTTCGGCCGAGCAGAACCAGATTACGGCAAGCGGCACACGGGTTCTGATGGTGCGCGAACCTTTTGATGTCCTACGTGAAATGTTCCCGACAAAGCAATTGCGACATCGCGTTGAATATGGCGAACAGCTACTGGGATCAGCCAAGGTCATGCGTATCACATCCCCGGGCGGGACCGATATTGAATACACTCTGGGCGATTATCCGGTCCTGACCCAGTATGGCTACGTCGACACCCCAGGTCGCTGGGATCATTTTGCGACGGGACAGGTCCTGACACAAGGCAACGATGGCACAGTAAAAGGCACTGTGGTCCTGATGCCGGGAGATTTTGTCCTGACGTTCAGAAAATATCTCGAACAACCGGTTACCTTGCGGATTGACGAGGGATACGTGACCGGAATCGAAGGAAAGGGTCTGGATGCAGAACTGTTGCGTGGCTACATGGAAAGCTTCAATGACCCACGGGCATATGCCGTCTCTCACATCGGTTGGGGGCTGTCGGATAAGGCCAAGTGGTATCATGCCGCCATAACGCGACAAAGAGATGAGGAAATTGGGGCCAACTCACTGTCATTCTACGGCAATGTCCTGTTTTCTCTTGGACCGAATACAGAATTGGGCGGAAGCAATGATACGGCATGCCACCTTGATATACCCATGCGCAACGCATCACTCTGGCTGGATGGCACACCCATTGTCACAAATGGCGATATCGTTGTCCCTGAAATGAAGGCGTAAGACAAGCTGGCAACCAAAATGTAAGGAAGTTACACTGCCTTACAGATGCAGTTAACAAAAATGAACTGTTTTTATACCGGGGTATTTTTATTCAGAAATACCCCGACACTGTTGTTCATTGAACTGCATTTCATTGGTCTGCACGACTGATCGATGTCGGTTAGTAGAATTACCATCCCGCATACTCAGAACAGCTAATACCCTTACCACAAAAGCTGCTTTCGGTACACAGCGAGCTGTATGGCCAAGGCCTGTCATGCGGGTGTCTATGCCGTAGGAATACAGAATATGAGAGTGGCATTTTTGGTCAACTCTGGATTGCGTTGGACTGCCCTTGTCTCGGGATCCTTGCTTCTGGCGTGGTTAATGGAAAAAGCAGGTATGCCGGCAGCTTTCCTCCTGGCGCCTATGATTGTCGCCATTGGTGCGTCGCTGAATGGCTTTCATTTCCATATCAATAAGATACTTGTACTGTTGGCACAGTCTATAACGGGCTGTCTGGTCGCCAGTTATCTGACACAGAAATCGGTCCGCTTCATCTGGTCTCACCCGGTGCTGATGGTTCTTTCTGTCGCAGGAACATTTGTCGCGGCCATGGTATGCGGTCTGGTTCTCGCCAAGGTGACCCGCCTTCCCCGGGAAGTAGCCTTATGGGGATCCATGCCTGGCATGGCCGCGACCGTGCTGGCCATCGCGGAGGAGGAAGATATTGACGGACGCGTCGTAGCTCTGGTCCTTTATACGCGCGTTCTTCTTGTCGTGGCCCTGGTCTCTGTCCTGGCATCCGTGTTCGGACATGGAGGACCGGCACATCTCCAGTTGCTTCAGGAGGCGACGTTTTCATCCACAGCGCAATGGGCAATTCTTGTTCCTGTTATTGGAATTTCAGTCCTGATCGGTCGTACTGGCGTCTTCCCTCTGGCAACAACACTCATACCCGTTGTTCTGATCTCCATAATAGAGACAATGCTCGGACGCAGGCTACTGGTACCGTTTTATCTGGTCCAGGCAGCATTTGTTGTAATTGGCTTTCAGATTGGCTTGCGATTTACACGAGACCTGATTCGCAAAGCGCTGACAATCGTGCCCATGATTATCATGTCAAATACCCTGCTGGTCATTTTCAGTCTGGGAGGTGCAAAGCTGCTCAGTTGGCTTTTTGGGCTTGACCTGGTCACCGCGACTCTTGCCGCTGTTCCCGGCAGTTTTGAAAGTGTGGTTGGCCTCGCTCTTTCTAACAATGCCGATATGTCAGTTGTTTTTGCATTACAGACCGCACGTATTTTTTGCGTGGTCTTCATTGGCCCGGCACTGGTGCGCTGGACCATTAAAAATGTGACGTGGTAGGACGCATTAACCTGTAATATATTACAGAGAAAAGATGTTATGGATTACTCTTCCTTCATCAGGGCAAATATAAGATATTTCAAATATTCTATATAAATAAATGTTTTTTCCAATAATTTATCATTCATAGCAGCAGCGATGGTTTGACAATCCTGTTATGTTATGATTACGATATTACGGTATCGATATGATGGGGTCAGTCGCATGGAAAACCCGGTATCCGACAAAATAGGCTATATCGAACAATGGGGTGCCACCCCTCTGCCGGAAAGCGCTCGACATGGCCGGGCAAGCGATCTGCTGAGCGTCTTTTTCGGCTCCCAAATGAACTATGCATCTCTTCTGCTTGGTGCACTCCCCTTTACCTTTGGTCTTGATCCAATTCAGGCATTGAGCGCGATTATTGTCGGTGCTTTTCTGGGCGCGCTGGGTGTAGGGGGGATGGCGATGATGAGTGCGGTCACCGGCGCCAACAGCCTGATGACCAGCATGGCTTTTTTCGGCGTGAAAGGACGGGTGACTGGCTCCGTCATCATTCAGGTTATCGATATCGGCTATTTTGCGATCGGTATCTGGGTTGGCGCACCACAGTTACAAAGTGTCTTCAATGCACTTGGCATTCCGTCATCTGTAGTGCCACTGGGCATGTGCATCGTCCTGTGCGGCCTGCTGGTTATTGGAGTCGCCCTTTTGGGACATGCCACCATCGTTGCCTATGAAAAACTGGTTTCATGCTGCGGCCTTATTTCTATTCTTGTGCTTGCCGGTTCAGTGTGGATGTGGCCGGCCGGCACACCAGAGACAGCCGGTTACGCAGGGGGCAATGTCTGGACTGCGTGGATGCTGGCAGTTTCCTGCCATTTGGGAAATGCCATTTCCTACGCGCCGTTCGCGGGAGATTATGCACGTTATCTACCACGCAAAACCCAGCCAGCAGCGCTATTCCTTGGCGCAGCCTCGGGTATTTTTATGGGCTGTGTGACGGCATGCGGCTTTGGTCTGTTCATGGCCTTACGCGTCCCCCACCCGGTTAACCTTACGGGAGAAATGCTGGCCTGTCTTTCTCCCATGCTTTTGTTGCCGGTCTCGATTGGCGCACTGGCCGCAAATAGCTGTAACGGCGCTATGGTCGTTTACAATGGCGTGCTCAATCTGCATGCACTGCTTTACCGCCAGCGGCGCTCATCTGTCGCGATCCTGTTCGGTGGAACCGGTTTACTGCTCGGATATGTCGGGCTTGTGATGCTACGCATGGCGGATGGGCTGATGGCACTTAGTGCTATCGTCAACCTTATCGTCACGCCGTGGGTCGGCATCAATGTGGTTGGATATTTCAAGGTAAAGGGGCAGTTCGATATTGGGCCCATGTGCGATCCGCACGGCGCGTCACGCGTCTATCGCTACCATAATGGCGTAAGCCTGGCGGCGGTCAGCGCGTGGTGTATTTCGGTCCTGGTCGGTCTGCCTTTTTGTGCCAACGATTTTTTTACGGGATTTGCCGCGGCGTGGATGGGCGGTGTGGATTGTGGCTTTGTTGTCTCCGGTATTTCCGCAAGCTTGATCTACCTCGCCTTTGGACGCCCCGACACCGTGAATACACCAAGAACCGTGCCGCACGCGACACGCGTTTTCATGATCTAGCAAGGAAAGGTTATGGCATTGGACAAGATTATTGCACCCGCTGAGGATTACGCACTCGGCCAGAATCTGCAAACCACGCCGGGCACGGCATTGCGTACAGGCGAGCAGTTCAAGCGTTCGCTCGATGACGGGCGCAAAGTCTGGGTGAACGGTGAACGCCTCGAGCGTGTCAGCGATAACCCAGGGCTTGCCGCGGGTATTGACCTGATGGCTGGCATGTTCGACGACCAGTTCAGCGCCGCACACCGCGACGAGACGACTTATGTCGATCCACAGAGTGGACTTCGATCTTCGCTTGCATGGCAGATCCCGCGCACCCGGGAGGATCTGGCCGAGCGGCGTAAGATGATCGAATATACTTCCCGCAAGACGGTGGGCACGTTTGGGCGTCCGCCGGATCTGGCACCGACAATCGCTGTCGGATTGTATGCCTATCTCCCCATGTTTCGCAGTTATCGGTCTACATTGGACGGCTGTACGCCGGATTTTGCCGAAAACGTCGAACGCTATGTGGAATTCGGTCGCCGCACGAACCTGACCGCTGCCGAAAGCCTGACCGGCCCGCAAAATGACCGGTCCTCCGGTTATGCCGCCGCCGCTTCTCTTCTACGCGTGACATCAATTACAAAAAACGGAGTTTATATTTCCGGCGCGAAATCAGTCGGTTCGGTCGCCGCACAGGCAAACGAAGTGTTTTTCTCCAATCTTGCCTATCCTGGCACGCCGCCCGAAGCCTGTGTATGGGGAGCCGTACCAGCCGCATCTGACGGTATACGGATGATCTCGCGCGAGATGGTGTCCCATCCGGGAGCTGATCCCTTCGATCATCCGATCGCCCATTTGGGCGAAGAAGCCGATCAGCTCATTGTTTTCGATAATGTCTTTGTCCCGCGTGATAGAATTTTCAATCTCGGCGATCCGGAGCCGATTGGTTTTTATGGACATATCTGTGCCTGGGCGCACTGGCATGTCCTGACCCGCCTAGCCGTGAAAGCCGAGATTTTCGTGGGGTGCGGAGAACTGGTGCTGGACGTGCTCGGCACAGGGCGTATTCCTGCAGTGCAAGCCATGCTGGGGGAGTTGATAGAATACGCCCAGACCTTGCGTGCCTTCATTATCGCGGCCGAAGCCAAGGCAACGCCCACACAAGGCGAGGTCATGCAGCCTGATGTGTGTATTCTTACGACAGGCCGGTTGTATTCCATCCAGCATTATCCGCGCATCATCCATGTCCTGCAGGAAATGTGCGGCCAGGGCCTGGTCATGCGCTTTGGAAAGAGAGCTTTTGAGAACCCGGAAATTGCAGAACGTCTGGCTGAATTGCTGCCTGGTCACGGTGTCAGCGGCGCGGTCAAGGAACAGCTTATGAACTTTATCTGGGACCTGACCAGTTCGTCTCTTGCCGGGCGCGTCGCATTGTTCGAGAATGTTAATTCCAGCCCTGCACCACGCCTGCGAGAACGCCTGTTCCGCGAATACGACAGGCACGATCTGGCCGATCTTGTCCGTGATCTCTCCGGCATGCCTCGGAAGACCGCATGACCCCACATGAATATGCCGCGTATAGCGCGGTTGAACTTGCCGCGCTCGTCAGGGCGCGTCAGGTTACCCCGGAAGAGGTACTCAATTGTGCTTTAAGACGTGCACGTGACCTGGACCCCACGCTCAACGCCATTGCGCACTGGCTGGATGATGATGCGCGCAGCAGCCTGCCTCACGTGCCGCTGGATGCGCCTTTTGCAGGTGTACCCTTTCTTGTAAAGGATACGGGCGCAGGCGTGCGTGGCGCCCCCATGACAAGCGGCAGCCGTCTGATGGCTGGGTTTTGCTCTCCCGCCGACACGACCCTGGTGTCGCGTTACCGCGCGGCTGGTCTTATGATCTTCGGCAAAACCAATACGCCCGAGTTCGGTCTCAGCTTCACGACAGAACCGCTCGCCCAGGGTGCTACGCGCAATCCGTGGAATCTGTCCTATTCGCCAGGTGGGTCTTCTGGCGGATCGGCAGCAGCGGTCGCAGCGGGTATCGTGCCGGTGGCTCATGGCTCCGATGGTGCAGGCTCCATCAGATTACCCGCATCACACTGCCATCTGTTTGGCTACAAACCCAGCCGGGGCCTTATGCCTTTCGGCCCGGTGCAGGGGGAAGGACTTGCGGGTGTTTCAGGCGTACATGCGCTCAGCCGTACCGTACTGGATAGTGCATGCCTGCTGGACGTGTCTTGCGGCGCTGAAATCGGTGATCCTTATGCCAGCCCGCTCATGAACGGTTCGTTCGCGACAGCCAGCCAACGGGACCCGGAAAAGCCATTGCGTATCGGCTTTTCAGTTCGCACACCGTTCAATGACGCGGTCGACCCAGCCTGTGAACGCGCAGTTATGGACGCGGCGCGCTTATGCGAAGACCTTGGCCATCATGTCGAGGAAGCCTCTTTCAGCGGAGATGCGCAGGCCATAAAGGATTCGTGGCTCGTTATTGTCAGCACGGCGGCCCTGCACAGCATCCGCCGGCGGGAAGCGCAACTGGGCGTGGTACCTGGATCGCGACTGGAACCTGTTAACGCCGCATGGATGGCGTGGGCGTCCACGCTGAGTGCCAGGGATTTCTATGCTGCTTTTGATATTGCACGCATTACCGGGCGCCAATTGGGCCAGACCTTTACGCGTTATGACGTGCTTCTGACACCCACAGCTGCAACACCGCCGCCACCGTTAGGCGAACTGGCCTGCATAGATAACGATTGCATGGCGTTTTATGATCGTTTCTGGGGCCACGGTCCCTTTACGGGACTCTATAACCTGACCGGTTGCCCGGCCATGAGCGTGCCGTTCCATATTGCATCTGACAACCGCCCCGTCGGAGTACATTTCGGCGCTGCCCTTGGAGCTGACATGACCCTTATGGCATTGGCGGGCCAGTTGGAACGTTCACGGCCCTGGCATTATCGCTGTTACGGAATGGAGAACGCGGCATGACCACGGCACAGTCGACGACAGGGAGCCCCGATCAGGCCAGAATGGCGCTGACCCGCGCCACCCATGCAGTCAGCACTTACAATGGTACCGTGCAGGCCTGGGTGCATCTGGATTTGGATCATGCCGCCCGACAGGCAACACGGCTTGATACTGCTGCGTCAGGCCTGCTGTATGGCCTGACATTGGCTGTCAAGGACGTGATCGATACAGTGGATATGCCCACGGCCTATGGTTCTGCCCTGTATGACGGGTTCCAACCGGCGGGCGACGCCAGTTGCGTCGCCCTTGCCCGCGCTGCCGGCGCCCTCGTTCTGGGCAAAACAGTTTCGACCGAATTCGCCTTTATCGCACCGGGGGCTACCCGGCATCCGCTCGATGCCTCCCGCACGCCGGGGGGTTCTTCAAGCGGTTCGGCGGCAGCCGTGGCCTGTGGCATGGCCGATATCGCACTCGGTACCCAGACATCGGGATCCACCATCCGTCCGGCCGCATTTTGCGGCATTGTCGGCTACAAGCCGAGCTATGGCTATATTGACCGCAGCGGCGTGAAAACACTGTGCGAAAACCTTGATACCCTTGGTCTTTTTGCCCGGACTGTAGACCCGCTGGCGCGCCTTGCCACGGTATTGAACGGACGTGACATGCTCGCTGGATTTCCACCTGTCACCCCCCGGATCGGACTGTTTCGCCCACCTGGCTGGGCATTGGCCCAGAACGAAGCGCGAGAAGCCGTCGAGACAGCGGCACGCCGTCTGGCCGAAACGGGAGCGCATGTTACCCTGATAGACGACCCAGGCAGCCATGAGGCCCTGCTTGACGCGCATACGACAGTCATGGCGTGGGAAGTGCCACGTGCGCTGGCATACGAACGCCTTGCCGGAACCGAGCGGCTGAAGCCCCAGACCCGGGAACGTATCCAACTCCAACCCGGGCTGAACGCAACAGCTTATGACAGGGCCTGGCGTGTGATTTTCGAGGAACGAGCTCGCTGGCAACCCGTATTGGAAGGACTGGATGCCATACTCAGCCTGCCAGCATCCGGTGAAGCACCAACAGGATTTGCCACCGGTGACCCGATCTTCAACCGTGCGTGGACGGCACTGGGAGTGCCATGCATAACGCTCCCCATTGCCAAGGGCTGCAATGGACTCCCGCTCGGCCTCCAATGTATTGGCGCCATGGGCTCGGATGCCAGACTTATTGCGACTGCCAGATTCATTGAAAACTGTCTTGGTACAGACATGATATGAACCAAGGCGCTTCTTTCAGTTCGTTTCAGTCACAGCACAGACATCACGTTCTACACGACCAACACCTGCTCATGAGAGCAGGCATTTACTCGCTATGCGCGGCATACAAAAAGCTTGTCGCTGTTTGACGAGCGAGCGACACAGTCAGGCAAACCGGGCCTGCTTCCCCACGCCTGCCGGGCACTGAAGGCACGCGGCTTCCGTGTCCGATCGGGTACCTTCCGCCATGCCCGCACCCAAAGGTACATGACGCATATCAGCCAGACAGGTCTACCCCGTGTGCTTCATTCCTGTGTGGTCGACAAAATGAAATACCCTTCATCCTCAGCTTCTCAAGGTTTCGTAGTCGTTGAAACACGTTGCCGGAGGAGCGGGGATGAGAGCATCGCTGTAATCGGAACACTCCGAGCATATCCACCTGATAAACATGTTCACGACTGGATCGTGTGATTTTTCGACCGGCGTTACAACGTAATACGAACCACGTGAGCGTATTTTTCCCGGAACAGCAATACAGAGCGAACCATCCTCCAGTTCACGTTCCACAAAAATGGCCGGCACAAGTGCAACCCCTACGCCCGCGACAGCAGCTTCGACCGCGGCGTTGAACTGGTCAAAGACGTGCCCTTTGAACGAAGAGGCCATGTTCACCTCCATCTGTTCGAACCAGTATTCCCACAAAGCAGGACGCGTCGTAAGCTGTATCAGTTGCGCACGGTGCAGGTCATGCGCACTCTGGAGCCGCGTTTCCGCTTTGTAGCCCGGACTGCATACAGCGATCAGTGTCTCGTCGAACAGATGATGCAAATAACCGCCCGGCCAGACCGGCGCACCGTAATGCACGGCGACATCGCAGCCTGTGCCTTCAAAATTGAAGGATTCGAAAACAGTTTTGACATTGATCCGTAATTTTGGATGCGCCTTGAAAAGACGGGGCAGGCGCGGCACCAGCCACCGCGATGAAAAACTTGAAAACATATGCAGGTTTATCGTATTTTCTCCGCTTCCGTAGGAAAGAACACGATACGTCGTTCCGGCTATCTGTTCCAGAATGGACGCGACCGAGGGCAGGATGGACTGAGCCTGCCGTGTCAGGACAAGACGCTTGCGGCGGCGGTCGAACAGGGAAACACCAAGAGTTATTTCCATGTTGCGCACCTGTTTGCTGATCGCACCCTGCGTCAGACACAGCTCCTCAGCCGCGGCGCTGAAATTCTGATGCCGGGCAACGGCTTCGAACGCAAGCAGTTCTGGTATGGACGGTATCAGACGGCGGGGTAGCAGCATCATATCCTCCTCTCCATAACATATTCCGACAAGACCTTACCGGATGTACCGGACCGGACTCCCTCTTGGAAAGACATCGAAAATTCTTGCCAGAGCATTGAGTTTCCGGCTTCCATGCTCACCCTGCAAGACATGTCTTTTCTCACCTGACACACCGTCAGATCCTGAAATGTCTGAAACGGGCCGGATCATAAGGAGCCGCCTCCGCCACGTGTTCACCATCGGCCATCCGCCCGACAAGCTCCGCCGTCCAGGGGGCGCTGGCCAGACCCAGATGGCCATGTCCGCTGGCGTAAAGCACCCCAGATACAGATGGAGAAAACCCGATAACAGGCAGGCAATCCGGCGTGGATGGCCGGTTTCCCCACCAGCGTTGCACCGCATTCCTGTTACGGGCGGTCATATTCGGCAGACCCTTGGCCAGACAATCCAGAAGAACGCGCGCCCTTCTCCAGTCGGGCGATGCGCCCCGGGGGGCAAACTCCACCTGCCCGGCGGCGCGCAAACCCGCACGCATGGGTGTAATGCCGAATTTCCGGTCCGACATCATAACCGGTACGGACGGCGCCCCGGCCATTGCGGGAACCTGCACATGATAGCCCCGTTCGCTGAAAAGCGGAATCCTGTCGCCCAATGCAAGAGCCAGTTCCCTTGTCGCGATACCTGCCGCCACAACAGCTTTTTCACAGGGAATGACGCCTCCTGCATGGCTGACCCCGCGCAATACTCCGCTTGCCGCGGCAAAGCCGTCCACACGGGTGGTCAGAAAACGCACACCACGGCGCTGTGCGTATTGTGCCAGCGCTGTCACGTAAGCGCCGGGGTCGGTGCAATGCCCGCCGCCCTCGATCAAAGCGCCATACCGGTAATCCTCGCTCAGGCCGGGGCACAGAGCCAACAGCCCTGCCCGGTCCAGTGTCGTCCAGCACACACCGTTCGCGCGCCGCAACTGCCAGCCCAACGCGTCTGCCGCGAAAGCCTGCTCGTCCGGATATACGACGAGCAGCCCCTTACCCTCGATCAGTTCCGCAACACCCGCCGCTGTTGCCAAAGCGATGTGCCGGGCCACAGAATCGTTCAGAAAAGGACGTAATGCCGCGGCAATCCGCTGCACGCGTGCTTTCGTTGCTCCACAGGCAACAAATTTCAGCAGCCACGACCAGGCCCCGGGCAGAGCGGCGATCCTGATCCGCAGCGGACCAGATGTATCCAGCAGGTAACCAGGCAGCTTTTTCCACATCCCCGGCATGGAATGCGGCACGACCGAACCGGGATTAAGCCAGCCGGCATTGCCGTAGCTTGCGGCATCGACACTGCCGGCCTCAGCCGAGGTCAGAACACTGACCTCGTAACCACGCCGTCGCAGTTCCAGCGCCACCGTGACACCCACGATCCCTGCGCCAACAACCACAACATGCGAGCCTGAACGGCCTGTTTTTGCCTCACCCATCATCATGCCTTCTTCAGTTCCACACATCTGGCCCCGCTCTGCCCCAGCATCTGGCCGCCACCCTGAAAAATCGTAAGCCCGCATGTCAGCATCGATCCGGTTCCTTTCCTTCAGGGGGCGTTCCCGCCATGCGGCGTCTGCTATGGCCCCGTGGCTAGACGATCTGGTTTTTCAACCCGCTACCCTGTTCCAGCGCATGGATATTGTGCAGCAGAATATCAACCACATTGCGTTCGTAAAACTGTGTCTCCCCCGCCGCATGCGGAGTTATCACGACATTTTCCATGCTCCAGAGCGGGGAGGACACGGGCAATGGTTCCTCCACGAACGTGTCCAGCGCTGCAGCCGCCAGTCGGCCCGTCTGTAACGCCTCAATCATGGCGGCCTCATCAACCACCTTGCCGCGCGCGACATTGATCAGCACAGCACCTGGCCGCAGCGCCGCAAACGCCTGCGCCCCCATCAGACCGAACGTCTCAGGCGTGAGCGGGCAGGTCAGGATGACCACATCGACCTCGGGCAGGGCTGCAAGCAGGTCGTCTCTGCCGATCATGCGAATTCCCGGAGATGGGTCGGCACAAACCGTGCGCCGCATGACCAGAACATTCATATCGAACGCCCTGCACAGCCGCGCCACCCGTGCGCCTATGCCCCCATACCCGACCACCAGCGCGGTTTTCCCGCTGAGTTCCTGCAACCTGGTTGCGGGGTCGCTGCTTGTGGGCCGCCAGTAAGACTTTGCCTGGTCGTCCCGCGCCTCGTACAGACGGCGCGAGAGAGTCAGCAGCAGGCCCAGCGCATGATCCGAAACGGCCTTGGCGTTCACCCCCTGCGCGCTGCATAAATGCACGCCCCGCTCACGAAACAGGTCATGTCCATAATGATCCACCCCGGCGCTGACGGACTGCACGAGTTTCAGCCTGGGTGTCCAGTCCAGAATACGATCCTTCCAGAGCATGGAAACAACAAGTATTTCCGCGTCTGCGGCAACTTTTTCAAGTTCGGCAAGTGTCTGCACCTGCACGCAGGGGGGTGGATTGGGCCTGCGCTCCAGTTCGCCCTTAAGGTCATAATGGGCATGCGCGACACAAACACGGGGTTGATTACCACTCCAGGGGGATGTCATGTTTTCTTTCCATCATGCATGAGATAAAAAAGGAAAAATCCTTTCCATGACAGGATCTGTTCCTTTCATATCCATCATGCACGCTCCATCGCCGCAGTAGGGGGAAAAGCCGTCCGGTAACCATTCCAACATAGAATAGATCGAATCGGGCTAGAACACACCACGATAATCCCCGCCGTCAACAAGGAGGCTCTGGGCCGTAATGAACCCCGCCTGCTCCGAACAGAGGAAAGAAACGGTCGCTGCAACTTCCTCCACTTTTCCGAATCTTCTGGCGGGATTGGCTAATGCCCTTTCCTGCCACAGGGTATCGTAACTTCGGCCTGTCTGATGCGCGAGTTCCCGTACATGGGCGTGCTGCGCGTCTGAATCGATAATACCCGGCAGAACGTTGTTGATGGTCACGTTATGTCCCACGACCTGACGGGCCAGACCTGACGAAAACGCCACAAGCCCCGAACGCGCGCCATTGGAAAGTCCCATTTCCGCCTGCGGACTTTTGACGCTGCGCGAGACAAGGTTGACAATACGACCGAAGCCGCGTGTCGTCATGCCGTCAACCGCGCGGCGGATCATGTCGATCGGGGCCAGCATCATCATGTCAAGGGCGGCCAGCCAGCACGACCGGTCCCAGTCCCTGAAATCTCCGGGGGGCATTCCTGCGCCATTATTGACCAGAATATCGGGTTCGGGACACGCCTCGAACACCCGGGTCCGGGCCGCGTCGTCGGTAAGGTCCGCCGCTACGAACCGGGCTTCCACGCCCGAGGCCGCCGTGATGGCCGATGCTGTTCGGGCAAGACTGCCCGCATCTCTGGCAACCAGTGTGACGTTCACGCCTTCCGCGGCCAGTTGCATGGCAATGGCCCGCCCCATACCCCGACTGGCGCCACAGACAATAGCCCGACGTCCGGCAAGTTGCAGATCCATGAATGATATCTCCCCTGTATGACCTGAAAGGCAACATGATCTGCCTTTGCTGTTAATCCCTGCAATCATTCACCCTATAACGGGCCCTGCAAAGCCTCCCCCGCGATACATCAGGCCCCGGCATTCCGGTCAGGGTGCAAGAAGCCGCCGCACGCCTGTCGTCATGCGTGCGAGCGCCCTGGCGATCATGTCCTCCGATGAGGCATAGGACAGCCGCATATACCCTTCAGCACCGAAGCAGGATCCCGGCACAACGGCAACGTGGCATTCGTTCAGAAAATACTGGCACAACGCCATGTCGTCGGTTATGCCCCGTTCCCGCACCACCTGCCGCGCCAGAAGCGTTCTGACATCGGCAAACGCGTAAAACGCGCCATCAGGGCAGGCACATCGCACATCCGGAACCGCATTGAGAAGATCGACGATCATGTCACGACGTTGCCGGAAGTGCCTGCAATGCTCTGCTACACTGTCCTGCGGTCCATCGAGCGCCTCAATCGCCGCGACCTGGCTGATGGAACATGGGTTGGATGAACACTGGCTCTGCACAACGGCCATTGCCGCAATCATCCCGGCCGGGGCGGCCGCATAGCCTATACGCCAGCCTGTCATGGAATAGGCTTTTGACACGCCATTCACGATCACAATACGGGGGCGCAGGTCGGGGCATACAGCCGCCATGGTTGCGAACTGTCCATTATTGTAACGTACATGCTCGTAAATATCGTCGGATATCACGCCAACATGAGGCACATCACGCAGGACTGTACCAAGGGCCTGAAGATGCTCACGACTGTAGATCGCACCTGTCGGATTGGATGGGGAATTCAGCAGAAGCCAGCGTGTTCTTTCTGTCACCACGTCGCGCAGGGCAGTAGCTGCAAGCCGGAACCCCGCCTCTTCCGGACAGGAAACGCTGACAGGCACGCCCCCTGCCAGCCTGACCATGTCCAGGTAACTGGTCCAGCACGGAAGCGGCACGATCACCTCATCGCCCGGATTGAGGGTGGCCATGAGGATATTGAAGAGAACCTGCTTGGCACCGGCCCCCACGCTGATCTCGGCATCGGAGAATGTCAGTCCGTTTTCGCGCAGGAATTTACGCCTGATCGCCGCCTTGAGCGCTGGCGTACCATCCAGTGCGGTATATCGGGTCTGGTTGGCAAGGATCGCGCCAATCCCGGCCAGCCTGACATTATCGGGAGAGGGAAAATCAGGTTCGCCGGTATTGAGCATGATCATGTCATGCCCCTGTGCCGCCAGCGCCCGGGCCTGCGCGCCGATCCTGATAATTTCCGAAACGCCGATCCCTGCGAGTTTTTCCGCCGTAAAAAATTCCGGCCACTGTTCCATACGTGACATACCACATTCTTTATTTGCAAAAACTGACCGATAAATAATGGACATGTCAGACACGAAATTTTCCATTCAATTTTGACAATACCACTCTGCCGACCCGGCCTGCGCGGCCAACGTGTCAGTCAGGCCGCCTTGAGATGCCCGGTCCGGCCGCCCTGATAAAATGCGCCGAAACGATTTTCCAGGAACAGCGCAAGCGGAATATCTTCCTGCCTGAGCAGACCGTGCTGCGGTATACGTCCCTGCGCCAGCAGGTCCAGAACCGCGCAGATCGCACCTGCCGTGGTAATCTGGATGGCGGTGCGGGGCTGGCCCTGCACACTTGCGGCATAGACGCGCCGCACGAAACTTTCCTGTGTCAGCTGCCCGTTCTTCCAGCCGGTCACGGACACGAAAATCAGCACCATGTCCTGATCGGTCAATGGCACGGCATGTTCCATGATATCTTTCAGAACCGCCCTGCGTTCCGACAGCCTGAGATCCTGCAAAAGAATTTTCATGATCTGGGCATGACCCGGGTAGCGTATGGTGCGGTAGTTCAGTTCCCGGACGGCGCCGTCATATGTCTCGCACAGGGAACCCAACCCGCCGGAGGTATTGAAGGCCTCATACGTCACGCCATCAACCCCCAGCGTTTCGCATTCCTCCAGCGCAGGCACAAGACGCTTATGCCCGTCGACAATGGCTTCACATGGTTCGATATATTCGTTGATGACGCCGTCCGTGCTCCAGGTCAGGTTATATCCCAATGCATTGGACGGAAATTCCGGCAGGGCGCCCACACGCAGGTGGATGGTGTCCAGCCTGTCGAATTTCTGGGCGATGTCATGGGCGACAATGGACACAAAGCCCGGCGCAAGCCCGCATTGCGGGATAAAGGCTGTTCCGGCGGTAGCTGCCAGTGCACGCACGGAGCGGGTGCTGGCGACATCCTCCGTCAGGTCCAGATAATGCACCCCGGCCTTTGCCGCGGCGGTGGCGATCCGTGTCGTCAACGCATAAGGGGCCGCGGACAGAACAGCATACTGGCCCTGCATGATCTTATCGAGAGCGCCTTCGGTGCCGAGATCGGCACAGTGCCGGGCAACGCCCGCAGCGTCAGCCCGATCCAGCCTGTCCTGATCGTGATCGACCAGCGTCACAGCATAGTCGTCCGTTCCAGACAGAAAGGCGGCAATGGTCGCGCCGATCTTGCCTGCGCCTGTCACGAGTATTTTTTTCATCGGAACCTTTCCAGCATCAGTGCCCGCAGGGACATGGGACAAGGAAACGCTTCCGGAATCAATTGGCACTCTGCCGCGCCGGAGCCCCTTTCTTTCGGCATTTTGCATGGTAGTATTGTCAGTATGACTCCTGACACTGTTGACCAGACCCTGATCGCCCTCCTGCGCAAGAACGCCCGCATCAGCACCGTTGCTCTGGCGCAACGGGTTGGCATGTCGAGAACGACAGTCCAGAGCCGGATCGAACGGCTTGAACAGGCCGGTGTCATCCTTGGCTACACCATACAGACCATTCCCGAGGCGGATGAGGTGGTCAAAGCCCATGTCATGATCACGGTGGTGCCGCGCCTGTCACGGATGGTCGAGACTGCCTTGCAGCAGATCGGAGAAATTCGTGAATTGCATGCCGTCAGCGGTGAAATAGACCTGATCGCGGTCATTGCCGGCCCGTCGACCGAGAAAATCAACGATGTCATTGACCGGATCGGACAACTGGAGGGCGTGCGGCGCACGACATCCTCCATCCTCCTTTCCACCCGGCTGAACAGAAAAGGCTGAAGCCTTTCACAGGCTGAAATATTCCTCGCGCACAAGCGCTAGAGGCGCTGCCCCAGCGCAATATTCAGGCTTTTGCGCCGGCTTGTTGACAGGCTCAGTCTGGCAAAATCGGGATTTGCCGCGCCGGGTACCGGAACATACAGAATCCTGCCGGTCAGCGCCGAAAAATCCTTGTAAAAATGCTGCGCCGATTTCACGACGACCAGACAGCCTTCGAGCTGGCACCCCATATCCAGAAACGCCTGACGGGTATAGGTCTGCCGCCTGACTGAAACCAGAACAACCTCCACCCCGTCCACCGCGATCCGCGCGGCACGCCCCATTACCGTGCGGTCTCCACTGTAACCGTGCTGGACAAGCTCGGGAGAGAGCGACAGCACCCTGGCTGTCACATCCAGCGGATAATGAGAACACACACCGCTCTTTCCGCCCAGACGCATCGGCAACAACGCCCCCGCACCCGCCAGAAAACACATATCCACCGCCACAGGGTCCCACAGGCAGCCCAGAACCGCACGCTCCACCCCGGCCTCGAGCAGATGCTCCAGCATATAAGTACTGTCCGAAGGAGCCCCGCCACCCGCATTATCCGAAACATCGGCAATGACCATTGTTTTTTGCGGCTCCTGCTGCCGCAGGGCAAGGGCGTCGGCCAGGGCGGCATATCCGCCCCCTTCCGGACTTTCCAACGCGCGAACGCGCTCGCCCACGTCGCGAGCAGTCCGCCGCGCCAACGCCATGTCGGCATCGGTAATGACAAGCACATGCGCGCCCACATGCTCGACATCCGCCCAGGGAAAACCATGGATGAAGGACACAGACAGAACGCCCGGCCGCCGCTCCATGTCCCGCATGGCCTGGACAAGGCCGCGCACGGGCTCTACAGGCGTGCGCCAGACGCCCAGCAGCCCGCAGTCGAACACCGCGCGGCAGGGCCTGACCTCGCCCCGGGCGGCACGCAGGGACAGGTCGAACACCTCCGCCGCCGTGGCGTCGACATCGGTGTGCGGATATTCCTTGTAGCTGACAAGAATATCCGCGCTGTCCATCATCAGGGGCGTAAAATGGGCGTGCAGGTCAAGTTCGCACCCCAGAGCGACGTCCGGCCCCAATATCTGGCGGACATGGGCCAGAATATCGCCTTCGCAGTCCTCATACCCTTCAGCCACCATGGCGCCATGCAGGAATAAAAGCACCATGTCGACCCCCTGCTCCGCGCGCAGGTCGTCCAGAATGAAGTCGCGCAGCGTCTCATACGCCACCCGCGTGGTCGTCCCTGCCGGGGGAGCAAAGGCGCACAGGCTTTCCACGACCTCCATACCCAGCAGCTCCGCCTGCTTCCGCCAGCGGATAAGGGGTATGTTGGCAAGGTTGGGCTGGCTCTGGCTGCCACGCCCACGCGACCACGCAGGGTTATCCGTAAAGCTGGAAAGCCCTGTCGGAATGGGGGAAAACGTGTTGGTTTCCGTCAGCAATGTCGCGATAAAGAGTTTCATGGCATCTCAGCGGGGCTGCATTGCCGGGAGCGGGTCGGCAAAGGGAAAGCGGACCGGTGCACGGATATGGGCCGCCGCGTCCAGGCAGCAGGTTTCACGGTAACGCCAGGACACAAGCTGCACTCCCGCCGGTAACCCGTCCGTAACGAACGGCGCCATGCGGGATGCAACCATCCCCTGTTCGGGCATTGGGACTACGGGAACCGCAACACTGGGCAGCCCCAGAAGCGATGTTGCCAGCAAAGGGCTTTGTGCCCGGACAAGGGTCATCAGCCCGTCGGCAGAGACAATATCCGCATCCGGGCGGATGGGATCGTCCCAGGACACAGGCATGAGAAGCAGCGGCCAACGGGCCAAAAAGCGCCGCCACGCCCGCAGCAGGCCAAGCCTGCGCTCAAACCCCGCAAGAGCCGCCGCCGCCTCACGCGGGGGAAAGCGCTGCTGGATGAACCCCACAAGCGTCCTGACAGCGGGACTGCCCGCCTGCACCAGCATGTCGAACCCGCCCCGGTTCCTGTCGTCGTAGGTCAGGTTGCACCACAGATCTGCTGCTTCCTCAAATGCGGGGGGCGTTGCCTCCTCCACCACATACCCAGCGTCCTGGAGGGTGCGGGCGGCGGCCAGCAGGGCAGCCCGCACCCTTGGCGCGGGGGCAAAGCCCGTTCCGTCGCCCGTAAAGAGCGCCACCGGCGTATGGGCGGGTGGAACCGACGGGGCCAGACCGACGGGAATACCGAGCGGGTCATCAGGCGTTTCGCGCATGATAGCGCCCAGAATCAGCCGCGCATCCTCCACCTCGCGCGTGATCGGACCGTTAACGTTGGTCATCTGCCCGATCATGCCGCGTTCGGCGCTATCCGTGGCGTTGAAGAACGGTACAAGACCCGGTGTCGGCCGCACGCCCACCACGCCGCACGCCAGGGCGGGGTAACGGATCGAACCGCCATTGTCATTGCCGATACTGGCCGGGCCCAACCCGCACGCGACAGCCGCCGCAGATCCACTGCTGGACCCGCCAGCGGTATAGGCCGCGTTCCAGGGGTTGGAGACACGCCCGTGCAGGGCGCAGTCGCTGTCCCAGCGCATCGAGAATTCAGCCACATTGGCCCGCGCAAACGGAATGGCGCCAGCGCGCCGCAACAGGGCCACGACCGGTGCATCGTCACGCGCAATCCGGTCTTTCAGGGCGACAGCCCCATTGGAGGTCGCACAACCCTGCTGGTCGATATTGAGTTTGACGCTTAACGGCACCCCATGGAGCGGCGGCAGGTCGATACCTGAAAGAACGGCGTCATCCGCCCGGCGCGCCGCCAGCAGCGATGCCTCCTCCAACACTTCGGGCAGCGCGTTGATCTGTGGGTTGACCGCCCGCACCCGTTCCAGAACCGAGGTCATGACCTCCACGCAGGACACGTCACGGGCACGAATGGCAGCGGCAAGCCTGGTGGCACTCCAGCGCCATAAAGCATCGGTCATGGGGGAGAAGGCTCCTGTGTGGCAAGATTGGCCCCGCGCGCTCCGGGGCGGAACAGGGCATAGGCCATGGCGGCTACAGCAAGTATCAGGGCAATCGCACGCAGGCCTGGGCCGGTCGTGCCCGTCATGTCCTTGAGTTGACCGACAATAACCGGCCCCGTAACACCGCCAAGCAACCCGAAAGCATTGACACCGGCAAACGCCACGGCCCCCACGCGGGACCGGCCATGGTTGATCGTAGCCGTCCAGAACATGGTGTATGCTACATACAGCGCGGCCATACCGCAGGCCAGGCTGGCAATCTGCCCGGCAAGCCCCATGCCGGCCCGTGTCGAGCAGGCAAGGGCCAGGGCGGCCATGAGACCCCACATGGCGCAGCGCACACGTTCATGAGAATAGGTGAACAGCACCATCGCCCCCATGCTGAACGCGTAAGGCACGGCATAAAGCCAGCCAGTAGCCATAAGCCCAACACCGCCATGCGCCGTTATAATCAGCGGAAGCCACAGATTGAGCGCATACATGCCGGTTATGAGACTGAAATAAAACAACGCCGGCAGAACGAGCGAACGCACCGACACCTGTGCCGCCTGCGCGACGGTTGCGCCATGATGTGTCGCCAATGCATGCCGCTGTTCAGGGGTGAGCCACCGGGCCGTGTCGGGGCTTTCGGGCAGGGTTGCCATGACAACGGCCCCGAGCACGATAGCGGGCAGCCCTTCAAGCGCGAACATCCACCGCCAGCCTTCCTGCCCCATGACGCCGTCCATGCCAGACATGATCGCGCCAGAGAGCGGCCCCCCGATCACAGCGGCCAGAGGAGCGGAAATCTGCTGAAATGTCAGGGCCCGGGTAATGCGGTGCGGCGGGTACCAGCACGCAAGATAATGAAAGCAGCACGGCGCGAACCCCGCTTCGCACACGCCAAGCAGGAAGCGGCAGGCATAAAAACCGAATTTGCTGTCAACACAGCACATGAGGGCCGAAAACAGACCCCACGCCACCATAATACCCCCCAGAAACGGACGCAGGCCGATACGGAGAGCAAGAGCCGAGGCCGGAACCTGGAACAGCACGTACCCTATGAAGAACATGCCGCCGATCCAGCCGAAATCCGCCCCGCTGAGGTGATAGTGGTGCAGGATACGCAACGATGCGAAAGAGATATTTGCCCGATCGATGGAATTGAGCAGATAGGCTGCAAAAAGCGGTGGCAGAATACGCCTGTTGATGGCGCGAAAAAGCCTTGCATCATCGTGGTGCATGCATGCCTCCGGCAAGACCATGCTGTCCTGCTCCACCGCGGCCTGTCAGGCAGAGCGCCAGATAGCACAGGGCGACAATAAAAAAGCAGGCCAGCGGGCGCAGGGTGCTTTCAGGCAGGACACGAAACACCACAACCCCGACACCAACCGCTGCAACCGCCCTGAGATTGAACCCCGCGCTATACCAATACCGCCCGTTCCGCGTGTACAGAGCCGGCACATCCAGCTTCTGCCGCCGCACAACCAGGTAATCCGCGATCAGAACCCCGGTCACCGGCGCGAAAATCGTGCCGATCCAGGCGTGGAACTGCACCAGATTGGAAAGGGCATTGCCCAGCATGGAAAGCGTGAGCCCCAGAATGGCGACAAGAATGGTCGCGTACAACCGGCTGATACGCGGCAGCAGGTTACAGACCGACAGCCCCGACGTGTACACATTGAGCGCATTGATCGTCCAGTTATCGAAAACGACCAGCAGAATGACAAGGCAGTTTGTCTGAAACCCCGCACCGCCATCCATGACAACGCTCAGCACGTTGGCGTCCCGCCCGGCGGTCAGTGCCGGGCCTAGCGCACCAAAGGCGGAAGCCAGCAGACTACCGGCGACAATGGCACCTGTCATGGTCAGGTACAGTCCACGCCGGCTTTTCATGTGTCGTGTAAAATCGGCCGCATCCGGCGCCAGGGTCATCCAGACGCTGGCATACACATCCACCCAGGTGGCGATCAGCAGCCATGACGGCCAGACCACCGTCCCCGTCACGGGCTCGGCGGTCAGGGACAACGACCCCACGGGCAGCCGGGTAATCAGAAAAAATATGATCCCAACCTTGATAGGCGTTGCCACGCCCGACAGGGTCTTGAGAACCCTAAACCCGAAAATACCTACAAGAGCCTGCGCAAAACCGAACAGTAGCGCAAAAAAGGTAAGGGATATGGCATGACCGGTCGTAAGCCGCACAAATTCCTGTATGGACAGACACCCCACCAGGTTCTGGAATGCAAAATTATAGATCGAGGCCAGAACGCGCGTCAGGGAACAGAAATAACGCGCCCCCATGACCCCGAACGCGGAACGGGTCGCAACCTGCCCCGGAATACCGTAGTCACACCCGATGCGTGCGAGAATAATGCAGAATATGGCAGCGCTCAATGTGCCAGACACCTGCACGCCCACCGCCCACAGATACGGCAGCCCCGCGCAGACGGAAAGTCCGGCGCGCATGATGGCGCCGGGGTTGAGGCAGATATTGAAGAAAATGACAGCAACAGCCCCAAACGTGGAGCCCCTGTCCGCAAGAGGGATCGGCTGTATGCCGTAATGCTCGACCAGTTCTTCTGAGTGTGCAAGACCTGCTTGGTCTGGCTGCCCGGTTGCCTGCGAACTGTTCATACTACCGCCCGTCCCTGTGGACCACGCATGGTCATCCCCGCTCAGAAATTGGAACTGATGGTTCCAAAGAACATACGCGGCGCTCCCATCAGCAGGGTCTGGTAATCTCCCTCCATCGGGCTGCCTCCCTGGCCACCCATCATGGAAACATAAGTCGTGTTGAACAGGTTGTTGACATTGAATGATGCGGTCAAGCCCTTGAGATGCCACAGATCGCCGAAGTCGTATTTGGCGCCCAGCGTTGCCAGCCAGTATCCCGGCACCCATGTATCGTTCAGGTAGCTGAGCGGACGACGACCGATATAATTGGCATCCAGATGCACCGTGGCATGACGGAATTCATACATCGCACTAGCTTTGTACATAAGCTGCGGATAATCGATAACCTTTTTGCCCTTGATCGGATAAACTGTCCCGACCTCGTTCAGGTTACTGTCATACGTTGAATGATTATAGCTTATGGAATTGAAAATGCTCAATCCTTTGAGCGGCCGCACCGTCACCCCGGCATCCACCCCGTTCATGGTAACGCCACCTACGTTCATGACCGTCGTGACCGGATTGATTGACGACCCCGTAACACTGGCCTGCAAGCGGTTCGAAAAATCCACGTGATACCCGATGACCGATGCCGAAACAATCGGGTGATTGAAACGCCAGCCTACCGAATACACCCAGTCTTTTTCAGGCTTGATGGAACTGCGGGCATTGTCGAACGCCGTCTGGGATACCGCAAATGGAGATGCCGCCAGATGGTACCCGCTCTGAGGATAGCTGCGCATGTTCTTGGAAACATCGAAGAACAGACTGTTATAGGTCAGGAAATGCCATTCCGCGCTGAAATGGGGTAAAAAAGCGTCTTCCGCCGTAAGCCCCACACCACCCGCGATCTGGTCCGTACCGGTATAGGACGGCGTATTGGCCGTTGCGGACACGCGCGTGGTGCTCATCATGGATTTGAAACCGGCGTGCAGGATAAGAGAGTCCACCGGACGCCAGGAATCCTCGATAAACCCGACAAACGTATTTGTATTGTAGGTCTGCCCCCATAGTTCCGCGAAGGGGTTTTTCCAGCTCCGATAAGGGTCCGGCTGCACGCCCGGCGCCCATACGGGATCGTCGTAGCCATACATGTTGCTGATATATTTATTGTTCTCATACCATATGCCGGCCCGCATATGATGTTTGCTGATATCGTATTCGACATTGCTGGTCAGGCCAAAACGCTCGATCTGCGGCATTTTGACAATTTCCGACAAGGGCGCCCCAGTGCCGGGAGACGCAAGATAGGGGTCGGACCATTCAGTCGCGGACTGTTCACCATGACCGTAAATAACCGTGTTCCAGCGCAGGTTATCCGTCATCTGCAAATGCAGGTTCAAGCCACCCAGGTAATCGGTCTCGGTTGTGGTGCCGGTATACCACGAAACGTCCTTGGCATCGCTAACAAGATTTTCATGGTGAGAATATATGCCCTGCGCCGCCAGATAGGCCGAATGGTAATCGGGATAATAGTAATCTACCCGCGAGCCAAGCTTGTTGATCATCTCCAGCGATTCAGCCTGATAGGCATATTGCGCCAGGTTGGACCAGTCGAAGAAGATGGAAATATTGCTGCTTTCACCGATCGGCTGCAGAAGCTTGGCGTTAACCTGCTGCACGAACTGGTCGCCATATCCTTTCCATTTGTCGCCGTCATTGCGCATATAAGAGACAAAGAACCGCGTGCCCGATGGCGTCAGGTCGCCGCTGTCGGCACGGATAAAGGTATGGTACATATTATAGCTGCCGAACGTCTGGGAGATATATCCCCCAGCCTTGTGCGACGGATCGCGGGTGCGGATTTCAATCCCGCCGCCCAGGCTGTTGGTACTGGGCATGGACAAGGCACCCGCCGCCTGCGACACCTCGACCTGCGCAATATTCTCCGATGACGCGGCCTGGTAGACGTTCAGACCGTTGTAATTGCGGTATCCCGTCTCGCCCAGGGGCACGCCATCAAGCGTGAAACCGATCTGGGTCTGGTCGAACCCGTGCATCATCAACTGCGTGCCCGACGGATCCAGCCCCTGCGCGTCGTCCGTTGCGAACATGACACCGGGCACCTGTTCCAGCGCCTTCATGACGCTGGTGCCCGGTACCGCGTTGGCAAAGGTCTTCATCGTCACGATGGTCTGGGCGGCATGCGTTTCACGGCGGCCACGCACGCGCATTTCCTCTGCTGCGCCAGCATTGATACTTCTGGGTGCCGCCGCACGCTTTGCCGCCCTGGCTGGCGCTACAGCAGCCGGACGCCCCGCTTTGGACGCACCGGACGTATCGGTAGCAACCGGGGTCGCGCCAAAGGCGGCCGGCGCCACCCAGGATGCGGTCGAACACAGAATCAAGCCACAAAAAAGCCGTTCACATGTCCGCTGTGAACCCGAACCGGACAGTGGACGCCGAAACAGTGAAAAAATCATTCTGCCCTGCCCTTTCCAATAGCTAGGGGGCCGTCGCCATTCCATTTCTTTAACGAAACGTAATATTCTTTTCTCGCACGGAACATCTGTCAAAAGCGTGCTTTTTCTTGCCACAAAAAGTTATGTTACTATTCCGAAATAGCTCGACTGCAATCACGTTGACGCGGGCGCGTGTTGGTATCGCACTGGTGTCGGTGAGAGCCTTCCTTCTTTGCAACTCCCGCTCCCCAGTCCCTTCCAGCATGTCGCCATCACACGACAAATACCCTTGTCCGGTAGCCAGACGGCGCTGGCGCATCACCCCCACATTGTTCCGACTTCATTCCGAATAAATCAGGTTCCCACGGATGGAGCCCATGCGCACCATATTTTTAATTCGAGTTCGTAACTAATAAGTGTTGCTGGTGAAAATATGTAAAATTCACACACGAAAGATCACAGCCCACGTAATGCAAGAACACGAATAACTGGTTTTTGATCTCATCTGCCCCCTTCCACGCCACAGATCAAAAAGAGAAGATGAGGCAGGCGATGCGCCATATTTCCAGAAGCCGCAAACATCAGCCGGATCAAAGGCAGGAGAATCATGAGGAAGAGACACGTCACACCGGATAGATGGAACCTGCCCTATTGCGGCACTATCCGATATCCATGATCAGTCTGAACTGACCTGTGCAGCGTTTTCATTATGCCAACGTCGAATCCGTTCGACGGTTGGGCGACCTAGCCAGATGTGCTGGTCATCGGCCAAAACCTGCCCGCGAGCCAGGCGATCATGGGCGGCCGCGCACTATTTCAAGTGCTCCGGGGCATCATGGTTCGCTATGGCTCAGAGTCGCTTGATCGGGTCGCCAGTTGGCTTGCCACCGACCCGACGCGTTTGCCGGATATTCGATCCATCTTAGCTTGTGAGCATCGCTGATGATTTTGAGATATGGCACTCCAGCTGGGCCAGAAACATCTGTCCAGAAAATGGAGAATATCTTGGAAAATCAATGGTGTCCCATACGGGATTCGAACCCGTGTTGCCGCCGTGAGAGGGCGGCGTCCTAGGCCTCTAGACGAATGGGACAGGCATGGACGTGAGCGCTACCTACGAGAAAATCGCGCCCGACACAAGTGCTTTCACCCGGCATGGAAATTCATAGGGAAGCACTGCCGCACTCCGGGTCCGCCAGTCACAATAGCCGGGGAATACCGCGGCCAATGCCGCGAACACGGAACCTGGAGCTACCGGGCCCTGCGTTCGGGCCTGCTCCGGCAGGATATGCAGGAGCAGGAAAAGCGTTCTGCCCCGGCAGATCGTAACTCCTGTTGCCAGCGCCCCTTCCCTTGGACCCCAGCCCTGCGGGGCGCGCCATACGATATGGCAATGCCATATGGCAGGAGGGGAGGGACGGAGAATTATCTCCGCAGGACATCACAGCCGCGCGGGGGAGGGTGCCCGTTCTCCCCGCGCGCGGATCAAGCCGCAGTTATGGGCACCCTGACCCGCCCGGTCAGAATTCGGGGCGGGCGTGTTCGCTGCTGACCAGACGGATGATGGTATGGGCGCGCAGGGCGTCGGGGCCACCTTCCGTGCCGTAGCCGGAATCCTTCATGCCGCCGAACGGCACTTCAGGCGCACCAAGACCGTGGTGGTTGACGGCCACCATGCCCGCTTCCAGCGCCTCGCCCAGCAGACGTTCGGTCCGCTCGTCACGGGTGTACACATAGGCCGCCAGACCGTAGGGAAGCCGGTTGGCTTCGCGCACAGCGCTTTCCAGTTCGGAATATTCGTCCATGATGGCGATGGGGCCGAAGGGTTCCTCGTTCAGCAGGCGCATGTCCAGCGTGGGCTTACGCACCAGCGTGGGCGGGAAGAAAAAGCCCTTGTTGGGCATGGCAATCTCGGGCTGCCAGATATCGGCCCCTTTCTGCCGTGCGTCATCCACCAGTTCGGTCAGTGCCTTGAGGCGGCGCTCATTCACCACCGGGCCCATGGTCACGCCGTCCTGCAGGCCGTTGCCGACCTTGATCGCGCTCATCTGGGCCTTGAATTTGTCGACGAATGCGGGCGCCACGTCGCGGTGCACCAGGAACCGTGTGGGGGCAATACAGACCTGGCCCGCATTACGGAACTTGGCCGCAACCAGACGTTCGGCCGCCAGGTCCAGATCGGCGTCGGGGCAGACAATAACCGGGCCATGACCGCCCAGTTCCATCGTGACCGGCTTCATCTGCGCGCCCGCCAGCGCCGCCAGATGCTTGCCCACCGGGGTAGAGCCGGTAAAGGAAATCTTGCGCACCACGGGATGGGCGATCAGGTATTCGGAAATTTCAGCCGGTTCACCATAAACGAGTGACACGGCACCGGCGGGAATACCCGCATCGCAGAAACAGCGGATCAGTTCGGCGGGGGATGCCGGGGTATCTTCCGGGGCTTTGACAATAACCGCGCAACCTGCCCCAAGGGCCGCACCCAGTTTGCGGGCAATCTGGTTGACGGGGAAGTTCCAGGGCGTAAAGGCGGCCACGACACCAACCGGACGGCGCAGCACGCGCTGTTCGACATTGGGCACGCGGGCGGGAATAAGCTCGTCATTCAGGCGACGGCCTTCTTCACCAAAATATTCGATGATCCCGGCAGCACCGTTGATTTCCATCACGGACTGGGCCAGCGGCTTGCCCTGTTCGCGGCTCATGATCCGGCCGATCTGTTCGGCGCGTTCGCGCAGCAGGTTGGCGGCCTTGCGCATGATCACAAAACGGTCCCATGCGGTCAGCGCCCGCCAGGCCGCAAAGCCGGTAGCGGCACCGGCGACGACATCGTCCAGGTCGGTCTTGCCCGCATGGGCGACATGGCCGATGGGTTCCGCCGTTGCGGGGTCCAGCACGGCAAGGGTCCGGCCGTCAGCCGCATTCCGCCACTGGCCACCGATCAGAAGTTGCGTGTTCACTGCATGGTCCGACATCTGTTTCTCTCATCTAGCATCCCGGCAGACGCATGGCTCAGGGACCGCACCCATCAGCCTGTCCGGGCTATAAATGGGCTGCCCGAACCCGCGCTCAAGGCCCCGATTATCCCGCGCGCCGTGGTTTCATGGCCGGCAGACTTGCACAGAAGCGACGAAAGCGTAAAGGCGAGGACGCAAAAGCAACGCTGAACATGGCCACAAACCGGGCCGCGCGGCACGCCATGGGCTGTCTTTTGGGCAACATGAACCCGGTCGGGATCATGAGTCTGATAACGCGGCCAGCGGAAATCTGTCGCGGCAGCATGAGCGGGCATTCCCCATAGCGAAAACGCCGTCAGACCTGTCTGGCTGATTTTTACGACACGCCCTTAGTCCACCCCATCGTCCTTGAGCGTAAGCGGCAGCCCTGCTGCCACAAACATAACCCGGGAGACCTCCTGCGCAATCCGCTGGTGCAGTCGGCCCGCCTCGTCACGGAAACGGCGGGCCAGACTGTTTTCTGGCACGATGCCCAGCCCCACCTCGTTGGCAACCAGAACGGTCGGGGCCTGTCGCGCGGCCAGACCGGCCATGAACGCCGTCGTTGCGCCCTGCACGTCACGCTCTTCCAGCAGCAGGTTGGACAGCCACAATGTCAGGCAGTCCAGCAGCACGGGGGTCTGGGCATGCCGGTTGAGCACGGTCTGCACATCCAGCGGTTCTTCCACCGTCAGCCAGCCGGTCGACCCGCGTTCGGCCCTGTGGCGCAGAATGCGTTCGTGCATTTCCTCGTCCCAGGCGCGGCCGGTGGCCAGATACACCCAGGGCGCGGGCAGGGCTGTCAGCATGGCCTCGGACAGGCGACTTTTGCCCGAACGCGCGCCTCCCAGCACAAGGACCGTACCCCGCAGGCCCGTATCGGTCGGGGAAAGAGGCGTCATGCCCATGATTTTCGTGCGCTTTCATTTCCGTTGCATGGCGGTCGATAAAAGCACAAAACTAGCCCCCATGCCGCCCTTTATAAAAGCCACAGCCCCGCCCGTGCCCGAAACTGCCCCACGGCCTTTGCCCGCGCCCCCAACGTCCATGCAGGCATTGCGCGCCCTTTGCTCAGCCCTGCCCCAGGCGGACAGAAACGCACAGAACGCCATTGCCGCGCGGGAGGCCACATTGTGCAAACCCGCAGGCAGTCTGGGCCGGCTGGAAGGTCTGACACGCTGGCTGGGCGGGTGGCAAAGGCGGCCCACCCCCCGGCTGGACCACGTGCATGTACTCATTTTTGCCGGCAATCACGGGGTTGCGGCACGGGGCGTGTCGCCCTGGCCGCCCGAAGTCACGGCGCAGATGCTCGCCACCTTCAGCCATGGCGGGGCCGCCATCAACCAGATCGCCCGCAGCGTGGGGGCCACGCTGGATGCGGTCCCCGTCAACGCACTGGACCCCACGGCGGATTTCACCACCCGGCCCGCCATGACCGAGGCGGCGTTTCTGGCCGCCGTGGCCACGGGTTTCGACACTGTGCCGACCCAATGCGACCTGCTCTGCCTGGGCGAAATGGGGATTGGCAACACCACGGCGGCCTCCGCCCTGGCCGCCGCATTAAGCCCGCCGGAAACCGGAACCGGCACGCCGGGTCAGTGCTGGGCGGGACGGGGCACCGGGCTGGATAATGCCGGACTGGCGCACAAGGCCCGGATGATAGACGCCGCCCTGGCACTGCATGGCCCCGCACTGGAACTGGAACCCGGGCTGGAACCAGAATCGGCCCGGCACCGGCCCGACCCGCTGGAGGCCGCGCGGCGACTGGGCGGGTATGAACTGGCTGCCCTGCTGGGTGCGACACTGGCCGCGCGGCACCGGAACATTCCCGTTCTTCTGGACGGGTTTGTCTGTATGGCCGCCGCCGCCCCGCTGGCCCTTATGGCGGGCACCAGCCCCGGACACCCCGATGGCGGACTGGCCCATACCTGCCTGTCGCATTGCGCGACCCAAACCGGACAGACCCGCAGGCTGGCGGATTTCCTGGGGCTTGACCCCCTGCTGGGCCTTGGCCTGCGCCTGGGGGAAGGCTCGGGGGCGGCTCTTGCCGTCTCGGTACTGCGGGCAGCCCTTGCCTGCCACACCGGCATGGCCACATTCGAACAGGCCGCGGTAACCCACAGGACATGACCCGCCGCTCCGCCCGTCACACCATGGCGCTGCTGCGTCTGCACCTTGCCTGCGGGCTGGGACTGCTGACACGCCTGCCGGTGGAACGCCTTCTGCCCCCCCGTTACAGGGCGAGCGCGGGCAGGCAGACGCCGCTACCATGGCCGCTGGGGCGCTCCATCTGGTGCTGGCCGCTGATCGGGGGGGCGCTGGGTACTGTAACCGGCGGCGTTCTGGAGCTTTTGCGACTGGTGCATGTGCCGCCTCTGGTCGCGGCCTGCATGGCGCTGGCCGCGCAAACCCTGCTGACAGGCGCCCTGCATGAAGACGGTCTGGCGGATCTGGCCGATGCCGCAGGAGGGAGCACACGCGAACGCAGGCTGGACATCATGCGGGACAGCCATCTGGGCAGCTTTGGCACCATTGCGCTGGTTCTGGCCTTTGGCATACGCGCCGCAGCCCTGGCGGCCCTGGCCGCCCACACTGGCTGGGCAGGTGTGATCGCCTGTGCCGTGGCAGGGTTGCTGAGCCGTGCCGGCATGCTGGTCCTGCCAGCCCACCTGCCCCCCGCCCGGACGAACGGCCTGGCCCACGCCCTTGCCCCCCTGCCGAGCGCGCCCCTTGCCGGAGCCCTGGGCGGCACATGCGTGCTGACATTCGGGCTCATGACCCTGTGGGAACACCACGGGGGCGAGAGCGGCGGTCCGCACCCTGTAACCCTGGGCCTTGCCCTCCTGCCCCCTGCCGCCGCCTGCTTGGGGGTAGTGGTTGCGGCGGGCACCGCACGCCGCCTGCTGGGCGGCTATACGGGCGATGTACTGGGTGCCTGCGTCGTAATTGTGGAATGCCTGGTTCTGGCAACCTTTGCCGCACTGGCCGCGTAAGCCCGATGTGACCCAATCCCTTGCCGATGGACGCACTTGCCAGCATGATACGGCCATGACCGCCCCTGCCCATTGTCCCGCCCCGTTCCCCCCCCAGTTACAGGAAGAGCTGGACCAGCTTTTTGTCTGGCGGCGGGACGTGCGCCATTTCCATACCGAACCGCTGCCCGAACCGGTGCTGGACCACCTTTTGCGCACGGCCTGCATGGCGCCCTCCGTGGGGTTGAGCGAACCATGGCGCTTTGTGCGGGTGGACAATCCGCACCGCCGCGCGGCGATCCGGCGTAACTTCCTGCACTGCAACGCCCTTGCGCTGGAAGGCCGCAGCGGCGAGGACGCCCAGCGTTACGCAACGCTCAAGCTTGCAGGGCTGGATGATGCGCCGCACCATATTGCCGTATTCTGCGACACCAATCCCGAACAGGGCCGGGGTCTGGGCCGTTCCACCATGCCGCAGACCACAACATGGTCCGCCGTCATGGCCATTCATACCCTTTGGCTGGCGGCAACCGCGCGGGGGATCGGTGTCGGCTGGGTCTCCATTCTTGACCCGCACGAGGCGATCAGCACGCTCAGCATCAATCCGCACTGGCAGTTTCTGGCCTATCTGTGCGTGGGCTACCCGGCGGAACCGTCGGACACGCCGGAGCTTGAGCGCCGGGGCTGGGAACGGCGCAACCCGGCCAGACGCCGCTGGCTGCACCGCTGACATCGCGCCCGCTAGCTACGGCACGGGGCTGAACCAGCGCTGACACCACCACCCTGCCGCGCCCTCGATCCCGCCTGAACTTCCCAAACCGTTCGGGCTGCGGAATTTAGGGCCGCAGGAGAACACGACCGCACCGGGCCTGTCGCGGCCGCAACCATCGCAAACATCAGGGCGACTCGTGCGCGTATTCGGGGAGTGCCGCCTGATGGTGCGGCACCATGATGACACGCGCAAACCCCTGCGGCATGGAGGGGGCGAGCAGGTGCGGCTCCCGCCCGTGGGCAAGGGCCGCCAGAATGCGCAACGGCCCGCCATGCGACAGCACAAAGGCGTTATGCCCGGCCTTGTGGATGTCCTGCCAGAAGGCCAGCGCGCGCTGGTGCAGCGCCTGCCCGCTTTCGCCCCCGGGCGGCGCAAAACCCGCGGGATCGGCCGCCCAGGCATCCAGCGCGGCGCGGTCTATATCCTGCCATTTCCGCCCCTCCCACATACCGAAATCCAGTTCCGCAAGACGCGGATCGACCCTGACTTCCATACCCGTGGCATGGGCGACAAACCGCGCCATATCGCGGCAGCGCTGCGCTGGTGACGTGTACAGGACACGGCACAGAACGCCCTTTGCCAGCACCGACAGACCGGAGGCAATGGCCTCCCACCCCGGTCGCAGGGCGACATCGGTCCGGCCGTAGCAGACCCCTTCAGGCACCAGAACAGCCGCGTGCCTGACCAGCATTACCGGAAATTGCCGCATGCCCCACCTTTATCGTTGCGTCGGAACCAGCCAACCAGCCCCGCACGGCCAGCGCAACCCATTGCGTGACATAACCGCTCACCCTTGCGCGACCGTGGCCGCCGCCCTGCAGCCCCGGCCCCCTTGGGCATGCACGAAACAGACAGGCAATGCCGTTCAGCCACAGGGCCAGCCTGCGCGCAACACCGGCTTACAGGGCCCACGCAGGCCGGAACCCGTCAGGAACCGGTGCGGTTTCCATTCCGTGAGGTCGGGCATGATTGACCCCAATGCCCAGCATGCTAGTATCTTTGTATAAATTTGCCATATCAAATATATTCGTACTAACAAAAGAGACAGTCATGACTGATCTGCGCGTATCCCCCGCGTTGGATGAAACCCGCTTTCCCGGTATGGCGCTGACATTGCGCGTCGCGCGGCTGGCAACGTTATGGCGCACACGCCTGGACCGGGCGCTGCGCCCGCATGACATGACACTCGCCCTCATGCGCCCACTTGCCTACCTGACCATGCTGCCCGAAGGCGCTACCCAGAGCGAACTGGCCGCCGCCATGAACGTGGACTGTTCGGCCCTGGTGCGCGTTCTCGACCTTTTGCAGAAACAGGGCTTTGTGTCCCGCCAGCCCGACCGGCAGGACCGCCGGGCCAAAAGACTGATGCTGACCCCGGCCGGGCACGCCCGCTGCGCGCTGTTCCACCGCATCGCCGCCGAGCTGGAGCGTGAAAGCTGCGAAAGCCTGAACGCCGGGACCATCGGGCACCTGATAGAGGGGCTGACCACGCTGCTGGTGTCCCATAACGCTCAATCCCAGTACGACCAGTCCCAGAGCGACCAAAGTCAGAACGACCAGATCCAGCACGATCAGGTTCAGAACGGCACACCCCCCGCCGGACCGGGCCCCGGCGGAAAAACCACCACGGCCCATGCCCCGCAGCCGCACACCCCCCAGGCCCGCAATGTCCACCCAAACTGAGCCCTACCCCCCACACCCCCACCGGCTGGCCGCGCTCCATGCCGGGCTGACCCGTGTGCTGGCGGCAACCCCCTTCGCGGACGACGCAAGCTGGGCGGCCTTTCTGCGCACGGCGGCCTATACCGGGCGTACGTTCCTGGCCATTGGCATTGCCGTGTTCTGCGCCTTCATGTTTCAGCTTCAGTCCCCGCTGAGCGCTGCCACCACGGTGCTGATCGTGGCAAACCCCACGGTGGGGGCCATGGTGTCCAAAAGCCTGTGGCGCGTGGTGGGCACCATTATCGGGGCCACCATCGCCGTGGGGGTCATGGCGGCCTTCGTGCAGGCGCCGGTCCTTTATTTTGCCGCCCTGTCGGTTTTTGTCGGCATTGCCTGCTCTGTCGCCACGTTCCTGCGGTTCTTCCGGTCCTACGCAGCGGTGCTGGTGGGCTATACCATTGTCATTATCGCAGCCCCTGCCTTTGCCGAACCCGAAAACATCTTTCTCTCGGCCATGAGCCGCCTGTCCGCCGTGGTGGTGGGGGTTGTGGTGACGGCGTTCGTATTCATGACCACATCGCCCCGCAAACCAAGCGGGGTGCTGAACAAACTGGGTGACGCCTTCCGCGACACGATCCGCCATGCCTGGATTTTCCATATCGCGGAAAGCGAGCGCACAACGACACGCCACCCTTCCCTTGCCCCCACGGGAGAAGAGGCCGTTCTGCAACTGCTGGAAGAACGCGAAGAAGCCGAACCGGTCCCGAGCTTTCGCAGCCTGCCCCAGCCGGTTTACGACAGCCGCGCGAAATTGCTGGCCTATATGGCGGGTCTTGCTCCAGCCATCGAATACGCCGCCGCCGACGACCCGGACATGCTGGCCCGGATCGGCAACCTGCGCCTGGGGCTCAGCCGCCTGACAGGGCTGATTGTCAGCTACCATCCCTACTGGCTGACCCTGGCCGAAGCAGGGGACGAAACCCATGATGTGCATGCCCTTATGGCCGACACGCTGGCCCGCATCCTGGAGTTGACCCAGCCCCCCACCTGGCTTGAAAACCCGGCCCCGCTTTCGGCCTGCCTGCATGACGCGCTCAAGGCGCTGGAACAACTGACCCGGCGTGACCCGGCAATCCCGCTGGCCCCGGCCACGCTGGCGGCTTTGGACAATACGCGTGATGCACTGGTGCAGATGGACCTGGCCCTGTACAACCTGACCAGCCTGCGCCGCGAAAAGGCGCGCGCCGCCATCGTGCCCTACCTGGAATGGCCCATGGCCCTGCGCAATGGTGCGCGCGGGGCGGCCATTGCCATGCTGGCGGGTATGCTGTGGTACGTTTTCCACTGGAGCACCGGCCCGCTGCTGATCCTGTATGTTGTGGCGGCGTCCAGCCTGCTGGCCACCCTGCCTTCCGCCGCCAAGGCCAGCCCCATGATGGCGGCGGGCACCGCCCTTGCCGTTCCCATGGGCTTTTTGTGCCACACGCTCGCCCTGCCGCGCATAGACGGCTACCCGCTGCTGTGGCTGAGCCTGTGCGTGTTCCTTCTGCCCGGCGTGTGGTTGCAGTTCCACCCCCGGCTGGGCCTGCCCGCCTTCGGGTATGTCGTGTTTTTTCTGATGATGCTCTCCGTCACCAACCCCATCGTCTATAACGACCTGGAACTGACCAACAACTGGATGACCATGCTGGCCGCCTGCGCGCTGCTGGCCCTTGTGTTCCGCGTGATCCTGCCTGCCGACCACCGGCTTGACGCAGCGCGCCTTGTCACCTCGGTCACACGCGGGGTGCAGAAACTGGCACGCGCACCCCATAACCGCGCCATGCAGTGGGTGGCGTGGGAGGGCCTGCAACTCCAGAAAATTTCGCGGCTGATGATGCGCCTGTCCTTTATCCCCACAGGGCTGGACCGGCAGGGTTATACGGACGCCGCCTTTGCCGCCCTGTCCCTTGGCAGGCTTATTGTTCGGCTGCGCTGGAACGCCACCCATGCCAGCCTGGACCCACTGGCCCGCAGGACACTGGATGCGGCTCTGGCGTCTTTTTCCACCCTGCGCCAGGACCCCGCCGCCACCGCCGATACGCTGCGCAAGGCGTCCTTCGCCATTCGTTCCATCCCGCAGGAGGAGGAAGGGCTGGCCCTTACGCGTGAACGCACGGTGTCATGCCTGGAACAGGCGGCCAACATCATTATGGCTGTGCCCGGATTTTTCCACCACAACGGTCCCATCCAGCACCCCGGCCACGCACGGCGCGCGGCCGAGGCCGTGTCGGTCATGCCCGAACAGCCAAGCCTGCGGCTTGGATAGGCCAGAAAAAACACCGACCGAGCGCCTGCCAGAGCATCTGCGCCATAGCCGGAAGGCGAATGGCGTGCTATGGAGGAACAAGAAAGTTCCATAACTATAAAAGAATTTTCAGTGAAATTTATTTTACCGGCTTAAATCCGATTTTAGCGAACCGAAACGCCATTCATGTCTTATATAACTGTCATACAAACAATTATTAAGAAGACGTACCATGGCACATATCGGCTCCACCGAGTTCGTTCCGTCCCGGCCCAAGGCTAATCCGGCCCCGCTGGGACTTGTCGCGTTCGGGCTCACCACCATTCTGCTTAACCTCCATAACGCAGGCTTTCTGCCCATGGGCTCGGCCATTCTGGCCATGGGTCTGGTGTTTGGCGGGCTGGCCCAGATTCTGGCGGGCATGCTGGAATTCGGCACCGGGAACACGTTCGGGCTGACAGCCTTCATTTCCTACGGCGCGTTCTGGATTTCCCTTGTGGTGCTGATCGCCATGCCGTCCACGGGCATCGTTGCCGCCAGTACGCCTGCCATGGTGGGCAGCTACCTGCTGCTGTGGGGGCTTTTTACGCTGATCATGTTTTTCGGCACCCTGCGGGCAACACGCGCGCACCAGGTTATTTTTGCCTCGCTGACGGTTCTGTTCGCCCTGCTGGGTCTGGCCGACCTGATGGCCATTCCGTCCCTGGCCGTCATTGGCGGGTATGAAGGGCTGTTCTGCGGCCTGTCGGCTGTCTACCTTGCCGCCGCCGAAATTCTGGAAGCGCAGTTCGGCCATGAAGTCCTGCCCGTGGGGCGGGCAAGCCCCGCACCCATGACCTTTGCCGTTCCTGTCGCGGCCTGACCCTGCAACACCCGCCCGGTACGCATGCCGGGCGGGTGCATTGCTTTGGAGTAACCTGAACACGGGGGCCGAAGGGCCCATTGAGCGCAACACGGTCAAGCTATCTGGCAGGGAGGGAGCCCCAACGGCTCCCTCCCTTTTTTGGTGACAGATCAGGCAGACGCGATCTCGCGCAGGTCCGTCCGGGTAATGGCGTCCAGGCTGGCGGGCTGCCAGGCCGGAGCATTGTCACGGTCCACCAGACGCGCCCGCACACCCTCGACAATATCCGCCCGCCCCAGCACACACCGCACCAGACGGCGTTCGATCTCGAACGCCTCTTCCAGCGAGCGGGCCTGTCGGGCCCGGTGCCAGCCATGCCATGTCGCATGGAGCGAAAACGGGCAGGCCCGCGACAGATCGTCCAGATCCTGGCGGGCGGCCTCCAGCGGGCTGGCGCGCAGGCGCTCCATGGCACCTGCCAGGTCAGGCGCAGCGTAGCAGCTCTCCAGTGCGTATCCCGGCCCGGCCTCTGCCGTCAGAGTCGCAGGGCCTGTCGGCAGGGCGGCAAACACCTGCTCAGCCGTCTCCACCGCCAGACTGTCCCGCACCGCGTCCAGACTATCCGCGGGCACCAGACGGTCGGCCAGACCCAGCCGCACCGCATCCTGCCCGGTCATGCGCTGGCCTGTCAGGGCCAGGCGCAGCCCTTCATGCCCCGGCGCGCGGGACAGCAGCCACGACCCGCCGGCATCCGTCACCAGCCCGATGGATGTTTCGGGCATGGCCAGCACGGAGCGCTCGGTCACGATACGGTAGCCGACATGACAGCCGATACCCACCCCCCCAC
>NZ_JBDOBQ010000011.1:88960-93082 GCF_047723915.1 Acetobacter sp. | reverse complement strand
GGGTCAGCCCTACCAGGGGGTAGGGGTCGTACCGGCCGGGCGGGGGCGGCCGTTGTGTGGCAATTGCGCCGCCACGCATGTGGTGCACCCAGTCGAACGTGGCATCCACCGGGTCCTGATGATGGCAGCCGCCCGCGAAAAGTGTGGCCACAAGCCCGGTCGCTGCAAGCCGTGCCGCCGGTGCGGGCAGGAAGACGGCGTTACGCAGCCAGGCCAGAACAAAAGGCAGCTCCGTTCGGCCAGATGCCACGGGTGCGCATGCGTGCGTGTCCGCACGCCGGTTCTGGCCCGTCCCGGCCCGCTTTGTCCGCTGGCCGGTGCGTGGCGTAGCCCCGGGCTGTGTCTGGTCTGGGCGAGGCTGCGGCATGGCCGGGCGGGTACTCCTGCACGATCGGGTAAGGACAGGCCGCACCTTAGCCCTTTCCCCGCCCGCTGGCGAGATAGTGGGTAATTGCCCCTTGGCAGGCACGTTACGGGGGAGCAGGATAGCGGTATGAACACAGACACAAAACAATGTGCGGAGACAGCAATGCCGGGACCATTCCCCCGTGATGCCTTCAGGCTCGATGAAGACGAACCCGAAACCCCGGACACCCCTGAAAAGGAAGAGGGAGAGGGCAAATCCTCCGGTGCTCCGCATGGTGAACTGGAGCACAAGCTGTTCAAACAGCGTAAGGTGCTGATTTTCGGCGGGATCAACGACAAGGTGGCGCGTGACGTGACCGGTCGCCTGCTGGCTCTAGCGGGTGACTCCGACAAGCCGATCGATGTGTATGTCAACTCTCCCGGCGGGCATGTGGAAAGTGGCGACACGATCCACGACATGATCCGCTTTGTCGATTCGATTGCCCCCGTGAACATGATCGGCACCGGCTGGGTCGCATCCGCTGGCGCGCTGATTTTTGCCGCGGGTCACAAGGAACGTCGATTCTGCCTGCCCAATACGCGTTTTCTGCTGCACCAGCCCATGGGGGGTGTGCGCGGCCCGGCAACCGATATCGACATCGAAGCACGCGAAATCCTCAAGATGCGCGAACGCCTGAACCGGCTTTTCGCGAAGGAAACCGGCCACAGCTACGAAAAAATCGCCAAGGACACGGACCGCAACTACTGGATGTCCGCGCAGGAAGCGATTGATTACGGTTTAGTGACCAAGATCATTTCCCAGCTTTCCGATCTGCACTAAGCGGGATTGGTGCTGCGCCCCGCACATGCCGGGGCGCAGCCTGTTCCAGATTACCGGACCCCGCGGCATTCGTTCCGGCCAGTCGCGCCTGAACCCCCATGCCCCGGTCCCCCAAAGACAGGTTCCTTCAGTATGGGTTCGCTGAGCGAAATTTATTCCAGACTTCCAGACAGCATGGACGATCTGCCGCCCCCTCCCAACCAGGAGGCCGTGGCCCAGGCAGACTATCACGCACGGCATTGGGTCAGTCCGCTGACAGGCCCGCTCAAGCCGGGGTCCGAGGCCCACAAGCGTGCCGTGGCCGCCATGTTCCGCGAAACGTTCAACCCCTACCGGCCATCGGTCATAGACTGGCCCAAGCTCGACCCACAGACACTGCACCGCATTGTGTCGCTGCCGATCTGGGATATTGCGGTCCAGACCGAAGGCAAGGCCCGGCTACGCATGGCGGCTTACGCAAGCCTTGTGCAGGACCCGGACATGAAGGATGCGATCTCGCGCAATGCGTGGGAGGAAAACCGCCACAAGGAAGTACTGTCCAAGATGGTGGCGGCCTATGACATTCCCATGGCGCCCGAGCCCCCCTACGTCGAACCGAAAGATGTCGAATGGGCTTATCTGGTCACCGGTTTTTCCGAATGCGTTGACAGTTTCTTTGCCTTTGGCATGTTCGAACTGGCCAAGCGTTCGGGTTTTTTCCCCGAAGCGCTGACCGATACGTTCGAGCCGATCATGCAGGAGGAATGTCGCCATATCCTGCTGTTCGCGAACTGGCTTGCCTGGCAGCGTGCGGTCATGCCGTGGTGGCGTCGCCCGTATTTCGAAGCCAAGGTCTGGGCGGTCTGGGCGTTTCTGGCCTATGAACGCATGAGCCTTGCCCGCACGGTTGACGATAGCGGGCAGGAGCACACGCAGGACAATAACTTTACGGTCACCGGCACCAAGGACGTGGCCAATATCGATATTACCCTGCCGGATTTCATGGATCTGTGCCTGGCGGAAGATGAGCGGCGTTTTTCCGGGTATGATGCACGCCTTCTGCGCCCGACCACGGCCCCTTTCCTGGCCCGCGTAATCCGTAATACCGGGCGCGCCTGGGAATTCGCCAGCGGTATTGTCAAGGCCAACCGCAAGTAACGGCAGATACCGTCCCGGTTTTGTTATCTCAAAAGCGCCTGCCAGCATCAGTTGGCAGGCGCTTTTTTATTGCCTGTTGTGTGTCGGTATTTTTGAAACGCCCATAATGGGGCGTGAAATAAATATGTCATTTGAATGTATGGGTCGCTGCTTCTAGTCTTTGTTAACGTATTTTAAATCAATATTGTGTCCGGAAAAATGTCTTTCCCACGTCGAGATGTGCCTAAAGCGCTTATGGGTTCCATTGCCAGGACGGGTATTACGTTACTGCCGTCCGAATGCGGTGCCGCGGTCATGGATCTGTTCCGGGAAGAAGAGACTGTTAATCTGGTCTGCGTTGTCGATCATGACGGTTCACCGCTGGGGCTGATCGACCGTCAGCATTTTCTGTCCCTGATGTCGAGCCCGTTTTCTTATGCGTTGTATCACAGGCGCCCCATTACGCTGCTGATGGATGAAAATCCTATTATTGTCGATGCCCGGATGCCTATTCCCGTTTTCACGCAAAAAATATTGCAGGGCGTGATCCATAATATTCATAACGGTTTTGTTGTTGTGGATCGCGGGGTTTATGTCGGCACCGCCACGCCGTTCGACCTGTTTCAGGCATCTTATCTGCATAGTGCTCGGATTTCAGTCGTGCTGGAAGAAAAAACCCAGACACTGAGTGATATATTCGAGGATATTTCTAACACCACAAAATCGATCAATACAGGTGCGCGCAGTTTGCAGGATGAGTCCGACAGGTTGTCGGAACGCAACAGGATTCAGAACAGGAATCTTGAAAAATCAGATGATAAAATAAAGGTTATTATAAACAATACCGAAAGCGAATGCGCGAAAATTGCGAAATCTCATGGGTATATCAAGGCTGCGACAAAGGATATTGAAAATTCCTGCGTCAAGATCAACGACACGATAGAGGACTTCAAGGATATTTCAAAAATATCGTCCGATATCGGTGGCATTCTCGATATCATGAGCGACATCTCGTTCCAGATCAATATTCTGGGTATCAATGCGTCGATCGAGGCGGCTCATGCCGGGGTGTACGGGGCCGGTTTTTCCGTTGTGGCGCAGGAAGTGCGTAACCTTGCCGATGTTACGTCGTCATCGCTGGAGACAATCCGTTCGCTGATCGGAGATTCGAAAACCACGATCGGCAACTGTCTTGAAACCATGAACAAAAATTCCGACGCTCTTCTGGAAATCACCAAGAAAGTCGATAACATCAGCCTGCTGTTCGAAGAATTCGAAGCTTTTGCGCAAAACCAGAAAAACGATATTCTCAGCCTGAACGCCATCATGGACGACGTGCGGTGCTCTACGCATAACAATAATGAAACCGTGGGGCGCGCCAATGATATTTGTGGCGTTCTGTTCTCCAATGTGTCGGATCTGGCGCGTCTGACCCAGCAGATATAGCCCGCAGCACTTGAGCGGTGGCACTGTTCCGGTTCAGGCAAAGATTGCCCGCGACCGGCGTGTGCCATGCGGGTTGCAGGTCGATAAGGCCGCTTGCATTCCATACGGGGTCGGTCTGTCTGTTCATGCAGGTTTCGTGCCCGGTAGGCGTGAGCTATCCTGCCCTGGCGCCGGGATGCGCTTAAAAGCCCTTGGCCCGATAACCTGCCCACAGGCCGATCGACGTCTGTGACCGGATAACGCAGCCCTTGCGTTGTGCCGACTGGCAGTCCGGGCTGGCTCAACTATGCGCGAGCGGATGCCATACTGTGGGTGGCGGATGGATAAATGAAAATTTAGGGGTTGTCCCATGCGCGCATGGGAGGTGTTATGGA
>NZ_JBDOBQ010000011.1:6354-88860 GCF_047723915.1 Acetobacter sp. | reverse complement strand
TGCCGGATGCCGGATGCCGGATGCCGGATGCCGGATGCCGGATGCCGGATGCCGGATGCCGGTATATGGGTAATATGGCCGCAAGGCGGCAAAAGTCCCGCGGCAGGCGCGTTAAAGCGACGCCTTGGCCGGGCCGCGCGATAGCAATGCGTGGCACCGGCGCTTACAATTTGTTCTCCTGGATGAAAGAGGAAGTTCCATGCCACTCTCATCATCTCTGTTCCTGCGCCGACGTTCCCTCCTGCTGGCCGCACTGGGTGGAACAATGCTTGGTATGACGTCGCGGGGGTTTGCGGCCGACACCGCACCCACTTTGCCGCACATCGGTATTATCGGAGCCGGGCAGGTCGGTGGTACCCTTGGCCGGCTGTGGGCCAGGGCGGGCTATCCGGTCATGTTCTCCTCCCGCCATCCGGATGAGCTGGGGCAGGTTGTCGCGGCTGCCGGACCGAACGCGCGTGCGGGCAGCGTGGAGCAGGCCATTGCCTTTGCAGATGTGGTCGTGCTTGCGGTGCCCTATCATGCGGAGCCGGGCATAGCGCATGAATACGGTGCGGCACTTGCCGGCAAGATCCTGATCGATGCTGACAACGCCTATCCGTTCCGTGACGGTGCGCTGGCGCGGCAGGCCCGGTCAGAGGGGGTGGCGCGCTATTCGGCCCATCTGTTCGCCGGTACACGCTTTGTCAGGGCGTTCAACTCTGTCAACGCCAGTGCCCTGGCAGACGGCGGCGGTGGCGATACGGAAGTCCTTTACAGCTATACTGACGATGCGGCGGGCGCGGTTGTGGCAGAGCTGATCAAGGCCACGGGCAGTGTGCCGGTCCGGGGCCATGACCTGTGAGGACACGGCCGGCGGCAGGGCTTGCCCGTCACCACCGGTAGCGGGCTGGCGCGGCTGGACATGCCGCGCCATTAATGCCCACCCCGATGAACTTGCGGCTGTTCTGTGGGGCTGTGGCCTTTTTTTCTTTCTGTTCACCAGCTACGCCATTCTGCGGCCCGTGCGTGACGCCATGGGCATTGCGGGTGGGGTGCGTAACCTGCAATGGCTGTTCAGCGCCACATTCGCTGTCATGCTTGTGGCAATCCCGCTGCATGGCTGGCTGAACGCCCATGTGTCGCGCGCACGGTTCATAGACTGGGTCTATGGTTTTTTCATCATCACCATGCTCGTTTTTGCGGCGTTGCTGAGCATATGGCCTACCAGTCCGTGGGTTGCGCGCGTCTTTTTTGTCTGGCTGTCGGTGTTCAACCTGTTCGTGGTGTCCGTGGCATGGAGCCTGATGGCGGACGTCTTCAACACCGAACAGGCCAGGCGGGTTTTCGGGTTTATTGCAGGCGGGGCCAGCATAGGTGGCATTGCCGGGCCCATGGTGGGCGCTGCCATGGTCAGCGTGCTTTCGGTGCGGGGGCTGCTGGTTGTGTCCGCTGGGCTGCTGGGTGCCGCCGTTTATGCCAAAAGCCGCCTGCTGGTGTGGCGGCTGGGCCGGGATACCGTGCAGCAGGCGCAATCGCGCAGGAGGCCGGTCGCGGGTAATCCGTTTACGGGTTTTTTGCTGGTGGCGCGCTCGCCCTATCTGCTTTGTCTGGGGTTGTTTGTTATTTTGCTGACAACGGCTTCAACTTTTCTGTATTTTGAGCAGGCACGGCTGGTTGCCGCGGCTTTCCCCACGCGTAACGGGCAGGTGCGGGTTTTTTCCATGATCGATGGCGCTGTTCAGGCGGCGTCGCTCTTATGCCAGGTGTTCCTTGCCGGGCGCTTTGCCCGCCGCTGGGGTGTTGCAGGGCTGCTCTGCGCTATTCCCCTGCTTGTCGCCGCAGGTTTTGTGGTTCTTGCGATCTGGCCGGTTTTTGCCGTGGTTGCTGCCGTCATGGGCGTGCGCCGTGTGGGGGAATATGCGTTTATTCGCCCCGGGCGGGAAATGCTGTTTACCGGTGTTGCCGAGGACGTGCGTTATCGGGCCAAGAACTTTCTCGACACAGTTGTCTACCGTGGCGGTGACGCGCTGAGCGGCTGGGTGAGTGCCGCACTGATCGGCGCCACGCAGAGCCTGAGCGTGGTTTCGCTCGTGGGTGCCGTTCTGGCACTTGCCTGGGCGGCGTTGGGGTATGCGCTTGGCCGCCACCCGCGTGGCGCGCGGTAACGCACGGCCAGCCCGCATGGGGCAGGGTGGCGTACGTTATCGCGTTGCTGAATTTCTCAGGGGCCGCCTTTCTAGGCGTTGCCAAAACGCCGGTACCGGAACGCGGGCGGTATGGCCGGGCGTGCGGTTATGGCGCGCTCGATCACCGTATGGTCGGGCGCGCGGTGGCAGACCGGGTCTGTTGCATCAGCCCGCCCGGCCAGAGCCAGGGCCTGGCAGCGGCAACCGCCCCAGTCATCTTCCTTGAAGGCGCAGGACCGGCAGGGTTCGGGCATCCAGTCGGTGCCACGGAACATCGTGAACAGCGGAGCATTGTTCCAGATATCCGCAAGGCTTTCTTCGCGCACGGTGGGGAAAACCACACCGGGAATGCTCTCCGCCGCATGACAGGGCAGAACCCGCCCGGAGGGAGAGATATTGATAAAGCGCTGCCCCCAGCCGCCCATGCAGGGCTTGGGCTGGTCGGCGTAGTAGTCGGGCGTTACGAAGTCGATGCTCATCCGCCCCTCCAGACGGGCGCGGGCCTGTTCCACCGCCTTTTCGGTGGCTTCAAGCTGCGTGCGGTCCGGCAGCAGGGCGTCACGGTTCAGCAGGCCCCAGCCGTAATACTGCGTATGGGCAATTTCCACCCGTCGGGCGCCAAGCTGTTCGGCCAGCTCCAGCATGGCGGGTACACGTTCGGCGTTCTGGCGGTGGATGACAAAATTCAATGTCAGTGGCAGGCCCTCGGCGGCGATAAGCCGTGCGGCCTCAAGCTTTCTGGCGTGGCTGCCCGCCATATTGGCGATACGGTCAGCCGTTTCGGCCTGCGCGTCCTGAAAGGAAAGCTGGATATGGTCCAGTCCCGCATCGGCCAGTTTTTTAAGGCTGTCGGGCGTAATCAGCACGCCAGAGGTAATAAGGTTGGAATACAGCCCCTTGTGTGCCGCGTGGCGCACCAGATCGGGCAGGTCGGGGCGGGCCATGGGTTCACCGCCCGAAAAATGAACCTGAAGCACCCCCATTTCGGCGGCCTGGTCCAGAACGCGCTGCCAGTCTGCCGTGTCCAGTTCCTGCCCGCGCGGGTCAAGTCTGAGCGGGTTGGAGCAATAGGGGCATTGCAGCGGGCAGCGGTGTGTCAGTTCCGCCAGCAGGCTCATGGGGGGCGGGGGCAGGGCTGTCATGGGGTTATGACCAGCACCTGCCTGACGCTGAGATCCTGCACCAGGGCCAGCACGTCGCGGGCGATAATATCGCGCGGGGCGGCAAATTTTTCGCTCAACTGGTCGATAATGGCGCCAAGCGGGCGGGTCGCATCCACCAGTTGCAGGATTTCGGCGGCAACCGCGTCGGCCTGAAAAGCGCGTTCAGGGGCCTGGATAAACCATGTTTCACGCACGCGGTCGTATTGCAGCCGCGTGCCGCGGGCAAAACGCGGCACGCTGGTCTCGGTCACGGAGGTGGGGGTAACCCCGTTCATGCGTCGACCTTGGGGTGGAACGCACCGGGCGGAATGCGCGCGGGCGTGACATAGGCGTAATCCAGCGCGTCTAACATCGACCACAGCACGTTGCATTTGAACCTGAGCGCTGCCAGCACGGCCTGCTGCTGCTCCGGCGTTCTGGCGTGTTCCTTGACATAGGCCAGCGCGAAGGCGGAATCCTGCGGGGCCTGCGTCAGGCGCGGCTTGAAATAGGCCAGCGTTTCTTCGGTAATGAAGTCGTAGTTGCGCAGCATGCCCGACACGCGCTCGCTGATGATGGTGGGCGAGAACAGCTCTGTCAGGGACGAGGCAATGGCTTCCAGGATCGAACGCTCGCGCACGAAATGCACGTAAGCCTCCACCGCAAAGCGCGTGCCCGGCAGCAGACCTTCGAGCGATTCCACATAGGCGCGGTCCAGCCCCAGCCCGTCCGTCAGGCGCAGCCAGCGGGCAACGCCCCCCGTGCCGGGTTCCGTGCCGTCATGGTCTTCCAGCCGGCGGCGCCATTCGCGACGCAGTTCCGCCGTGGGCAGGCGCGCAAGCAGCGTTGCGTCCTTGGCGGGAATGCAGGCCTGGTAATAATAGCGGTTCAGCGCCCAGGCCTGAACCTGCGCCCTGTTCAGCTTGCCGTCATGCAGCGCGCGGTGGAACGGGTGCAGGTTGTGGTAGCGTTCCGCGCCAATGGCGCGCAGGGCGGCTTCGAGTTCATCGGGCGTGAGCAGGGCGTGTGTCATAAGGTGATCTTCATCCCGTCATAGGCAATATCCCACCCCGCGTCTTCGGCCTGCCTGCGTTCCGGGCTGTCCGCCAGAAGGACGGGGTTGGAGTTGTTGATATGAATAAACACCTTGCGCCCGACATGCAGCGGGCGGAAGGCGGCAATCGTGCCATCGGGTTCGTCGGCCATGGACAGGTGGCCCATGCGGTGGCCGGTCTTGCTGCCAAGACCCGCGCGGATCATTTCGTCATCCCGCCACAGGGTGCCGTCGAAAAACACCACATCCGCGCCGTCGATCCGCTGGCGCAGGGCGTCGGTCATGGCGGCGCAACCGGGAATGAACAGCGCACGGACCGTGCCGTCGCTTATTTCCAGCCCGATATTTTCGCCATTGGTCAGGATTTCGGCCGGGTTGATGCTGTTTTCCGCGTAAAGCGGCGCCTTGCCCGGTACGGCGAAAGGGGTAATCCGCAGGCCGGGCGGCTCAAGTGCGAGGGGCCGGTCCAGTTCAAGCCTGTGGCGCGGCACGATGGTGCTGTCCAGTGCCGTGAAAATGGGGTTGGCGTCCATCTGGTGCAGTACGGGCGCGGTCGCGTATAGCCCAAAGGGCTGGCGTTCGCGCATGGTCAGCAGGCCGACGATGGAGTCGATTTCGCCATTGGTCAGGATGACGCCGGCAATGGGCGTGGACCGCAGGCCGTCACGCGGGTACAGGTCGGGGGTGTGGTTGATCTGGGCCCGCAGGTCGGGCGAGGCATTGAGCACATACCACGACACGCCATCACCGCTGACAGCTATGGATGCCTGGGTGCGGGCGGGGGCGGCGGGGTCGCCCGCGCGTGCGCGCTGACAGGCCGGGGCGTTGGAATTCCACTGTGGGAAACCCCCACCGGCTGCCGCGCCAAGAACGACAATTTGGAGCATGCGCCCTTTCCAGTCAGAAAAAAGCCGTCAGCACCATGCGTTAAGCGCGCCTGGCGGCTGACGGCTGAAAATAAGACAGAGAGTGGTGTCTATCTTACTTCTTCTGACCGCAGACATAGCTGTTGATTTCTGCGCCCAGCGGAATTTCGGTAACTTTCGGTGCGTTCCAAGCCATGGGTCTTCTCCTTAGCCATAGGTGTTGCTTCAACAATGGCCTTCCCGCGCGCCTGCCAAGGCAGGACGGGTGAAGACTGTTGCACCTTAAACTGTGGGGAAAAAAGACCTGAACGCAAGCCCCCGCAGGCAAAATGGTGGCATGCGCCGGGCTGTAATCACGTTACTGTGAACGTGCCGACACCCCCGCGCGTGCAACCGTTACCACGAACGGCACATGGTCCGACGGGCGTGGCAACCCCCGTTCCGCCCGGTCCGGCGTTGCGGTCTGCAACCGTTCGGCCATGCGGGGGGACAGCAGCATGTGGTCGATACGCAGGCCGCAATCGCGTTCCCATGCACGGGCCTGATAGTCCCAGAAGGTATAGGCCTCGCCATTGGGGGTGATGGCCCGCAGGGCGTCCGTCAGGCCCAGCCAGCGCAGGCGGCGCCAGGCAGCGCGGCTTTGCGGGCGCACCAGCGCATCGTCCGGCCCCAGGGCGCCGGGGGCGCAGTCCTCCCGCGTGGGGCAGATATTGTAATCCCCCGCGAGAATGAAGTCGGTCCCCTGTTCAAGCATGTCCCGCGCGCGGATGGCCAGCGCGTCGAGAAAGTTGAGCTTGATGGCGTAGCCTGCCTCCCCCCCGGAATTGCCGTTGGGCAGGTACAGGTTGCCCAGCACCACCCCATGGGCATGCACTTCCACATAACGGGCGGCGGGGTCGGTAAAGCCGGGCAGGCAGTCGGTCACGGTCTCGAACGGCCCGCGTACGAGGGTTGCCACCCCGTTATAGGATTTCTGGCCCACCACGGCGCAGCGATACCCGGCCTGTTCGAATACATCGGCGGGAAACTGCGGGGTTTCGCACTTGATTTCCTGCATCATCAGCACGTCGGGCTTTTCGCGCGCCAGCCAGTCCAGCACCAGGTCCTGTCGCTGGCGGATGGAGTTCACATTCCATGTCGCCAGTTTAAGGGCGGCGGTCGTGTCCGGTGTCATGCCGGTATCATGCCAGCGAAAAGCTTGTGCCGCACCCGCAGGATGACGCGGCATTGGGGTTTTCCACCGCGAAATGCGCGCCCATCAGCTTGTCGGTAAAGGTCAGTTCAGCCCCGGCCAGCAGGTCCAGGCTTGCCGGGTCCACCACGATCAGCGCGCCAAGCCGTTCGATGCGTGTGTCTTCTCCGGCTATGGCGTCGGCCGGGATCAGGCTGAACAGATACTGAAAACCGTTGCAGCCCCCGGCCTCAACCGCCACGCGCAGGGCGGCGGGCACGCTTTCCCCCGCCGTGGCGCTGGCCTGTTTGCGGGCAATCACGCTGGCGACGCGGCTGGCTGCCGATTCTGATACGGAAAAGGAGGGTGCTGGCTGTGTCATGCTCCATTAGATAGTCTGAGTGCCTGCGAGTTTGAAGAGGGAAAGAGGAGTGCGATGGTCAACTTTCGCGCTGTCTCCTATTGTGGGTCTGCTGTGGGCCCGGCAACGGGCCCTGCGCGTCAGGAACCGCTCCCTTGCCCAAGCCCCACTCGGGCATGGGAACAGGGGTCGAATTTCCCCGCCCTGTCGGCTGACGGGCCGGCTGGGAAACCGAAGGATTGAAGCACATGCAACAGCTTGCCGCTGGGTACCAGGGGCTGGAGCCTTACGCAGTACAGGCCGGGGCGGGGCGTGGGCGCCGCCTGCATGACGAACCGCCTTCGCCCACCCGCACGCCATGGCAGCGCGACCGTGACCGGGTGGTGCATTCCTCGGGGTTCAGGCGGCTGCAGTACAAGACGCAGGTGTTCATCAACCATGAGGGCGATTTTTTTCGCACGCGGCTGACGCATTCGCTCGAAGTGGCGCAGGGGGCCCGCTCCATGGCGCGCCACCTGCGCCTTGACGAAGACCTGACCGAAGCCGTGGCACTCGCGCATGATCTGGGGCACACGCCGTTCGGCCACGCGGGGGAAGACGCTCTGGCAGCGCAGATGCAGCCCTGGGGCGGCTTTGACCACAACGCCCAGGCGCTGCGGCAGGTCATGGTGCTGGAGCGGCATTATATCGGCTTCGACGGCCTGAACCTGACATGGGAAACGCTGGAAGGGCTGGCCAAGCATAATGGCCCGGTGCGCAGGCCGTCGGCCCGGCTGGCGGAAATAAACGCCCTGTTCGACCTGGACCTGGGTACCTATGCCTCGGCCGAGGCCCAGGTGGCGGCGCTGGCGGATGACATCGCCTATCACGGTCACGATCTGGATGACGGCGTAAAATCGGGCCTGCTGTCGCTGGCTGATCTGGATGACGTGCCCCTGGTGGGGCAGGCGCTGGCCCAGGCTCGCGCGCTTGCGTCGGACCTGCCCGCGTCCGACCCGCGCACGCACCAGCGTATCCGCCATGAAATGGTGCGTCGCGTCATTAATGTGCTGATGACCGACGTCATGGCCTGTACACGCCAGCGCCTGCGCGACCTTGCCCCGCGCAGTGTGGAGGATATTCGCGCGGCCGCGGCTCCGGTCGTTGCGTTCAGCGACAGTCTGGCCGAGGCCAACAAGGGTATTCGTAAATTTCTGTTCGCGCGGCTGTACCGGCATTGGCGCGTCAACCGCATGACGTATAAGGCAAGGCAGGTCACGGCCGAGCTGTTCAGGGTTCTGACGGAGTCGCCCACGCTCCTGCCGGGGGAATGGCAACAGCAGATCCCCCCGGGGGATGACGAGGCGCTGCGCCGTATCGTGGCGGATTACGTGGCTTCCATGACCGACCGTTACGCCATGCAGGAACATAGGCGGTTGACGGACCTGTCGGTTGCGGGCTGATAACGCGGTTTCGGCGCGCGTGTGGGCGTCCAGAATTACGGGGTTGAGTGTTTATGTCAGAGTGTGTGTTCGTACAGTACCGTCATCATGTTCTGGACATCGTCCGGCAGGTGCTGCCCGACGTGCCCGAGGAAATTCTGGCGCGCGTAGAACTCACCCCCACGCGTGACCCCGCCCATGGGGACATGGCCACCAACGCCGCCCTGCTGCTGGCCAAGGCGGCCCGGCGTAAACCGGCCGAAATCGCGGCTGAACTGGTTGCGGCTCTTGCCGGCGTTGCCGGGGTCGCGGCGGTTGCCGCCGCTGGACCGGGTTTTGTGAACATCACCCTGCACCCCGACGTGCTGCGCGGCGTGCTGCCCGCCATCCTGCGTGCGGGCGAGGGGTATGGTGCATCCACTCTGGGGCAGGGCGTGCGGGTCAATGTGGAATATGTTTCCGCCAACCCCACCGGGCCCATGCATGTGGGTCATTGCCGTGGGGCCGTGGTGGGGGACGCGCTGGCCAACCTGCTGGCCAAGGCGGGTTTTGACGTTACCAAGGAATTCTACATCAACGACGCGGGAACGCAGGTCCGCGCCCTGGCCTGGGCTGCGTACTGGCGTTACCTGCAGGCGCTGGGCACCGCTGTCTCGCAGGAGGATTTTGCGGCCCAGGCGCCGGGCGGGTTGCAGTACCAGGGCGAATACCTGATCCCCGTGGGCATGGAACTGGCGGCGCAGTACGGCGCCAAGCTGGCTGAAACCGCACCCGATGGCACGGCCTGCATCGCCCCCGAGGCCACATGGCTGGAGACCGTGCGCGGCTTCACCATTGCCCACATGCTTGCTGCCATCAAGGAAGACCTGGCCGCGCTGGGCGTCAATCAGGATGTGTTCACTTCCGAGGCCGACGTGCTGGCCCGTGGCGTGACGGATCAGGCCATTGCGAAACTGCAGGGCGAAGGCCTGCTGTACGAGGGCGTGCTTGAGCCCCCCAAGGGCAAACTGCCCGACGACTGGGAAGAGCGCGAGCAGCTTCTGTTCAGTTCCACCCGCTTCGGGGACGACGTGGACCGCCCGCTGCGCAAGTCCGATGGCACCAATACCTATTTCGCCAATGATATCGGCTACCATTCCGACAAGGTGGCCCGTGGCGCGCAGATGATGATAGACGTCTGGGGCGCGGACCATGGCGGCTATGTCAAGCGCATGAAAGCGGCGGTCAAGGCGCTGACACAGGACAGCGTGCCTCTGGAAATCGTGCTGTGCCAGATCGTGCATGTCCTGCGCGATGGCCAGCCGGTGCGCATGTCCAAGCGCGCGGGCACGTTCGTGACCCTGCGCGACCTGATCGATGAAGTCGGGCGCGATGCGGTGCGCTTTACCATGCTGACCCGCAAGAGCGATGCGCAGATGGAATTCGACCTCGATCTGGTCGTGGCCCAGCAGCGTGACAACCCGGTCTTTTATGTCCAGTACGCCCATGCGCGCTGCCGTTCCGTGCTGCGCGCCGCACAGGACGATGCGCGCTACGGCTCCGTGGCGGACGCGGCTCTGGCCCACACCCCCTTGCACGCCCTGAACTCTGACGTTGAAATGGCGCTGATCCGCCGCCTGGCCGAATGGCCGCGCCTGGTGGAAGCCGCTGCCCTTGCGCGTGAACCGCACCGGGTTGCGTTCTATCTGGCCGAACTGGCGGGGGACTTCCATGCGTTGTGGAACCGTGGGCGGGACGACGCGTCGCTGCGGTTCCTCCAGCCTGACGCGGTGGAGGCCACTCAGGCGCGTCTCGCACTTGTTGCGGCAACGGCAACGGTCATCCGTTCCGGCCTGGCGGTCATGGGTGTGGACCCGGTAGAGGAAATGCGCTGATGAGCGAGAGGGATGACAATATCGGTCCACTGTCGAACCAGGCGGATGACAGGATCAATCGTGCGCGCGAGCGCATGACCATGGATTATGACGACGCGGCAGAAAAAGCCGACCCGAATACGCTGGCCATTCTGCTCAGCCGTTTTCTGGGCAATGGTTCTGCCACGCGGTGGCTGATTTACGGCACCGCCGGGCTGGGCGGCCTGCTGGTGCTGGGGATCGGCGGCTGGGCGCTGGTCCGCCACCATCAGAGCGGTATTCCCGTCATCGGGCCGCCTGCCGTGTCCATGCGCACCAAACCGGTCGATCCGGGCGGCATGCAACTGGATTCCCTTGCCCCGGCTTCCGCTGCGGACGATCAGGGCGACCACCCCGTGCCCGCGCCCGAAAACCCCAACCCCGCGGCGCTGGCCGCGCAATACGGGGCGACTACGCCCCCGGGCCCCGCCGGTGCTGCCACAGGTAATCCCGCAGGTAATCCCACAGGGGCCGATGGCGCGGCGGCACCCACAGGTCCGGCGGCACCCGGCACGCCGGTGGCGCCACCCCCGGTCATGGCATCCCCGGCCGCACCGGCGGGGACCGTGGCCGGCGCGGCGGGTGCGGGCGCTTCACCATCCGCACCCGCCGCCCAGGATGGGGACGAGGAAGAGGCAACCACCCCCGGCACGGAAGAGGCAGGGGACAGCGCGGCAGCCGTGTCAGCCGGTCCGGCCCGGCCTGCGGCGGTTCCCGCACCGGCGCCCAGTGCGTCCGCGGCGGCTGGTAGCGCCAGGGCGGTCGCGAACCCGCCTGCCAGCGCACCCGTCAATGCACCTGCCAGCCCATCTGCCAGTGCTGCGGCGGATGCACCACCCTCACCGCCAGCCCCGAAGTCGGCAGGGGGTGCTTTTCAGGCGCAGCTTGCCGCCCTGCCGACCGAGGCCGATGCCCGCAAGGAGTGGGCGCGGCTGAAGACCCGCTACCCCACGCTGTTTGGCGATCGTACCCCGGCCATTGTGCGGACAGAGCAGAACAATGCCCAGTTCTACCGCCTGCGCGTAAGCGGTTTTGCCACCAGTGCGGATGCCCGCACGTTCTGCGCCAGCGTGCGCGAACGCGGGCTGGCGTGCCTTGTAGCGCATCCCTGACGCCACCACGCACAGGCCGCCTGACCGTATGACTGAGCATGACGTTCCCCCGGCCCGGCACATGGGGGAAACACCCATGACGGATGGCCCCGGCCCCACGGCCGAGGCCGCAACCCCGCGTTCCCCCCTGCTGCGGCTGGAGGGGTTCGAGGGCCCCATGGACCTGCTGCTGGATCTTGCGCGGGCGCAAAAGGTCGATCTGGCGCGTATTTCCATCCTGCAACTGGTTGAACAGTATCTGGCAGTGGTGGAAAAGGCGCGGCGGATCAGGCTGGAACTGGCGGCGGACTGGCTGGTCATGGCGGCGTGGCTGGCCTGGCTGAAGTCCCGCCTGTTGCTGCCCGCTGACGACGAACTGGCCGTAGAGGGTGAAGAAGCGGCCGAACTGCTGCATGAACGCCTGATGGAACTGGCCTGCATGGGGCAACTGGCCCGTTGGCTGGACGCCCGCCCCAGGCTGGGGCGCGATGTGTTCGCCCGGGGCGAGCCGGAAAACCTGACCGAGGTCGACCGTTCGGGGCTGGCGCTGGACATGCCCCAGCTTATGCGGGCTTACCTTGCCGCCATGCGCCGCACCGCGCAGCGGCGTATTTACGCACCCCGGACATTGCGGTTCTGGACTGTGCAGGACGCATTAAGCCGCCTGACACGCCTGCTGGGCGAAACCCCACCGGGCTGGAACGCGCTTGATGCGTTCCTGCCCGATGCCCTGCCTGAACAGGCCGGTGGTGCGGATGCCGTCCGCCAGCGGCGCGCGGCTCTGGCGGGAACGCTGATCGCGGGGCTGGAACTGGCCAAGACAGGGCAGCTTGAACTGCGCCAGGACGAAACTTTCGGGCAGATCATGCTCCGCCCCCACGAGCATGAGCACGGGCACGAGCCGGTCGACGCGGCGTCCACAACCGCCGACATGAACGAAAACGGAGAACACGCATGACCGGCACCCCGGCCCCGACCCCCATGGGGGATACTGCCCCGGATGGCGGCCCCGTTCAGGCAGGTTCGGGGCAGGGCGACACCGCGCAGGGGCAGGCCGACGCTGACAGTCTGCCGGCCGGTGATGGTCCCGAAAACGCCATGACCGGGGCTCCTTGTGCCGGGTCTTCTTTGACCGGAGCGGCTCTGGCTGACGATATGTCTGGAGAGGCGGCTGTTGTCGAACAGGCTCTGCCCGGTCATGCGTTGCCTGATCATGCGTTGTCCGGCAGCCCGGAACCGAGCCGCCCGGAGCCTGACGATACCGTGCCTGCTGGTTCCGCCAGCGGAAACCCGGCCCCCGAAAGTTCCTTGCAGGCGCCTCCCTTTGTGCCCGATGACGCGGTGCGGCTGGCCGAAGCGCTGATTTTTGCTTCTGTCGATCCGGTCAGCACCCGCAGGCTGGCCGACCTGCTTGAAGCCCGCCAGATCATGCCCGCCGGGCAGGACGATCTGGCCGCGTTTGTGGATGCCGTCTTGCAAAGCCTGCAACAACGTTATGCGGGGCGCGGCGTCGCTCCGGTGGAGGTTGCCGGGGGCTGGCAGTTCCGCACGGCGCCCGATCTGGCGCCCCTGCTGACACGGGTTCTGGAACGCCCGCGCCGCCTGCCGCGCGCGGTTATGGAAACACTGGCCATTATCGCCTACCACCAGCCCTGTACCCGCACCGAGGTCGAGGATATTCGCGGCGTCAGCCTGGGGCAGACCGTGCTGGACACCTTGATCGAGACCGGGCTGATCGCCCCGCGCGGCCGCAAGGAAGTGCCGGGTCGCCCGGTTCTGTGGGGTACTACGCCCGACTTCCTGCGCCATTTCGGGCTACGTGCCCTTTCCGACCTGCCCCGGCGGGAAGAACTGCTGGTGGACCTGCCCGAAACGCAGTCGGGCTACGGCACCGCCCAGTCCGAAATCGCATTTGCCGCAGCGCGCGAGAGCGGGCATGACGGCCCCCACCTGCCCGAACAGGGCCCCGCGTTACAGCAGGAACCCGAACAGGCAGGGCCAGAGGATGCACAGGGACCAACACAGGCCAAGGAGCAGGACGGAGCGGATGGCCCATACGGGTCAGAGGCACCGGACGGGCCGGATCAGGGCAATGGCGGAGCGGACGGGCAGGAGGATACGGTTTATGCTGACCCGCACCCGTGATAGAGACAGTCGGTCTGTATCCGCACAAGGGCAGCCATCCCGGGTGGGGGTGGGTGTGAACGGGGCTGCACATGTTTGATTTTGCCTGGTCGGAAATCGCGCTGATCGGCGCGGTCGCGCTGGTGGTGATCGGCCCCAGGGACCTGCCCGTCGCCATGCGCGGTCTGGCCGGTCTGGTCAAGAAAGCCCGTACTCTGGCAGGGGAATTCCAGTCCCATGTCGATGACATGGTGCGCGATGCCGATCTGGGCGATGTGCGCGATCAGGTGCGTGACCTGCGCAACCTGAACGTGCGTGACAGGCTCATGAAAGCGCTCGACAGCGATGGCAGCCTTGCCCGCGCCACCGAGCAGCCCGCCCCCTTGGGCGAGCGGATCATCCCCGCTGGCCCGCGCGCCCTGGACCGGCCTGCTCCGGTGGCGGACGGGGCAGGGGTGTCATGGCCGGAACCGGTGCGTTCGGTCGCCCCCGCATGGTCGGGGAACGATCCTTACGCTCCGCGCAGCGTTCCCCAGAGCGTGGTTGATAGCGCCCCGCCCGAACTGCCGCCGGGTATCGCACGGCGTATCCTGCGCGAACAGGACCGGCTGCACCCGCCCGCCATCGTGCCTCCCGTGCGGGTCATGCACGGCAGGCGCGCCGTGGCCCCGGGCCGGATCGCCATCCTGCCGGCAGCCGACGGGGACGTGGACCGGGAGGACGCACAGCCTGTTGCTCCGCCGTCCATGCCGTTGACCGCCGAGTCCGTTCCCCCGCTGCCGTCAGTTCTCCACCCGGCAGACCCGCCGCCCGCCTTTCTGCCGCCACAGGGCAGCCTATCCCAGCCCACAGGTCCGCAGGCATGAACGAGAACACGACCATTCAGGACGATCCGATCCACGATCAGCCCATGTCGCTGATCGAACATCTGCTTGAACTGCGCCGCAGACTGCTGTGGTCCGCCGTTTCGTTCATCCTGTGTTTTGCGCTGTGCTATCATTATGCACAGAACATCTATCTGTTTCTGGCCCAGCCGCTGGGCGACATCATGCGCCAGCAGGGCCTGCAACCGCATTTGATCTACACCGCCCTGTACGAGGCGTTTTTCACCTATATCCGTGTGGCGCTGTTCGGGGCGGCTTTCCTGTCTTTTCCCATGTGGGCCATACAGGCGTGGATTTTTATCGCCCCCGGTCTCTACCGGTCCGAAAAACGGGCTTTCGCGCCTTTTCTGGTGGCCACACCCGTGCTGTTTCTGGTGGGCGCGGCGCTGGCGTATTACTTCATTTTTCCCATTGCGTGGCGTTTTTTCCTGTCATTCCAGACGCCGGGCACATCCGACGGCGGGGTGCAGATCGAACTGCAGGCCAAGGTTTCGGAATATCTGGCTCTGGTCATGAAGCTGATCATGGCCTTTGGGGTCGCGTTCGAACTGCCCGTGGTCCTGACCCTGCTGGCGCGGGCGGGCATCGTGACCGCCGCCATGCTGCGCCGTTTCAGACGCTACGCCATTGTCGGCGCGTTCGTGGTGGCGGCCATTCTCATGCCGCCCGATGTCATTACCCAGATCGGTCTGGCCGTGCCACTTGTGCTGCTTTACGAAGTGTCCATCCTGTGTGCCCGTCTGGTGGAACCCAGGCGCGCATCCGCCGACGCGGACACCCCGACCAACCCCGAGCAGGAGAATTCCTGAGTTATGCATGACATCCGCGCCCTGCGGGCCGATCCCGCTGCTTTCGATGCCGATCTGGCGCGCCGGGGGCTGGAACCCGTGGCCCAACGGCTTCTTGCATGGGACGAGGAACGCCGTCAGGCCCAGACCGCGTTGCAGGAAAAGCAGACCCGCCGCAAGGCCCTTGCGCGCGAGATCGGCACGCTCAAGCGCGAAGGGGGGGATACCGCTACGCTGGAAGTGGAAGGTGTCAGCCTGCGCGCCCAGATGGAAGCGCTGGAGGAACAGGCCAGTGCGGTAGAACGTGAAAGTACGGCCCTGCTGGCCAACCTGCCCAACCGGCTGGACCCCGCCGTGCCAGACGGGCCGGATGAAACCGCGAACCAGCTCTGCCATACCTGGGGCACCCCCAGGGACTTCAGCTTTACGCCCCGCCAGCATTTCGAACTGGGCGAAGCACTGGGCCAGATGGACTTTGCTACTGCCGGCAAGCTGTCGGGCGCGCGTTTTGTGGTGCTGCGCGCAGGGCTTGCCCGGCTTGCCCGTGCCCTTGGCCAGTTCATGCTGGACCTGCATGTGAACGAACATGGCTTTGTCGAGACCCAGGTGCCCGTTCTGGTGACGGATGACGCCATGTATGGCACGGACAAGCTGCCCAAATTCGCCGATCAGTCTTTTCGTACGGAAGACGGGCGCTGGCTTATTCCCACCGCCGAGGTGCCGCTGACAGCCTCCATCGCGGGGGATATTCTCGACGGTGCCATCCTGCCCCTGCGCATGACGGCCCTGACCCAGTGCTTCCGCAGCGAGGCCGGTTCGGCCGGGCGCGACGTGCGCGGCATGCTGCGCCAGCACCAGTTCGAAAAAGTGGAAATGGTGTGCGTAACCGCCCCCGAACACAGCGAGGCCGAGCACGAGCGCATGACCCGCTGCGCCGAAACCGTGCTGGAACGCCTGGGCATTCCCTACCGGCGCATGCTGCTTTGCGCGGGCGATACGGGGTTTGGTGCTGCCAAGACCTTCGATCTGGAAGCATGGTTGCCCGGGCAGGATGCGTGGCGCGAAATTTCATCCTGTTCCAACACGCGCGATTTCCAGGCCCGCCGCATGAACGCGCGTTTCCGCCCGCAGGCAGGGGCGGCTCCGGCTTTTGTGCATACGCTCAACGGGTCGGGCCTTGCGGTCGGGCGTACGCTGATCGCGGTCATGGAAAACTACCAGAACGAGGATGGCAGCATTACCGTGCCTGACGTTCTGCGCCCCTATATGGGCGGGCTTGCACGCATTGGCTGAACACCCGCACAGGACAGGGCTGGCCCATGGCGCATAAACCCTTCGTGCTGCTGACCCTTGCGATCGTCTCGGAAATGGTCGGCACAAGCTGCCTTGCCGCGTCGCAGGGGTTTGCGCGCTGGCTGCCGGCCGTGGTCAGCCTGCTTGCCTACGGGTTTGCGTTTTACTGCCTGTCCATCCCGCTCAAGACCATGCCCGTGGGCGTGATCTATGCCATATGGGCGGGGGCCGGTGTGGTGCTGAGCGCACTGGTCGGCCTTGTCGTGTTCCGCCAGAGCCTGGACCTGCCTGCCCTTGCGGGTATCGTGCTGATTGTGGCGGGTGTGCTGGTCATTAACCTGCTGTCATCCTCCGTCCGGCACTGAACGCGCTGTAGCAGGCGGGGCGGTGGCTGGGTCGATCCACCCTGCGGGTGGGTCGATGCGCTCAGGCCGGTGGCGTTATGGTCTCGATCACCATGTTCGGTGTCAGGATCTGGGGCAATGTCACCTCCGGCCCATGGGCTGGTACAAACAGGTAGAACGGCACGCCGTCCCGCCCATGCTGTTGCAGGAAGGTGGTTATGGCGCTGTCATGGCGTGTCCAGTCGCCGCGCATGAACACCACACCCTGCCGTGCAAAGGCCGCGCGGGTGGCCTGTGTGGTCAGGGCCACGCGTTCGTTGATCAGGCAGGTAATGCACCATGCGGCGGTCATGTCTATGAATACGGGCCTGCCGGCGGCGTGAAGCGCGGCCAGCCGCTGTGGCGAGAAAGGCTGTATGGCGTCCGTCAGGCCGTCCGTTCCGCCCGTGGTGGCGGTGTCTGTTGCCGTTGTGGTGTCGGGCTTGGCCATGGCGGTCGGGGCATCCGCCAGGTGTTTGAGAACAGGGAGCAGCGCCAGCGCCGCCAGCAGGCTCAATAGCGCCAGCCCGCGCAGGAATTTGTCGGCACTGTCCGCGCCGTCGCGCATCTGTTCGCGCTGGGCAATCCCGTATAGCCAGCCTGCTGCCCCCAGCATGACCAGCCCCGCCCCCAGCAGCACGGTGGCGCTGGCCCCGCCCTGCAATGTCGCGACCCAGAGCAGCCACACGCAGGAGCCCAGCAATGGAAAAGCCAGAAACTGCTTGAGATAGTCCATCCATACGCCAGGGCGCGGTAGTGCCGCGGCCAGACGCGGGTAGAAAGCCAGCAGTACGTAGGGGGCAGCAAGCCCCGCCCCAAGGGCCGCGAAAATGGCAAGCCCCGCAACCGGAGGCCCTGCGAGAGCCCCCGCGATGGCCACCCCCATGAACGGGGCCGAGCAGGGCGAGGCTACGGCTACCGCCAGCAACCCGGTCAGGACATTGTGCCAGACTTCGGGCCAGATTTCACGCCAGGCGCCGGGCGTTGGCGCCGCTGCATGCCGGTCGCGCCGCATGGCACCAGCCCCGGGCACAGACAGGAAAAGCGAGAAAACGCCCAGCAGGTTCAGCGCCATGCCGAACAGCAGCCAGAGCACCATGCCCACAAACAGGGGGGACTGGAACTGGAACCCCCATCCCACGGACCCGCCTGCCATACGCAGCCCCATGACAAGCCCGCCCAGCAGCATGAAACCGGCTAGCACACCGGCCGCATACCCCATGGCGCTGTAGCGCTGGATATGCCGCGCATGCCCGCCCAGCCGCACAAGGGCCAGCGCCTTCATGGCCAGAATGGGAAAAACGCAGGGCATCAGGTTCAGGACCAGCCCGCCCGCAAAGCCCATGAGACCAAGCTGCATGAACGCCAGCAGCCCCGTCAGCGACAGGAAGGGGGCTGTGTCTGTGGCAGTCCGGGATGGCGGGGCGTGAGCGCCTGCGGTGCCAGTCGCTGCACCGGTAGCTGCACCGGGGGCGGCAGTGCTGGTATCGGGGCGGGTGGCTCCGGCGACAGGTCGAGCCTGCACGCTCAGGGCCCGTTCCTGTCCTGCCGGGTCCTTGAGCACCACAATGCCGCCAAAACTCCGTGGAGGCGGCTGGCTGTGCGCGGGGGCAAAATCCGGTGTCGGGCGCAGGTGCAGCGTAATGCTGCCATCCTGTATAGCAGGGGGCTGGGGGGCGGCTTCCACGATCTGCCCGCGTTCCTCGGGCATGAACCAGGCATCGGCCACGGAACGGGGGGTAAGTTCGGGGCCTGTCAGGGTCAGCACGCCGTCGGGGGTAATGGTGGCGGGGTAGGGGGACGCCATGGGGGATTGCTGGGCGGCCCGTGCGAACAGGGGGGCCTGGCCGTCACGGTGCTGGGGCCCCATGGGCAGGGTGAGGCTGAAAGCAGCCTCCTCCGGCACGCAGACCTGTTCGCAGACAAGCCAGTGCGCATGCGCGCTCAGCGTTGTGTGCGTGTTATCGCTGCTGGCACGGGCGGGCGCATGCAGGGGCAGCAGCACAGGCAGGACGACCTCGCCCGTATAGGCATAGGACATCAGCGAAAATTCGCTGATCCGCTGCGGTGTGGGCCACAGGATGTCCTGCGCGGCGCCATCAAGCCCGCCACTGGCGGTTACGGACAGGCTGACCGGGTCCCCGGCATCGCCCGGGTTGCGCCAGTAGGTGTGCCATCCCGACTGCAAATGCAAAAGCAGGGCGACAGGCAGGGGCGTATGCCCATCCGCCGTGTCGGACTCCGTTATCAGGCTGGCCGTGGCATGTCCCGTCCTGACTGTGGCGCTCTGGGCAGCCCGTGCCTGACCGACCGGTGCGAACAGATAAAGGCAAAGCGCCATGCATAGGGTCGCGAGAACCAGCCCGGCAGCCCGTCCGGAGCGTGTCATGTCGGGGTGGTACGGGTCTGGAACAGGGCGCGGCATGGGGCGGCTTTCAGGCAACAGGGCGCGACGCGCCAAAGCCCTAGCATACGCAAAGCCGCCCTGGCTTGGAAAGGTGCGGGACCGCAGCCGCCACGTCGGGGGCACTGTCGATACCTGCGGAGGCCACGGGGTGCGAACCGCGTGCAGGCAGGGTGCCTGGCATGTCGGGCCGAGGCCATATGCAGCGCAGGTGCATGGCACACGCACAAGCCGCTCCGTTATGCAACGGGCCGGTCAGCCCATGGCGCTGCGGCTAATGCTCGTCCTGCGCGTCGGCCGAGGGCTGGAGAACAAACAGCCGTGAGCAATAAGGGCAGACTGTCTGGTGGTCGCCTATTTTCAGCCAGACCCTGGGGTGGCCAAGCTGGCCTAGTCCGCCGTCGCAGGCGACCTTGCGTTTGTCCACCACAATGGTTTCGATATGGCCAAGCCTTGGGCGGGGCACGGGATTGGTCGGCTGAACAAGGGTGGGCAGCATTGTTGTCCCCAATGTCATGGTCTGCGCGGCGCAGGGCCGCTCTGGTGTGTCGGTGCGGGTGATGATACGCATTCCGCTTGTGGTTGTGCAGCTTTCCTCTCTTCCCATACGCGTGAGCGGCCTGCGCCGCCTGCGGGCAGGCCTGCTGGCTCTTGGCGTTGCCGGTGCGGTGGCCGGGTGCGCTGTTGCGCCCGCCGAGGCACCTGTGCCCCCACCCCGCTTTGCCGCGGCTGCCCGGCTTGTCCCCCCTGACAGGGTTTTTACCATGTCTGATGGTGCGCTGCTGCCCGCGCGTGTCTGGTCCCCAGCCGGTGTGCCGCGCGCTATCCTGCTGGCCCTGCATGGTTTCAATGACAGTCGCGATGCGTGGGAGTTTCCGGCTCCGGTCTTTACCGCCAGCGGTGTGCGTGTTGTGGCGCCCGACCAGCGCGGTTTTGGGGGCACGGTGGACAGGGGCGGCTGGGCGGGGCAGGCGCGCATGGTGGCCGACGTGCGTGAGGAACTGGCCATTCTTGCGCGCGAAAACCCCGGTGTGCCGCTTTATCTGGCTGGTGAGAGCATGGGGGGTGCCATTGCCATGCTGCTGATGGCACGCCCCGATGCACCCCATCTGGCTGGCACGATACTGCTGGCCCCCGCCGTATGGGCGCTGGGGCCGGGGGCGGATGTGCCACTGAATATTCTGGCGACACTGTTCCCGCGCCATTTGGTGACAGGGCGGGAATTGCCGGTGCATGTCGTGGCCAGCGATAATATCGCAGCGCTGATCCGGCTGTATTACGACCCGTTGAGCCTGCGTGAAACCCGCCTGGACACCCTGCGCGGCCTTGTCGCCCTGATGCGTGAGGCATCGGGCGCCAGCCGGAGCCTGCACGGCAGAGTATTGTGCCTGTACGGTGACCGTGACGCCCTGGTGCCCCCCGCTGCCATGGGCCCGGTATGGCAGGCCATGCTGGAAGCCCCGGGCGCGAACGGGACCACAAGACTGGATCTGATCCATGGCGGTTACCACCTGCTGCTGCGCGGGCGGAACAGTGCCGTTGTCGAGGCTGATATCCTGCGATGGATGATGCAGCCGACTGCCCTGCTGCCCTCTGGCGGAGATATTGCCGCGGCGGCATGGCTGGCCCAGGACATGGGCGAGACACGGCCCGGCAAGGCGGGCATGCCGTGGTTTCTGCCTGCCCGGCTGGACGCTCTGGCCCGCTGATCCGGTCTCGACCGCGCCCCCTCCATGTCAGCATGAAGTTGCGGCTGCGACAGATAGAGACTTGGCAACCCTATGGCTTTGGGTTAGGGAGGGCGAACGGACCCGTAGCTCAGCTGGATAGAGCGTTGCCCTCCGAAGGCAAAGGTCACGCGTTCGAATCGCGTCGGGTCCACCATCTTAAAAATTCTGAATATGGCAGGCCGTTCGGCAACGTCCCGTGCGTTTGCACGCGTGGCTAAAGCCATCCAGCGGTATTATGTGCCGTCGGCACAGATCATGAAAAAAGCGCCTGTCTTGCGACAGACGCTTTGGAACCCGACCGGCGGCCCTGCGCGGGCGCAGAAAGCGGCCAGCAAGCAGCTATGAACCGTAAGGGACGCAGCACCCCGCGCGAACGGTTCGCGCGAGAACGCCGGTGCTGGCCGTTCAGCCGTTGAACTTGCTCTGGGCCTTTTTCGCGTCGGCATTGGCCTTGTCGAACTGGCTCTTCATGCGGTCCTGCGTGTCGTTGACGGATTTGGTAATGGTGTTGTTGTCGTCGGTGGCTTCATGCACGATGCAGTTGCTGTACGTGCTGGCGGCGGCCTGCCATTTCTTGACTGCTGTGGCGCTCTTGTTGAAAGCCTCGACCGAGCTCAGGTTGAAATCGACCGGGGTGGGTTCCGCCCCACAGGTCGAGGACGTCCACTGACCATTGCTGATCGTGCCCGCATGGGCAGCGGAGGAGAGAAGGCCGAACGCCAGAGCAAACCAGGCAAAACGATGAGTCATTGTCTATCTGTGTCCTTCAGCAAATCAGGCGGCCCGCACTGGCGTGCCCGATGGTGGCGTACGTGGCAACGCCCCGGGAGCATGCTGTCCCGACCGGCTCACCCGTTCCATAAAAGGCAGCATACACGCTTCGTTGCGATGAAAAAGCAAAATTTGTCCGGTCCGGCACTGTGAAAACAAAGAGTTGAGACCGCGCTGTCCCTGCTTTCATCACCTTGCGGGGGCCTGATGTTCATCAAAGGGGACGGGTCTTTCCAGCCTGTCCGGTGCGGCCGGTGCGGCGAATGGCGGTGCCAGCGGGCTGGGTGAGGGTTGGATCAAGGGGCGTGCCGAGGGCGGGGCCAATGGGGATGCCAACGGAGCGGCGTGCCGGGGAGCGGTCTCATCCAGTGCCCTGCTGGTCCGGGTTGCGGCATCCGGTGGCTGTATGGCTTGTGCGGGCGGAACAGGCTGGCCTGGCATGTAGTAAGGGCCCCGGTAGTTTTTATCGAGCTGGCTCGCGTTCAACCGGTCGATCTCGCTATCGCCCGTACCATCCGCATAGGGTGACTGCGGTATTCCCCCTTTGTCGGCAACAGCGGGTGCCTTTGCTACAGGGGCTGTCATGGCGGCCGCCATACCCGCTGACCGCGCAAGGCAGTCCGCCCCTGCAAGGACTATGCTGCCCACAAGAGCATGAAAGCCGATGGACGCCATAAGACCCCTGGCCGCCTGTTGTGTTGGAAAAGTGTGAGAAGAAAAGACTGCAAACCACAACGTTCCACAGGCGGGCCGGTGCCCCTGCGTATGGCTGGTTTTGCCGAATAAATTAGAACCTGTTCAAAAATAACATATTGATAAAGGAAGAATAAAAATTTCCATGTGTCGCCGTTTCCAAAAAGACCAGCTTTCCCCAGGCTTTCTGAAAAAAAGCGTCATCATGGGGCAGGACACTGTGAAATATTGTCTGGGCCGTTTTTAAACAGCCTCCTGCATCGCGCAGCGGGGAGTGCAGGTCGCAATGCCGGAAGACATGGTGCGACGTAAGGACGGGAGAAAGCGCTCTAACGCAGTTGGCTGTCCTTGTTGCCACGACGGTTGATGGTGCTGAACACGGGGCGGGCATCGCGTTCGGACTGGCAGTCAATGCACAGTTTTACTCCCGGTACGGCTACACGACGCGCCTGGGGAATATCCTCCCCGCATTCGCGGCAGTGCGTCTCGCTCTCACCTTTGGGCATATGGGCACGCACATGCTGGACCGCATCGGCCACGGTATCATCGATCTGGTCTTGAACGGCTCCGTCAGGAGCCCAGCCACCGGCCATGCGCACCCCCTGCATACACTACAAGAGCGCTATTATGCTGCATGGGTAATGAAATTCAAGCCAGACCTGTCAGGCCAGCTTGTTCATCGGCATATTTTTTGAGAATTTTTCAGATGCGTAACAGCGCATCTAGATGGTGCCCAAGGGCGGGATCGAACCACCGACACTGCGATTTTCAGTCGCATGCTCTACCAACTGAGCTACTTGGGCACCGCAGCCTCGCGGCGTGAGAGAGCATTTATCGCACGGTGGGGGGGAGATCAAGTCACCTTTCGCGATTTATTTCAGCTTTTTCATCATCATCGTCTTCCAGCGCTGGTTCACCGGGCAGGCGGTAGGCACCGCTGAACCAGCGGCCCAGATCCACATCCGCGCAGCGGCGCGAACAGAACGGCCGGGTTTCATGCGCTGTAGGCTGGCCGCAGACAGGGCAGGTCGGGGTGGGCGTTGGGGCGGTCATGATCTGTCAGCGCTCCAGTGCAGGTCGGGCAGGGAGGGGTCCAGACGCAGGGCCAGAGGGTGACCGAGCGCATGGGCGCAGTCTGCCATGGCCAGCGGGTCCTGTTCCAGTGCGCGGATCAGGCGGCTGCCCGCGCGCAGGATGGTGGCTGTGGGGTCGTGGGTGACGATCTGGCGCAGGGCGCGCAGGGCGTGCCCGTGGGCGCTGCCCAGCAGTTCGGGCAGGGATGGGTGAATACGCGCGCGTACGATCTCGATCAGGCCAAGTGCTGTAACCCCAAGGCAGCGTGGACGCAGCGGGTCTGTTGCCAGGCATGCGGCTACCGGCTCAAGCAGGGCCTGGCGCTTGCGGGTGGCAAGGCCTGCCGGGTCGATCAGGATGGCGCCCGAAAGGTTGCGCAGGCGAATCTGGCGCATCAGTGTCGGCAGCGCGTCACGATTGGCCGCGAACTGGGCTGTCTGCTTGGCCTGGGCCCCCCGGGCAGGCGGCGCGTCCATGTCGATGGCGATCAGCGCCGGGGTGGGGGTAATGGTTGCGCGCATGCCGCCGGGCAGGGCGACTTCGGCATCTTCCAGGGCCGTGCATTCGGCCTCTATGTCTTCGGGCAGGCCGGCAAGGCCCTGCACGCGCCGGTCGCGCAGATGGACGGGAATGCGGGCACTGGCCGCGGGACTGTCGGCCACGATCCGGGCCGTGGGCCAGCGGGCCGCCAGCCGTTCAAGCGGGGTAGGGCCGCAGCGCCGCAGACCCGGGCCGGTATGGGGGAGATTGCCATCCGTTGCACCGTCATGCGCCGAGGTGCCAGTGCCAGTGCCAGTGCCAGTGCCAGTGCCAGCATCGGGGGCGGTCAGGCTTACCCGTACCCCCTTGCCGCCCTGGGCCGCGCGGGTAATGCGCACGGTCACGCTCTGGCCTTCTGTCAGGGGCGGTGTATCCTTGGAGACAGGTAGAAAGCCGCCGCTTTCCAGCCCCGGGTCATTGCCAAGGTCCACAAATGCACCGCCCATGGCCGGGAGCAGGGCCGTTATGCGGGCGCAATATACGTCGCCCACGCGGTCGGGCGCGCCGGGCCGCCAGAGCGCGAAATCGACCAGAGTGTCATGATCCGTTACGGCCAGGCGTATCTCACCGGGGGAGGACGCCATGCGCAGGAACACGCTCACGCCAGCCAGCCGCCCGGTTGCCCCCGCAAAAGCTGCCCGGTTTCGAACAGGGGCAGGCCGATCACGGCGGAAGCGCTGCCTGACAGGAACCTGATACAGCCCGCTGCATGGCCCTGCAGCGCATAGCCCCCGGCCTTGCCGGACCAGTCACCGGCATCGAGCAGTGCGTCGATCTGGCGCGGGCTCAGGCGCGAGAACGTGACTGCTGTTTCCACCAGCCTGCTGGCATGGCGCCCTTTTTCCCACGCGGCTGTGGGTGTCACGGTAACAGATGTCAGCACCGTATGGCGCCGCCCCGAAAGCTGCTCCAGGCAGTGGCGTGCCGTTTCACGGTCTTCCGCCTTGGGCAGGATACGCCGCCCAAGGGCCACCACCGTATCTGCCGCAATGATAAGGGCCGGTTCGCTCAGGACAGCGGCAACGGTTGCCGCTTTTTCGTTGGCCATGCGCTGGGCATAAAGGCGGGGGGTCTCGTTCCGGCGGGGCGTCTCGTCAATATCGGCGGGACGGATCAGGTCGGGCTCCAGCCCGATCTGGCGGAGCAGGTCGATCCGGCGGGCAGAGGCGGAGGCCAGAACCAGAAGGGGGGCCACCCCCCCTACGTCAGCAGCAGGCTGGCTAGGTTCGGTCACGATGTTATTTGAAACGGAAGGTAATGCGGCCCTTGGTCAGGTCGTAGGGGGTCATTTCCACATTGACCCGATCACCCGCCAGAACGCGAATGCGGTTCTTGCGCATCTTGCCGCTGGTATGGGCGAGAATAACGTGTTCGTTGTCCAGTTTGACCCGGAACATGGCATTAGGCAGCAGTTCGGTAACTGTGCCGCTAAATTCGATCATGTCTTCTTTGGACATTGCATCCTTCATTTGGTCTGAAACTGCGGAAACTTCGGTGAGCAGGTATGGTTGAGGGGCGTGCCGGGGTCAAGCATTTGCTGCGGACCGCAGGCTGCGGGCTTAGTCCCTGCCCGTTGCGGTGGCCTGTGCGTCCAGCGCATCCAGCCTGGCTGAAACGCTCAGCGCATGGGCTTGCAGCCCTTCGGCATGGGCCAGGGCCACGGCCGCGGGGCCGATCCGGCGCAGCGCATCCGGGCCGCCCGACAGGAACGTCGTGCGCTTCATGAAGTCGTAGACCGACAGGCCCGAGGCAAAGCGCGCCGTGCGGGAAGTGGGCAGCACGTGGTTGGGGCCGCCCACGTAATCGCCTATGGCTTCGGGGCAGAAACGGCCGAGGAACGCGGCTCCGGCGTGGCGTACAAGGGCAAAAAGCTCTTCCGCATTGTCCACCATCAGTTCCAGATGTTCGGGGGCCAGACGGTTGGCAAGGCTTACGGCCTCGTGCAGGTCGCGCACCACCAGCACGGCCCCGTTGTCGCGCCAGCTTGCGCCTGCAATGCCTGCGCGGTTCAGCACTTTCAGTTCCGCATCAACCGCGGCGGTAACGGCGTCGGCATAGGCCGCGTCGGCGGTGATCAGCGTGGCCTGGGCCAGTTCGTCATGTTCGGCCTGGGCCAGCAGGTCGAGTGCGATCACGCGCGGGTCGGACTTCGAATCGGCAATCACCACCACGTCGGAGGGGCCGGCAATGCTGTCTATGCCGACATGGCCGAACACCTGCCGCTTGGCTTCGGCCACATAGGCATTGCCGGGGCCGACAATACGGTCCACCGGGCGAATGGTGCCGGTGCCGTACGCCATGGCTCCCACGGCCTGTGCTCCGCCCACACGGTATATCTCGCTGACCCCGGCGCGTTCGGCCGCGGCCAGCACCAGCGGGTTGATAACACCCGCAGGTGTGGGCACGCACATGGCAAGGCGGCCTACCCCCGCCACCTTGGCGGGAATGGCGTTCATCAGCACCGATGACGGATAGGCCGCCTTGCCGCCCGGTACGTAAAGCCCCACGGCGTCCAGCGGTATCCAGCGCATGCCAAGGGTCATGCCTGCGTCGTCCGTGTAGCGCATGTCGGCGGGTATCTGCGCCTTGTGGAAAGCTTCGATCCGGCGGGCCGCCACGTCCAGCGCGTCCAGCAGGTCGGGTGCCACCTGCGCGCGCGCCTGGGCAATTTCCTCTGCCCCGAAAGCCAGGGTCTGCGGCGTGACGGGCAGGCGGTCGAACCGTTCGGTAAAGGCGCACAGGGCGCTGTCGCCATCCTTGCGGACAGAGGCCAGAATATCAGCCACCGGGCCGCTGACTTCCTGCCCCTGTTCCTCGCGCCCGCTCAGCAGGCTTGCAAAGGCGGTTTCAAAATCAGCATCACGCGTATCGAGCCGTTTCATGGACTGTGCCTTATGCCTTGCCTGACGTTGAAGGAGCGGGCGGTACAAGTGCGGTGCGCAGGCGCCCGAGAATGGCGGCAATCCGCTCGGGCTGGGTTTTCAGCGCGGTACGGTTGATAATGACGCGGCTGCTGACCTGGGCAATGGTTTCGACCTCGACCAGCCCGTTGGCGCGCAGGGTGGAGCCGGTATCCACAAGATCGACGATCAGGCGTGACAGGCCAAGCATGGGGGCCAGTTCCATGGCTCCGTGCAGGTGTACGATGGTGGCGTTTATACCGCGCGCGGCAAAGAACCGGCGGGTAATGGAGGGGTATTTGGTGGCCACGCGCACTTCCGACCAGCGGGCCCATTCCTGCGGGTCATGCGGCAGGTGTGCGGCCTGCGCGACAGCAATACGGCACGCCCCGATACCCAGGTCGAGAGGGGCATAAATTTCGGGGTAATCGAATTCGCTCAGCACGTCGGAGCCGCAGATCCCGACCTGAGCCCCGCCCGAGGCCACAAAGGTCGCGACATCGAAGGAGCGGACCCGCACCACGTCCACAAGGGGGTCCTGTGTTGCAAAACGCAGCTTGCGGCTGTCGCCTGCCAGACATTCGGGGGCCGGGGCCATGCCCGTGCGGGCAATAAGAGGGGCCACTGCCTTGAGAATACGTCCCTTGGGCAGGGCCAGAACAATATGATCGCCAACCCCATGCCCAGCAGGGGCCGGGCAGGAACTGTCTCCGGGCTGGCGGTCTGAAACGGGCTGGGTCATGAATACTCCGGCAGGCAAGGCATCTGGTCTGGCAGGAAGGCTCCTAACACAGCCCGGCGGAGAAGAAAAACCGGCAGGCCATGTCAGGTTGGCGGGACAGGCCGCCCGACAGGCACCGCACAGGCCGGTTGCGGGTGCCGCAAAGGGGCCGAACAAAGAAAAAAGCCCGCATAACGCGGGCAATCCTACCGTTAAAGGCAGGGTGGCCGGGGCGCTGTTCGCATGCACGCCCCGGCCCGTGTCAAAAGTCCGTTCGCGCCGGACCTAGCGACGCCACCAGCCTGTGCGACGGCTCGCACGCGGCGGGCTGTCCTCAATCACGATGGGCTGGACGGCGGGCTCACCCTTGTCGTCTTCAGCAGCGCCGGGTTCGGCCACGGTCTGCTCGACCTGTTCCGCAGCCGCTTTCCTGGCTGCCGCGGCACGGGGCGCACGCTTGCGCGCAGGCTTGGCCGGTGCTTCGGCTTCTTCCGCCACGACAGCATCCGCCACAGCTTCGTCCGGGGCTTTGGCGGCTGCCTCGGCTACGGGTTTGGCCTTTGCAGGCTTGCGGGCGGGTGCACGGCGGGCCTTTGTGGCCTTGGCGGGGGCTGCTTCATCCTCCGTGGGGGCCTCCGTGGGGGTGGCTTCCTCGGCGGATTTAGCCTTGGTGGCAGCTTTTGCGGTGCGCGCCTTGGCGGGTTCAGCCTTTTCCGCTGTCTCGGCGGCCTGTTCGGTTGCCGTGGCATCGGCTTCGCTGGCGGGTTTCCGGCGGGTGCGGCGGCGCGTCCTGGGTGCGGCTTCGGCCTCCGCCTCTGCCTGGGGTGCTGCGGGTTCAGCCTCCTTGGCGGGTGTGGCCTTTACGCTTTCCGGCGCCGTCACGGTTTCAGGCGTGGCAGCCTTTTCGACCGGGCTGGCCTTGGCAGGCGGAGCAACCTGGGCTGCACGCTGGGTTACGCTGTTTTCGAGCAGTTCGAAAATATCCGGCTCGTCACCAAACGGATTCGCGGGGGTCGGGCCACTCCAGACGGGCTTGATACGCTGGGGCGCCGGACCGGCTGCGATTTCGACCGTGCTGTCGCGACCGGTGTCGCGCGTTTGGGCCGGGGCCGGGCGTTCGGTGCGTTCGGCTTCCGGCGCACGGTCGTTGCGGCGCAGGCGGGTGTGCCGTGTCCGGCGTCGGCCCTGCACCAGATTGCCTTCGGTCGCGGCGGGTTGCGCCACGTCATGCACCTCGTCCTCGGACACGGCTTCGGACTCGTCCTCATCGGTGTCGTCCTGCGCGTCGTCCGCACCCTGCTGGGCGGATGTCGCCTGGCCGTTGCCATTTTCACCACGACGGCGACGGCGACGACGGCGGCGACGACGCGGTTCTTCCTCGCCCGGTGCCGCATTCGGGGCATTGCCGGACTCTGGCGTTGCGGGTTCTGTGGCATGAACGTCCGCCTGCGCGGGTTCAGGTTTTTCGAAGTCGTCTGCTTCCACATTTTCCACAGGCGGCAACTGGGCCGGGACCGCGCGGGCATGCTGGCGGCGCTCGATACGGATTTCAGGCGCCAGCAGCGTGGCATCCGGTGCGAACAGCACTTCCATCTGGTGGCGCTGTTCGATCTGTTCCAGCCAGTCGCGCTTGTGGTTGAGGATGTAGAACGCGATTTCGGATGCGACATGCACCGTAATGGCCGAAGCCCGGCGGCGCGCGCCTTCTTCTTCCACCGCGCGGAGCACATGCAGGGACGAGCTTTCCACGCTGCGGGTCATGCCGGTGCCGCTGCAATGCGGGCAGGGCACGAACGTGGCTTCCGCCACCGAGGGGCGCAGACGCTGGCGCGACATTTCCAGCAGGCCGAAATGCGAGATCGAACCGATCTGGATACGGGCGCGGTCATTGCGCAGCGCGTCCTTGAGGCGGCGTTCGATCGTTACATTATGGCGGCGGGACTCCATGTCGATGAAGTCGATCACAACCAGCCCGGCCAGATCGCGCAGGCGCAGTTGGCGGGCAACTTCGTCAGCGGCTTCCTGGTTGGTGCGGAACGCCGTTTCCTCGATGTTGCGCTGGCCGGTCGCCTTGCCCGAGTTGACGTCGATCGCGACAAGGGCCTCGGTCTGGTTGATGACCAGATACCCGCCCGAGCGCAGATGCACGACGGGGGAGAACATGGCGTCCAGATGGCCTTCCACATGGTAATGTGTGAAAAGCGGCTGCTGGTCCTTGTTCCACAGGCGCACTTTTTCGGCGTGCTGGGGCATGAGCATGCGCATGAAGTCGCGCGCGGCTTTCCAGCCGTTTTCGCCATCGACCAGAATTTCGCTCACGTCGCGGGTATACACATCGCGAATGGCGCGCTTGACCAGGCTCGCTTCCTCATAGATCAGCGCCGGGGCCATGGACTGCATGGTGTGTTCGCGAATGTTGTCCCACAGATGGAGCAGATATTCGCAGTCACGCGTGATTTCGGGGCCCGGCCGCTGCGCCCCGGCGGTGCGCACGATCATGGCCATGCCGCGTGGCAGGTTGAGGCTGGAGATAATGTCGCGCAGGCGGCGGCGGTCGGACACTGCCGTGATCTTGCGCGAAACGCCGCCGCCACGCAGGGCGTTGGGCATCAGTACGCAATAGCGGCCCGCGAGCGAGATATAGGTTGTCAGCGCCGCGCCCTTGTTGCCGCGTTCGTCCTTGACCACCTGAACAAGCAGGATCTGGCGGCGACGGATGACTTCCTGAATACGGTAATTGCGCAGGAAACGGGCAATGCGGCGCTGGATCAGCGCTTCCTCGCCTGTGTCGGTTTCGCCGCTCACATATTCGGGCTCGGCCTCGGCGGGGGCGGCGCCGTCATCTTCGCCGTTGACGAGAGCCGTGGTCTCGTCCGGGGCGGCGGTGTCCGTGCTGTCGGCAGTGTCCGCTGCTTCGGCCGCGATCTGGTCGTCTTCGTCCGCGCCGTTATCGACCAGGCTTTCTTCCTCGGCCTGGAGGGCAAGCAGCTTTTCGCGGTCGGCTACGGGAATCTGGTAATAGTCGGGGTGGATTTCGCTGAAGGCGAGAAAGCCGTGCCGGTTGCCGCCATATTCGACGAAAGCAGCCTGAAGGCTGGGTTCGACCCGTATGACGCGCGCCAGATAGATGTTGCCTTTGAGCTGCTTTTTGGCAGCGGATTCGACATCGTAATCTTCAAGCTTGTTTCCATCCAGCACGACCACGCGCGTTTCTTCCGCGTGTGTCGCGTCGATAAGCATCCGCTTTGACATAAAAAGAAAAACTCCGATACGCCGGTGGCCAGCTCGCGCGGTGCGTCCGCCGGGTGGGCGGCGCAGGGCGCGGGGGCGCTTCCAGCGGGTAAGAAGAGGCATGAACCGGGGAATGAAAGGCACATGGGCCGAACCCGACCGCAACCCGTGCAACGGTGCTACCCAGGCGGTCTAAGGCCTGCGGTCTGTCCGTTATGGTCGGGGCGGTGGCGCGGGTGATCGTCATGTGTCCTTCGGGTGGTGTTTCCCGCTTTCGGTATCGGGTGACAGGGGGCTTTTGTCCTGGCCCTGGCACGGCAAACAGAAATGGAAAACGGCTTGCATGGCTGACATTTCTGCCCTGAACCCATACTCTGCTCAACATGACGCAAATAAGGGTTGACTGCAAGTTATTCGTCATAAGGGGCGCGGATTGCGTCTTTCGACCCCGAACGGCGCTATGTAACACGTTATTATTTTGCCATGATGCGCAGGCCAGATAAGACAGGAACAGGACGAACGAGGGCGCAAGTCATGGCAGGGTTCGGGATCGGGCGTATGGCGCGGCAGGGGGTGACAGCGGGGGGCAGTGCGTCCCGGCGGGACGTGCTGGCCGGTATTGCGGCGGCCCCCCTGCTTGCCGCCCCGTTCATGGCCGCGCCTGTGCGCGCCGCGACACGCGCGGCACATGGCCTGCACGCCCCCGCCCATATGGCGGCCCACACGCTTGTGGCACCCCACGCGGCCAGCCCTCATGCATCTGTTCCCCATGCGCCTGCCATTGTGGGGCGGGCCGCGCCCGCGCTCCCGCTTGTCATGCTCGATCCCGGCCATGGCGGGAAGGACCCCGGGGCAATTGGTCTTTCGGGTACCTATGAAAAACATGTGGCGGAGGCAGCAGGGGCGGAACTGGAACGCCAGCTTCTGGCCACGGGGCGGTACCGCGTGGCCATGACCCGTACCAGTGACCGATTCATTCCGCTGGACGGGCGGGTGGAGCTTGCGCAGCAGCATGGAGCGTCGCTCTTTATTTCCATGCATGCTGATGCGCTGCATAATCCGGGCGTGCGCGGGGCCAGTGTCTATACGCACGCGCAGGGCGCATCCGACAGTCAGACAGCGGATCTCGCGCGTACTGAAAACAGTGCCGACCGGTATGGTGGCCCTATGGTGCACGGTGCCTCGCCCGAGGTGCAGCAGATTCTGGCCAGTCTGGTGACGGAAGAAACCCGCAAGGGTTCGGCCCATATGGCGCAGGCCGTGGTGTCGTCCTTCCAGTCCCGCATCCTGCTGCTGACGCATCCGCAGCGCCATGCCGCCTTCGCGGTGCTGAAGTCGGCCCAGATTCCCTCCGTTCTGGTGGAAATGGGTTTTATGTCCAACAGGCTGGATGAGGCGGCTTTGCGGCAGGCCGGGCACCGGGCCATGGTGGCGGGTGCAATGTGCAATGCGGTCGATCGCTATTTTGCGGCCGCCGGGGCCGGTCTGGCGGGCTAGTTGACTGGCTGACGTGCGCGAGGGGGGCGTGCCGGTGGTTTGAAAGTTTTTTTCCGCACCCGCATGTGTGCCTGACAGCCCGCGTTGGGGAGCAGACATGCGAGCCGGACGGCTGTGCCTGCCCCGGATTCTGCTCTGACGCGTATTATATTCAATAATGTCGTGTCACGGCTGTTGCGGGCAGGTGTTGCTCTGGCCCGTTCGTGCGCAAGTTCTGTAGGGAAAGTGCCCGCAGGCGGTGCCGGTCCGGCATGATGGCGCAGGGGACCCCGGTGGGGAGTATTACCTTGCAACATCTCTTTGTCATGTGGGAAAATTTGGTGCCCAGAAGAAGACTCGAACTTCCACGACCTTTCGGCCACAGGTACCTGAAACCTGCGCGTCTACCAATTCCGCCATCTGGGCTCAAATGGCAACCAGGAGTGGCTCCCGGCTGGTGTTGAGGCATTTACCCCGCTGGCCGGGGGGCGTCAACAGGCGTTTTGATTTTTTTTTGACAATTCGTATCCGTCTGGCCCGATCTCCGGGTTTTTGGGGGAACCGCAATGAATTCAAATGCTTTGAATGCGGTGTATGCTGCCCGGGCGTGCTGTCGTGTCAGGTCGGGCATACAGCCAAAGAGGCCGCGAAAGGGCGTCCAGGGGCGTTCCAGTGGGGGATCGCCGTGATGGTTCCTTCATGCTGATCGCCCCCGAGGTCGTCCATGGGGGAGGGGCTGAAGGTTGCCCCCGGAGGTTGCCCATGGGGGGCTGAAGGCGCGGTATAAACGGGCAGGGTAGAGGGGCGCGTGGCATGTATGAAAATAGAACAGCCGTCGTGTTTGGTGGCAGCGGGTTTGTGGGGCGATACGTCGTGCAGTGTCTGGCCCAGGCGGGCTACATGGTGCGTGTGGCCAATCGTCGGCCGGATCAGGGGGCGCTGCTGCGCAGCCTGGGGGACGTTGGCCAGATCGCGCCGTTCTATGCCTCGGTGCTGGACGATTATTCGGTAGCCACCGTCATGCGTGGGGCTGACGTGGCGATCAACCTTGTCGGGGTTCTGTCTGCCCCCCGCGGTCAGGGGCTGCTGGCAGTCAATGTTGACGGGGCGGGGCGGGTGGCGCGCTGCGCGGCGGAGGCTGGCGTGGCGCGCTATGTCCATATGTCCGCCCTTGGGGCCTGCGCCAAGGCTCCCTCCGCCTATGGCAGAAGCCGTGCGGCGGGGGAGCAGGCGGTCAGGCATTACAGGCCCGATGCCGCCATTGTCCGGCCATCGCTGATATTCGGGCGCGAGGACCGTTTTTTCAACAGGTTCGCGGCCATGGCGCGTTACCTGCCCGTCATGCCGGTTTACGAACCCAATACGCGCATACAGCCGGTTTACGTGGGCGACGTGGCCCAGGTGATCGGCCAGTTGGCGACGCGGGACGGTTATGGCGGGCAGGTATGGTCGCTGGGCGGCCCCGATATCATGACCATGTGCGAGATCATACGTTTCGTGCTGGAGGAAACGCGGCGGCACAGGCCGATTATTGTGGTGCCCGGATGGCTGGCGCGGTTGCAGGCCACGATACTCGAACGCCTGCCCGGTGCACCGCTGACGCGTGACCAGTTGCTCATGCTGTCGCGCGACAATGTCATGCCCGGACCCGAATCGGGGTTCGAGCCTTTCGGTATGATACCGCGTAGTGTTGCCGCCTGTGTGCCGGCCTATCTTGAGCGGTATCGCCCCGGCGGTGGACGGGCCGAAATGGCGGTGGATGAGGTATGATACCTCAAAATAGGTCCGAAAATATACCTATATAGTGGGTGCGGATGTTATTTTTCGGTGAAAAACTGCAAAAAAAATCAAAAAGGACAGTAATGCTGTCTTTTTATCCATGGAGATAAAGAGCACCTTCCGGCTCACTTGACGTTGGGGGCGTAGTCCGTGGGGCGCGCCCTGTTTTTCCGGGGGTCGCGCATGGCGAACACAATGCTGAAATTTGTCTCCGTACCGCAAAGGCAGCCGGAAAAACGCACGGCCGATGCCCGCCGCGCCGACTTCGACGAAATTTACGAAGACTATTCCCCCGCGGCGGCGGGCGAGCAGGCCAGTCGCTGTTCGCAGTGCGGCGTGCCGTTCTGTTCCGTGCACTGCCCGCTGGGCAACAACATTCCCGACTGGCTGATGCTGACTGCCCAGGGCCGGCTGGAGGAAGCGTATGGCGTGTCCTCCGCCACCAACAACTTTCCCGAAATCTGTGGGCGTATCTGCCCGCAGGACCGCCTGTGCGAAGGCAACTGCGTGATCGAACCCGGGTTCGAGAGCGTGACCATCGGGGCGGTTGAGCGTTACATTACCGACACGGCGTTCGAGAACGGCTGGGTCCAGCCCATTCGTCCCGTGCGCGAACGAGCACAGTCCGTGGGTATTGTGGGGGCGGGTCCGGGCGGGCTGGCCGCGGCCGGGCAACTGCGCCAGCAGGGTTTTCAGGTGCATGTCTATGACCGCTACGACCGCGTGGGCGGCCTGCTGGTTTACGGCATTCCCGGCTTCAAGCTGGAAAAGGATATTGTCGCCCGCCGTCATGCCCTGCTGGAAGAAAGCGGGGTGGTGTTCCATCTCGGCCAGGGTGTGGGCAGCGGGGCGGACGACCTGCCGTTCGAGGTCCTGCGCTCGCGCCACCATGCGGTGCTGATTGCAACAGGCGTATACCAGTCGCGCGAGATTGGTGGACCCGGTGCCGGTCTGGCGGGTATCGAGCGCGCGCTCGATTACCTGACCGCGTCCAACCGCCGTTCGCTGGGCGATACATTGCCGCCAGAGGCCGAAGCGCTGGATGCGCAGGGCAAGGCGGTTGTGGTGCTTGGCGGGGGTGACACCGCCATGGACTGCCTGCGCACGGCCATCCGCCAGGGGGCGCGTTCGGTCACCTGTGTGTACCGCCGTGACAAGGCCAACATGCCCGGCTCCGCCCGGGAAGTGAAGAACGCCGAGGAAGAAGGCGTGCATTTCGAATGGCTGGCCGCCCCCGAGGCGTTCCTGGGTGACAGCACCGTAACCGGCGTGCGCGCCACACGTATGAAGCTGGGCCTGCCCGATGCCTCGGGCCGCCAGTCGGTGGAGCCGGTGGAAGGCTCGTCCTTCACGCTTGAGGCCGATCTGGTCATCAAGGCGCTGGGGTTCGACCCCGAGCCCCTGCCCAAGCTCTGGGCGCAGCCGGGGCTGGAGGTATCGCGCTGGGGTACGCTCAAGGTGGGGCAGAAAGATTTCATGACCTCGCTGCCCGGCGTGTTCGCCGCGGGCGATATCGTGCGTGGGGCCAGCCTGGTGGTGTGGGCGATCCGTGACGGGCGTGATGCCGCGGCCAGCATTCACCAGTGGATTGAAGCAAATGAGACGGCATCCGCCGTGGCGGAGCAGGGATGATGGCTATGGAGCAGTTTGGGAACACAGGCGAAAGCGCTGAGGAATTTTTCAAGGCGTGGGATGCCAACGTAGCAGCCCTGGAAGGGTTGTACGACCCGGCGGACGAGCGCGATTCCTGCGGTGTGGGCTTTGTCGCCGCCCTGGATGGCAAGCGCCGGCGCGATGTGGTGGCAGGCGGGATCGCCGCGCTCAAGGCTATCTGGCACCGTGGTGCGGTGGATGCTGACGGCAAGACCGGTGACGGCGCGGGTATTCACGTTGAAATTCCGCAGGCTTTCTTTGCGGACGCCATCATCAGCACGGGCGACCAGCCCAGCGACGGGCCGATCGCGGTGGGGCAGGTGTTCCTGCCCAAGACCGATTTCGTGGCCCAGGAACTGTGCCGCCAGATCATCGAAACCCAGATTCTCGCCTTCGGCTATGGTATTTACGGCTGGCGTCAGGTGCCGATCGACACCTCCTGCATTGGCGAGAAAGCCAACGCCACCCGCCCCGAAATCGAACAGATCCTGATCCGCAACCTGCCGCGCAAGCCCGAGGCGGAGTTCGAGCGCGACCTGTACGTCATCCGGCGCCGGATCGAAAAGGCGGCCATTGCAGCGCAGGTTGACCTGTATATCTGCTCGCTGTCGTGCCGTTCGCTCATCTACAAGGGCATGTTCCTTGCCGAGCATCTGACCGAGTTCTATCCCGACCTGCTGGATGAGCGGTTCATCAGCCGTTTTGCCATTTATCACCAGCGCTATTCCACCAACACCTTCCCGACCTGGAAGCTCGCACAGCCGTTCCGCCGTCTGGCGCATAATGGTGAGATCAACACCATTTCGGGCAATATCAACTGGATGAAAAGCCACGAGACACGGCTTTCCCACCCGGAACTCGACCCGTGGATGTCCGATATCAAGCCGCTGGTGCAGGCCGGCGGGTCCGATACCGCCACACTGGACAACGTGTTCGAACTGCTGACCTTTGCCGGGCGTGACGCGCCCGCCGCCAAGGCGCTGATGATCCCGGCCAGCGTGGGCGGCAATACGGGCATGAAGCCTGAACACCGCGACATGTTCATGTATTGCAACGCCGTCATGGAACCGTGGGACGGCCCGGCCGCCCTGTGCGCGACTGACGGCCGCTGGGTGGTGGCGGGGCTGGACCGTTCCGGCCTGCGCCCGCTGCGCTACACGGTCACGACCGACAGGCTGCTGATCGTGGGGTCCGAGACCGGCATGGTGCGCGTGCCCGAAAGTGCGGTTCTGGCCCGTGGGCGCCTTGGCCCGGGCGAGATGATCGGCGTGGATCTGGATGAGGCCAAGCTTTACAGCAACATCGAACTGCTGGACCTGCTCTCGGCCCGTCAGGATTTTTCGGAGTGGATCAAGCGCACCCAGAAAATCGGCCATCTGGTCCGGGCGGATGTCACCGAACCGCTGTGCTACCAGGGAGACGAATTGCGCCGCCGCCAGCTTGCCGTAGGCACCACGCTGGAGGAGCTTGAAGCCATCCTGCACCCGATGGTGGAAGATGCAAGCGAAGCCATCGGCTCCATGGGGGATGACACGCCTCTGGCGGTGCTGTCGCCCCATTACCGTGGCCTGTCGCATTATTTCCGCCAGATGTTCAGCCAGGTGACGAACCCGCCCATCGATTCCCTGCGTGAATCGCGGGTGATGAGCCTTGCCACCCGTCTGGGCAACCTGGGCAATATTCTCGACCAGTCGTCCGAACAGTGCGACATGCTGCAACTGCCCAGCCCCGTGCTGACATCGGGCGAATATGCAGCGCTGAGCCAGTTCTGCGGTGCGTCTGGCTGCGTGATCGACTGCACGTTCCCCGCAAAGGACGGTGAGGCCGGTCTGCGCGAAGCCATTGCCCGTATCCGCCACGAAGCGGAAGATGGCGTGCGCGGTGGGTGCACCCATCTGTTCCTGACGGATGAGGCGCAGTCCGCCGAACGGTCGTGCATTCCCATGATCCTGGCGACCGGGGCGGTTCACACGCATCTGGTCCGCACCTCGCTGCGGACCTTTACCTCGCTGAACGTGCGCACGTCCTCCGCGCTGGACGTGCATGCCATTGCCGTGACCATCGGCGTGGGGGCCACCACGGTTAACCCGTATCTGGCACAGGAAAGCATTGCGGACCGGCACCGCCGGGGCCTGTTCGGCAGCCGCAGCCTGCGTGAATGCATGGAACGCTACCGTAAGGCAGTGGACAAGGGCCTGCTCAAGATCATGTCCAAGATGGGTATTTCCATCGTGGCGTCGTATCGGGGTGGCTGCAATTTCGAGGCGGTGGGCCTGTCGCGCGCGCTGACGGCGGAATTTTTCCCCGGCATGCCGTCGCGCATTTCGGGCATCGGGCTTTCGGGCATTGCGCGCAATGTGCTCAGCCTGCACGAACGCGCCTGGGGGTCCGCCTCCGCCCTGACGCTGCCCGTGGGCGGGCTGTACAAGCTGCGCCGCGGGGCCGAGCCGCATGCGTTTGACGGCCAGCTTATCCATATGCTGCAGACCGCTGTCGCGACCGACAGCTTCACCATCTACCGGCGCTATGCCGACGCCGTGCGCGCACAGCCCCCCGTGGCCCTGCGCGACCTGCTCGACTTCCGCGAAGGGCGCACCCCCATTCCGGTGGAGGAGGTGGAAAGCATCACCCAGTTGCGCAAGCGGCTGATTTCCCCCGCCATTTCGCTGGGCGCGCTCAGCCCCGAAGCGCATGAGACGCTCTCCATCGCCATGAACCGGATCGGGGCCAAATCCGATTCCGGCGAAGGCGGGGAAGATCCGTCCCGTGCGAAGCCCCGGCCCAATGGGGACAACGCGTCCTCCGCCATCAAGCAGGTGGCGTCGGGTCGGTTCGGGGTGACCGCGCAGTACCTGAACGACTGCCGCGAGCTTGAAATCAAGGTGGCGCAGGGTGCCAAGCCGGGTGAAGGCGGGCAGTTGCCCGGCTTCAAGGTGACGGAACTGATCGCCAAGCTGCGCCATGCGACCCCGGGCGTGACCCTGATTTCGCCCCCGCCGCACCACGACATCTATTCCATCGAGGATCTGGCCCAGCTTATTTACGACCTCAAGCAGATCAACCCGGATGCACGGGTCACGGTCAAGCTGGTGGCGCGTTCGGGCATTGGCACCATTGCCGCGGGTGTGGCCAAGGCCAAGGCCGACGCCATCCTCATTTCGGGCCATAGCGGGGGCACGGGCGCAAGCCCGCTCAGTTCCATCAAATACGCGGGTCTGCCGTGGGAACTGGGGCTGGCCGAGACGCATCAGGTGCTTATGCTCAACCGCCTGCGCCACCGCGTGCGCCTGCGGGCCGATGGTGGTATCAAGACCGGGCGCGACGTGGTGATCGCGGCCATGCTGGGGGCCGAGGAATTCGGGATCGGCACGGCAAGCCTTGTGGCCATGGGCTGCATCATGGTGCGCCAGTGCCATTCCAATACCTGCCCGGTCGGTGTGTGCTCGCAGGACCCGGCCATGCGCGCCAAGTTCGAAGGCACGCCCGAGAAGGTGATCAACCTGTTCTCGTTCATTGCCGAGGACGTGCGCAACATTCTGGCGTCTCTGGGCTTCAGGACCCTGAACGAGGTCATTGGCCGGACCGATCTGCTGCGTCAGGTCTCGCGCGGCACGGACGATCTGGACGACCTGGACCTGAACTCCCTGCTGTCGCAGGCGGACCCGGGGCCGTTTGCGCGGTACTGCACGCTTGAAGGCCGTAACGAGGTACCCGACACGCTGGACGCACAGATGGTGGGCGATGCCCGGCCCCTGTTCGAACATGGCGAGAAAATGCAGCTGCACTACAATGTGCAGAACACCCAGCGCGCCATTGGCACGCGCATTTCGTCGCTGATCGTGCGGCAGTTCGGCATGAAGACGCTGGCTCCGGGCCACCTGACCGTGCGGCTGCGCGGCTCCACGGGCCAGTCGCTGGGGGCGTTCGCGGTGCAGGGGCTCAAGCTCGAAGTGCTGGGCGATGCGAACGACTACGTGGGCAAGGGCCTGTCGGGAGCGACCATTACGGTGCGTCCGTCGCCCTCTTCCACGCTGGTGACGAACAGGAACGCCATTATCGGCAATACGGTGCTGTATGGCGCGACCTCGGGCGAGCTGTTCGCCGCGGGGCAGGCGGGCGAACGCTTTGCCGTGCGCAACTCGGGGGCCGTGGCCGTGGTGGAAGGCTGTGGGTCCAACGCGTGCGAATACATGACCGGTGGCACGGTTGTGGTACTGGGTGACATTGGCGACAACTTCGGCGCGGGCTTTACCGGCGGCATGGCCTTCGTGCTGGATACGGCACAGGACTTCGCCGAGCGGGTGAACCCCGAATCCCTGCTGTGGACGCGGGTTGCCGATCCGAAATGGGAGGCAACGCTGCGCGGTCTGGTCGAGCGGCATGTGCAGGAGACCGGCTCCGCCTACGCCACGATGCTGCTGCACAAATGGGACGAGGTTCTGCCGCAGTTCTGGCAGATCGTGCCGCGCGATTATGCCCGTATTATCGGCTTTACCGTGCCCCAGGCCGAACTGGAGCACGCGGGCTAGGCCAGACGAAGGACAGCACGCATGCGGCCTGCCGGTTCGCACGCGGAATGGCTGGCATATCGGCTGAAGGCCACAGGTCACGGGCAGCGGGCGAGGGGGCAACCTCTCGCCCGTTGTGCGTTTTTGTCATGCGGCAGGTCGCGTTCAAGTGCTCTCGCCTCTGGCGCGTTTGCAGGGTAGAGTGGCGGCATGGAACAGAGCATGCACGCCCCCCATTCCCGCCATTTTCCTCTTTTGTCCGCGCAGGCCGATGCGCAGTCGGCCGGACAGGCCACCACGGCTGAAAGCGCGTTGCCGCGCTGGGACCTGTCGGCCCTGTACGCGGGCATGGACGATCCCGCGCTTGAAGCCGATCTGCTTGCCGCCGCCGAACAGGCCAGGGCGTTCGGCCAGCAGTATCAGGGCAGGCTTGCGGGCCTGTCGGGCCATGACCTGGCCGCCGCGCTGAACACGTTCGAGGCGATCGAGGAAAAGCTGGGCCGGGCGGGGTCTTACGCGTCCCTGCTGTTCGCGGCGGATTCGTCCGATCCGGCGATCAGCCGTTTCAACCAGTCCATGAACGAACGGCTGACGGTCATTTCCGGCGACCTGCTCTTTTTTACGCTGGAACTGAACCGGCTGGATGAGGACGCCCTGCAGGCCCGGCTGGCCGACCCGGCCCTGGCGCGCTGGCAGCCCTACCTGCGCGATGCGCGGATGTACCGCCCGCACCAGTTGTCCGACGAGGTTGAAAAGGTCCTGCTGGAAAAATCCGTTACCGGGGCGCAGTCATGGTGCCGCCTGTTTGACGAGACCATAGCCGCCCTGCGCGTCACGCTGGACGGGCGGGAGATGACCGTGGGCGAGGCGCTCAACCGCCTGTCCGACACGAACCGGGATACGCGCGCGCGTGCTGGCAAGGCCGTGGGGGCCGTGTTTGGCGAGAACGTGCGGCTGTTCTCGCTCATTACCAATACGCTGGCCAAGGACAAGTCCATTGCCGACGGACTGCGGCACTATGCGCGCCCCACCTCGGCGCGCAACCTGTCCAACATGGTCGAAGACAACGTGGTGGATGCGTTGGTCAGTGCCGTAAAGGCCGATTACCCGCGCCTGTCGCACCGGTATTACGCGCTCAAGGCCCGCTGGATGGGGCTGGACAAGCTTGAACACTGGGACCGTAATGCCCCCCCGCCCGGCAGCGACGACCGCGAAATTCCATGGACGGAAGCCAAGGCCATTGTCCAGAAAGCCTATGACGGATTCGATCCGCGCCTTGGCAAGATCATCAACACCTTCCTGACCAGTCCGTGGATTGATGTGCCGCCCGCCCCCGGCAAGTCGCCCGGGGCTTTCGCGCACCCTACCGTGCCGTCGGCCCATCCGTATATTCTGCTGAACTATCATGGCCGTATTCGCGATGTCATGACCCTGGCGCATGAACTGGGCCATGGCGTGCATCAGGTTCTGGCCGCACGGCAGGGCTATTTCATGTCCGACACACCGCTGACCCTGGCCGAAACCGCCAGCGTGTTCGGCGAAATGCTGACCTTCCAGTCCCTGCTCGAAGCCGAGACAGACCCCGTGCGCCGCAGGCTGCTGCTGGCCGCCAAGGTGGAAGACATGCTCAACACCGTGGTGCGTCAGGTGGCGTTCTACGATTTTGAAACCCGTGTGCATGACGAACGCCGCAAGGGCGAGCTGCTGCCCGAGCGCATTGGTGAAATCTGGCGCGCGGTCCAGACCGAGAGCCTTGGCCCGGCCTTTCATTTCACCCCCGATTACGACGTGTTCTGGGCGTATATTCCACACTTCATCCACTCGCCCTTCTATGTTTACGCCTATGCGTTCGGTGACTGTCTGGTGAACGCGCTTTATGGCGTGTTCCGCGAGGGGGCGGCGGGTTTTCAGGACAAATATGTTGCCATGCTGGAAGCAGGCGGCACGCTGCGCCACCGCGAACTGCTGGCCCCCTTCGGGCTGGATGCGTCAGAACCCGCCTTCTGGCGCAAGGGGCTGGATGTGATTTCCGGTTTCATTGACGAACTGGAACAGGGCTGACCATGGCGCGCGATCTCGATAATTCCGGCGTTTTCGGCGAATTCCGGCGCATGGTGCAGACAACCGGCACCGTTGGCGGGATCGCCGCCCGGCTGGCGGGCCACAAGATCGGCCTGTTCTCGGGCGGGGCCGCCCATGCGGAAGACCTGAAATCCGTGCTGGGGGGACTCAAGGGCCCGCTGATGAAAGCCGCGCAGCTTCTGGCCACCATTCCTGGCGCGCTGCCCGAGGAATATGCCGAGGAACTGGCCCAGCTTCAGTCCAACGCGCCGCCCATGGGGTGGAACTTCGTGCGTCGCCGCATGACCGCTGAACTGGGCCCGGGCTGGGAAAAGCATTTCCGCTCCTTCGGGCGTGAGGCAGCGGCTGCCGCCAGTCTGGGGCAGGTCCACAAGGCGGTGCTGGCCGATGGCCGGCAGGTGGCGTGCAAGCTGCAATACCCCGACATGAATGCGGCTGTTGAGGCCGACCTGCGGCAGTTCCGTATGGCGATCGGGGTCTATCATCGTCTGGACAACGCCATCCGTCAGGATGACGTGGTGGAGGAACTGGCCGAACGCCTGCGCGAGGAACTGGATTACCGGCGCGAAGCCGCCAACATGCGGCTTTACAACGGCATGCTGAGCGAATGCCCGGATGTTACGGTTCCGCTCCCGGTTGACGGGCTTTGCACGCGCCGCCTGCTGACCATGGAATGGGTGCAGGGCCGCAACCTGAACACCGCCATAAAGGACGGGCTGGCCGAGGATGAGAAAAAAGCTATAGCCCGCGCCCTGTTCCGCGCGTGGTACCTGCCGCTCTACCGTTACGGCGTGGTCCATGGCGACCCGCATATGGGCAATTTTACCCTGCGGGACGATGGCGGGCTGAACCTGCTCGATTTCGGGGCGATTCGTATTTTCAGGCCCTCTTTCATCAAGGGTAATATCGATCTCTTTAACGCCCTGCGCACGGGCGATATCGACCTTGCCGCCCACGCGTACGAGGCCTGGGGCTTTCGCGACCTGACGCGTGAGAAAGTGCTGGTGCTCAATGAATGGGCGGGGCTGCTGTTCGCGCCCCTTATGGATGACCGCGAACGCTACATTCAGGAAGACAACGACCCCGCACGCGGGCGCGAGGTACTGTCACGCGTTCATGAAGGGTTGCAGAAAGCCGGTGGCGTGCGCCTGCCGCGCGAGTTCGTGCTGGTGGACCGTTCCGCCATCGGGCTTGGGTCTGTTTTCATGCGGCTCAAGGTCAGGATGAACTGGAGCGAGCTGTTCCACGAGATTGTTGAAGGGTTCGACAGGGACACGCTGGCCCTGCGGCAGCAGGCCGCGGTGGATGCCGCCGGCTTCCCGCCCGAGGCACCCCCCGCCGTCTGAGGGCGGGTGCGCACACTCTGTGTCCGCACGAAAAAACCACGGCATTGCATACCATCATGCCATGCCGTGGTTGACCTGCGCCGGGTCACTGCCCTGTCGAATGCGCTTATTCGACGGAAAACCCACGCCTCCCGCCGCCGGGGCGTGGGTTCCTGGTGCTCTGGTCAGTAGGACTGCCAGGACGGGCGGCGCAGATGGTCCTGGTTGTATTGCAACTGCTCTTTCGTCAGCTGGAACCCGACCTCGAAGCGGTAGTCTGAATCCACATTGCGCGGCGGAATGGGCAGGTCGACGGTGACAAGCCGGGTTTCCTCGGAAAATGTCGAGATATTGGGCGGGAACGTCACGACGTGCTTGAACACGTGCTTGTTCACGATCCGGTCGCCATGCAGCACGGCAATGAACCAGGGCAGCGTTACGGTGCTGCCGGCGGCCGCACCGCGTTCGACCGTCATGCGCAGCACGAGTCGGGTTTTCAGGTCCTTGGGGCCGCCCGGCTGGCAGTCACCCTGGAGCTTGACGATGCTGGCCCGCGCCACCAGATCGGGAAAGCTCGTACTTTTGCCATTATACAGATAATAATCGGCGGCTTCCCCCGGCACATGCGTGATGGGGCAGGCCGGTGCGAAGCTCATGGATGCGTTCTGGTCAGGGCCGCAACCGCTCAGGGCGCTGAGTAGTCCCAACGCCGCTACGCCGGGCAGGGCGGGGCGGAACAACTGGCGGAATGCAGGCACGAGATGGTGGGGCATGGAATGGTCCGGCTTTAAGTGAAGGACAGGTGACGGGACAGGGCACAAAAGCGTGGTGTAGACTGACAGGCGCATCTTTCAGGGCTTTGATGCCGTAAAACGGGTTGCATCACTTGCGTCCTTTGCGTAGGCCACAATTTCCGTCGCCCTAGCGGGTTCCGGGCAGAGCCAGTTTTCAATATGCTTCTTCATAGCCAGTTTTCTTCTATACAGTCCGCTGCAACTTTGGGGAACACCATGCCCGATCAAACTCAAACCAAAGCCCCTCTGACCGCGCCGTCCGACGGTGCACCCAAAAGTGCGGATGTCATGTCCCTGAAGGTTCTCCTTGCCGGCCCGCGCGGGTTCTGCGCCGGGGTGGACCGCGCCATCCGCGTGGTGGAGGAAGCCATCAGGCGGTACGGGGCACCTGTCTATGTGCGGCATGAAATCGTGCATAACCGCACGGTGGTGGAAGAGCTGGAAGCCCAGGGCGCCATTTTTGTCGAGGAACTGGACGAGGTTCCGCCCGACGGCCATGTGGTGTTTTCCGCCCATGGTGTGCCCAAGACCGTCCCGGCGGAAGCCGAACGCCGCAACCTGCTGTATCTGGACGCCACCTGCCCGCTGGTGTCCAAGGTGCACCGCGAGGCCGAACGCCATTACGCTGGCGGTGGCCCCGAAAGCCGCCATATCCTCATGATCGGCCATGCGGGCCACCCCGAGGTCGTGGGCACCATGGGCCAGTTGCCGCCCGGTGCCGTAACCCTGATCAACGACGCGGAAGAAGCCCGCACGGTCCAGCCCGAGGACCCCACGCGCCTGGCGTTCATTACCCAGACCACGCTTTCGGTCGATGATACGGCAGAAATCGTGGATATCCTGCGTGAGCGCTTTCCCCTGATCGAAGGCCCCAAGCGCGAGGATATCTGCTACGCCACCACCAACCGGCAGGAAGCGGTCAAGACCATTGCCCCCGAATGCGACCTGGTGATCGTGATCGGTTCTCCCAACTCCTCCAACTCGCAGCGCCTGCGCGAAGTCGCGGAACGATCCGGGGCGTCGCGCGCGCTGCTGGTACCCCGTCTGGACGCGCTGGACTGGTCTGTGCTGGACGGTGTGAGCACGCTGGGCATTACGGCCGGTGCCTCCGCCCCTGAAGCACTGGTGCAGGAAATGCTGGCCGAAATGGCCAAGCGCTACACGCTGTGCATAGAAGAACGGATCGTGAAGGAAGAAAACGTGACCTTCCGCCTTCCCGCACCCTTGGGCTGAGGGTGGTTTATGGCCGTCTACACGGACGTCAGTGACGACGCCCTTCGCGTTTTTCTGGACGATTTCGCCATCGGGTCTCTGGTGGCGTTTCGCGGAATTGCCGAAGGGGTTGAAAACAGCAATTTCCAGCTTCGCACCACGCAGGGTGATTATATCCTCACCCTGTACGAAAAACGGGTCAATGCCCAGGACCTGCCGTGGTTTCTGGGGCTCATGCAGCACCTTGCGCGTGAGGGGGTAACCTGCCCGCAGCCGGTGGCGGACAGGCAGGGGCGTTCGCTCAAAACCCTGGCCGGGCGACCGGCTGCGGTGACCACGTTCCTGCCCGGCGTATGGCCGCGCGTGATCCGGCTGGAGCATTGTCGCCCGTTGGGCCGTGCTCTGGCGCAACTGCACGTGGCTGGGCGGTCGTATGCGCAGGAGCGTGCGAACGGTCTGGGGCCGGACGCCTGGTCCCCCCTGCTGGAAAGCTGTGGTCCGGCGGCCGATACCGTGCAGCCCGGCCTGCTGGCGGAACTGCAGACAGCCCTTGCCCATATCGTGCCCAACTGGCCGGGCCGGGGGCAGACCCCCAGCCTGCCGCGCGGACAGATCCATGCCGATCTGTTCCCCGACAATGTGTTTTTCCTCGACCAGAAACTTTCGGGCCTGATCGACTTCTATTTCGCCTGCACGGATTTTCTGGCCTACGATATCGCCATCTGCCTGAATGCCTGGTGCTTTGCGGTGGACGGGTCTTTCAACATCACCTTCGCGCGGCAGATCGTGCAGGGCTATGAAAGTGTCCGCCCGCTGGAGGACGCCGAGCGGGCCTGCATGCCCCTGCTGGCGCGCGGGGCGGCCATCCGCTTCCTGCTGACACGGCTGTACGACTGGATCAACACCCCGGCGGATGCGCTGGTAACCCCCAAGGACCCGCTGGACTATCTCAAACGTCTGCGTTTCCACATGGCGACAGAGAACTGCGGTGGTTATGGATTCTGAAAACACGGCCCTGCACCCTGAACGCTCGGGCCCGTCCGGCGGCAGCCCGGCGGATGGCGTGCAGAATGGTGAACCGGCGGGGCATGCCGGGGTCGCGTCTCCCGAAAACGGGGGCGAGGAGCAGGCGGGTAGCGCTGCGCGCACGTTTGTCGAAGTCTGGACCGATGGCGGGTGCAGGCCCAACCCCGGTCCCGGCGGGTGGGGTGTGCTGCTGCGCTGCAGGGGCGTGGAGCGCGAACTTTCCGGCGGGGATGAGGCGACCACCAACAACCGCATGGAACTGACCGCCGCGGCCGAAGCGCTGGAGGCCCTGACGCGGCCCTGCGTTGTCAGCCTGCATACCGATAGCGAATATGTCCGTAACGGCATTACGCGCTGGCATACTGGCTGGGTCAGGCGGAACTGGCGCAATGCCTCGGGCGATCCGGTGGCCAATATGGACCTGTGGCGCAGGCTGCTGGACGCCAGCAAGCGGCATGAGGTGTCCTGGCACTGGGTCAAGGGCCATTCCGGCGTGCCGGAGAACGAACGGGTGGACCAGTTGGCGACTGACGCGCGCAAAGCGGTGGAAGACAGGCTGTCCCGCTAAGCCTGCCCCCCCCCGGTCTGTCCCGCTCACTCTGCTCTTGCGCATGAACGGCGCTGGTCGGGCTGCGGTGATATGGGCGGTGCTACCCGTTCAGGGCACCACATCCGATTCATAAATGGTGATGTAGTCCTGTGTCTCGTCAGGCTTGGCCTGCGGGGGCAGGCCGATCACGCGCAGGTAGATCCGGGTCGAGGGTGTGCCCCCGTTCATGAGCACACTGCGCGCGGCAAGCCCCCGGGCCAGCGCCATGCGGCGGGGCAGGGACGGGTCATCCGGCGCGCCGGAACTGTAGGCGTCGATCATGGCGCGGATATGGGGCTTGTCCGACAGGCGCTGCCCGAAGGCCAGAATGGCCTGATGCGTTTCCGGGTTCAGGGCCGCCGATCCGGGGGCGAAGGTCAGGCGCACCCCGCCCGGAACGGTGCTGACAGTGCCTTGCGCCTTGAGTTCGACACTGGGCTGCTCGGGAATGGGGAAAGGGTGAATTTCCACATCCGGTGGCGCGGGGGTGAGGTGCGGCTCGGCCGGCGGCGCGTTGGGAATGGTCGGCAATGGTGCGGCGCGCCTGGGCTGCGTGCCAGAGACGGGTGCTGTTTTCTGGCTGTCGGTGGGCTGACCGCCTGAAGGCTGGCTCCCAGTGGGTGGGCTCCCAGTGGGTGGGCTTCCAGCGGGCTGGGCAGCCGTTTTGGCAGCGCCGGCGTTGGATGCGGCCGGGCTTTGTGTGGCCTGACCGGGTGCTGCCTGACCCGCTATATTCTGCCCCTGTATGGTCTGCCCGGGTTTGGCTTGACCGGGTGTGGCCAGTCCCGTGTTGTCCTGCGCCGCATTGCCTGCCCCCTGGGGGCTACGCCCCTGTGTGGGTGCGGCTGCGGTGGGGGAGGGTGCTGCATTCGGCCCGGCGTCCGCCGGGTGCGGTGCGATGCTGGCCGGGGTTGTGCGGGCGTGTGCGGGAGCCCGCCGCCGTGTCGGGGAAGGTTGTGTGGCACCTTGCTGTGGCTTGCCCGCGGCAGGCGTTGCGGGGGGCGGCGTTGACGGCGTTCCCTGAAGGTGGTCGAGCGCCTGGCTGCTGGTGGCAACCTGTGCCTGCGCCGTGGCCATGCTCAGGATGACCGCCCCGCAAAGCAGGGACACCCGGCGCGAAAAAAAGAAGAGCTTGTGCATCGTGCCGCAGCCTAGCCCAGAAAGCGTGACTGGTGGAATGGACAAATTTGCGCCCGGTCGCATGCCCGCTTGTATGCTGCGTCGGGTGCCCGGGGGCGTGTCCTGTCGCATGATGTGGGCTAGGCGCTGAACTGTTCGGAAGCAATACGTTCGGACAGTGTCTGTCCGGGGTCGAACAGGAGTGTGACACTCATGCTGCGGTCCTCGCGCACCTGGACCGAAATGACATTGCGAATCTCTATCGAATCGGCCACCGCCGCCACGGGGCGTTTGTCGTGTTCTAGCACGTTGAACGTCACATGCGCCGACGATGGCAGCAGTGCGCCCCGCCAGCGGCGCGGCCTGAACGCGCAGATGGGGGTCAGCGGCAGCAGGTTGCCCGAGAGCGGAACAATGGGCCCATGGGCCGACAGATTATAGGCGGTCGAGCCAGCCGGAGTGGCCAGCAGCGCGCCATCGCAGATCAGTTCGGGCAGGCGCACGCATCCGTCCACATCGATCCGCAGCTTGGCGGCCTGCCGGGTCTGGCGGAACAGATACACGTCGTTCAGGGCCAGCGCTTCGAAAACCTCGCCATGGGCAGTGGTGGCGGTCATGCGCAGGGGGTGCAGGGTCGCGGCCTGAACGTGGCTGAGGCGTTCGGGCAGGGTTTCCTCGTCGGTGGGGTTCATCAGGAACCCGACCGAGCCGCAGTTCATGCCGTATACAGGGGTGGTGAACCCCGCCTCCAGCACCACGCGCAGTGTCTCGAGCATGAAACCGTCGCCCCCCAGGCACACGATTACCTCGGCCTCGCCGGGGTGGCAGTTGCCATACCGGGCCACCAGCCGGTCGAGTTCGGCGCGGGCGGTCTCAGTCGGCGCCGCCATGAAGGCAAGGCGCTGGACCGGGTGGTTGAACAGGGCAGGGGCGTTGGGGTTTGTTGTGTTATCCCGCAAGGTGATGGTCCTGGAAAAAAGGTGGTGCGGGCCGGGAGGCTGGCTGAGGGGCTGCCTGGAGGGCTGGTTGGGGGCCGGGCGTGTCGTCGGCAGGGTGGGCGGGCATGCTCCGCATGGGTTCCAGTCGGGCAAAGGCCGGAGCCAGCGCTGTATGCAGCACTTCGTCATAGACCGCCAGCGTGGCATGCTGCATGGCCTGCGTGGTGTAGCGCGCGAGCACCATCCGCCGGGCGGCGTGGCCCATGGCCTCAAGCCCGGCGGGGGGCATGCTCAGGACGGCCAGAATGGCGTCCGCCAGGGCGTGCGCGTCGTTGGGGGGTACACACAGGCCGGTCACGCCATGGTCCACCGTTTCGGTGGCGGCCCCATGGTGGGCGGCAATGACCGGGCAGCCCATGGCCTGGGCTTCCACCACCACGCGACCAAACGGTTCGGGCCGGAGCGAGGGCACGACCACCATGGCCGCCAGCGCCATGGCCGCTGGCATGTCGTCGCAATGTCCGCCAAAACGTATGATGTCCGTCAGCCCCGCCTGTGCCGCCTGTGCCGCCAGTTCCTGGGCATAGCGCGTGCCTGCGGGTTCGGAGCCTGCGAACACGCAGCACCATTTCAGCTCCGGTCGGGCGCGGGCCAGCAGGGTCAGGGCCTGGAGCAGCAGCCCCTGGCCTTTCCAGTGCGTCAGCCTGCCGGGCATGAGAATGACCGGCAGGTCGGGCGGTATGTCCCATTGTTCGGCCAGGTGGTGCTGGCGCTGCCCCGATACGGCGTCGGGGTCGAACTGCTGCACGTCCGCCCCGCGCGGAATGGTCCGCAGCCGGTCTGGCCCCACATGGTACTCCGCCGCCAGGCGCTGGGCGATATGCCTGCTGATGGCAATAACCCTGACACCACTTGCCAGAACGGCGTTGTACAGGCGTTTTCCCGGCCAGCCATGGGCGTGTACGCCATGCCATGTGGTGACAAGGGGTGTGCGCCCACCGCCCGCGCGGGGTTTGCGGCAGGCCAGTCGCGCCACCCATGCGGGCGCGCGTGACCGCGCATGCACCAGCGAAACGCGATGGTCGTTCATGATCCGGGCCAGTGCCCGGGCGTTGCGCAGCATGCGCAGCGGGTTGCGGCTGCCGCAATGGGGCAGGGCGATATGCAGCGCCCCCACCCGGCGCAGGTGGGGCTCCAGCCGTCCCCCCGCGCTGACAACCAGGGCCGTTGCACCCGCCCTGGTTATGGCGTCTGCCATTTCCAGCGTTCCGCGTTCCACACCGCCCTGGTCCAGAGCCGGAAGAATCTGCAAAATGACCGCCTGGTCAGATGAACTGCTCATGCGTGTCAGCCTATCACGCTTTGCCGATCCTGCGCCACCGGCGGGCGGGGCGCGCAGCGGGGGAGGGATGTCCCTGCTTGACCTGCATTGCCTGCTTTCTGCTATGGATACGGGTATGTGCCGCAGCCTTTTTCCCCGCCCGACGCTTTCGCTCTCATTGGCCATCCGGGGTATCATGGCCGGCACGGCGCTGCTGGCCCAGGCATCCGCCGCGGGGGCGGTTTCTCGCGGGCATGGCGGGGGGGCGGGCAAAAGCCGCATCTGGTCGACTGCCGCCTGCATGGCCATGGTGGGTGAAGACCCGTTTGGCGCGCGCGATTACGCACAGGACTGGCTGAGCGGTGGCGGCGGGCGCGACGCCCGGCACTGTCACGCCCTGGCCCTGCTGAACGTGGGGGAGGAAGACACCGCCGCCCAGGAACTGGATGACCTGGCCCATGCCCCGGCCGACAGCCATGCGGAGCTGGCAACTCCCGCCCTGCGCGGCATGCTGGCGGGGGAGGCCGCGCAGGCGTGGCTTTCCGCCGGGCAGGCGGGACGCGGACTGGCCAGTGCAGAATACGGCCTGTCCCTGACCCCGCATGACCCGACGCTGCTGATAAGCCGCGCCCGCAGTCTGCTGGCGCAAAACCGGGCCGACAGGGCGGTGGCCGATCTTTCGGCCCTTGTTGCGCAGTCTCCCGGTGTCGATCCGTCGGCTTACGTGCTGCTGGCGTCCGCCCAGCGCCAGCTTGGGCAACTGGATGCCGCCTTGCAGTCCGTCAGCCACGCGCTGGAGAAAGAGCCCAATAATCCGGCAGCGCTGCTTGAGCGCGGCATTATCCGCGAACGCAAGGCCGACCCGGCGGGCGCGCGCAAAGACTGGCAGCAGGTGCTGGATCTGGCCCCCGACAGCCATGAGGGCGATCTGGCCCGCCAGGATCTGGCGGTCATGGCCGCAGACCCGGATTCGCCATGAGCGCATCCTGGCCGGTGGCCGAAGGGCAGGGCGCCCCCCCGCCCGTGCGGCGCGTGCTTGTCATCCGGCTGGGGGCGCTGGGGGATTTTGTTCATAGCTTCGGGCCGTTCCAGGCTATCCGGCAGGCTTATCCGCACGCGCATATCACCTTGCTGACAACCCGCCCTTTCATGGAGCTGGGGCGCTTGTCGCCCTGGTTCGACACGGTGGAGGAAGATACGCGGCCAAGCTGGCTGGACTGGCGGGGCCTGCTGGCCCTGCGGCACAGGCTGCGGGGTTATGACCGTGTTTTCGACCTTCAGACATCGGGACGGACCGCGCGGTATTTCCGGCTGGCGGGGCGACCGGCCGGGTGGTCCGGGCATAAAGCCGGCTCCCCCCTCAGCCACGCCAATCCCTGGCGTAACGACATGCACACCCATGCCCGCCAGCGCGACCAGCTTCGCATGGCCGGACTCGATACTGTTCCACGGCCGGACATAAGCTGGCTGCTGGCCTGTGGCACCATGACTCTGCCCCGGCCCTATGCGTTGCTGATCCCCGGGGCTTCCCCGCAATGGCCGCTCAAACGCTGGCCCGCGGGTTCATACGGGGAACTGGCCCGGATTTTGCACGCGCGGGGTGTTCGTCCCGTTATTGTGGGTACGGAGGCCGAAAAACCGCTGGCGGCGGAAATCCGGGCCATATGCCCCGACGCGCTGGACCTGACAGGACAGACAACCCTGCCCGACCTGGCGGGGCTTGCGGCGCAGGCCTGGGGAGCGGTCGGCAACGATACGGGGCCTCTGCACCTGGCCGCCATGACGGGGTGCCGGTGCCTTGCGCTGTTTTCGCGGCTGGGTAACCCCTCTCTCGCGGCCCCCATGGGCGACATGCCGGAGCAGGTCAGGGTGCTGTGGGTGCGCGATTTGGCGCTCCTGCCCGTACAGAGGGTTGCAGCCGCGCTCTGGTAGCGCCATTAAGCAGGTTCGTTTTTCTTTTCTCCTCTTAATTTTCTCGGAGCCAGATCTTATGCCCGCTATCACCTTACCTGACGGTTCTGTTCGCAGTTTTGACGGACCGGTGACAGGTACGACGGTGGCGGAAGCGATCGGCCCCGGTCTTGCCAAGGCGGCCCTTGCCATGGAGGTGGATGGCAGGCTGTGCGATATCCGCCAGTCCATCGGGCAGGACGCGGCCCTGCGGTTCATTACCCGCAAGGACCCCGAGGCCCTGGAACTGATCCGCCATGACGCGGCCCATGTGCTGGCTGAAGCGGTGCAGGATCTTTTTCCCGGCACGCAGGTTACCATTGGCCCATCCATCGAGAACGGTTTCTACTACGATTTTTACAGAGCCGAGCCTTTCACCCCCGAGGATTTCGCGGCCATCGAGGCGAAAATGCGCGAAATCGTCGCCCGTGCCGAACCGTTCGAGCGCGAAGTTTGGCCCCGTGCCGAGGCCATCCGCTTTTTCGAGGAGCGGGGGGAAGCCTTCAAGGCCGAACTGATCCGTGACCTGCCCGAGAGCGAGGATATCTCGATCTACCGGCAGGGCCGCTGGCTCGACCTGTGCCGGGGGCCACACCTGCGCACCACAAAGGACGTGGGCACGGCTTTCAAGCTGATGAAGGTGGCCGGTGCCTACTGGCGCGGCGACCACCGCAACCCCATGCTGACCCGCGTATACGGCACCGCCTGGCGCGACCAGAAGGAACTGGACGCCCACCTGCACCAGCTTGAGGAAGCAGAAAAGCGCGACCATCGGCGGATCGGGCGTGAAATGGGCCTGTTCCATTTCCAGGAGGAAGCGGTGGGCCAGGTGTTCTGGCACCACAAGGGCTGGCGCATCTACACCGTGTTGCAGGACTATATGCGCCGCATGCAGACCCGCCACGGCTACCAGGAAGTGCGTACCCCCCAACTGGTCGATCGCGGGCTGTGGGAAGCGTCGGGCCACTGGGACAAGTATCGTCACCATATGTTCATCGCCACGGTGGAGGATGAGGACAAGACCCTTGCCCTCAAGCCCATGAACTGTCCGTGCCACGTGCAGATTTTCCGCCACGGGCTGCGGTCCTACCGCGAACTGCCCCTGCGTATGGCCGAATTCGGGGCCTGCCATCGCTACGAACCGTCGGGCGCGCTGCACGGGCTCATGCGCGTGCGTGGCTTTACGCAGGATGACGCGCATATTTTCTGCACCGAAAACCAGATCGCGGATGAAACCGTCCGCTTCGTGCAGATGCTGCATGAGGTCTACCGGGATCTGGGCTTCGAGCATGTGCGGGTAAAGTTTGCCGACCGGCCGGAACAGCGTGCCGGCAGCGAGGAGGTCTGGGACAAGGCCGAAGCCGCCCTGAAGGAAGCCTGCGCCGTAGCTGGCGTGGAATACGAACACAACCCGGGCGAAGGGGCGTTCTATGGCCCCAAGCTGGAGTTCGTGCTGCGTGACGCCATTGGCCGCGACTGGCAGTGCGGCACCCTGCAGGTCGACCTGGTCCTGCCCGACCGGCTGGATGCAAGCTACGTGGCCGAGGATTCGGCCAAGCACAGGCCGGTCATGCTGCACCGGGCCATTCTGGGCTCTTTCGAGCGCTTTATGGGAATCCTGATCGAACAGCATGCCGGGCGGTTCCCGCTTTGGCTGGCGCCCGTTCAGGTCGTTGTGGCGTCCATCGTCAGCGACGCCGCCCCCTACGCGCAGGAAGTGGCTGAAACCCTGCGCGCGCAGGCGCTGGTGGCCGAGGCGGATGTGCGTAACGACAAGATCAATGCCAAGGTGCGCGAACATTCCCTGGCCCGTGTGCCGGTCATTCTGGTTGTCGGCCGCCGCGAGGCCGAGGAAAAAACAGTGGCCATGCGCAGGCTGGGCAGCCAGGACCAGACAAACCTGACCCTGGCCGAGGCCGCTACCCTGCTCGCGCTGGAAGCCACCCCGCCCGATCTGCGCGAACCCGCCCTGCGCGAAAACGTGTAGGGTCGTTGTCGCATTGCTGAACTGTGGCATTGCTGCAATGACCGGGTTTTTCTTTCACGCTGCTTGATAAACGGCGGAAAATTGCGCACATAATAGCGTTAAGCGGAAGCACCCTTTGGTGCTTCTGTTTGTTTTTGTAATCAGTCACAGGAGCTGACCATAGCCAGATCCCCGTTCCCCGCGCCGCCCAGCCGTGAAGGGCCGCGAGTCAATGAAGAAATTCGCGTGCCACAGGTCCGCCTGATCGACGAAACAGGTGAGATGGCGGGCGTCATGACCGTTCGCGACGCGTTGTTGCGTGCTTACAGTGTGGGCTTGGACCTGCTGGAAATCAGCCCCAATGCCGAACCGCCGGTCGTAAAAATTCTTGATTACGGCAAGTTCAAGTACGAGCAGCAGAAAAAGCGCAACGAAGCCAAGAAAAAGCAGAAGGTCATCGAGATCAAGGAAGTCAAGGTTCGTCCGAACATCGACGAAAATGACTACCAGGTCAAAATGCGTGCGGTCAAAAGCTTCATTGGCGATGGCGACAAGGTCAAGGTCACGCTGCGTTTCCGTGGGCGTGAAATGGCCCACCAGGAACTCGGGATCAAGGTTCTGGAACGGATTCGGACAGAAATGGACGAACTGGCCAAGGTCGAGCAGATGCCCCGGCTTGAAAACCGGCAGATGATCATGGTGCTCGCACCCCGCTGAGTGTGGGGCTGTCCGCGCTTATCCTGCCGGGGCTCTGGACCCGGCAGAGTAGCGCGGTGGCCTGATCAAGCGCCTGCCTGTCATGAAACCGCTTTTCGGCACCCTGCCGGAAAGCGGTTTTTTTTATAGTGCGTTTATAATGTGCCTCAGGGGGCCAGCAGCACCGTGGCGCTGGCGCTGGCCCGCACGGTCTGGGTTTCGGCCGTGCTGGACGGGGGAGCCGCTGCCCCGTCAGCGGAGCGTGCCGCCATCAGCATGACCGGCATCGGCCGGGGCGAATCCTCTTCCGATACGGTGACATGCTCGAACCTCAGAACATGCAGGCCCAGAGCCGCTGCCAGGGTTTCTGCCTGTTTTTTCAGATCCGCTATGGCGTTCTTTTCGGCCTGCAGGAACAGCGTCTGGCGCTGGGGCCGTGACAGGGACCATTCAAGCTGTTCGAGGATAAGCCCGTTCCCCTGAAGCTGGCCTGCAAGGGGCAGCAACGCCTTGCCGTCCGCTGCGGCCAGCGTCAATGTCTGGCGCGCGGTCCAGAGTGTCGTGTTCTTGTCGGGGCGGCTTTCTGACACGCCGTAAACCAGCACGGCGCTTGTAACGCCATTGACCTTGGCGGCCTGTTCTGTCGCCTGATGGATTTGTGCGTTCACGGCCTGCTGTGCGGTGGCCACGTTCTTGTCCTGCGCCTGGGCACGGAATGTCGCGGTCAGACGGTCTGGCGGCGCTTCCACCTGACCTTCGGCGTTGATATCGAGTTTGGTGACATCCGTGGGGGTCTGTGCATGTGCGGCTTTTACGGGCAGTCCAGCCAGAACCGACGCCATAAAGGGTGCCAGCAGGCTAAAGCCCAAAAAGGTTTTGGAAAAACGGCGGGTTTGAAACATCGGTATCATTCATCCCTGGTTACGGATATCGGGCATAATCCACACATCCGGCCCGTCTGCCTTCGAACTGCCTGTACTGGCCGTCAGTTATCTCCGGTATGACTGCCGGGGCGTGACTGAACCGGGTCGTCGGGCTAGGTGGCCGGGGTGTCGTGCTGTAGATGTGAATACGGATATGCCCTGCCCGCGTGGGTAGACAGGTATTCTTTTTTGCAAAACACGATCCATACAGTCTTAACGTGCTGCAAAGATCATCGTCGCATGGTCCTGATAATACAGGCGAATTTTGACGCTTTTTTGACGCGTCGGCTTTCATCCGGCGCAAGGTCCTGTCTGGCAGCCTGACCCGGAAGGCCGCGCTCATCGAGCGATGAGATATTCTACAAATCTCTGGAAGTTTTTGGCGCAGCTTTTTTCAAAAAGCTTCGGGGACGGCCAGTGTTTAAACCAGTGTTTAAAAAAGGCGCCACCTAAAATTTCTATTCTTTTTTATCGCTGTTTTATTTTCAGCCCGGTCCGGGGCTGAAAGAGGCACCGCCCCCATGTTCGTGCTGAAAAATGCGGTGCCGCAGCAGGGCTGACAGGCAGGTCGCGCAAACAGGGGCGGGATAGTTCTGCGTCATTCCTGCAGAATATACCCCGCGTTGCGCACCGTATGGACCAGAGGCCGGTCGAAGGACTTGTCGATCTTCTGGCGCAGGCGAGAAATATGTACGTCGATCACATTGGTCTGGGGGTCGAAGTGGTAGTCCCAGACCCCTTCAAGCAGCATGGCGCGCGTTACGACCTGCCCGGTGTGCCGCATCAGAAATTCCAGCAGCCGGAACTCGCGCGGTTGCAGGTCGATCTTGCGGCCCGCGCGCAATACACTGCGCGACAGCAGGTCTATTTCCAGATCGCTGACGGCAAGGCGGGTCTGGGGCTGGGCTTCGTTCCGGTTGCGGCGGACCAGCGCTTCCAGTCGGGCCTGCAGTTCCACGAATGAAAACGGTTTGGTGACGTAATCATCAGCACCGGCTTTAAGCCCGGCCACCTTGTCTTCAACATCCGTAAGGGCGGACAGCAGCAGGATCGGGGTAATATGGCCGGTTTTGCGCAGGGTTTCCAGAACATGCAGTCCGTCCACCCCGCCGGGCAGCAGGCGGTCCAGAATGATGACATCGAATTTTTCGGCGTTGGCCAGGGCCAGACCCTGTTTGCCATCCGATGCCTGTTCGACTAGATGGCCGGCCTCTGCCAGACCGTTTGCTATGAAGCTCCGAATGGTTTGGTCATCTTCAACCAGAAGAACACGCATACATCGTCCTCTAGAGCCCCCCAAGTGTTACGAAAACCTTACGATATCCATACTTTCTTGTCACGATCTGTATATCGCGCGGATTATAGCCGGTCTTTTTTGGACAGGGGCTGGGTCAACCCGTCCAGAATGGCCAGCAGTACGGCAGTCAGCGGAGAGGCAAGGATAAGCCCCGGAAAACCAAGAATGGCGCCGAACAAGGTCTGGGACAGCACGGTCAGGGCAGGGGGCATCTGCACCGCGTGGCGCTGAATGAACGGGGCCAGAACGTTACCTTCGAGAAACTGGATCACACCATAAAGGGCCGCCACCATAATGGTTTCACGCGTGCCCAGCGACAGGGCCAGCAGCAGGGCGGGTACAGCGCCCATGATTGCGCCGATATAGGGCACGAAGTTGCACAGCCCCGCCAGAACACCCAGTGCCAGGGCGAGCGGTACGCCAATGAACCACAGCCCGATCCCCGAGAGCGTGCCCACCACCAGCATGTCCAGCGCCTGCCCGGCAACCCAGGCCCATAACGTTCTGCCAGCCCGCAGCAGCAGACTGCGTACCTTGGGGCGACTGTCCTGCGGAACAAGGCGCAGCAGCCCGTTCGCATAACTGGCGGGGTCCATGGCGAAATACAGCCCCGCGATCAGAACCACCACAATCGTGCCGATCGCCCCGAAGGCCGAGCCCAGGATACCGGTCATGGAGCCCGCAATGCGCGACCCGAGCGAGGCCAGGCTGTTATCGCCGCCGGTCTGCTGGCCCCCCAGCGATGCCGGCAGGTATTTCAGGATAACCTGACCCATGGCTGAATTCTGCAGGTTGCCGCGCAGGGCGGTTTCCTGCTGGCGCAGGGCTTCCTGCAGGCGCACGGCTTCGTTGGCGATGGCGGGGCCGCTGTTCCAGACCAGCAGAGCCGCCATGCTGATAAGGGTCAGCACCACAATGGACAGCGCCCAGCCATGGGACAGGCGCAGGTGGCGCACCAGAATGCGCGCAAGGCCATAGAGCACGACGGCACACAGCACCGAGGCGAAAATCACCATCAGTACGTCGCCCATCAGCCAGATGAGCATGCCAATTGCCAGGGCACCCAGAGTCAGGCGGGCAATGCGCAGAAAATGGGCCTGTGTTGTGGTTCCACCGTCTGGGCTGGTGGGGGACGCTGCACGATTGTCAGAAGCCATGCGGGAGAAGTCTTTCACGAAGCAGACACGTCGTATAACGGCTGCATGCCGTTCCCGGTAGCGGGCAGGACATGGAATGTTTGTATCAGGATAATCTTTTACATTGTCTTATGCCCTGCCCCGGTCGTCTGAGAAGAGAATTTTCGAAAGCCGGGGCAGGGTGGTGGCCATGTAAGCCGGGGCAGGGCAGCAGGCAGGCCAGCGGGCTGGTTGGCAGGCTGGTTGGCAAGATGGGGGCAGGGGTCATGCGCTCCCATGTCCGTGCTCCATCCACGCTCGATGCGGCGGGGCCGGGACCTGCCATGCGGCATGGATCTCGCAGGTGCGAACGGGGCCGTAATACCCGTCAGCCCTCGCTGTCCTGTGCGTCCTCCATTTCCGTTTCGGCGGCGAGCCAGCGTTCCTCGGCTTCCGCCTGTTCGCGGCCGATTGCGGCCAGGCGCGTGTTCAGGCGTGTCACCTCGGCGGTCTTGCCCTGTTCATACAGCTTGGGGTCGGCAAGGCTTGCCTCCAGTTTCTGGCGTTCTTCGGCCAGTTTTGCCAGGCGTGCTTCGGCGTCCTTTATGATCTTGCGCAGCGGGGCCAGCGCCTTGCGGGCCTCGGCCCGTTCACGCCGGTCATCCTTGCGGCTGAGCGCAGCCGCCGTGTCGGTTTTCGGGCGGCTGGCGGCACGGTTGTGTTCGATCAGCCAGCTTTTGTAGTCCGCGATGTCGCCCTCGAAGGGTGTAACCTTTCCGTCCCCCACCAGCCACAGTCTGTCCGCCACCAGTTCCACCAGATGCGGGTCGTGGCTGATCAGCACGACAGCGCCCTCGAATTCCGCCAGAGCGCGAATAAGCGCGTCACGCGCGTCGAGGTCGAGATGGTTGGTCGGTTCGTCAAGCAGCAGCAGTTGCGGGGCGTCCCGCGTGGCCAGGGCCAGCAGCAGGCGGGCCTTTTCCCCGCCCGACAGGTCGCCCACCGGGGTTTCCGCCCGGTCGGCATCCAGCCCGAAGCGGGCAAGCTGCGCGCGCACCACAGGGGGCGTGGCACGCGGCAGGGCATGGGCCATATGATCGATCGGGGTTTCGCCCAGGCGCAGTTCCTCGGTCTGGTGCTGGGCGAAATAGCCGACCTTCAGCCTGGGGTTATGCTCCACCGTGCCGCTCAGGGGGGCCAGTCGCCCGGCCAGCAGCTTGACCAGGGTGGATTTGCCGCGCCCGTTGGCCCCCAGCAGGGCAATGCGGTCTTCCATGTCCAGCCGCAGGGACAGGTTGGACAGCACGGCACGGCCATCATACCCCACGCTGGCCTGGTTCATGCTCAGAATGGGCGGGGGCAGCGGGGCAGGCTGGGGAAAGGCGAACTGTGTCGCCGCGTCTTCCACCACGGCTTCGATCACGGGCAGTTTTTCAAGCGCCTTGATCCGGGCCTGTGCCTGGCGGGCCTTGGTGGCCTTGGCCCGGAACCGGTCCACGAAGGATTGCATATGCGCGCGCCGGGCCGCGATTTTTTCGGCATGCCGGGCCTGCTGGAGTGCCTGCTCCGTGCGGATACGAACAAAATTCTCGTAGCCGCCGGGGGTCAGGCTCAGCTTGCCGCGATCCAGATGGGCGATGGCGTCCACGCACGAGTCCAGCAGCCCGCGATCATGGCTGACGATCAGCGCGGCCCCCGCGAATCGGCGCAGCCAGTCCTCCAGCCACAGCGTGGCTTCAAGGTCGAGGTGGTTCGTCGGTTCGTCCAGCAGCAGCAGGTCGGGTTCGAGGAACAGGGCCGTGGCAAGCGAGACACGCATGCGCCACCCGCCCGAAAAGTCGGAGACCGGGCGGGCCTGCGCCTCGGCGCTGAAGCCCAGCCCAGCCAGCACGGCCCCTGCGCGGGCGGGGGCGCTGTCGGCCTGGATGGCGCGCAGGCGTTCATGAATTTCGCCAATACGCTGCGGGTCTGTCGCGTGTTCGGCCTCGTCCAGCAGGGTGGTGCGTTCCGTATCACCCGCCAGTACGGTTTGCAGGAGGGACGCGCCATCGGCCGGGGCTTCCTGCTTGACGCGGGCCATGCGCGCGCGTGACGAAAGCCGGATTTCGCCCCCGTCCGGGGCAATGTCGCCCGCTATGGCGGCCAGCAGTGTGGATTTGCCGGCCCCGTTGCGGCCCACAAGCCCGATCTTGCGACCGGGCTCCACCGACAGGCTGGCGTGGTCGAGTAAAAGGCGGCCTGCCATGCGCAGGGTCAGGTCTGAGATGACAAGTAGGCTCAATGCAACTCTCGTTTCTGCTGGAATCGTGCATTACATGCGGCCAGGTACCTACCAGCCCGCGCCGATATGCTCTAGATGGGGCGTGATCATCCGCCGTTCCAAGGCGGGCAGACCAGTTCATGAAGGAGCCTAACGTGGCAAAAGAACGTACACTGTCCATTATCAAGCCCGACGCGACCCGCCGCAACCTGACCGGCAAGATCAATGCCGTGTTCGAAGGCGCTGGCCTGAGCATTGTCGCCCAGAAGCGCGTGCAGCTGACCCCCGCACAGGCCGGTGCGTTCTATGCCGTTCACAAGGAACGCCCGTTCTACAACGACCTGGTGTCCTTCATGGTCTCCGGCCCGGTTGTGCTGCAGGTTCTCGAAGGCGAGAACGCGGTTGCCAAGAACCGCGACGTCATGGGTGCGACCGACCCCAAGAAGGCCGAAGCCCACACCATTCGCGCGCAGTTCGCTGAAAGCATCGAAGCCAATTCCGTTCACGGCTCCGACAGCGCTGAAAACGCCGCCAACGAAATCAGCTTCTTTTTCGCCGAAACCGAAATTCTGCCGTAAGTCCTGCCGACGGCTCAAGATACGGTTCGGGCGTCCCTGCCATGCAGGTGACGCCCTTTTTTTGTCCGCGACAGGATTTGTCGCTGTTTTTCCCCGCTGCCCGCGCGGGACGGGTTGCCCGTGCATGGGTGGTGCAGCCTGACCGGGCGGGACATGACCTTCCGACTCTTTCTATGATTGCAGCACATCCAAGATCATAGTGCGCGCGGCATCCGACACGATCCTGAACCTGTCCGGCCCGTCTGCGCAGGTAGAAAGGCAATGTCATGAAAGTTCTGGCGGTTCATCCAAGTGCCCTGATGTACACCAAGGTGTTCCTGCGGCTGGAGCCCCTGGGCCTGGAACTGGTGGCGGGGGCCGCCCGCCAGGCCGGGCACGATGTGCGCATGATCGACCTCCAGGTTGAAACGCATGACGACTACTGGGCCATGCTGGAGGATTTTCAGCCCGATGTGGTCTGCTATGGCGGCAACTACCTGGCCAATGTGCCCGAAATTCTCGACCTGTGTCAGGCCACGCATTACCGCATACCGACGGTGCGCCAGGTCATAGGCGGGCATTCCGTCTCGTTTATCGCCCGGGATGTGCTGGAGCTGGCCGAAGGCACGGTGACCTGCATTCTCAAGGGGGAAGGGGATGCGACAATCGGCCTGCTGCTGGATACCATGCAGGCGGGGGGCGATATTCTGGAGGTGCCGGGTGTGGTGACATTGGAGGGGGAAGGCCCATCCCCCATTTTTGTAGAGTCGCTCGACGGCGTGCGCCCGGCCCGCGACCTGCTGCGCCACCGCAACAAATATTTCATCGGCACGCTCGATCCGGCGGCGTCCATCGAGTTCGCGCGCGGTTGCCCGTGGGACTGCACCTTCTGTTCAGCCTGGACGTTCTATGGCCGGTCCTACCGCACAGCCAGCCCGCAGGTGATCGCGGACGAACTGGAAAAAATCACCGAACCGGGGATCTTCATCGTCGATGACGTGGCTTTCGTGCATGAAGAACACGGCATGGCCATTGCCAACGAAATCAGGAAACGCGGGATCAGGAAGGAATATTACCTCGAAACCCGGGCCGATGTGCTTTTGCGCAACAAGGAGGTGTTCAAGGTCTGGAGCGAAATCGGGCTGTCCTACATTTTTATCGGCATGGAAGCGGTGGATGAGGAAGGGCTCAGGCAGTTCCGCAAGCGTGTTTCGGCCGACAAGAATTTCGAAGCACTCGATTACGCGCGCTCACTCGGGCTGATCGTGGCCATCAATATTATTGCCGATCCATCCTGGGACCGTGAGCGGTTCGAGACCATACGCAAATGGTGTCTGGAAATTCCGGAAATCGTCAATCTGTCGGTCACAACCCCCTATCCCGGCACGGAAATCTGGCACAAGGAGGCTCGTCGCCTGACCACGCGCGACTACCGGCTGTTCGATATCCAGCATGCCGTGCTGCCCACAAAGCTGCCCCTGCCCGAATTTTACGAAGAACTGGTCAAAACCCAGCAGGTGCTCAACACCAAGCATATGGGCTGGCAGGCGCTCAGGGACACGGCGGGTATTGCCGCGCGCCTGCTGCGTAATGGCCAGACCAATTTCGTGAAAATGCTGTGGAAGTTCAATTCGGTGTTCAATCCCGACCTGCAACTGGCCGACCACCAGCGCCCCGCCCGCTACCTTATGCCCGTGCAGCCCGACGTTGTGGCCTCGATCGACCGCAAGGACCTGTATGTTCACGGCCCGGGCGGGCGGCGGTCCCGCGCGCTGGATGACGATACGGAACAGTTTGTCGATAAAACCCGCATGGGGGCGGAGGCCTGACCTCCTGCGGGGCTGCGCTGTGCAGGGCCGGTGGTGTTGACGGTGACGCGGGTGCCGTCAGGGGGTGGCGCAGTCCGGCAGCGCGGGTGGTGCAAAACGCATGGACTCCGGCGTGTAGGTTTCCACCACCACGCTGAACGGGATACCGGCCCCCGTGCGCAGCACCGCCACATGGCGGAACAGATAGGCGGGCAGGTCCAGTGCGTTGCCTGTCGCCGGCGGTAGCGTGGTGTGCCGCTGCCAGCCTTCGGGCAGGGGGGACCACAGCCCCTCGCGCAGGAGCAGTTGCCGCGAAAACGCCAAAGGCCGTACGATATGGCCAAAGGGAATGTCGGTTGTATCGAGCTGGTGGCGCATGGTTTCGCTCAGCAGGTCGGGGCGGTACCAGTTTTCCGCCTGGGAAAAAACCCGCCCGTCCGCCACAAGCCGTATGGTGCGGTAGCGCAGGGTCTGGGCCTGTGACCCGCCCAGCCCCAGGGCATCCAGGTAGGGGGCAGGGCAGGGGGGCTCAGTGGAGCCATGTCTTTCGGCCCGCAGGGGCAGGGAGGCGCGCATTCCGTTGTCGAGCAGCCATTGCTCGATTGTCAGCGTCGCGCTGCTGCCGGTCAGCAGTCTGTTTTCGAACTGGTTGATCAGGGCGGTCAGCATCAGCCTGTGCAAAGGCGTGTTCTGCCAGGTGCTGACGGGTCCGGGTGGCGTGCAAAGTTGGCTCATGGCGGCTTTATACCACGCGCTACCAGCCTGCGGGGCAGGTATTTCAGGGTTTCGTAAGGGCGGGCGGATGCGCTATGTAAGGATGGAAAGCCGGGTGCCAGACAGGCGTGGAGCGGTGGCCCGGTGGTTTATTCTTTAAGGGGAGGCACACGCAATGGCCTTGACGACGGCAAGTTTTATGGTTGACGGCATGACATGCGACGGATGCGTTTCCGCCGTGAAACGCGCCCTTGCCGCTATCGACGGTGTTGAAAGCACGGATGTGAATCTGGCGATCAACGAGGTCAAGGTCACGTATGACCCCGCACGGGCGGGTGTTTCCTCTCTTCGCAATGCCATTCGCGGCGCGGGTTACGAAGTCGGCTGAACCGGCGGCAGGCGACCACAGGGCAGGCAGGCGGTCTGGCTGACGGTCTTGGCCGAAGGTCAAGATCGGGCCGGTCGTCACTCCCGGGTGTGGCTTTTTGCCGCCGCACGGTGCTGCCATGCGCTGCGCGGAACGGGGGCGTGTCATACGCTCCCTAGCCGACACAGGCCGGACGTGGCACGATCTGTCGCCACCACCGGACGGCAGGTAACGCAGGGGCCATACAAGGGCCGCGTAGCCCGCAGGTGTGGCGACATTGCAAAAGCTGGAAACAAGGTACGCGGGTCGGTGACGCATATGATCAAAAAATTTGGCCTGGGGTTGCTGGCACTTGGTGGGGTGGCGCTTGGCGGCTGCTCGTCCGAGATCGGGCGTCTTCCCACTGACAGCGATGTCGGCTGCATGCGCAAGCAGATGGCGGGGCCGATGTTTCTCAGCTTTCCGCTGGCTGCGAACACCTGCGCGCGCATGACCAATAACGGCTTTGTCCTGACCGAAAAGAACGCAAAGCCTGTTCCGCTGAACCTGAAAGGCGCGCCCGACCTCCAGAAAATGGCGGACGACCACGGCTACAGCTACACACGCTGAAGCAGGATTATGCGGCTGCCGTGACGGGGGGTATTTCGTTCGGCTCGGATTCTGGCAGTCCATGCCGGTTCAGGCCTGTACGTGCCCCATGCCCGATGCCGCGTTGCGCTGCGTAAACTGACATAAAACGTATAAGGCCGTCACCGGCGGGGCGAAAAACCACCCCGCACGGGCGGCCTGCCTGTGGCACCGAACGGGCCCTGCGGCGTGTGCGCTCAGCTTTCCAGTTCGGTGTCCCAGTACAGATAGTCGCACCAGCTTTTATGCAGGTGATTGGGCGGGAAAGCCCGACCGTTTTCCTGTAGTTCCCACGATGTGGGGCGGCCCGGTGGGCGGCGCGGGATCATGCCGATGTGTTTGGGCATGTGCGGCCCCTTGCGCAGGTTGCACCCCCCGCACGCGGTCACGACGTTTTCCCAGCTTGTGCGGCCACCTTTGCAGCGGGGAATGACGTGGTCGAATGTCAGTTCCTGTGTGGGGTGGCGTTCCCCGCAATACTGGCAGGAAAAATTGTCCCGCAGGAACACATTGAACCGGGTGAAGGCGGGCTTGCGCGCTGCGGGAATAAAATCCTTCAGCGCAATGACGCTGGGCAGGCGGAATGTCTGCCGGGGGGAATGAACTTCCATGTCGTATTCATCCAGAACCGACACCCGGTCCAGACAGACCGCCTTGATCGCATCCTGCCAGGACCATAGAGAAAGCGGGAAATAGGACAGAGGCCGGAAATCGGCATTGAGGACCAGAGCCGGGAAATTCAGTATACTGCCATCCGCCAAGGCGTGCCTCCTCATCGGTCACGAGAACGCCGCTTTCCGGGGTCATGAACTCAGAGCCGACCGCGGGGAAGTGCGTCGTCGAGGTAAGTATCGAGCGGAGTATTGCAGACACGCAAGAACGTGGCAAGAAACAGTGAAGAATTAATATAAATACCATAATGTACTCGCGCGCGGTGGTGCAGGTGGTCGTATAGTCATGAAGTTTTCATTACATTCCAGTGTCTTGCCGGCCCATGCATGGCGTACGCGCTTTGCGCCCAGCCCCACGGGGCTGCTGCATCTGGGGCATGTCGCCTCCGCTTTTCATGGCTGGGCATATTCCCGCCCGGACGGCGCGTGGCTGCTCCGCCTGGAGGACATAGACCCCCAGCGCTGCAAGCCCGAGTTCGGCCAGGCGATACTGGATGATCTGGCCTGGCTGGGGCTGGTGCCCGATGGTCCGGTGCTGCGCCAGTCGGAGAACATGCCTGCGTACAGGCGCACGCTGGACCGTCTGGCCGGGCTTGGGGTGGTGTATCCGTGTTTTTGTACCCGTGCCGATATCGCGCGCGAAAGTGCGGCCATGTTCTCCGCCCCTCATACCGCACCGGATGGCGCGCTGCTGTATCCGGGGCGGTGCCGTACCCTGCCCGACGCACAGCGGAGGGAACGGCTGGCGCAGGGCCAGCCTTATGTGCTGCGGCTGGACATGGCGCGAGCACTTGAGCATGTGCGCCAGAGCCAGAGCCAGAGCCAGAGCCAGAGCCAGAGCCAGAGCCAGAGCCAGAGCCATAATTGCGGGCAGGGGACTGGCGGCGCATGGGCGCTTGCCTATCGCGATCTGGACCGCGGCACGGTCGCCTGCCGGCCCGAACTGTTTGGCGATGTCGTTCTGGCCCGGCGTGACGTGCCGGTCTCCTACCATCTGTGCGTCACCCATGATGATGCGGCACAGGGTATAACGCTTGTAACCCGCGGGGAGGACCTGCGCCCCGCGACCGACCTGCACCGCCTGTTGCAGGCTCTTATGGGCTGGCCTGTCCCGGCCTATGCGTTCCACCCGCTGTTATGCGATGGCACGGGGCGCAGGCTGGCCAAGCGCGACGGTGCGCTTGCGGTGCGGGCCATGCGCGAGGCCGGGCTTGCACCGGCCGATGTGCGCCGCCGCGCCGGTGTGCCTGACATGCCTGATATGCCGTAAAGCACTTGTCGGCGATCAGGGTAAAAAAAGGACGGGAGAGCAGAAAACACAGGTTCCGTCCGACAGGGAACACGATTAGTGTGTGCCGCTGAACGGCGAGCCGCTTTGTCTTGTGGGTGGGCCACCCCACCACCGTGGCAAGCCTGATGGAACCGTGTCGGAAAGATAAGAAACCATGAGCATTGTTGCTGACCGCCTGAACAGGATCAGCCCGAGCCAGACCATTGTTATTTCCACCCGCGCGCGCGCGCTCAAGGCAGAGGGGCGCGATATCGTCAGCCTGTCAGCCGGGGAACCGGATTTTCCGACCCCGCGCAACATTGCCGATGCCGCCGTCAAGGCCATCGCGGCCGGGCAGACACGCTATACCGACGTTGCCGGCACGCCCGAACTGCGCCGTGCCGTGGCCGAGCGGTTCCGCCTGGACAGCGGGCTGGACTACACGCTCGAGGAAGTCATTGTCTCCACCGGTGGCAAGCAGGTCATCTACAATGCGATGATGGCAAGCCTGAACCCCGGCGATGAAGCCATTATTCCTGCTCCGTGCTGGGTGTCCTATCCCGATATCGTCACCCTGGCCGAAGGCGTGCCGGTTATTGTACCCTGCCTGCGCGAAAACGATTTCCGTATCACCGCCGAACAGCTTGAAGCCGCCATTACGCCGCGCACCAAATGGTTCTTCCTGAACTCGCCGTGCAATCCGACCGGCGTGGCCTATTCGGCCGAGGACCTGCGCCCGCTGTGCGACGTGCTGCTGCGCCACCCGCATGTCTGGATCTTTACCGACGATATTTACGCCAAGCTGGCCTATGACGGTTTCCGTCCCGCGACCTTTGTCGAGGTCGAACCCCGGCTGCGCCCGCGCACCCTGACCATGAACGGCGTGTCCAAGGCCTATGCCATGACCGGCTGGCGTATCGGTTTTTCCGGCGCGCCTGTGGAACTGACCAAAGCCATGAACAAGCTGCAGGGCCAGTCCACCTCTAACCCGTGCTCCATAGCACAGGCGGCGGCGGTGGAAGCCCTGACCGGCCCGCAGGACTTTATCCAGACCATGGTGGCCACGTACCAGGACCGGCGCGACCTTGTGGTGTCCATGATCAACCAGGCCCGTGGCCTGCAATGCGCGACCCCGCAGGGCGCGTTCTATGTCTTCCCCAATATCGAGGCCTGCCTGGGCAGGACATCGCCGGGCGGAAAAACCCTGACAACGGACGAGGATTTCGTAACCGCCCTGCTGGAGGAAGAAGGCGTTGCCGCCGTTCATGGCTCCGCCTTCATGTATCCCGGTTATATGCGGATTTCCTACGCCACGGATACCGACAGCCTGCGCGACGCCTGCACGCGTATCCAGCGTTTCTGCGCGGGGATTGTGTAAGATCATGTCACGCACTTTCGCACAGTGTCTGCAGGGGCTGCCCGCCCCCGCCACGATTGAAATGGCCGCCCGCGCCCGCGCCCTGCGCGGGGAGGGCAAGTCCGTGATCTCCCTCGCCCTGGGCGAGCCGGATTTCGCGACGCCACCCGCCGTGGTGGAGGCCGCCTACCAGGCCGCCCGCGACGGGCAGACCAAATACCCGCCGATCGATGGCACCCCCGCGCTCAAGACCGCCATTGCCCGCAAGTTCGCGCGTGATAATGCGCTGGACTACGCTCCGTCGGAAATCATGGTGTCCAACGGCGGCAAGCAGGTCATTTTCAATGCCTTCATGGCAACGCTGAACCCGGGGGACGAGGTTGTCGTGCCTGCCCCGTACTGGGTCAGCTATCCGCTGATCGCGCGCATGTTCGGTGCAAAGCCGGTTTACGTTCCCTGCCGGGAGGAAGACGGTTTTCGCCTTCGGGCCGACACGCTGGCGGCCGCGCTGACACCCGCGACACGCTGGGTCGTGCTGAACTTTCCCTCCAACCCGACGGGTGCGGTCTGCACGATCGAGGACATGCAGGCCATAGCCGATGTGCTGCGCGCCTACCCCGATGTCTGGATCCTGTCTGACGAAATCTATGAACATCTGGTGTTCGATGGAGCGCAGGCAGTCTCCATCGCGGCGGTGGCCCCGGACCTGAAGGCCCGTACCATCACGCTCAACGGTGTGTCCAAGGCGTATGCCATGACGGGTTGGCGCGTGGGGTTTGCCGGTGGTCCGGCCGATCTGATCGCGGCCATGCGCACCGTGCAGGGTAACGCCACGTCTGGCGTGTGCTCCATAGCGCAGGCGGCGGCTGTGGCGGCGCTGGATGGCCCGCCCGACCTGGTGGATGAAATGGTTGCGGTCTACAGCCGCAGGCGGCGCAGCGTGGTGGAAGCCCTGCGCGCCGTACCGGGCCTGACCTGCGCCATGCCCGAAGGTGCGTTCTATGCCTATCCGGGTGTGGCGGCCTGCCTGGGGCGCAGAACAGCGGGCGGCACGGTGCTGGACACGGACCATGACTTTGCCATGGCCCTGCTGGAAGAGGAGTTCGTGGCCACGGTTCCGGGCAGCGCCTTCGGGTCTTCGCCCTACCTGCGTCTGTCCTGCGCCACGTCGGATGAGGACCTGCGCGAAGCCTGCGCGCGTATTGCCCGTTTTGTCGGCGGGTTGAGGTAACGTGGCACCCCCGGCGTGGTGACATGCCGGGGGTAGCGGTCCGGTTCAGGCGTTATTCGCGCAGGACGTTGCGGGTATAGCTCTGGGCCAGAAGAGTTGTGTTTTCGGCTTCGGGCAGGAGTCCGACAAGCTGGAGTTCGTCGCAGTACTGCGCAATCTGGTCGCGCAGGTTCTGGCCCAGCGCGGTCTGGATGGCGGGTGCGTCGTGCAGCATGGCGCGCGCGCTGGCGGGCGAGAGTTCGGGCATGTTACCCGCGATCAGTGTTGCGTCGTCGTCGCGGTGGGTGTTGGCCCAGCGCGCGGCGCTGTGCAGCGCCAGCACGAGCGAGGCGGCGGCGTCGGGGTCGGCCTGCAGGGCGTGATCGGACACACCCAGCACCAGGCTGGTGCGCTGGGCATAATGGCCCGAATTGCTGCCAGCCAGTTCCACAAACAGATCGGGTGCGGTTTGCAGCAGCAGCCAGCCATAGGGGTCGTGCGCTACAACCGCGTCGATCCGCTGGGCGCGCACGCTGTCCGCTATTTCGGCAAAGGGCAGGTCCACCCAGTTGATGCGGTTCAACGCATCCAGCCCCTTGCGACGCATCATGATGGAGAAAAACAGTTTGTCGGCCGCGTTCGAGTCCGGCATGGCGACATTGCGGCCCATAAGCTGGTCCAGTCGCGTAATGCCGCTGCTGCGTCGCACCAGCAGGCGGAAATAACCCGGCTGCACCCCCATGACGATATGGGCCGGAAGCCCCGCATGCAGATAGGGCAGCCATGTCAGCGCGGGGGCGACGGCGTAGTCGAATTCCCGGCGTTGCAGGGCCTCCAGCGTGTCGTGCCCGTTCATGGTCGCGGGGGCGATGTCGATATCGAGATTGTAGTGGTCGAAAAACCCTTTTTCGGCCGCTGCAACGTATACGGGGCAGTGCTCCGCCGCGGCCCATCCCAGCAGCAGCTTGCGGTACACCCCGTCGGGGTGCCGGTGCGGGCCGTGGAGGCGGTGCCGCCAGTGTTCGTAAAACACGGTTGCGGCGGTTCCCGCTGTGGCGAGCACGGCCGCTGACAGGACAGCGCGGCGGGATACGGAAGAGGGGCCACGGGTGGTCATACATCCTGCTTACTACGACTTGCCCCGCAGAGTCGTCTTGTTAAGGCCTGAAAAAGAAAAAAAATTCCTGAAAGGGGGTTTACGCGTTCAGCGTGGCTCGCTATACGGTGCCTCGCTGATCCCGAATAGCTCAGTTGGTAGAGCAAGCGACTGTTAATCGCTGGGTCGTAGGTTCGAGTCCTACTTCGGGAGCCAGCCTTTTTTCCTTGAAAATCAAGATGTTTCGCAAGGCAGGGTCAGTGTTCCGGCCTGCGGTCCCGCGTCGTTGCCCCCATGTCGGCCGTTGCCGGTATGTATGCGCGGCATATCGGCCGCAAACGGGCGTGGGCTCTGTATGGGCTGTCTGAAAACCCCGTTCCAGCCCCGAACAGGCGGTGTGTCGCACACCGCCCTGTGCAGGCCGCATCCTGGCCCCTTACGTAGGGCATGGGGCATGGTCGCGCGCCGGTTCCGGGCAATGCCGGTCCGGTCCGCCGGTTATCTGGGAAGGGCCGCAACCCCGGTCAGTTCCACGCGCCAGGCAGGGTTGGCCAGTCTGGCTTCCACCGTGGCGCGCGCGGGCTTGTTCGCACGGTCCAGCCACGCGTCCCATGCCCGGTTCATGCCCGCCATGTCGTTCATGTCGGCCAGAAAAATCTGAACGGAAAGCATGCGGCTCTTGTCCGTGCCGGCCTGGGCCAGCAGGGCGTCGACCTGGCGCAGGATATCTTCCATCTGGCCCTGTGCGTCCTGGCTGGGGTCGTCCGCGACCTGTCCGGCCAGGTGAACCAGCCCACCGTAAATGACGGCGCCGCTCAGGCGTTCTTCGGGTTCGAGGCGGATGATGCTCATGGTCCTGTGGTCCTTTCGGGTTTCAGAAAAACAGAAAAATCAGCCTGCTCAAAGTGTGGGCATGTTGTCGATCAGGCGGATGCCGTCCAGCGTTGCCGCGACGAACAGGCGTGTGCCGGGGCCTGCCTGGGTCGCGGGTTTGAGCGTGTCTTCGTGCATCAGGTCCAGGTAATGCACGTCAAACCCAGCGCTGGCCAATGTGGTGCGGCAGGTCTCAAGACTTGTGGGCACGGGCTGGCCCGCCCGCAGGGCGGCAAGGCAGGCCTTCAGGGCGGAGGGGAGTGTCGCGGCCTGCTGGCGGGCTGTCACGCTCAGCCGCCTGTTGCGCGATGACAGGGCCAGTCCGTCAGGGTCGCGTACGGTTGGCACGGGCAGGATCGAGACCGGCAGGTCCAGGTCCGCAACCAGCCGCCTGATAATGCCGAGCTGCTGGTAGTCCTTTTCGCCAAAGGCTGCGATATCGGCCCCACTCTGGAGCAGAAGCTTGGTGACAACCGTTGCCACGCCGTCAAAATGGCCCGGCCGGTCGGCCCCGCACAGCACCGTATCCATGCCCGAGATCAGCACGCGGGTGCAGAAACCCTGCGGGTACATTTCGTTTTCGTCGGGGGCGTAAAGTACATCCACGCCGCCGGTCTGTTCCAGCAGGGCGGCGTCGGCTTCCAGCCCGCGTGGATAGAGGCTGAAATCTTCGGGATTGTTGAACTGGATCGGGTTGACGAAAACGCTCACGATCCTGCGGGTGGCTTTGCCGTCCAGTGCGCGGACAAGGGCCATGTGGCCGTTATGGAGCGAGCCCATGGTGGGCACTACGCCAATTTTTTCTCCCTGCGCGTGCCAGTGCGTGACACGCTGGTGCAGTTCGGTCCTGGTTCTGACGATATCCATGAATTGCCCTGGAAAAAACGAAAGACAAAATGCCCGGACCTTGCGGAACGGGCTCGGTATGCTGCGGGTTTAGCGCTGTTTGTCCCGCGATTCCAGCAAGGCGTTTGCACCAGGCGCGGTGGGGCAGGGGGGTCGCGGCAAGGCTGTGCCGGAACTGGCCCGAATTGGCCCTCACTGGCCCTGAACTGGCCCCGGACTGGCCCAGCGGCAGCCAGTGAGGGCCAGTTCAGGCCGAACGGGGCCGGTAAGGGCCAGTTGGGTGGCGAACGAGGCCAAGTGGGGCGGGGCTTATCGCTGGCACCTGTGGGTAAGACCGGCAATGCGCGGGGGGCCTTTCGCGCGGGGTGGAACACATCCGGGCGGCGTGTTGTGCTCATGCGGTCGTGAAGAACCCTGCAGGCTGTGCTATGGTGCATGCCATGTCTCATGCCGATTTCGTTCACCTGCGTGTTCACTCCGCCTATTCACTCAGCCAGGGCGCGATCCGCGTTGCGGATATTGCCGCACTTGCGGGCGAAATGCGCATGCCCGCCGTAGCCATAACGGATTCGGGCAATCTGTTTGGCGCGCTGGAGTTCTCGCAATATTGCGCCAAGGGCGGTATCCAGCCGATTATCGGTTGCCAGATCGGCCTGCCCGCCCGCAACGACAAGCCCGGTGCCCCCGCCGAACCCGTTGTGCTGCTGGCCCAGAACGAGACCGGCCTTGCCAATCTGCAGATCCTGTCTTCGTCCGGGTTCCAGACGTCCGACCCGGCGGACCCGTTCGTCAGTCTCGACGTGCTGTGCGAACGGGCCGAAGGGCTGATGCTGCTGAGCGGGGGTACGCGCGGTCCGTTGTTCCAGATGCTGGCTGAAGGCCAGAGGGATGAGGCCGAACGCTGGCTGTCCCGCCTGCATGAAGCCTATGGCGACAGGCTGATCGTGGAACTGCACCGCCACGGCCTGGCGGTGGAAAAAGCGGTCGAACCCGGCGTTCTGGGCCTGGCCGACCGCTTCGGCCTGCCCCTTGTCGCGACAAATGAATGCTTTTTCCCCAAACCTGACATGTACGAGGCCCATGACGCGCTGATCTGCATCGCGCAGGGGCGTACCATGGCGGAAAAAGACCGCTTTCGCGTAACACCCGAACACTGGTTCAAGCCGCCCGAGATGATGCGGGCCCTGTTCGCCGACCTGCCCGAAGCGTGCGACAATACGCTTGAGATTGCCCGGCGCTGCGCCATCAAGGTCGAAACCTGCAAGCCCCTGCTGCCGGTCTGCCCCAAGGTGCGCGAAGGGGCGACAGAGGACGAAACCCTGCGCGCCATGGCGCGTGAAGGGCTGGAACGGCGCTTTGCCGCCATGCAGGCCGATGACGCCACCCAGGAACGCTACCGCGAACGACTGGCGTTCGAGCTTGATATCATCGCCAAGATGGGGTTTCCCGGCTACTTCATGATCGTGGCCGACTTCATCCAGTGGGCCAAGGCGCATGATATTCCCGTAGGGCCGGGGCGTGGGTCGGGGGCAGGGTCGCTGGCCGCCTGGGCGCTGACCATTACCGATATCGACCCCCTGCCTTTCAACCTGCTGTTCGAGCGCTTTCTCAACCCCGAACGCGTGTCCATGCCTGACTTCGATATCGATTTCTGCCAGGACCGGCGTGACGAAGTCATAGCCTATGTCCGGCGGGAATACGGGGCGGACCGTGTCGCCCAGATCATCACCTTCGGTAAGTTGCAGGCCCGTGCGGCCGTGCGTGACGTGGGGCGTGTGCTGGGGCTGCCTTATGGCATGGTCAACCGTGTGGCCGAGCTTATTCCCAACAACCCCGCCAAGCCCGTGACCCTGAAGGACGCGATCGCGGGGGAGCCCAAGCTACAGGAAATGCGCGACGGCGATGAAGCCATGCGCAGGCTGATGGAAATTGCCCAGCAGCTTGAAGGCCTGTACCGCCACGCCAGTACGCACGCCGCCGGTGTCGTGATCGGGGACCGCCCGCTGGTGGACCTTGTGCCGCTGTACCGCGACCCGAAAAGCGATACGCTGGTCACGCAGTACAACATGAAATTTGTCGAACAGGCGGGGCTGGTCAAGTTCGACTTTCTGGGTCTGACGACGCTGACAATCCTGCGGCGCGGGGTGGATTTCATCAGCCGGATGGGCCAGAGCGTCGACCTGAGCAGCATCCCGCTCGATGACCCCGCGACGTACGACATGCTCAGCCGGGGTGACACGGCGGGCGTGTTCCAGTTCGAAGGCGCGGGCATGCGCGACGTGCTCAAGCAGATGCGCCCCACAAGGCTGGAAGACCTGATTGCCGCCGTGGCCCTGTACCGGCCCGGACCCATGGCGAATATTCCCGATTACTGTCGCCGCAAGCATGGCGAGGCCTGGGAACCCCCGCACGAGGAAATTCGCGATATCCTGGAAGAGACCTACGGTATCATGGTCTATCAGGAACAGGTCATGCAGATCGCCCAGAAAATGGCGGGCTACAGCCTGGGTGCCGCCGACCTGCTGCGCCGCGCCATGGGCAAGAAAATCCGCGCGGAAATGGACCACCAGCGCGCGATTTTTACCGATGGCGCCATGGGGCGTGGCATTGCCAAGGACAAGGCTGTCGAGGTGTTCGACCTGATGGCCAAATTTGCCGATTACGGCTTCAACAAATCCCATGCGGCGGCCTATGCGCTGGTGTCCTACCAGACAGCGTGGATGAAGGCGAACCACCCTGTGGCCTTTCTGGCCGCCTGCATGTCGCTCGCGCGGGAAAAAACGGAAAAGCTCGCAGCCCTGCGGCAGGAAGCCGAACGCATGGGTATTGCGGTCCTGCCGCCGGACATCAACCGGTCCGAGGCCGATTTTTCGGTCGAACAGGTGGAGGACGGCAAATACGGTATCCGCTACGCACTGGCCGCGATCAAGAAAGTGGGTTTCAGCGCGATGGAGGCGCTGGTGGCGGCGCGCAACGGCAAGCCCTTTACCGATCCGGTCGATTTCGCAACCCGGATAGACCCGCGCCAGATCAACCGCATGCAGGTGGAAAATCTGGCCAAGGCCGGTGCGTTCGAATGTATCGAACCCAACCGTGCGCGGTTGTTCCATTCGGCGGATGTCATTCTGCGCCGTGCCCATGCCCAGGCGCAGGAGGCAGCGTCGGGCCAGATCGGGCTGTTTGGCGGCGGGGGCGAGAAGGAACCCCTGCGGCTGGATACCAGCCCCGACTGGCCGGAATTCGAACGCCTGGCCATGGAGGCCGAGGCCGTGGGCTTTCACATGACGGCCCACCCGCTGGATTCCTACGGGTTGGTGCTGCGCAAGCTCGGGGTTACGCGGGCGTCGCAACTGCTGGCGGTGGCTGAAGCGGGTGTAAGCCGCGTAAAGATCGCGGGCTGTGTTGTCGACCGCAAGGAACGCCCCACCCGTACGGGTAATAAAATGGCCTGGGTGCGCCTGTCCGATGCATCGGGCGGGTGCGAAGTCACGGTTTTTTCCGAAGTGCTGGGCCGTGTGCGCGAAATTCTGGTGGCGGGGGCCGCCGTGCTGGTTAGTGCGGAACTCAAGCTCGAAGGCGAGGCCCTGCGCATTACCGCCACCGATATTGTGGAACTGGAACAGGCCGCCGCCCAGCGGCAGAGCGAACTGCGCATCTGGCTGGAGCGCGAGGACGCCCTGCCGCAGTTGCAGACCGCCCTACAGGACCAGAAAGGCGGGGCAGGGCGCATTGTGCTGCTGCCGGGCGTGACCGACAGTTGCGATGTGGAAATCCGCCTGCGCGGGGGCTACCGTGTCACGCCGCTGCTGGGGCAGAAACTGCGCACCCTGCCCGGTATCTCACGCGTGGAGCAGGTCTGATCCGTGACATGGGTGCGGGATCTGCCATGGCGTGAGCCGGATACGGTTCTGGCGCTCTGGGGGCATGACGCATGGTGTGCGCTGCTCGACAGCGGCGGCACGCTGGAGGCGCGCAGCAGGTGGCGAATTTTCTGCCGCAGGCCCCGTCATGTGCTGACCGCGTGGCCTACCCATGCGCAATGCGACGGCGTGGCGCTGGATTGTAAAACCCCGCATGAAATTCTTAATTATTTGAGAAATATCCTGCCCCGTCAGGCTGGCCCCGCCGGTCTGGAGCCTGCGGGGTTGCCCTTTGTCGGGGGGCTGGTGGGCTTTGCCGGCTACGGTTTCGGACTGGGGCTGGAGGGAGTACCCTCACGCCATGAAGGGGCAGAAGAACCCTGGCTGGCGGCGGCACTCTACGATCATGCATTTTTGTGGGACAGGAAGGAAAAGCGCTGTTATATAGCCGGGTTTTCCATCAACGGGCTGGATGATGAAGCGCGCGGGCTTGCCGTTGCCCAGTGGTGCGCCCTGCCGGTCCATGCCATGGACCTGCCCCCCATGCCCGATCTGCCCCTTGCGGCCGACCAGAGCCCACAGGACTATTGCAAGATGGTGGCGCGGGCCAGGGATTATATTGCCGCGGGCGATATTTTTCAGGTCAATATCACGGCGCGACATACGGTCCGTGTGCCGGCCAGCCTGCGGGATGTGGATATTTACCGGCATCTGCGTCGCCATGCGCCCGCCCCTTTCGGGGCTTATCTGTCCTGCGGGCCGGATTTTGCGCTTCTTTCCTGTTCGCCCGAACGTTTTCTCAATGTCAGTTCAGGCGGGGAGATCACGTCGCGCCCCATCAAGGGCACGGCCCCGCGCGGTGCGACAGCGCATGAAGACGAAAAACTGGCGCGCTGGCTTGCACAAAACGAAAAAGAATGCGCCGAAAATCTGATGATTGTCGATCTCATGCGTCACGATATCGGGCGTGTGGCTGAAATCGGCAGTGTGCGCGTTCCCGAGTTCCTGCATGTGGAACGCTTTGCCCATGTGCATCATCTGGTATCCGAGGTGCGGGGTATGTTAAAGGTGGGGCATGACGTGTTCGACCTGCTGGCCGCCACCCTGCCGCCCGGTTCGGTCACGGGTGCGCCCAAGCACCGGGCGGTGGAAATTATCGATGAACTGGAAGCCTCGGCCAGGGGGGCTTATTGCGGCACGGTGTTCCGGGTCGGGTGCGATGGCGGCATGGACAGTTCGGTCATTATCCGCAGCTTTGCCCGCACGGGCCAGGTTCTGGCCATAGGCACAGGTGGCGGTATTACGATTTTGTCAGACCCACAAAAGGAATATGAGGAAATGTGTCTGAAGCTTGTTCCCTTTACGGCGTTCGCGCAGCAGGCATGAGCATCATCTGGCACAACGGCGTGCTCTGCCCGCTGGAACAGGCGCGTATCAGCCCCATGGACCGGGGTTATACGTTGGGTGATGGCCTGTTCGAGACCATGCGTGTACGGGCGGGCTGCGTCATGAACCTGTATGCGCATATGCGCAGGCTGGCGGAAGGCGGGCGGGTGCTGAACCTTGCCGTACCCGACACGGCCACGGTGCGCCAGGCGGCGGCCGACCTTGCGGAGGCCATAGGGCTGGTGGAAGGTGCGATGCGCCTGACCGTAACCCGGGGGGAAGGCCCCCGTGGCCTGCTGCCCGCGCAGGATGCGGCCCCCACCATGACATTGGTGGCCAGCACGGGCGGTTTTGCCGTGTCGGAAGCACGGGTCATGACATCGCGCCTGATCCGGCGCGACGAAACGTCTCCCCTGTCACGGATCAAGAGCCTGAACTACCTGCCATCCATTCTCGCCCGGCAGGAAGCTGCCCGCGCCGGGGCCGATGACGCGCTGCTGCTCAATGTCGCCGGGCGGGTTGCGGAAAGCACGGTGGGCACCCTTGTCATCGCGGCGGATGACGGATTGCTGACCCCGCCAGTGGCGGACGGCGCGCTGCCGGGCGTGGCGCGGGGTGTGCTGATCGGCCAGGGCATGCTGCGCGAACACCCGCTGGACACGGAACAGATCCTGTGGGCCCATGGCGCATGGCTGGTCAATACGCTGTCGCTGCGGGTCATGACCCGGCTGGACACTCAGGTCATGGCACAGGATGCGGATATGACCCGCAGGATCGTGGACTGCCTGCAGCAGGGCGAATAGGGCGCGGTGCTGGCGTCATGCCGGGGTGCCGGGGCCTTTGGGGCCTGCCGTGTGGTTGCCGGGCAGTGCGCGGCGCGCGGGGCAAGGGGTGATCTGGCATGCAGCCAGGGGGCTTGCCCGCGGGGGGTGAGGGGGTAATCGTGCGCTGCGGTTTGCAGGCCCGGCGCGCACGCGTCCGAAAGGCCTGTGAGCATGCGTAAAAAAGGAGATCCCCATGCAGGTGGACACGATGGCGCAAAACACGGCAGGTCATGCCGCCGGTCACGGCGCGGCGCAGGCACCCCGGCCCGATCTGCGCCGGATCGATTGCGACCCCGATTTCTGGTACCCTGTTGCATGGTCGCGCAAGGTCCGGCCGGGCAAGGCGTTTGCAGCGCGCTATGCAGGCCACCCCATAGCCCTTATCCGCCCCGAACACGGCCCGGTTTACGCGCTGGAAGACCGCTGCGCCCACCGGCAGGTGCCGCTCAGCAAAGGGGTGGTGGACGAGGCCGGCTGTGTCAAATGCTGCTACCATGGCTGGGCGTTCGACCGTCAGGGCAAATGCGTGACCGTACCCTACCTGAACCGCGACGGCGTGGGGCGGCCGGTGCGCGCCTATCCCTGCCGCGAAAAAGACGGGCTTATCTTTATATTCCCCGGTGACCCGGCGCTGGCCGCGCAGGTGCCCGTGCCGGATGTGGCGCAGGTGGGCAACCCCGAGTTCAAGACCCGCACGTTCAGCCCCAGGCTGAAATGCCATTACACCTTCATGCATGAAAACCTGATGGACATGAACCATCAGTTCCTGCACCGCCGCCAGATGGGCTCCATCACGGCGCGTTTCATGGGGCAGGACGAAGGGGCGGGCTTTCTGGAGGCGCGTTACAGCTTTGCCCGCAAGGGCGGCAACCAGCCTCTGGCCGAAGCGCTGATTTTCGGCCGCCACCATGATACCGAAGGCCGCGAACAGCCGGTGGAGGAAATTGTCTCCGTCCGCACCACCTATCCCTACCAGACACTGAAAATCCACGACAAGGATGGCGATCTGATCATGGATCTGTGGGTGTGCTACCTGCCATTGGGCGACGCCCAGCAGGTGACGCAGGCTTTCGGGCTGCTTTCGGTCAAAAAGCCCAGATGGGCGTTCCTGCTCGATCTCGCATGGCCAGCCCTCGGGCTGTTCACGCACCGCATTTTCGAGGAAGACCGCGAGATCGTGGAAATGGAGCAGCAGGCCTGGCGTGAACTGGGCGGGGACCGCAATGTGGAGGTGTTTCCCGTTGTCAGGAAACTGCGCGCCCTGCTGGCGGCCAGCGGCGTACCCAACAGGGCGGCCTTTCCGGCCGGGTAGGTGCGCGGACAGGCGCGCCCGTCATGGACGGCGGACCATGGGCGGGTGGTTTTTGGTCTTGCCTGAACGGACAAAAAAAGCCATACAGGCGCCGCTCGGCACAGGCCGGGACGACGCACGCGGGGCCATTCCACCTCTGGTGTCCAGCCGAAAGGCCGGGCAGCGCCCTGCGGAGGATCAACCAGAACAGGTAGGATACGCCCCATGGCGATGCCCGATTTCACACTGCGCCAGCTCCTTGAAGCCGGTGTTCACTTTGGTCACCACACCCGCCGGTGGAACCCGCGCATGGCGCCGTACCTTTTCGGCGTGCGCAACCAGGTTCACATTATCGACCTGCAGCAGACGGTCGGCCTGCTCGACCGCGCCCTGAAGGCGATTCGTGACGGCGTTGCCGGTGGTGGCCGCGTTCTGTTCGTCGGCACCAAGCGCGCCGCACAGGACCCGATCGCTGAAGCAGCCCGCCGCTGCGGTCAGTATTATGTCAACCATCGCTGGCTGGGCGGCATGCTCACCAACTGGAAGACCATTCAGGGCTCCATCAAGCGTCTGCGCCAGATCGAGGAAATGCTTGAAGGCGGCACCTCGGGCCTGACCAAAAAGGAAATCCTGGACCTGACCCGTCAGCGCGACAAGCTGGAACGCTCGCTCGGCGGTATCAAGGAAATGGGTGGCCTGCCCGACATCCTGTTCGTGATCGACACGAACAAGGAAAAGCTGGCCATTGAAGAAGCCAACAAGCTGGGTATCCCGGTTGTTGCGATTCTGGACAGCAACTCCGACCCGCGTGGCGTTACCTATCCGGTGCCGGGCAATGATGACGCGATTCGCGCCATTGGCCTGTATTGCGATCTGGTCTCCGCCTCCGTGCTGGATGGTATCTCGGCCGAGCTGGGTGCATCCGGCGCTGACGTGGGTGCTTCCGAGGACCTGCCGGTTGAACCCGCCCTGGAAGCGGCCCCGGCGGACGCCCCGGCGGCAGGCTGAGCCTTTTGTGAAACGGCCCGGCCAGCAGCCGGGCCGTTTACATATATGACGACCCGCTTTCCAGGCGGGTGGGCGAACAGGCCGGCGCGCCCCTGACATGGGGCGCGTTCCGGTTTTAAAGGGAGTATGAAGCATGGCGGAAATTACCGCTGCACTGGTCAAGGACCTGCGCGAAAAAACCGGCGCGGGCATGATGGACTGCAAAAAAGCCCTGAACGAAGCCAACGGCGATATCGAAGCCGCCATCGACTGGCTGCGCACCAAGGGCCTTGCCGCCGCCGCCAAGAAGTCCGGTCGTGTCGCGGCTGAAGGTCTGGTGGCTGTGGCCTCTGGCGACAAGTCGGCTGCCATGGTCGAAGTGAATGCCGAAACCGACTTCGTTGCCCGTAACGAAGCGTTCCAGAACTTTGTCGAAGCGACCGCCAAGGTAGCGCTCAAGGTCGGTGAAGACCTTGAAGCCATCAAGGGCACCATGCTCGACACCGGCCGCACCGTGGCTGACGAACTGACGCACCTGATCGCCACGATCGGTGAGAACATGTCCCTGCGCCGCGCGCGCGTGTTCACTGTGCCGTCCGGCGTGGTGGCAACCTACGTGCATGGCGCGCTGCGTCCGGGCCTTGGCAAGATCGGCGTTCTGGCTGCGATCGAAGCCCCGACCCCGTCCGATGCGATCGAGACGCTGGGCCGCCAGATCGGCATGCATGTTGCCGCGACCCGTCCGTCCTCCCTGGACACGGACAGCCTGGACCCGGCCGAAATCGAGCGCGAACGCGCCGTGCTGGTCGAACAGTCCCGCGCGTCCGGCAAGCCCGAAGCCATTATCGAAAAAATGGTCGAAGGCCGTATCCGCAAGTTCTACGAAGAAGTCGTGCTTCTGGAACAGGTCTGGGTGCATGACGGTGAAACCCGCGTGAAGGACGTGGTCAAGAAGGCAGGCGTGAAGCTGGCCGGTTTCGACCGTTTCCAGCTTGGCGAAGGCATTGAAAAGACCGTGGACGATTTCGCGGCTGAAGTTGCCAAGGTCGCTGGCGTGTAAGTCCCGCGCGGATTTGCAGTGATGATGCGCGAGGGCGGGATGTCTCTGGATACGGAGGCTCCCGCCCTTGTCGTTTTTGTGGGTCCGTCGGGCGAAAGCGGTGCCCGGGTTCATGTCCTGACCGAGGCCGACGGCCTTGTGCGTGGCCTGGCCTATGGCGGCGCCAGCCGGGCCGGGCGTGGCGTGTGGCAGCCGGGCAATGTGGTGAAAACCCGCATGCAGCGCCGGACGGAAAGCAGCCCGTGCCGCCTTTCGGGCGAGGTGCTGTACGGCTGCACCGCCCGGCTGTTTTCTGCCCCGCTGGCCATGGCCATGGCGGTTGCCACCTGTGCGCTGGCCGACGCCACCCTGCCTGAACGCGAACCCTGTCCACCCCTGTTCGGTGAGACAATCCGGCTTATGACTTTTCTGGGTTACGACCCCGTTGTGGCCGAACGGGAGGCCATGCCCCAGTATATAAGGTGGGAACTGGCCCTGCTGCGCACGCTGGGCTTCGGGCTCGATCTTGAGAACTGCGCGCTGACCGGGCAGCGCGACGGGCTGGCTTATGTCTCCCCCCGCAGCGGGCGGGCGGTCAGCGCGGCTGCCGCTGCCCCCTGGAAGGAGCGCCTGCTGCCGCTTCCGTCCTTTCTGCTTAATGCCGATGAAACCGGCACCCCCCATGACTGGGCGCAGGGCCTGCGGCTGAGCGGGCATTTTCTTGCGCGTGACGCCTTCGGGCAGCGGCACCTGCCTCTGCCCGCCGCCCGGCAACGCCTTGTCGAACGGGTGGAAAAACTGGCGGCCGAGGAGGCGAGCATCCCCACGGGCGACAGGACTGACCCGGCCACAGGGGCACAAACACCAGAACCAGGATGATCCGGTGGCAGCCTTCGGGCAAGGGGGCAGGTTGCCTCATGCCCGGGTAACGGGAATAACGCCTCCACGCCTCCACGCCTCCACGCCTCCACGCCTCCACGCCTCCACGCCTC
>NZ_JBDOBQ010000011.1:0-6254 GCF_047723915.1 Acetobacter sp. | reverse complement strand
ACGCCTCCACGCCTCCACGCCTCCACGCCTCCACGCCTCCACGCCTCCACGCCTCCACGCCTCTGTCGCGTTTGCGGGGCTGGCTGCGGCGCGGGGCAGGCTCTGCCCTTCCCGGTTCGAGACTTTTGCATCGCCCCGGGCGTGTCGGGTGCGTTCAAGGCTTTCATAACCTTCACGGGGGCGGTATGTCTTGGCGCGCGACAGATGGGCGCGCGACAGACAGGGTACGCAGCAGGGCGCGGAGCAGACAATGACAGATACAGCCGAAGGTCATATCGAGGAGACCAAACTGGCGGATGCGCTGAGCGAGCGTTATCTGGCCTATGCCCTGTCCACGATCATGTCCCGCTCCCTGCCCGACGTGCGCGACGGTCTCAAGCCCGTACACCGGCGGCTGGTCTACGCCATGCATCAGCTCAAGCTGGACCCGGCTTCGGGCTTCAAGAAATGCGCGCGTGTCGTGGGTGATGTCATCGGTAAGTTCCACCCCCATGGCGATGCATCGGTCTATGAGGCGCTGGTGCGTCTGGCGCAGGACTTCGCGGCCCGCTACCCGCTGGTGGAAGGTCAGGGCAATTTCGGCTCCATCGACGGCGATAACGCCGCCGCCATGCGGTATACCGAAGCCCGGCTGACGGATGTGGCGGTCGCTCTGCTTGACGGGATCGAGGATGACGCGGTCGATTTCCGCCCCACTTATGACGGGGAGGAACACGAACCCGTCGTGCTGCCGGCGGCGTTCCCCAACCTTCTGGCCAATGGGGCGGCGGGTATCGCGGTGGGCATGGCCACCAGCATTCCCCCCCATAACGCGGCCGAGGTCTGTGCCGCGGCGGCATTGCTGGTGCGCAGGCCCGGGGCCGAGACAAAAGACCTGCTCGCCCTCATGCCCGGCCCGGATTTTCCGACCGGCGGGCTGATCATGGAAGATGCCGCCGCCATCCTGCAGGCTTACGAGACCGGGCGCGGCGGTTTTCGCATGCGTGCGCGCTGGAGCGTGGAGCAGGGGCGTTTTGGCACATGGCACATCGTGGTGTCGGAAATTCCCTATCAGGTCCAGAAATCCCGGCTGATCGAACAGGTGGCGGACCTGCTGGAACAGAAAAAACTGCCGCTGCTGGGCGATATCCGCGACGAAAGCACGGACGAGATCCGGCTCGTGCTCGAACCCAAGTCGCGCGGGATCGAACCCGAAGTGCTGATGGAAACCCTGTTCCGCGCCACCCCGCTTGAAAGCCGTTTCGCGCTGAACATGAATGTTCTGGGCGCTGACCGCGCCCCCGGCGTCATGGGGCTGAAACAGGTGCTGCGTGCCTGGCTTGACCACCGGCACGAGGTGCTGGAACGGCGCAGCCGCCACCGGCTTGCCGCCGTTGAACGCAGGCTGGAAATTCTGGCCGGTTTTCTGGTGGTGTATCTTAATCTGGACGAGGTGATCCGCATCATCCGTGAAGAGGACGACGCCAAGGCCAGCCTGATCGCCACGTTCAGCCTGACGGACATGCAGGCGGAATCGGTGCTGAACATGCGCCTGCGCAGCCTGCGCAGACTTGAGGAAATGGAAATCCGCCGCGAGCATGACGCTCTCTGTACCGAAAAGGCGGCCCTGCTGGCCCTGCTGGGGGATGAGGCGCTGCGCTGGAAGCAGATCGGCACCGAGCTTGACCGCATGGCCAAGGCCTTCGCCAAGGGGCGCACAGGCCCACGACGCAGCACGATCCTGTCAGCACCCAAGGCGGTGGATATCTCTGTGGTGGAGACGGTCGAACGTGAACCGCTGACCTTCATCCTGTCCCAGAACGGCTGGGTGCGGGCGATCAAGGGGCATAATGTCGACCTTGAAAACCAGAAGTTCAAGGAAGGCGATGCCCTCAAGCTGGCGCTGCCGTGCCAGAGCACCGACCGGCTATGCTTTTTTGCCACCGATGGCCGGGCCTTTACCGTCAAGGGGGCGGACCTGCCACGCGGCCGGGGCGACGGCCAGCCCGTACGCCTGATGGTCGACCTGCCCAATAACGAGGATCTGGTGGCGGTTTTCGTGCTGAACGACGGGGGCAGGCGACTTGTGGCCTCCAGTGCAGGGCGCGGCATGCTGGTCGAGAACGAAGCCCTGGTGGCCGAAAAGCGCTCCGGGCGGCAGGTGCTCAACCTCAAGGATGGCGAATCCGCGCAGGTTTGCGTGCCAGCGGACGGAGACCAGGTGGCCGTGCTGGGCGATAACCGCAAGCTGCTCGTTTTCCCGCTGGATCAGTTGCCTGTCATGGCGCGCGGCCTTGGCGTCGCGTTGCAGAAATATACCGATGGCGGGCTGAAACAGGTGGTGGTGTTCACGCAGGAGCAGGGGCTGACATGGCCCGGCAGCGTACGCCCCCGGGCCTTTGCCGACCTTAAGGAATGGCAGGGCAAGCGCGCCGCGACCGGCAAGGCTGCCCCCCCCTGGGCAACCCGCAAGGGCTGAAACACCCGCGCGGCTGTGGTTCTGTGGCGGCCAGCAGGGCTCAGAACAGCGGGGCCGCGGGGAACAGGTCTGTCCGGCCGGTAAAAACCGGCTTGTCGGGGTCGAGCCTCTGCCATGTGTCGTCGCGAAGGATTTCGGCCGGGTGGTAGCGGCTTTTATAAGCCATTTTCGGGCTGCCGGGCACCCAGTAGCCCAGATACAGGTATGGCTGGTTGAGCAGATAGGTCTGCCGGATCAGGAACAGCACGGCGTAGCTGCCCAGTGAACGCTGGGGCAGATCGGGGTTATAAAAGCTGTATACGGCCGAAAGCCCGTCTTCCAGCACATCGGTCAGGCTGACGGCCACAAGCGTTCCCGCCGGGTCGCGGAATTCGATCACCCGCGTATCCACCGGTGTTTCTTCCACCATGGCAATATAGTCGCGGTGGCTCATGCTTGCCATGTCGCCATCGGCATGGCGACGCGACAGATAACGGTGGAACAGATCGTACTGCTCCAGGGTGGCGGTCGGGGGTAGCAGTGTTGCGTTCAGGTCCGCGTTGCGCCTGCACGTACGCCGCTGCGTGCGGTCCGGGGTGAAGTCGGCCACAGGCAGGCGGATGGGAATGCACGCCGAACAGCCCGCGCATAGCGGAGCGTAGGCCAGCGTGTGACTGCGCCGGAACCCCGCGCGGGACAGGCGGCTGTGCAGGGTGTCGGCATCGGGCACGGCCAGATCGGCCAGCACCTTGCGTTCCATCCGCTCAGGAAGATAGGGGCACTGCTGCGGCGCCGAGGTATAAAAGAACTGTGGCCCACGCAGCGAGGTTTTCATGGTTCCGTGCCAGAAGAACAGAAGGGACCGGCATTGAGCCGGTCCGTGGCCAGCTAGCGGCCGAAGGTTGCCCGAATGGTCTGGGCGGCCTCGATGGCGAAATAGGTCAGCACGCCATGAGCCCCCGCGCGGCGGAACGCCAGAAGGCTTTCCATGATGGCGCGTTCGCGGTCCAGCCAGCCATTGTTGATGGCGGCCATCAGCATAGCGTATTCGCCCGAGACTTGGTAGGCGAATGTCGGTACGCTGAACGTGTCCCGCACGCGGCGGATAATATCCAGATACGGCATGCCGGGTTTGACCATGACCATATCCGCCCCTTCCGCGATATCCATCTCCACTTCGCGCAGGGCTTCGTCGCTGTTGGCGGGGTCCATCTGGTAGGTTTTCTTGTCCCCGCTCAGCAGGCTGCCAGATCCCAGCGCGTCGCGGAACGGGCCATAGAAGGCAGAGGCATATTTGGCCGCGTAGGACATGATACGGGTATTGATCAGCCCGTTGGCATCCAGCGTCTGACGGATGGAACCAATGCGCCCGTCCATCATGTCCGAGGGGGCAATGATATCGACACCGGCGATCGCCTGGTTGAGTGCCTGCTGCGCCAGGACCGTGACCGAGCTTTCGTTGACGACGTAGCCGTTCTCGATCAGCCCGTCATGGCCGTGGCTGGTATAGGGGTCCAGGGCCACGTCACCCACCAGGGCTACGTCGGGGAATTCCTTTTTCAGAAGCCGTGCGGCCCGGCACATCAGGTTGTCGGGGTTTGTGGCCTCGGTTCCCTTTTCGTCACGGATTTCGGACGGGGTGACGGGAAAAAGCGCTACGGCGGGAATACCAAGCTTTGCGGCGGGTTCCACATGGCTGGCCAGCCGGTCCAGGGTTACGCGCTGCGCACCGGGCATAGAGGCCACGTCCGTCGTGGTGTTCGTGCCTTCCATGAAAAAAATCGGCCAGATCAGGTTGTTGATACCCAGCGCGTTTTCCGCCACCAGACGGCGGGTCGCGTCGTCAAAACGGTTGCGGCGCGGGCGGGCCAGAGGGAAGCGACCTGCCGTCATGGGCGGGATCTCCTGCAAGTTGCACGGCCCGTGTCGTGGCGTCTGGTCAGGCGGCGCGGCGTTACGGGCAGGGCAGGGTGAATGTTGGGCGCGAGTATGCGCGCCTGACCGGCTTATGCAAGGTCGCGCGCGTCTGCCCAGAACTGCGCGGGCGGCCCTTGGCGGGTCTGTCGTGGCCAGCCCCCGCAGCCGATCGTGCGGGCGGGGCGGGCCACGGGCTGTATCAGGACTGGGCCAGTTTGCTGTGTTTGCGGCCGTAAAGCATGTAGATCAGCATGCCCAGGGCCAGCCAGCCGATCAGGCGCAGCCAGGTCAGGTGGTCGAGAAAGATCATGACCGATCCGCAGGACAGAATACCCAGCACCGGCACGATGTCTCCCCCCGGTACCCGGAAGGCGCGCGGTGCGTCAGGGGCCTTGCGGCGCAGCACGATCACGCCCGCGCAGACCAGCACAAAGGCCAGCAGCGTGCCGATGGACGCCATATGCCCCAGGTCGGAGATGGGCAGAAACGCGCTGAGCAGGCTGGTCAGCACCATGAAGAACAGGTTGGACAGCCATGGTGTCTGGAACCGTGGATGCGTGGTGCTGAACACGGGGGGCAGAAGCCCGTCCCGTGACATGGCGAAAAACACGCGGCTCTGCCCCAGCAGCACACCCAGCAATACAGAGGTAAAACCGCAGATAATGCCGATTTTAACCGCCACCTGGAGCCAGTGATAAGGCGTATGGTTGATGGCGGTGGCCACGGGTGCCGCATCGCCGATCATGTCGCGGTAATTGACCAGCCCGGTCATGACGAAGGAAAACGCGACATAGGCCAGCGTGCACACCAGCAGGCTGCCAAGCAGGCCGATCGGCATGTCGCGTGCGGGGTTTTTGGTTTCCTGCGCGGTGGTGGAGACAGCGTCGAACCCGACATAGGCGAAAAAGATCGTGCCCGCCGCGCGCATGACACCCGAGATGCCGAAATGGCCGAACGTGCCCTCGTTGGGGGGGATGAACGGATGGTAGTTGGCGGGGTTGATATACCCCAGCCCGAAACCGATAAATGCCAGAATGACCAGCAGCTTGATCGTGACGATTACGATGCTGACTATGGCGGACTGGGAAATGCCACGGATCAGTACCCAGGATATGGCACAGATCACGACCATGGCGGGCAGGTTGGCCAGCCCGTGGGTCATGGACCCGTCGGCCAGTTGCACACTCTCGAACGGTGAGGCGGTCAGCCTTGGTGGCAGAACGATCCCCCATGTCCCTAAAAGCGATGCGACATAGCGCGACCAGCTTACCGCGACAGTCGCGGCCCCGACCGCGTATTCCAGCACCAGATCCCAGCCGATGATCCAGGCCATCAGTTCACCCAGGGTGACATAGGCGTAGGTATACGCGCTGCCCGCGATGGGGATCATGCTGGCCAGCTCGCTGTAGCAGAGCCCCGCGAATCCGCAGGCGATCCCCGCAATGATAAAGGACAGGACAACGGCGGGCCCCGCATTTTCCGCCGCGGCAATGCCGGTCAGCGAGAAAAGGCCCGCCCCGATGGTGGTGCCGACCCCGAGCGCGATCAGGCTGCCCGGCCCCAGTACGCGTTTCAGCCCCTGCGCTGTCTGAAGCTTGTCCAGCGGCAGGCAACGCGTAAAGGCCGAGACTGCCGAGGGGGCAGGGTTTTTCTCCATGTATTTTTTCTCCTGTCAGCGTCGCCCGGAAAGCTGTAAGACACCATCCAACGGTCCTGCTTGCTATACAGCAGGCTGCCGGCACGTCCAGCAAGATGTGCTAAACCCGGAACGAAATGAACGCCTGCCGAGGCCCGGCATGGGAGTGACGACCCGCAGGCCCGACTTTGAGGAAACACCTGAATGAGCCACACCGATCTGGAGCTTTTTTTTCGCGCGCCTGTTTCCCAGACGGACCCGGAA
>NZ_JBDOBQ010000010.1:0-101944 GCF_047723915.1 Acetobacter sp. | reverse complement strand
GGCGCTCGCCCGGCCGGAATGGCTGATCGAAGTGGATGTCATCGCACACCTGCCGGACTGATACGGGTTTGTCGTGGGTGTTTCATCAGAGGCTTAAACCATGAAAACCCATGAAAATGACGGGTGGCTTTGAAAACCCGTCTGCACGCCGGATGCAGCAAAACAGATAAAAGTTTTTGGTGAAGCTTTTTTCAAAAAGCTTCAGAAAACAGTTTCATTCATAAAAAAAGGCGGTGCCCGGAAGCAACCGCCTTTTTTAACCCGCTATGTCCTATAGGCTCAGTAAGCGCCGGACAGCAGCGCGCCGCCAGCCGGGGCCACGCGTTCCAGCCCGAGTGCCTTGAGCATGGCATAGGTGGTTGCCACAGCGGCACTCAGCGTGGGCTTGCCTGTCAGGGCTTCCACCAGCGGCACGACGGGGAGCGAGGGCATCTGCACGCAGGCGGACACCACCACCGCATCGGCATCCTTATAGTTCAGCTTTGCGGCAATGTCGGGCAGGCGGCCGCAGTCATGGCGGGCCACATCCAGATTGTCGGGAATTTCAAGGGCGACGTAATCGATCACCTCCACCCCTTCCTGTGCGATGTAGTTCACCACCAGTTCGGTCAGCGGTTTCATATACGGGGCGATGACAACAATCTTTTTCGCGCCGAGCACTTTCAGCCCTTCCACCAGCGCGCCGGCACTGGTTACGACCGGGGCGGGGTGGCCGTTTTCCACCGTGCGACCATGCAGGCGTTCTTCCGACACGCGGTGATAGCCCGGCCCCATGGACATGGTGGCCACAAGGCAGGCATAGCCCAGCACGTCCAGCGCGGCGTCGCTCAGTTCCAGCGCGCAGCGGTCGGACTGTGCGTCCATGGCGGCCAGTTCGTCGCGGTTGACGGTCTTCATGCGCATGCGCGCGGAATGGAAGGTAAAGCGTTCGGGCCTGATGCTTTCACGCAGTTTCAGCAGGGCCGGAATTTCGGTTTCCATCGTGATGTTGGAGCTGGGTACGATCTGCCCGATCCGGTAGACGGATGTCATGGTGTTCTCCGTAATCCCCCGTTTATGGGGTGTTTTCTTGTTCCGGCGGGTGCGAACAGCCCGCCGGGTGGCGTAAGGCCGGGTTACAGGGTGACGGCAAAAAACCCGTCAAGATTGTCCCACGGGATCATGTGCCCGGCATCGGGCACGCGCACGATTTCGATCGCGGGGTTCAGGCCCAGGATTTCCTGCTCGTCCTCAGGCAGGATCACGCCGCCGCGTGTGGCCACCACCAGCTTCGTGGGTACGGACAGGTGCGGCAGGTCCTGGTGTATGTCCTCGGTCTGGAACTTCTCGAACGTGATGCGAATGGCCAGTTCGTCGCAGGTGTGCAGCCACTGTGCGCGGAGCTGGCGCTGTTCCTCGGTCCAGCTCGGGCAGAATTTCAGCATGTCTTCTGCCGTCATGCCGCGCCGCGCCTGGCGGATGGACTGGGTGTACCAGTCCAGGTTGGCGGGGTAGGGGCGGCGGCCGGGGCCGCTTACGGGCGGGTCCACCAGCACCAGCCCGGCAAGACCCGTGCTGTCGTGGCGTGCGGTGCGGATGGCGATGCGCGCGCCCATGGAATGGCCCATGAGGGTCACGTCCTTCAGGCCCAGTGCGTCAATGAAGCCGCGCACGTCTGCGGCGTAGGTGTCCAGGTCGTAGTCCAGATCCGGGCCGGTCTCGGACAGGCCACGCCCGCGCACGTCCAGCACATACACGTCGTATTTGCTGGCCAGCCCCTCGGCCACGAAACCCCAGGTAATGGCGGGGCTGGTAATACCCGGCACCAGCACCAGCGGCGTGCCGTTGCCGCCATAGCGCAGGTAATGCTGGCGAATGCCATTGGCGTTGATGTTGGCGCCGTAAAGCAGGCGGGTATCGGTCATGAGGGGCTCCGCGTCTGGTTGGGTAGTCGGGAAAGAAAGGTGTCAAGGTCAAGCACATCGCCGCATTTCTGGGCCATGTCGAACAGGTTGGCCTCATGCGGGCCAATGGCGCGGTCGCCCACGCAGTCCGACACCACAATGGGGCGGAACCCGGCCTGCATGGCGTCCAGCACGCTGGCGCGGATACAGCCCGATGTCACGCAGCCCGCCACCACCACGGTCTGCACCCCATGGGTGACGAACCATGCGGCAAGCGGGGTGCCCGCAAAGGCCGACGGTACGGTCTTGCGCACCACGTATTCGCCCGGCAGGGGGGCCAGTTCGGGCACGATGGCCGAGGCCGGGTTGGTTTCGGTCAGGCCCAGCATGGTGGGCACTTTCAGCGAAAAAATGTTCGCATCCGAACCGTCATCGGCAAAAACGATGCGGGTATGGGCAATTTTCCAGCCCCGTGTGCGGGCGGCGGCCAGCAGGGCGCGCGTGCGCTCTATGGCCTGTGGAATATTGCCGCCGCCAAAGGCGTTGGGGTCGGCAAAACCATTGACGAAATCAACGATCAGCAGGCCAATGCCGCTGACAATGCCAATCTCGTTGCCGAAGCCCTGCTTGCGGTAACGATCCTCGTCGCGGGGGCTTTGCGATGTCATTCCTGATCCTCCAGCAGTTTTCCGTCCTGCACCACCGCCACGCCATCGAGCATGACGGTGCAGTTGCGCATGGGTATGTCGATATGGCAGGCGGTGTCGCGCGTGCCGCCGGCCTCGTTGTTCGGCCCCGTGGACCACAGGAAATTGCCCGCACAGGCGCGCGGGTCCATGCCGATACTGGCTTCACGGTCGTAAAAGCCCATGACGGACCAGTGCGCGCGGTGCTGCAGGCCCCAGCCGATATGCGAGACGGCATACACTTCGGGGTCGTTGAAGCTGTCCATGTAGTCGCGCAGGTGTTCGGCCTCGAACCCGCCTTCGATCGCGCGGACAAAGCCTTTTTCAAGGTGGCAGGTCACGGGCGCACTCAGGTAGCTTTTCTGCGGCAGCAGGATATCGCCCGGCGCCAGCACGATCGTGCCTTCGGCCGACCCCTCGTTCGACCAGGTGGCCAGAAAGCCGCTGGGCCAGTGGTCCCACCGGCCGGGGGCGTCCACAAAACCGTATTCCTCCAGCATGGGGTAGTCGCCCAGTGCGAAGCTGGCGTCGGTCCCCGCGGCGGAGGTCACGCGCATGGTTTTGGCCGCCTGAAGTTTAGCCGACGCCGCCAGCACGCGGGTGCGGTCCTCGGCCGTGGGGGTCATGCGCACCAGCACCTCGGGCGGTTCCACCGCCAGCAGGATACGCCCGCCCGCCGCCAGAATTTCGTGCTGTTCGGCCGAGAACAGCAGCGTCATGAGGTCGAGCACCATGGTGCTGGCCTTGAGCATTTCCACCGCCGCACGGTTGTCGGTCAGCGGTGTTTTGCCCACATAGGCCAGCGGATCGCGCGAGAAGGACAGCGCGCCATTGGTGGGTTGCAGGTCCAGCCGGTTGGCGATGGCCCCTTTCTCCTGCACGGCGATAATCGCGCAGCGCAGGGTCTGGGCGTTGGTGTCGCCCGATGTCAGCAGGGCGACGGTATCCCCCGCCTTGAGGTTGCTGAGTTCCAGCACCTGCCGCCAGGCCTGCACGAGTTCAAAATCACTGACCGCCATGGGTGGTATCCTTTCTGCCGGGCCTGAAAGAGAGAAGCTGGTTAAGGCCGATTGCCGCGATGGTGGCGGTGGAAATGCCGCCCAGCGTGACCGTGCCGATGGAAAAAGACATGTCCCCCGCCCCCGCGATCAGGGCCACCCCGACGGGGAACAGGGTTGCGGGGTCGGAAAAATCAACGCGGTTATCGATCCAGATCCGCACCATGGTGGCCGCGATCAGCCCCAGCAGGCCCACCGCAAGCCCGGCCAGAACCGCGTCGGGAATGGCGCGCAGCAATGCGCCGAAAAACGGCGAAAAGCCCAGCAGCACCGCAAAGCTGCCCGCCACCGCGAAGGTCAGGGTGGAATACACGCGCGACAGCGCCATAACGCCGATATTCTCGACATAGGTGGTCACACCCGTCCCCCCCATGGACGCCGCCAGCATGGTGGCAAGACCGTCGGCGGTAAAGGCGCGGCCCATCATGGGTTCCATCGGCCTGCCGGTAATGGTGCTCAGCGCTTTGAGATGGCCCAGGTTTTCGGCCACCAGCACCAGTGCGACCGGGGCCAGCAGGGTGGCCGACTGCACACTGAAGCGTGGCGTGACCAGATGCGGCAGGCCGAACAGGGGGGCCGCCCGTATGGCGGCAAAGTCGATCGGGGGCATGAGGTGCAGCCCGTTCGCCGCCAGCGCATATACGGCACTGGCCAGAACCAGTGCCACAAGAATGGCAATACGGCGGATGAAGGACGGCGCGTAACGGGCCAGCACCACCATGCACAGCAGGGCGAACAGGCCGCATGCGGTCTGCACCCCGCCATGGCCCAGCCCGCGCGTGGCGACAGGGGCCAGGTTCAGCCCGATGGCCGCCCCCACCGCGCCGGTCACGGCAGGGGGCATCAGCCGTTCGATCCACTGCGTGCCGGTCAGCCCGACCAACACCCCGATCAGCGCATAGACAAGCCCCGCCACAAAAATACCGCCGCAGGCCAGGGCAATATCCGGGTTGGGACCATGGCCGGAATAGTGGGTCAGGGCCACCACAAGGGCAATGAACGAAAAGCTGGACCCCAGATAGCTGGGCACGCGCCCGCCGGTCAGCACAAAAAACAGCAACGTGCCCAGCCCGGACGCCAGGATGGCGATATTGGGGTCAAACCCCATCAGCAGCGGCCCAAGAACGGTGGAGCCGGTCATGGACAGCACATGCTGCGCCCCCAGCAGCACGGTCTGTGTCGCGCCGGGGTGTTCATCCGGCGCGACACTGCCCTGCGTGCCGACCCGCCGCCATGTGGGGAACCATTGCCCGGTCATGGGGTCTGAACCGGAGTGCGGGCCGGGGTCTGGGCAGGGGTATGGCCCGCAGTGTGTCCCACAGCGTGGCTCTCCTGAGCGCGCAGGCGGGCTATCGTTGCGGGCAGGTCGGTCCAGGCAGGCTGGTCCGGCGCCATGGTGCGGCGCAGGAAGCCGAGCAGTTCCGCCAGTTGGCGGTCAGACATCAGCGACCGGTAGGACGGCATGACCATGCCCGTATCGGAAACCGGCGCGGGCACGCCGTCAAGCAGAATGCGGATCAGGTTGTCGGGGGTCGGGGCATACAGGTTGGAATTGAGTGCAAGCTGCGGTCTCGGCCCGAACAGATGCGCGCCTTCCCCTTCATGGCAGGCGGCGCAGGCCCCGTTATACAGCCGCGCACCTTCGTTCTGGTCCAGTGCCTGCCGTTGGCGTGCGCTGTCCACAAGTGCTGCGCGGCGTGCGGCCAGGGTATCCGGCGCGCGGCCGCTGACCGGGCTGGCTACGGTTGCCTGTGTAACCGGGGTGGCGGCCGGAGTGGGGGCAAGAGGGACTGCGGAAGGGGCCGTAACGGGGGCCACCTGTTCCGGCGGTGTGGTGTCCTGCGCCGCTGCTGTCGGCCCGCCTGCCACCGTGCGTGTGTCGAAGGAGGCGATATAATGCGCCATGGCCCGGACATCCGCGTCGGGCAGGTCTTTCATGGCGTGTACTACGGGGGCCATGGGGCCACCGGCGGGGCCGTGGTTGGGGCTGTAGCCGGTACGCAGGTAGGCGTACAGGTCATCCTCCGTCCAGGGGAGTGGCGCGTGGGAAAGGCTGCTCAGGGCGGGCGCGGTCCAGCCTTCGGCCTCACCCCCGGCCAGGTAGGCCCTGCCTGCGCGTTCGGCGCCCAGGGCATTGCGCGGTGTGTGGCAGGCCGAACAGTGCCCCGCCCCTTCGGCCAGATATGCCCCCCGGTTCCACAGGGCCGACTGTGTGGGGTCGGGTGTGAAGGGGGCGGGGTTATGGAACAGCGTGTTCCAGCCCGCCATGGTAAAGCGCAGGTTATAGGGGAATTTCAGCGCCGTGGCGGGCGGGGCCGCGCGCACGGGGTCCTGGCTCATCAGGTAGGCGTACAGGGCCTGCATGTCGTCTTCGTTGATCTTGGCGAAGGACGTGTAGGGAAAGACCGGATACAGGTGCCGCCCGTCGCGGCTGATCCCCTGCCGCATGGCCCGCGCGAATGCCGGGTAGGACCACGTGCCGATACCCGTTTGCGCATCGGGGGTCAGGTTGGTGGAATAGACCGTGCCAAAGGGCGTATCCAGCGCCAGTCCCCCGGCATTGGTCATACCACCGGCCGCCGTGTGGCACACCGCGCAGTCGCCCGCCGCCGCGACCTGCGCGCCCCGCGCGATGGCAGCGGCTGAAAACAGCGTGCGATCAGGCGGGGCAATGGGCGCAATGGGGGCGCGCCATGGCATCATGCCAGCCAGAATACCGCCAGTGGCGATGAACGCCGCCGCCATGCCGCCCTTTTTCGCCCGTTTCCACCAGCGCCCGCCTGCCATGGCCGGGGCAGGGGCCGCCCCGCCAATCTGCAACGGGGGCACGGGGGCTGGCTGTTCGGCTGACAGCGGGCCAAGGGCTGCGTCCAGCCGGGCCTTGACCTTTTCAGGCGTGAACGGAACATCGCGAAAGCGCACGCCTGTTGCATCGTACAGGGCGTTGGCAATGGCCGCCGCACTCGGCACGGAGGAGGACTCCCCCGCCCCCAGCGGCGGCTGGTCGGGCCGTTCCATCAGCAGGGGTTCGATGGCGGGCAGTTCGGGGAAGGTTATGAGCGGATACCCGCCCCATTCCTTGTTTTCCACGCCCTGTTCGTCAAAACTGACCTGTTCGCGCAACGCCCGGCTGGTGGACTGGATGACATTGCCGTGCAACTGGTGGCGCACCCCGGCGGGGTTGATCATCAGTCCCGCATCCTGCCCCACAACGGCGCGGGTCACGCTGACAACCCCTGTCGCGCGGTCCACCTCCACATCGGCCACCCAGGCCGACCATGCTGCAGGCACGCCGGGAAACGTGCCGTGTACATACTGCGCATAGGCAAGGCCGCGCCCGCGCAGGGTGCGGGCTGCGGCATCGGGGGCTACCGGCTGGGTGCGCGGTGTCCAGTCCGCGCGGGCTGCGGTGGCTTTCAGCAGGTCGGCCGCACGCTGGTCGGGCAGGTGGCGCAGGCGGTATTCCAGCGGGTCCACCCCGGCTTGCGCCGCCAGTTCGTCGATATAACTGTCATGGGCGAAGCTGTTGGGCATGGCCGACACGCCCCGGAACCACGAGGCACGGGCAATGGGGGCCATGTCCTTTACGGTCACGCGGGCATTGGGGTAGGCGTATGGCGGAATGGAGGTGCGGTCGCCCATCTGCGCCACGGGGGCGGTGGCGGCAGGCACCACACCCGTCAGCACCAGCGCCAGCAGGGGCGACAGGTCCGACGGGTAGGCCGTGTCCAGATCGTAGGCCACGGGCTGGCCGTTTTGGTCCAGCCCGCCACGGATATTGATTTCCTGCGCGGCCCCCTTGGGTTCCCACACATGTTCCTGCTCGCGCGAAAGCTGCACGCGTACGGGCCGGCCCAGCGCACGGGCGATCAGGGCGGCGTCGCCCCCCACGTCATCGGCGCAGTTGCGGCCGTAACAGCCTGCCGCTTCATGCCGGATAATGCTGATGTCGCGCGTGGACATGCCCATCAGCAACGCCAGATCGGCGCGCAGCATGTGCGGGTTCTGGGTGCCGGACCATACGGTCAGGTGTCCGTCCTGCCAGTCCGCCACCGAACAGGACGGCCCGATGGAGCCGTGCATCTGGTACGGCCAGTGGTAGTCCCGGTCCATCCGGTGGGCCAGGCCCTCCAGTGCGGTGTCCACAGCACCCCGGTCCAGCACCACGCGCGGTTCGTACGGGTTGGCGCCCACAGCCGCCGCCGGATCGGACAGGTCGGGCAGGGGGCAGGGGGCCCAGGTTACCTCCAGCCGGGCGGCGGCCTCCATGGCCTGTTCCTCGCGTTCCGCCACCACGGCCACGAAGTCACCGATCACGATGACATCGACCAGACCCGGCACGTCCGCCACCGACTCGCGCGAGACGCCAAGCAGGGCGCGGCCCACGAACGGCCCCACGGCAAAGCCGCCATAGGGTGGGCGCACCACGCGGGCGTGCAGCATGCCGTCCACCCGCACGTCATGCACGTAAACGGCGCGGCCGGTCACCTTGTCGGGAATGTCCACGCGGGGCATGTCGCGGCCCACCACGCGGTATTCGGCCGGGGTTTTGACCTGAACCGTCTCGTCCAGCGTTTCGCGCACAGACTGGCCGGCCACCAGATCGGCAAGGCCCAGACCCGTCTCCGCACCGCCGGACGCGTTACCGCCTGCGGGCTGCACCACCACGCGCCCGGCGCGCAGCGTCAGACTGGCTGCGGGGTGGCCGGTCAGGGCCTGCGCGCGGGCAAGCAGAAGACGCCGCGCCTGCGCCGCCGCCTTGCGCAGCGGTATGGCCGTGACCTGTATGGTCTCGCTGGCAATGGTGGCCCCCTGGTCGGGTGTCGCATCCGTATGGCCAAGCACCATGCGCACATCGCCCGGTGGGGCGTCGAGTTCGTCGGCCAGAATCTGCGCGAGCGACGTGGCAATGCCGGTGCCCAGATCCACATGGCCGCAAAAGCCGCGGACCTGGCCCTGCGCGTCGATGGTGATCAGCGTTTCGTCCCGCGGGATGAACTCCCCGCGTGCGGCAAGCCCCTTGGGGGGCTGGGCCGGGCGGAAAATGCACAGCCCTTCCCCCACCATGGCGGATTCGGAGGGGCTTCTGCCTGCCTGCGCGGCGGTGCCTTGCCCTGCACCGCCTGTGTTGTCGGGACTGATCGCGGGGCTGGTCCCGGGTGCGGCCCCCGGGGCTGCTGCCGGGGTGGCCACCGAGGTTGCCATGGGGGCCGCCATAGGGTGCGGCATGGCTGCCCCCATGGGTGCGGTGCCATCGGGCGTGGGGGTGCGCCCGGTGGGGCCGTCATGCGGCGCGTCGGTCGCGGTCATGGGTTCTCTCCGGGCAGTGGCACCCGGTCATGCGGCGGGGCCAGACCGGTCAGGACGGTGGCGGGTAGCCCCGCCGCGAGACAGGCTGCCTGCATGATTTCGACATGGGTGCCGCAGCGGCACAGATTATACCGCAGGGCTTCGCGCAGGGCGGTTTCGTCGGGGTTGGGCACGGCGGTCAGGAACGCGCGCAGGGTCATGACCATGCCGTTCAGGCAATAGCCGCACTGGGCTGCCTGCGCGGTGACGAATGCCTGCTGCACCGGATCAAGCGCGCCGGCCGGGGCCAGCCCCTCCAGCGTGGTAATGGCGTGGTGGGCCGCCACGTCCACCCGCACCACGCAGGCGCGCGCGGCCTTGCCGTCCAGCGACACCGTGCAGGCCCCGCACTGGCCCGCGCCGCACCCGTATTTGGGGCCGTTCAGCCCCAGATCGTTGCGCAGCACGGTCAGCAGCGGTGTGTCGGCAGGGGCCGTGACAGCATTTTCATGTCCGTTGACCCTGAGCCTGAAACAGCCTTCTGGCATTGCGCGCCCCTTTCCGTCAGGTGCCCAGTTTCAGGTCGTAGACATTATCCCCATAGCACCAGTAGGGGTCTTCGGGGGCTTTGAGCCACGTATTGGCGTTGGATACGCTCTGCACCCGTGTCGCGCGTGTTTTGCGGGCGGCGTAATAGGCGGCGAATGTGCGTTCGAGATCCTGCGTGCCCAGTTCGGCCAGGCAGCGCGTCAGCACGGCGGCGTCTTCCACCGCCATGGCGGCGCCCTGCGCCATATGCGGTTTCATGGGGTGGCAGGCATCGCCCAGCAGCACGGTCCGCCCGCGTGACCATACGGGCAGCGGGTCACGGGTCTTGAGCGGCCATTGGGTCACGGTGTCGGTTGCGTCGATATAGCCCTGCACCAGCGGGTGAAAACCCTCGAATGCGGCCTTCAGCGCCGCGCGGGAACTCGGGAGCTGGCCCGAACGGTCGGTCCATTCGCCCGGCTCCCCGGTTACGAGGTAGAATTCGTCCTGGTCGCGGTCCAGATAATAGCACACGATATGGCGGTCGGGGCTCCACCATTTGGCGTTCACATCCGCCCCCAGCGCACGTGCGGCAGCACCGGGAATAATGGCGCGGTGGGCGACCCAGCCGGTATAGACGGCTTCCTCCGCCCCGAAGATTTTCTCGCGTACACGTGAGTTTATGCCGTCCGAGCCAATCAGCACATCCACCGTCTCACGCGCACCGTTCTCGAAATCCAGCGATACGGAGTGGCCGTTATCGGTGAAGTCGACCAGCCTGTGGCCCCAGCGCACGCGCGCGGGGTCGATGCAGTCCAGCATGGCCTGATGCAGATCCCCCCGGTGGATGGTGATATAGGGGGCCCCGTATCGCGCGCGTTCGGCATTGAGCGGAATTTCGGCCATGACGGTGCCGTCGTCCCATTTGCGGCTGACCCAGTAGTCGGGCAGGCAGGACATGGCTGTCAGTTTCCGGTCCAGTCCGTCGAGATGGCTGAGGATTTTCAGCACATTGGGGCCGAACTGGATTCCTGCTCCCAACCGCGAAAAGCCGGGTGCCTGGTCGAACAGAACAACGTCGAACCCCGCGCGCTGCAACAGCCCCGCCGCGGTAACGCCCCCAAGCCCGGCCCCGGCAATGCCTATGCGCGGCCCGGTCTGCGTGTGGTGTGCGTGCTGTGTCATGTCGTGAGTCATGCTGTTCACCCCATTGACCCGCATGGCGGACTGCGGACCGTCATGAATAACGTATACATGACAATTTTGGGCTTAGGAAGTCGTTTCGGAATCAAAAAATATGACTCCGCCTTTCAGGCCTCCGGCATGGTCATCGGGTACGGGTTGGTCGGGCGACGGTGTGCTTATGGCCGGGTCGCGCGCCCGGCGTCGGGGGTCAGGGCTGGTGTGTCCTGATCGCGGTAGGGTTGATATTTGGTCGGCGGGACCAGCGGCGTGTACTCGTTCTGGCGCATCTGCAGTTTCAGGCAGTTTTCCAGGGCGTTGTAGTCCTGGGAACCGCTGGCGCGTATTCTCTGGTCGCAGTCGTTCGACAAATCGGGGGGAATATTGTCCCATTGCCGCCGGATCGCATTGAGCGCGTTGCCCTGGCTTGCGATACAGCTTGCAATCGCGTCGGGAGAAAGGCCATCGGCGGTATTGGCGTTACGAAAGCACAGCCCGTTGGTGTCGTAGCGGGGAGGCAGGGCGTCGGCCCTGGCTGGGAGCGGATATGGCCAGCCAGCCAGGGCAAGCACGAGCAGGGCGATTGTTCCGGTTGTACGCTTCATGACCTGCCTTCCGCGCGGATGGGGTGCAGGCGGGCCAGCAGCCCGTGCCAGACTGTGGCCAGCGGAATTATGCCCAGCAGGCGGTGCGCCGCCCAGGCTGCGGCTGCCGCGTTCAGGGCAATGGCGAGCGATGTTGCAATGGCCGCCCCGATACTGCCTGCCATGGGTACAAGAATGGCAAGCCCTGCCAGCAGTACGCCAAGTGAAAGCGCGTTGATCTTGCGCAGGGCTGCCATATGGGCGGTCATGCCCAGCAGTTCGGGCATGCCGGTAAAGCACGCGGCGACAAGCTGCCCCAGCGCAAGAATACGCAACGTGGCTGCCCCCTGACTGTAGCCATGGCCGAACACCGCCAGCAGATGGCCGGGAAACAGCAGCATGCAGCCCGTGACCGGCAACGCCAGGCACAGCACAAGGCCTATGGCCTGGGCGGCACTTTTGTTCAGCCCATGCAGGTTGCCCTGCGCATGCAGGGCGGCGAATTTCGGCGCGGTCATGCCCGTGACGCCGCTTATCAGCAGGGTGTTGACAAGGGCAACGCGCCAAGCCAGCGCGAACAGCCCGGTCTGCTGAGCGGATGCGGCAATACCCAGCGCGATGGACGGTGCTGACGTAATCAGTAACTGGGTCAGTTCCAGTGTAAAAAACGACAGGCCATGAGAGAGAAAATGCGGGTTTTCTGACAATTTCCCTCCCACGGGGAAAGGGGCGGCAAACCGGCGTAACAGGATCAAGCCAATGGCTGCCGTCAGGGCGAAGCTGGCCGCGATCAGGACGAGGGCGCTGGTGACGGTGAAGCGGCCAACAAACATGAGTGGGATGGCAAAAATGCAGAAAATGGCGGGCCAGAGCCAGGAATAGATCATCTGGCTGTAAGTGATGCGGTGCAGCCCGGCCAGCGCGCCAGCCAGCGTTGTGCCGATGTTCTGCGGCAGGATTGTCAGAGCGCTCAGCATCAGGGGCAGGGTCAGGTCCGGCTTGTGCAGCACGGATACGGCAAAAGGTTCTGCCCCCGCTACAAGTGCGGCGGATGCCGCCAGAGATGCCAGCAGAACCAGCCTTTGCGCATTGCGTATGGCCGGGCGTACGGCGGTATCCTGCCCCGATGCGGTATCCACGGCAAGCTGGCGTGTCAGGGCACGGTCGATCCCCAGCCGCCCGAAGCCCGAGAGAGCGACCACGGTGCTGAAGACGATATAAAAGCGCCCGCTCTCGATCACGCCCAGACTTGCCGCGATCAGCAGGTGAAAGCCATAGCGGCTTGGCAGGTCGAGCAGGCGCACACCCAGACTGGCCAGCGCACCGCGCAGGATGGAACCACCATGTGCGCCGGGTGGGCTTGCGGTCTCGGTCATGTCCGCGGTCCTATCAGCCGTGCCCGGCGTTGTGCAGGATGAACAGGGTCACGCTCTGGCGGGGCAGGGTGGCCCCCAGCGCGCCGTTTGCATAGTGTGTGTCGGGCAGGCGGGTCAGCGCATTGTCGGCCAGTTGCCACGTTTCCACCGCGCCATGGTCGGGCAGGTGCGCAAGTGCGATCGTGACAGTGGCCGATGCCTCAAGCTGCTTGTTGATCACCATCACGGTGGCTGCGCCGTCGGTATCGCGGAGTGCTGCAAAGGCGGACACGGTGTCCGGGTCCGGGACTGCGGCTCCGATGCTTGTATTCCCGAACGCCGATCCCTTGCCGTCGTAATTGCGGTACAGCTTCATGGCCTTGTAAACCGGGGTCGTGGCGTCCGGCGTTGCCCAGCGCGTGGCGATATCCAGCCCTTCACGCCCGAAAATGCCCAGAACATCGGCCTGGGCGGTTGCGCCGTTCATCAGCTTTTCGCCGCCCCAGTTATATTCGGTAATGGCGATGGGCGTGCCGGGGTAATAGTACTGGTTTACCCATTTGCGCATGAGCGGAATAAGGGCCACCACGCTTTTGATCCAGCTCGGGTCCGTGTAGCTGGGGTCCCACAGGTCACGGGTGGAGCGGTTGCGGGCCAGTTCCACCTCGCGCGTGTCAGAGTCCGAATACACTCCGTCCTGCGGGTAGAAATGCAGGCTGAATACGTCAACGGGGTGGCCGGCCGCTTTCCACTGCGTCAGCAGCCACGGCACGTAGTCCATGCCCTGGGTAATGCCGGTGCGGTCGGGGGCGTGGTCCAGCCCGTTGGTATTCCCGTATTGCTGGTCGAAACCGCTGTAATGGTAACCCAGCCAGCCCCATTCCTCGGGGGCCACCACCTTGGTTGTGGGGGCAATGGCCTTCACGGCCCTGGAATAGGCAATGATTTTTTTGGCAATTTCATCGGCATGTGCGCCGGTGGGGCGCACATCGCGGTGGATGACCTGCCACATGCTGGGCTCGTTATCGAGAATGATGTAGGGCAGCCCCCCGGCGCCGAACTGCCTGACCAGGTCCCGCAGTCGGGCCTGTTCGTCCGCCAGGCTGGCGGGGGTCTGGGCGTCGTGCGGGTCGTTGCCGGTAATGGGGGTGCCGTTCGCGGCAATGCCGTTGCCCGCGTCGTAAAAGCCGGAGGCGTCGTTGTCCTGCTGCGGCCCGTATTTGGTAATGGCGAAGCTGGCCAACCGCCCGTGATCGGGGCCAAGCTTGGCCTGCCACTCCAGCATGGACAGGGTGATCATGGGGGCCGCACCGGCGGCACGGGTCAGGGTTATGAAACTGGATCCGAACTGGTCGTTGATGGATTGGGGGTCGCAGGGCAGGCTTTCGAAATACCAGTCCTTGCCGGCGTTGCGCGCATTCAACCGCCAGTTATAGGTGGATGCACTATTCCCCCCCGAACGGTTGATGGGCGCGCGCAGGTCCCGGAGCGCGTCGGCCGTGCCGAAGTTCAAGCCGTAAATCAGGGGGCTGATTGGGTGGCGGTTGGCGGAGGCGTCGACCGTAATGGCAATGGGCGATGTCTGGGCGTGGCCAGCGGCCAGCGGGAGCACAAGAGCCGCCAGCATAACGGCGGTCCTGCCTGTCAGGGCACGCAATGCGGTGGAACGGTCAGGGAACGTCAGCGCCATGGTCTGGAATACTCGGTCGGAATTTTGCCGTCAGGCCAGACAGTATCATACATCCCCGTTCTTGCCAGACCGGTTATGGATCCTCTTCGGGGGGCAAGGTTTCTGTCCCGATACCGGTTCTGACGTCCGGGCGCTGGCAATCTTTTAAATTTAACCTCTTTATGGTTGTTGAGTGTGGCAAATAGTGCTGATACAGAGGGTGCGTAGTACTTTATCGAGGAACAAAATAGCGCTTATTCCGGGAGAACTCCTCCTGTATCTGCGATACTCCTGGAGCCTAGAATAAAAACGATGGTTATTTCCACCAGAGCGCGGCCAACCCGCAAAGAAACGGCTGCTTCCCAAAGTCACATAACTACTCGAGATTATCTTAATACGCTTTTTTTCTACCGCAGGATTGCGGGTGCGGTTTTTATATGGACAGTCCTGATCGGTGTAGCTGTGGGGCTGGTCCAGCGGCCGGCCTACAGGGCGGAGGCACGCCTGCTGACGCTGCTTGCGGGCTATTATAACCAGTCCAGTGTCAGTGACGGGGGGACTTCGGCTCCGGTCGAAGGTCAGCTTGTCAGTATCGAAGCGCAGATCCTGAACAGTTCGGAACTGCACCGTGCGGTTATCAAAACCCTGCTTGGACAGGGTGCCACACAGCGGCAGATCGACGACCGCTTGCAGTCCTTCGAGAAACATTTCCATCTCGAACAGGACGATCTCGCCAGTACGATCACCCTTTTCTATACCGATACCGACCCGAAACGGGCGGCGGATATGCTCAATCGCCTTCTGGCGGAATATTTTCTTGAGCGCGCCGCGATTTTTACCTCGGGGCGGGTTTCCTCCCTGATGGAGCAGCGTGATGTAGTGCGTACCGCGCTCGACAAGGTCAATGCCGATATGGTCGCGTTCCAGACCGCGCATGGCATTGTCAGTATCGATGACCAGATCGCCCATGCGGTCGCCCTGCAAAGCCTGCTGAAACAGCGCAAGCTGGAAAACGATGGCGCATTGGCCCAGGATCGGTCAACGCTGGCCTCGCTTCTGGTTTCGGCCAAGGATGTACCGGCCACCATTCTGCTGTTTCGCGATAATGACGAGGCAGCCCGTACGTTGGACACCATGGAGCTTTCGCAGCTTCAGCTTCAGGCGCGGCGGGCCGACCTGGCGTCGCGCTATCTGGCGACGGCGCCGTTCGTGACGCAGATCGACCAGCAGATCAAGGCGTTGCGCTCTTCCATCAACGAGGAAAAAGGAAAGCTGGTTGGCGTTGAACGGTACGGTCACAACGCCTATTACGATACTGTGCAGGACCGGCTGGCGGTTGTCAGTTCCAATATCAAGGGTGAAATCGCGCGCCAGCAGGAACTGGCGGGGCAGCTCGATGGGGCTAATAACGGGGTGCAGGCGCTCATTGGTGCGGCTAACCGGTTGAGCCAGATGCAGATCGAGCGCAATATCCTGACGGAAAGCCTGCGGAGCCTGTCTCATCAGGTGGAACTGGCAAGTATAGACCGGATTCAGGCGGATTCGGCCAGCAGTACGAACGTACGCATCATTCAGGCGCCTTTCCCACCGTCGCATCCCAGTAACCCGCTTAGCATGTTCATAGCTGCGAGCCTTGTCGCAGGGCTGGTGCTGCCGGCCCTGACGGTGCTCGCGCTGGTCAGCCTGCGTGAGACGTTCCTCAGCCCCGAACAGGTCGAGCGTGTTCTGGGGCTGCCGGTTCTGAGCGCACCTATCACGCCGCAGGTTCCGGTAGTCTCTCGCTGGCCGTTCTGGCTGGAAAAAGCGGCGTCTCGCTGGCCCTGGTTGAACAAATACATCCAGCGCTGGCATGTGCTGACGCCTCCCCCCCCGGTGGTGGCGGTGACGGGGGCTGCGCTTCCATCCTACCCGTCGCGGATTTTGTATGGCCGGACAATCAACGCCCTGGACACCAGTTCCGACGCGCCGACAAAAGTGGTCATGATGCTGTCCTTCCAGAATAGCGACGGGCTGCTGGAGGTTGTACAGGGGCTGGCAACGGAGCTTGAGCGGCGTTCGTCACGTTCGATTCTGATTATCGATCTGGCGTCTTCCGCCACGACCGCGCTGTATGGCGAACCCGATATGCAGGGTGAACTTGCCTGGCCTGTAGGCGATGGCGAGACCGGAACCCCCGATGCAACACCCATAGACGCCCACACCCTGGAGACGTTCAATTTCCAGCCCGTGGCCGGGCACGACATTGTGGTAGCCCGCTCGCGGGATGGCAGCATCCATTTTGCTCATCAGCAGGTGGCCAGCCTGCTTGATGGGGCGCGCCAGCGGCATGATTACGTGCTGATCCATGCGCCCCCTGTCAGCGGGTCTTTTGTCGGTGTCGAAAACGCGCGACTGGCGGATGCGACGATCCTTGCTGTCCGTGCCGAAAAAACCCGCAAACCGGTCGTCCTGGGCCTGAAAGCGCAGGTTCAGGAAGCCGGTGGCTGGATCGTCGGTGTCGTGCTGACGCACCGCAAAAGCTATATTCCCGCCGTTATCTATCGTTTTCTGTAATTACCTGCCAGGGGCGAGATGCTCATGACCAAGATCAGCGCGATTCTGCCGCTTAAGACACGAGGCCGACATTACGCCGATAATATTGGCCGGTGCGATATCCTGTTTTCATCCCTGCGGCATTTTACCACGCCCGATACATTTGCACGCTTTGTTCTGGTTGTGCCGCACGACGAGATTGAAGCGGTAAAAGGCTATGCAAAGGCATGGTCCGATTTTCCTCTCGAAATTGTTGACGAATCAGAACATCTGGCGATTTTCAATGAATTTTCGCAGCGGCATCAGATCAGGGGGTGGCACCGCCAGCAGATTATCAAGCTCTATGCGCCAGCCCTGATTGATACCGAATATTTTCTGGTGTTCGACCCGGACTGCTTTGCCACGCACCCATTTACTGCCGATACGCTGGTGATTGACGGCAAGGCTCTGACGCATTATCTGCCCCGCACGACAGAAAGTCGTTTCTGGCGGGATTCGGCAAAACTGCTTGACCAGGACCCGCATCTTGATCGCGACGGTCTGTGGTGGACGCCCACGATCCTGTCCCGTACGCTGTGTCTGCACCTTCAGCGCCGACTGGAAGAGCAATATAAAACAGACTGGCGGCGCGTGCTGTTAAGTCATTATACTCTCGATTGGACCGAATACACGCTTTACTGGCTCAATGCCGAGCGTGAGGGCCTGCTTGAGCGCTATCATGCCCGGCCTGGTCCGGGGCAGCGGACCCTGCACGCGGCTGAAAGCGTGTGGTATGTCGATATGATGCAGGACTGGGACGCCAGACGTCATTTTGCGCTTGAAAGTGACGGGTTGTTTGCCGTGGTGCAGAGCAATACGCATATTTCTCCACAACAGGTGGTGGAAAAACTGTCTCCCTATTTCCCTATTACGTTGCAGCCTTACAAGCGCGACAAGGCGTTTGCGTTGCGCGTGGCCGAACTGTATTCCGCCGTCGTGCGTCGTGCCTTTAAAGGCGTACGTAAACTGTTCGGCCGGTAAGGGCCGGTCATGAACGGATCATGGGCAGGGCTGCTTTGTGTTCTGTCATGTTTGGCGCTGCCATGTATGGAACTGGTCGGTGGCCAAGCCTTGGCTCAGGAAACGCTGACTCAATCGCGACTGATGATTTACGCGGGGCCGCTGTACCGTGAATATCTGGGCTGTCTGAACTGCGATCAGTATGACACCGATTCGGTGTGGAACGCGTACTCTCCACTGGGGTGGGGCAATAGCTATTCCGATTACAGCCATTTCTATATTTACCGACAGGCGCATGGTGTTTATTCAGCCTGCGATCCATTCGCCCGGCAGCCGCCGCGTATTTTGGATGTACAGAACAAGCTTTACGGGTATCTTAATATTTCGAAAATTCAGCAGGGCAGTATTTGTGGGCCAAAAGGCGTGAGAACGATCTGTGACCGGTTGACGGCAATGTGCGAGCAGAAAAACAGCATTGTTCAATAAGAGGTGGAAAGTTCTAAAAGCCCTCTTTTCTTGCCCGCGCAGGAATTGTAATTTATTGATATTATGGGAATTTTAGAAATAACAACGGGATTTTCGAACCAGCCAGGCTGGCTTGAAGTAATATATTGATAATAATAAACAAATATTAGTATGATTTTAAAGTAAAATAACTTTCCCCAAAGTTTTCCGGCAGATTTCGGTCAAAATACTTGGAATATTTATTAAATGTTCTGCTGGCTGATATTTTTTAGACGGCTTTAGCCATGTAGTCTGCTGGTCTTGAAGGGCACGCTTTCGAAAATTCTATTTTTACGATCCGACAAGCGGTCCGTGGTTCTCCTGTGTGGCAAAGCCCGGCCGAGTGTCAAAGCCTCCCGCATGCCAGACATAGGCGAAAACAGCCAGGATGGTTGCCGTTTCGCCCGGTGCTAGGGTCGGTGGATAAAAGAACGAGATGACCAGAACATAAATGAGATAATCGAACATCCCGCCCAGAAGATCATCTTCTACCCGGTTGCACAGGCGAACATAGAACAGGATACCGCGAAGTTCGAATAAAACGAAAATCATCGCACCGATAAGGCCATACTCGAATATGATGCCCAGCCAGGTAATATCCGCCAGAAAAAAGAAATGGTGGAAATACGAGATCAGACTGTCCTTGCTGGTAGGGCTGAGCGTGCCGACACCGAAAATCCAGCGTATGGGATAATCGCCCAGGAAAGCGGAGGCTTTTTCAGCAGTAATATAACGTACGTCGAATCCGGTATTGCGGGCCGTACTGAATGTGGTGGCGAGGTACCCGGTCGAGAACATGGCTACGAACGCGAAAGGCGCGCTGAGCAGCAGCCCCAGTCGCACCATGGGCCGGGACCACATAATGGTGTTGAGCAGCACGACAACGGTTGTACCAATAATCATGGCGCGGGTTCGCACGATCAGCAATGTGACGGCGAAGGTGATTGCGGCGCCAGCCAGATAGGAAAGATTTTTTTCGAAAAAACCACGTCGGTAGCAAAAAAATAACAGAATAATCGGAAAATACATCTGCATGCGAATACGATGGCCACGATTGTCGGCGCTGAACAGCGGCGCGCTGCCGATGACATATGTGCCAGTATACCAGCTTGACGGAATAATGGCCCAAAGCACGATAAGGACGGCGACCGTCACTGTTCCCAGAATGACGAAACCACGCCGGATTTCAGTCATGCTCGGTTTCAATAGCAGCAGGAGCGCCAGGAAAGAGAAGAAATAGAGCATCGGCAACAGTTTGACCTGTGCCGTAACGCCGGTGAAAAATCCTTCATGGAAATAGAAAATTGCCGCGATGCTGGGCGAGAGTACAAGCCACGCAAAGCTGAGCAGAACCTGCCGCGTCATGGGAAAATGAGTATACGATATCAGCCGGAACGCGAGTGGCAGGGATAGTATGGGAAACGCCTTGGACAAAACCCAGAGCGGGCGGATCGCGCTCATGTAATGAAAGGTTTCGCCGAACATGGGTAGCAGGGCGAGAAGCCAGCACAGGATTTTTGGCCGCACCTTTGCGGCGGAAAAAAAAGTGGGGGCGGATGCGTCCTGCCCCTCTTCCTCGTCTCCGGGCGTGGGAGCAATGCTGTGCTGTAGCGCCATGGTTAGCGGAAGAACCCTCCCTGCCCGATATTGTAGTTGATGCTCTGGTTGAATGGTACGATCCGCGTAATGTAGCGATCGATCCATTGATCGGCTTCGACCACGGAGGACTGGGGTACGAAAATCGTATCAAACGGTTGGAGCATGACCTCCTGTGTCGGATCGGCCCGGCGGGTCAGGGCTTCGAGATTGACGGTGCGTACCATCGGCCGTCCGTCGGGGTTGCGGCGGATAACCACAATTTCCTTGCTGCGTGCCGTATCCATAAGACCACCGGCGGCGCTGATGGCCTGGAGCACATCCATGTCATTCTGGATCGGCACGGGCCCGGGCTTTTTGACCTGACCGCTGACATACAGATGGCCGGCAAAGGTGCGGATACTGACCGACGCATGGGCGTTCCCGGTAATGCCGTTGGCCGCCAGTGCGCCGTCAACATTCTGTGCGACCTGTATGACCGTCAGCCCCGCAGCCTTGATCGTGCCTGCGAGCGGTATGGTCAGGCCACCATCGGGGGCTACGGGCGCCTCGTAATTCAGTTCAGCATTGAAGGGCAGGACAACAGAAACATCGTCCCCTGGCTCGATCTTGTAGGCTGATCGTGGCGTGTCTACCCAGGTAGCGAAATTGTTTGGTCTGGTGTTGCGGCGGTCGACCCATTTGCCTGTGCAGGCGGGAAGCAGCAACAGCAGGGTCAGGCAGCAGGTGGTGCGGAACAGAGTCGTCGAAACACGTTGCAAAACGGCTATGCTCCTGAATTTATTTCTGCTGGCATCATGGCTGTGCCAGAGGTCCAGATGTTCGGTTTCGGATATTCGGGTACTGGCTATAATATTGGGCTTTATGGGGTTATGGCTAGGAACTCAAGCCTAGATCAGGTGTTGAAACAGAAAAACCATAATCAAAAGGCTTTGACCGATGTCTTGTGCAGGCACTCTGGTATTCGCAAAACCTGTTCGTGCGCGATTGGCGTTGCGGCAGGCAGGGGCAATAACGGGTGTCGCGCGAGACTGCTACGGTTATAATCGTTTTTTTTTAAGATATGGTGGTTGAAGGCAGTGCATCATGTCTTCATCGGGAATCGCGCATGAAATTTATGACTGATTTCGGTGATGAGGCTGTTATCCTGCCACTCTTTCTGGTTGTTGGCGTTACCTTTTACGCAATGGGGTGGCGACGGGGGGGGATTGTATGGGCAGTCGGTATTGCGACTATCCTGACCTGCCTGGTGGCTGCCAAGCTGTTCGGTCTGTACTGGGGCGAGGTATTTGGTTTTGTCGGCCGACCGTTCAGTGTCAGCGGGCACGTCGCAGCCAGTGCGGCCGTTTACGGCAGCCTTCTTAACATTATCCTGCATTCGCGTCGACGATCCTGGTTTCTGGCGTTGTTGCCGCCTCTTGTCGTGGCAGGAGTGATCGGATACACGCGGTTGCAGCTACACGCCCATACACAGGCCGAAATTGTCTGTGGCGCCGTGCTTGGTACTGTTGGGGCATTGGCGTTGTACAGGATTCTGTCACCTGTTCCGGGTCATATTGTACAATGCGCGTTGTTGGTTTCAATTTGCGTCATAGTGGTTTTTCACGGTTACATGTTTCATGCAGAGCCTCTGTTGCAAAACATGTTCCACACATCGTATCGGTCGGCGTCCCATGTGTTAGCGTGGTAAAAGGTTTGTCCGAGCAAAAAACAATGCCTGACACATTAATGAAAATGATTTGGAATTTTGAATAATCCGACTGTTTTCTGGAACAATATAATAAAAAATTGCTTGTCGGATGACTTTGTTTCAAGGAAATATCTCTTTCGGTCATGGGGTTGCCGGGGCGCAGGTCTATCTGGCGCTGAGTATGGTACGGGTTGGTTTTGGGTCCGCTCCGGTTTTCTGGCATACAGGCCGCAAATGAGAGTAAGAAATGTCAATGCCCGTTGAGGATCGCATGCTGGCCCGATATCCCCTGTTCGGACTGGATTTTTCAGTGTTGTCGGAAGAGGATATCGCCACTCTTGTCGCATCCACCCTGCGTTCACCAGAGCAGGGGGTGGGGTTGGTCATTACGCCCAATATCCAGCACATCAGCCTGTTGCGGCATAATCCCGCGCTGCTGCAGGCTTGCCAGAATGCGGCAGTGCTGACCTGTGATGGTTTTCCACTATATTATTATGCGAAATGGCGTGGCCTGCCAGTACGCGGGCGCGTGACCGGGCGTGGGATTGTGGCGGACCTGCTGGCGCAACCCGCCCGACTGCGCCAGCACCGGCTGTTCATGGTGCTCGATAGCGACGCCACCGTGGCCGCCGCCCGGCACTGGGCGGACAAGCACGGTCTGGCTGACCGGCTTGCCTGCCTGGTGCCCGAAATGGGGTTTGACAAACGCCCTGCTGATATGGACAGTCTGGCTCGGCAGATCGCGGCCCACAACACAAGCTTGCTGTTCATGGGCGTCGGTGCGCCGCGGAGCGAAATTTTCGTGAACCAGTATCGTGCCAGTCTTCCCCCCTGCTGGGCCTTGTGCATAGGCCAGGCCCTACTGGTGGCTTTTGGAAGCCTGCCGGCCCCCCCCAAGCTTGTGCAACGGTTCAATCTGGAATGGCTATGGCGTATCGCGCTGGAGCCCCGACGGCTGCTCAAGCGCTATGCGGTTTCCGCCTGCGGGTTCGCTGGCGCAGTTTTAAGGGATGTCTTGCGTCGTGACTGAGGTGAATATCCATATGGGGACTGATATCGCCGTGGTCTGGTGGCACGGTTATTTAACGGTATCGGGATCATTGATTATATTGCGACCGATTGTTGAAAGCGATCCGATAGAGAGGGCCTTCTGGTGAAATTGACACCTAGAGCTAAATATCTGTCCAGACGGAAGGTGCTCGTTCTCGGCGGTGGCCCGGATGGGGAGGTCATTGCTCACAAGCTCCTGCAAAGACCGGATCGCTATAACGTTGTCGGTATTTTCGACGATCGCTGGGAGCGTCTTGAAAATGAGGGGGTCGTGCATAGTGCGCCGGTCCTTGGTTCGGTCGATGACATGATCGCCCTGTGCCGCGAAGACTTGCCTGACATGATCGTCATTGCCATTTTTGATGCGGGCCGAGAAAGACTGCGCAATATCGTGCGCAAGGTTATTGTGCTGCCGGTGGATATCTATCTGGCCACCGATATTTTTCCGCCTGGTTTTTCCAGTGGCGCCCTGCATGACGACGGGCTGGATCTCTGTCTGATCCTGATCAGCAAGATGCCGCTTTCGGGGGGCTGGTTCTGGGCCAAGTGGCTGGAAGACAAGATTCTGTCGCTTATTTTTATCATAGCCTTCTCGCCGTTGTATCTTTTGATTGCGCTGCTGATAAAAGTGGACAGTAGGGGGCCGGTTTTTTTCGTCCAGAACAGGTACGGTTTTAACGACAAGATTATCAAGGTGCTGAAATTTCGCACCATGTATGTCGAAAAAGGTGACCCGACCGGAGCGGACAGAACCGTTCGCAACGATCCGCGTGTGACGCGTATCGGGCGGTACCTGCGTAATTTCAGCCTTGATGAACTACCGCAATTTTTCAATGTTCTGCGCGGGGAAATGTCGGTTGTTGGTCCGCGTGCGCATGCAACAGCCATGCGGGTCGACAACGAACTGTACGAAAAGGCGATCGACTGTTATTCCGCCCGTCATCGCGTGCGCCCGGGCATGACGGGGCTTGCCCAGGTCAGGGGATACAGGGGTGAAATCACCTCGCGCGAGGCTGCGCAGAAGCGTGTGGATTGCGACCTGTATTATATCACGCATTGGTCCCTGGGGCTGGACTTGAAAATAATTTTCAAAAGTATTTCCATCGTCCTGTATAGTCGTGAAAACGCCTTTTGATATCGGGCTGGTTTTAGCCTGATTTTTCCACGTGCCCAGCCTTGCATGTTTTTGCCGAGGCGACGCCAGGGTGCGTAGGCATGGCTATGCCATGCAGGACGCCAGGCGGCACAATCATGACGGAGGTGCCTCATGCTGGGGAGGAGGCTTTTTTTGACCGCAGGTGCGACACTTGGGGCTGGCCTTGCCACCCAACCGGCCTGGAGCGCCCGGCAGGACGAATGGGCTCTGTTTGCGCAGCAATATCTCAGCCCGCAGGGGCGGGTGGTCGATACCGGTAACGGCAATATCTCCCATAGCGAAGGACAGGGTTACGGCATGCTGTTTGCCGTATACGCCAACGACTTCCAGTCTTTCAGGCGCATATGGGACTGGACGCAAACCACCCTGAAACGTCCGGATTCAGCGCTGCATGCCTGGAAATACGTGCCTGACACCGCTACATCTGTTCCCGACCCGTCTTCCGCGACCGACGGTGAACTGCTTATTGCCCTGGCGTTGTGTCGTGCCGCAGAAGCATGGGGGCAGCATCAGTTTTTGCAGGCCGCGCGCGAGATTTATGACAATGTGCTGAAAGATCTGGTGGGTACGGTTGGTGGGCGCCGCGTCTTGCTGCCCGGCCAGAATGGTTTTGTTTTTTCCGACAGGACGGTTATCAACCCATCTTATTATATTGTTCCCGCGTTGCAAAAGGCGGCATCAGCCAATCCCGTCTGGTTGGAAATTCTTCAGAACGGATTGAATATTCTGAATATGTGCCGTTTTGGTGACTGGTTTCTGCCTTCCGACTGGGTGGAACTGGGGGCAAACGGTGCGGCTCCGACACCCGCAAAAGGTTGGGCACCCTATTTTTCCTACGATGCTGTGCGCGTGCCATTGCATATGTGGTGGGGCAAGGTGCTTCAGGGGCGGGATGAAGAGGTGTACAGCACTTTCTGGAACGGTTTCGGGCCAGCCCACATTCCTGCCTGGGTCAACCTGGCGAACAACCAGCGAGCACCTTATGACGGGCCTGCGGGTTTTCGCGCCGTGGCGTTATGCACGGGCCTGACCTATGATGGATCATCTTTGCTGGATGTGCTGCCATCCGTGCGTGACAGCCACGATTATTATTCCGCCGCCCTGAGCCTGCTCGCGCGCGTGGCGGCTGAGGACGTGACAGGTTAGGGCGCAGGAAAGAAAAAGCCGTGTAGCATGTCGTGCGGATGCAGGTTCGTGCCTTTGTTCGGTGCCGGGCTTGCCTGTGGTGGCCTTTGCCCGGACCTGAATTTTTGTGGCGGCGTGTTGTGGTTTACTGCAAAGGCCGCCGGCGCAGGACTACGACAAACATGAAGTTGACAATGCCACGTGCCAGCAGGTTCAGGCTGTGCAGGGGTTTGTCGTTGGAATAGTCGCTCCAGTGGGACCACGCATCGCTGCGGCCGAAAATCATTTCGACAATGTCGGTTTCGTCGCGGATATTGCGGCTTCTCCACTCCAGTCTGACAATATTATCCTGCTGGTTGATGATGTGGGCGGGCACATTTGCTGTGATCTTGTCAGCGTTGTTGACGTATTCCACATTCACCGTTTCCAGCCCCGGAGGAAGTGGTTGGAGCATTTGCAACGATAGCCCACCCTTGGAAAGATCCAGTGTCCGGGCTTCGTAGCGCTGCGGCTGTCCGGGTGCGAGCACAGTGACAGCAAGCTGGGCGGGAATACGCGGCGCACGGCGTATCTGCTTGCGTTCATACCCTACGGTAATGGCGGCAAGCACGATCAGCAGGTTGGCTGAAACCCACATGAGATTCATGCCATAGGTCTGGAAAAGTGCTGCATTCGCGTGGTGGATGATCATGCCGCCCACACCCACGAAGGCCGCCAGAATCAGCACGAAACACATGATGACATTGGGTCGCACCATGCGCGTATCGAGATAGTTCTGTGAAATCAAACCACCTTTCGCGGTCACGTTGAAGGTACCGCGAGAGGGTGCAAAAAACGCTATCAGTACGACGGGGGCCAGGAAGATCGCGATCGAGGTTTCGTAAACGTAATTCCAGATTGAATACCGCCAGCGCCCCTGCATGCGCGACTGGGTCATGAGCGACTGCACCAGATGCGGGATTGCATAGGTCATGACCGCGACCGGGGTTGCGAAAATGACGTTCTGCCCAAGGAATAGGAACGCCAGCGGGGAGATAAGAAAAATAAGCCGCGGTATGGGAAAGAAGAAGTGCAGCATGGCCGAAAGATAGCACAGGCGTTGGCCGAGGCTGAGCCCGCGCCCCAGCAGCGGGTTGTCGATCCGGAAAATCTGAACCATGCCGCGCGCCCAGCGTATGCGCTGGCCCACATGCAGCGCCAGGCTTTCGGTCGCAAGCCCGCCCGCCAGGGTTTCGCGCAGGTAAGCGGATTCCCACCCCTTGCGTTGCATTTTCAGTGAGGTATGGGCGTCTTCCGTTACGGTTTCCACCGCAAAGCCGTTGATACTGTCCAGAGCGGACCGGCGCAGGACCGCACAGGATCCGCAGAAAAGGGTCGCGTTCCAGAAATCGTTGCCGGGCTGGACAAGGCCGTAGAACAGGTTGCTTTCGGGCGGGATACGGCCGTACGTGTCCAGATTGCGCTGGAACGGATCGAGCGAATAGAAGTGCTGCGGTGTCTGCACCAGTGATATGCGGGGGTTCTGGACCATCCATCCGATGGTACGTGTCAGAAAGCTTTTGACAGGTACGTGGTCGCAGTCGAACACCGCGACCAGTTCGGCGTTAGTCCGTGTCAGGGCGTGGTTGAGGTTACCTGCCTTGGCATGGGCGTTGTTGGGCCGGGTAATGTAGCTGACCCCTACATCCCGCGCGAAAGCCTGGAATTCCGGGCGTCGACCGTCATCGAGCACATGGACATGCAGCTTGCTGGCGGGCCAGTCCATGGCCATAGCTGCCAGAACGGTGTTCCTGACCACAGAAAGGTCTTCGTTATAGGTGGGGATGAAGACATCGACGCTGGGCCACAGGCTGTCGTCCGGAGGAAGGGGAAATTCCTTGCGGTTCAGCGGCCAGGCCAGTTGCATGTATCCCAGGAACAGGATGATCCAGGAATAGAGTTCCGCAAAAAGCAGCATCAGGGTCAGGGTAGTCTGCAACCAGTTCTCGAATGCGAGTGTATTGGTCAGGCGCCAGAAAATATAGCGCAGGGATACGAACGTGGACAGGCCGATCATCAGGAGCCCGGCCATGTGGCCAGGCCTGTTGCGCAGCGCGATCGCACAGAGCAGTACGGCAATGCTGAGATAGATCTGGGCTATGGGGGTAATGACAGCCTGGCTAGCCACGAGTACGAGCACCGTTCCGATAATCATAAAAGCATAAGGTAGAGCGTTGGCGGATCGTTGGGTGGTGGGTCTCATAGGGCGTGGCTACCTGATATGTCTGGGTCGTCCTTGCGGGGAAGGAGCGGGAAAAGCATGAAATGACACCGATGCGTCATGGCGGGGAACTCGCCTGCGGGTGATGCACATCCTGTGGCATGGTCGGGTTCTCACCTGCGGCGAATGCCGCGCTTATTGCCGGCCATAGCAGCCTGGCCAGTTCTGCCTGGCCTGCCAAGCTTGGGTGTGTGACGTCACTGTTCCAGTACAGGCTGTTTGCCAGATTGGACAGGGGCATCCCTGCGGCGAACGGGTCCACCACGGCGTCGGGGTGCAGCGTTCCTGTAGCCAGGGCGGCCAGTACCTTGCCGCGCAGCGTCGGGTCGGTCGGGGCTTCTGCGATCAGGATGACCCTGTATTTCAGGTCCTGAAGGGTGTGTATCAGGCGGTGCAGGTTGGCCAGGGTTTCGTCGTAGTTGATGTTGTTCTGGCTCAGATGGTCGTTGAAGCCCCCGAACACCACTGCCACATGCGGGCCTGCGTTGTGCGCGATATGGGCGGCGGCAGGCAGCATGCCCAGCATATGGCGGGTGGTCGCGCCAGAAACCGCAAGGTTGTAGCTCTGGTACTGGCCGTAGGCCTGCGCAAGCCGGGGCCAGTTCTGCCCGTCTGCTACAAGGTAGCCTTCCGTGCGGCTGTCACCAATGGCGACAAGAGCAGTGCGGATCTGCGGGGCGTAATGGCCCTGTGCAGCCGCAGCGGCACGGAAGCGCATGACTGCTTCGGGGTCGCTGACATGGTCTGCCAGAACAAACCCTGTCCATATTCCGGTATTGCGACCCTGGCTGAACCAGGGGCCGCCATCGGCATTGAAACCGATATACCCGCCTGTGAGCGTTGTGGGAGTAATCCGGCTATGGCCCATGGCCACGGCGTTGCCCGAGGTGACCTGGTAGGTGCCGTCATGCGCCCAGAGCGAAAATGACGCCGGAGAATTGGTGACGACCAGATCCAGCCGCTGGTCAGGATTGCCTGAATCCGCGACATGGACAAACCCGTCCAGTTCATAACCGCCGAAATAAACCTTGGCTTCGTGGCCCGCGCCGCCCTGCCCCAGCAGAAGGGGTACCGGGTAGGCGGCGTAGCCCGAATTGGACGAGGCATATGCCCCTGTTGTGCCGAAGACAAAGCTCCTGGCATCCACGCTCAGTGTCGGGGGCAGCACAAATCCGCCCGCTCCGTTGGCCTCGCCCCAGGACAGGGCTTCCGTGTCGCCCACCCGGACTTCGCCAATATGCACGACAACCCTGTCAGGCGTTGCCAGCAGGTGATTACCATGGCCCGACTGGTCATATACCCGCGTCACCAGCGCATAGGTTCCGGGGTCGCGCTGACGCAGGGGGGTGGTGTCCAGTTGCCCGGCGGCGGTAATGTTCAGGGTTTGGGCGCTGGGCTGGCCTTGCGTCGTCAGCGTCACGTCCAGGGCCGGGCCGGTGTAGCCCGAGACCATGCGCACGCTTCCTCCAGCGAACAGGATATGCTGGCCGAATGCGTCTGCGGGCCCCTGTGCGGATTGCCGTGCGGGTGGCATGGCCTGCCATACGGCGGCACCGGCATGCACGGAAACTGCCCGCCACACAGTACCGCAGGACTGCCAGAGATCGTTGACCCTGTAACCCAGATGTGTGTCGTCCATGGGGCCGGGAGGGGGAGCCTGCGTGCATGTAGCCGCCATGGCCAAACCGCCTGTCACCGCGGGTCCAATCCCCCCCAGGCAGCAGAGCGAGCACATAACGCGCAGGGTCTGTTTCATGTGTTTCCTTCTGTCGGCCTGGGGCTTTTTATGGCTATCCGATACGCAACATTGCGGAAAGCATTAAAACTAGAAAGTATCAAACGTGTAGTGTGCCATGAGGATGGCGGCAATTTCCGACCAGTTTCCGGCCCTGCTGTAGCTTGCCTGGGCCCCTACGCGCAGGCTGGGTGTGACCTGGTAGATAACCCGGCCCTGCACATTGCCCGCAACACCGCTGGCTGACTGCGCGCCTGTACTGGATGCGGTGCCTGTAACCGCCTGCAGTCCGCCAAGCGGGAAATATCCTGCAGCGTTACTATGGTAATGCTGGAAACCGCCTTCGCCGCGCAGCAGCCAGGTCCACTCATCCTGATGGCCAGTCCATTCCAGCGGCACCATGATGGCGTAATAGCCCTGGGGCGAGAAGTAACCGCCCTGTCCCCAGGTAAAGAGATAGCGGTTGTGCTGGTAGTCGTAATAGGTGAAATCAAGCCCGGTGCGGATCGCCTGACGTTCGTGCGACTGCCAGATCGTGGCGTTGCCGCCGGCCTGTACGTCGAATTCCGTATTGGAGGCGACATGCGTGCCGTCCAGGTAAGCAAAGCCGCCGCCTGCGTAAAGGTTCCAGCCCGGATGCCCCCATTCAAGCATGCCATGCCCGAAGTCGCGCGTGACACCGCCCCATGTCCGGCCCGATACCGGGTCTTTCATGCCCGCGTAGGACAGTTCGCTGTTGGTGACCATGCGGCGGCCGCCGGCAATGCGCAGCACAAGGTCGCGCGCCAGATGCGGGGCGAACTCAACCCCGCCCAGCACATTGGCGACAGGAAAGCCCAGCGGGGTCGAGCCCACATCCGCGCTGAACCAGCGGTTGACGTAGTTGACGTTCAGCCCCACGCCCTGAACGTAATAATGGTGGCCGGGTCCCGCACACAGCCCGGCGCTACCTTGGGTGGCGCATTGCCCGAACTGGTGGTTGGAGCCGTCATTCCCCAGCGGGTTACCGGTGAACAGGAAGGTGGGCGAAATCGAGAACGAGATACGGTGATTCCACGAATCAAACGGAATGCTGCCGGTAATGGGTACGGCCAGTTCGGTCAGTTGTCCCAGTCCCGCGTCACCTGTGCGGTTGCGAATGAAGATATTGCCATCCATCTGCGGGGAAACGGAATCGGTCAGGTAGACGATGGAACGGTTGTTGGCCGCGGTTGTCGTATCGTCGCGCAGGTAATGGTAGGAATCGGGTAGCATGACGCCCTGCTGGTTCACATACCCGGCTGCGATCAGGGGCCAGCGGTAATCGGGCTCGCGCAGGTCCTCGCGGTCGCAGGTTTCGCTGTCACTGTCTTCGCAGTCGACTGCGCGCACATGCTCCATGGCGCCAAGCTGGCGGTGCATGTTGTCACGCGACTGCGCGCTTTCTGCCAGTGCGCTCCAGGTTTCACGCGTGTCAGGGGCCAGGCTTTGCAGGCGTCGTGACAGTGTGTCTGCTGTGCGGGTATCACCTGCCATGGTGGCGTCATGCACGGCGGCGGCCAGAACGCGGGTGTTATTTGGCGCGTGTTCAAGAACCCGCATGTCCTCGGCCAGCGCGCGTTCGGGCCGGTCCTGCGCACCCAGCGCACGGGCCATGGCCAGGCGGGATTCAATCGCGTCGGGGTGGGTGGCGATATAGGGCGCGAGCAGGTTGCGCGCATCGTCCGGCCAGCCCCGGCGCACCAGATCGTCGGCCCGGATTGCCATGAACCCGTCCTCGATTCGGGTGCGGGCTTCGGCTTCGCGCTCGGTCGGTTCCTTGTCGCGGGTCTGGGCGTCGAACGCGTTCAGGCATGCCAGGACATCCTGGCGTATCCGCCGGTGGAAGCGTGCGCTGCCGCGCGTGGCCAGTATACGCAGGTAAAGACCGGCATAGCTCAACCGCTGTGATGGCGTCAGGTTCGTGGCCTGGGCCTGCCCCTGTTTGAGCACCTCATACGCTGCCTGCACGTCATCGTGTCGGAGCAGGGCATCTGCGACCAGCAGGGTTCTCTGGCCTGACGGGTCAGGCCTGCTGGCAAGGGCTCTAAGCTCCGCCACGGCCGTGGTACTGTTGCGTTCCGCGGTGCTGACATCCAGCCCGGCCTGTGTGCGGGCCATGATCTGGCGCATGTCGGGTGACAGGCCAGCTGGCGGCACCCGCCTGAGCAGGGCATTGGACGTGGCAAAATCGTTCTGCCCGTCGGCGTAGATAATGGCGGCGGCCAGCGCCTCACGCGGGGGGGTGGGGCTGATCGAGCATGCTGTTCATGACAGCCTGCCCCTCATCCGCATGGTGTGTTGCCGCAAGGGCCTGGGCCAGCTTCAGGCGTACCCAGGGGTCTGCGGGCGTGGTGCTTACAGCGTCACGCAGCAGGGATATCCGTTCGGCGGGGTCCGTCGTCGTGTCTGCCTGCAGGACAAATCGCGCGCTCTGGACCTGGGCGGCCAGTTCGGGCTGCACAGTGCCGTCGCGACGGATCACGTCCTCGGCTTCATCCAGTTTTCCGTCCTGGAGCAGGAGTGTGACCAGGGCCGTGCGTGCGCCCTTGTTGCCGGGTGCGCGCATCAGGGCGCTGCGATAGGCTTCTTCGGCTTCGGGGCGGTGGTCTTCGCGCAGTTCAAGCTGAGCACGGAACAGCAGGGCGTTGACCTGTTGCCCCGGCTGCCGGGCCAGTTCAGCTATGTCGCGCCGGGCGTCGTCGGTGCGATCGGCGGCGAGGGCGCGGGCAATCTGTGCCGCCAGCGGGTTGTTCCCGGCCATGCTCTGCCTCACCCCTGTCAGGGCGGAACGCCACTGGCTGGCTGTTGCCGGGTCCGCCGCCATGGCCAGCCGGAAGTTTTCTTCCGCGTGGTGCCAGTCATGCTGGCGTTCGGCCACAAGCCCCATGCCACCAAGGGCCGCGGCGTCGTGGGCGTTGTAGGTCAGAGCCTGCCTGAAGTCCTTGCCCGCTTCATCGATCCGGCCGGCATTCAGATGGCTGAAACCCTCCACGCGTGCGGTATCGGCATCAATCCGGCCCTGTTCTGCGCGGGATTTTTCCAGCCTGTCGGCAATTTCCGCATCGGTCGGATGCTGGGCCAGCCACTCGTAAAAAAGCGGGATGGATGACCCGCGAATAGGTTCCCACAGCAATGTCTGCCGCCATGCGGCATAAGCCTGGCGGCGGATACGGGGCGATATGTCGGCCGAGGCCAGTTTTTTCAGCCCTTCCAGCCCCATGGCGCGCGACGTCTCGCGGTATGTGAGAATACGGTAATACAGTAACTGCGCGTCCAGATCGGCGGGGTTGCGTTGCAGCCATTGCTGCAGCCGGGTCACTGCCTCCTGGTACCCCAGAATGGTGGAGCCCAGCACGCCATAATATTCCAGAGCCAGATCGGGCGGGGGTGGTCCATTGTCGAACAGCGCCTTGTAGGTCAGCGATGCCTGAAGCATTTTGCCTGACGCCGCCAGTGCGCGGGCCTGGGCCAGCTTGTCCTTGTCGACGGGTTTTGCGTCTATAATGTCACGCAGGGCGGAGCGCAGATCCGCCGGTGCGCCGGTGTCCTGCATCAGCGCCAGTGTTTTTTCAGCGGCCGTCACATTGCCCAGGCCCTTCTGCACCGTGCCCAGCAGCAGCAGGGCCTGGGCGTTGTGGGGTGCCATGTCCAGAGCACGCTGGACCGAATCCTGCGCGCGGTCGAACTGATGCTGCGAAAGCCAGTATTCCGCTTCTGAAATCATGCGGTAGAACATGGCATTTTCGACGCTGGCGCTCTGCTGCGACTGGGCGGGGGCGACAGGGCCACTATTGGCGAAAACGGACAGTGGGGCTGAGGGGGGCGCGGGGTTGGCGCCGCCGTTGAGCGCCTGCCCGAACCCGGAGGAGAGTGTCGCACTCCACACAGCACCCAGCGTGCCCAGCAGCACATAGCGTTTGCGTTCCCGACGGGATACGACAGCCAGCCTTACGGTTCTGGGAGCATGTGGGTCGGGTGTGCGAATGTTATGGGCGTTGGACATGGTCTTTACCATTGCTTGTCAATGCACGCGTGACAGAAAGGAAAGCCAGGCCAGGACGAGTGCCGTAGCACCGCACAACCCGACCAGGATGCCAGCCCCTCTGCGTGCGGCGGCAGGCATGGCACGGTTTTCGTAATCGAGCAGGGGGCGTTCAACCCAGAGGTAGCTCAGTGTTCCCGCCAGAACGGCCCCGACCAGAACAAGCGCCATCGTCAGGCCCTGCACCTGGAAAGACAGCAGGTACGCCGCCAGAACAATGGCAGGCCAGTGCCACAGATACAGCGAATAGGAAATGACCCCGACGGGGGACAGGGGTTCCAGCATCCGGCGCGTGAGTGCGTGGGGTTGCATGATGATGAGCATGGTTGCCACGCAGGGCAGAAGGGCCATGAGCGACGGGCAGGCAAAGGTCAGGTCATAGAACACCGCGCACAGGACCAGAACCGCAACCGCCACGCCATAGCACAGGCCGGACAGCAGCAGGGATTGCGGCAGCGCGGGCAAGACCCAGATCAGCGTCCCCAGCGAGAACTCCCACAGGCGTGACAGGATACTGTAATAGGCGGCATGCTCACCCCGGTAGCTGGCGACGATGCTGTACAGGAACGACGCCGCCAGCAGGGCATATAGAAGGCCGCGCCGGCTTTTCAGGCGGGGCAGCAGCAGGGCCACCAGAAAAATGACAAGGTAGAACTGCATTTCCAGCGACAGCGACCATGTGTGCAGGAACGGATAGGCAATTGCCTGCCCCTCGAAATACCCGACATGGTGGCTGGCCCAGATATTGGACAGGTATACCAGCGCATAGGCACCGTTCTGTGCGATATCCGCCCGGTCGCTCTGCAGAACCCACCACAGCATGCTGGCGCAGACCACGATAATCATCACCAGCAGGGCTGGTACCAGCCTGTACAGGCGACGCCATACAAAGCGTTCAGCCCGGAAAGGATGCTGCATGAAGGCCGAACGGCCCATGAAGTAACCGGAGATGACGATAAAAATATCGACCCCGATAAAACCGCCCTTCAGCCAGCCTGCATGAAAAAACATGACCAGAAGTATGGCCAGTCCGCGCAGGCCATCGATATCGCGACGCCGGTTGAGCGGAAAAAATTCAGCCTTCAGCCTGCTTTTCCATGTTTCGGGCGCCAGCGAAAGTAACATGACCTTGGTTCACCACGGGTTTACGGCACAAAGGACCGTATAAGACGATACAGGGTCCCGACGCGCCGGCGGCACGCGGGGGCGTTATCCTTTGCGCAGCTTTTCCAGCACTGGCATGGTCTGCTGCAGAATGCCATTGCCCCAGACCTTGTAGCTGGCCGGTGTCAGGTGCACCCCGTCGATTGTCCTGGGGCTGCCGGGCTGCATCAGTTTTGTGCCGTCAATATATGTGCAGGGCGCGACTTCCTCTTTCAGGAAATCGGCCATTTCCTGGGCGCGTTTGTCGGTCTTGCCATAACGCGGGCTGTATTCGCCCCAGGTCGGGCCAATCCAGATGCATGCGGTCTTGCCCAGCGTCATGGTCAGGGTCTTGACCTGTTCATCCGCCCAGTTTTTGGAAATTTCGTTCTGCCCGTAAGCTGCCATGGTGTCACCCAGCACAACCATGACCACATCGGGGTGCCACTGCGCGATCAGCGATGTGATCGGCGGGGGGGCGGCCGGGGTCATGTTCGGCGCGGTCAGAGGGGCTGCGCCAATGCGCTGCGACGCACCACAGCCATTATTGGGGTTGGGCACTACCCAATCTGCGGCGGTGGAGGAACAGACGCCGTATGTCACAACCTTGGCCCCGGCTTCGGTATAGGCTTCAGGCAGGATCGAAAGCAGGGAATCCTTGAACGTAACGTGGCTGTCTCCGATGATCAGCAATGTCAGTCCGGCTAGAAGGGCGCTCATGATCCTGTTTCCTGTATTTTATGTCTGTCGAAATGGCTGAAATCGACAAAGACCCCCGCAGGGGTCGCACCTGCGGGGGAGTATGGTGACGTAGCGGGGCCGTGGCCAGCGTTCACGAATCGATGGGCTCGTCTTCTCCGGGAAGGCGGCGCTGCAATCTGTGGCGGGCATGCGCTCTCAGCCACCTGGCCGTGCCATAGGCGAGCACACCCGTTCCAAGCAGTCCGGCAAATGCCAGAAACAGCAGGTGGTGTTCGAGAGCCATCTCGATGCGGATCCACAGCGGCAGGGAACCCACGGTATAGCGGTTGGCGTTACGATAATTCGTCAGCACGGTGCCGTTCTTGATCACCAGGTCACCCTGCACAGCCGGCAGGAACTGGCGGTCGCGCAGGCTGGCAATCATCTGCTGGAGCTGGGCCGGGCGGTCGCCCAGGATGGCCACGACAGAGCGGTGGTTTGTGTAGGGCGACTGCCCGCCCACCAGCAGGGACGCATTGACGATCGGCGTGTTCAGGGCTGGTTTTGCATTGTTGTTCTGGCCTGCGTCGTCCTTGTCCTGGAACAGATACCACAACCCGTCGAGCAGGGTTTTCTGGCCCAGCCTGATGGACTGGCCGCTGATTTCATAGGCCGAGCGGGACAGCAGGGAGTTTGCGGTCCCCAACTGGTCGATGGTCGACAGCACGATGATGTCTTTGCTCTGGGCAAGGCCGCTCAGATCGGCGCTGGAAGCCAGATCGATCCCCGTGACCGGATACTGGGTCGAGGATCCCAGAAAGCCCATGAGTTCAAGAAAAGCCGAGGTTACACCCATGTCGGGCTGCGGTGGGAGCACGACGGCGGTCTGGGAATAGTCGGCCATTCTGGAAAACGGAAAGGCGGCACCGGCAAAATACGACAGGTCGGGCAGGGTGGTGTAATGGTAGCTGTTGCGGAAATCGAAGGTCGAGCTGGAATCGACTTCGGCAATGAAGTCATCGTTCACGCGGCGGCAGGCGCCACGGTCGATGGGCAGCACGTTAAAGCTCAGGTCAAGCTGGTTGCGGCCACCGAACAGCAGCCATGGGGGCAGGGCGGAATTGAAAGTCAGCGCTCCGGTCTGCAGACCGGGCATATGGTTTTCGACCTTTTTCCAGACCGCGTCGGAAAACAGCGGGAAGCTTTGCACATAGGCATTGTTCACCAGGACGTCGAACCGCGCCCCTTCGCGTTCGAACGCGGCGGCGGCGGGGGTACGGACATTCAGCTTGACCGGGTAGCTGTGCTGTTTCCACCGGAACAGGTCGGGCGGCAGGCGGAACGGTACGTAAATACCCAGCGGTGCGCCACCCTGGCGTTGCAGGTCGGGTTCGGCGATCAGGTCCCCGAAGCGTACGACACGGTCGGTCGGCACGAAGGCTGGTGCGTCGTAGGGCTTGCGCGGCGCCAGTGTGACGTCGCTTACTACGCGGTAAGGGACATCGCCCAGCGTGTCGGATGAAAACGCCAGAACGCGCGCGGCAATTTCAACATCCTGCTGGTTGCGCCCGGTCACGACAAGAATGGTGCCCCAGCGGTCATTGGGGTTGGCCGCTTCGAACACGGTGGGGCCGGATGGCAGGGTGCCATTGCTGTCCACAGGCAGGTTCTCGCCGATCTCCACGGCATTGCCGGTGGCGGGAAAGGCGCTGGATGCGGGAAAGGACGTGCCGCGGAAATCGGCCAGCTTGCCGAACCACGACGCCACAATACCCGCGGCCTTCAGGTCGCTCTGGCCGTTGGCGTGCGGGAAGACAAACGGCACCCGCAGCACATCGTGCATGTTCTTGTCAAAGAATGGGGCAGGCAGGTGGGCCAGCCTGCGCACGGGCGGCAGCTTGACCGTGGTGACGATAATTTTGGAAAGATCGGAAACCCGTGCCCAGAGCACACCGTTGTGCAGATCGTTACAGTCGCGCCGGTATTCCCCCGCGAACTGGAAGTTCAGGTGGTTGAGGCGGGAAAAAAAGATGGGATCGATATCGAAAACAAGAGGACCGAACCGCGAATTCTTGGGATCGACCTGAACTGTCCCGACATACTGTTCGTTCAGGGTGACAGTCAGGCTGCTGGCCTCGGGCAGCAGGGACGGGGACAGCGCGCCATCCAGCACGATCTGCGCACGGGTGACCACTTCATCAGCGGGGATGGGAATATCCAGCCCCTGCAATGGTGAAAACCCGCGCAGCGTCATGGGGCCGGGTACGCCCAGGTCGCGCAGGGTCAGGGTGCGTGTGATTTCGGGTTGCGCCAGGCCGGTATCCGCCATGGCAGGAGCCTGGGGTGCCTGGCCTGCATTCGGGTAGGATGTGGCGGGGTAGCCAGGGGCATAGCCAGCGGGCGGCTGCATGACCGGCGCGCTGGGGGCCGGGGCCGGGGCTGGCGGCGCCTGCATCGTGTCGGATGCGGGAATGGCCGGAGGCGGCAGGTCGGATGGCTGCGGGATACCGCTTGGGGGCAGGGGCGCGTTGCCATACGGCGTGGCGGTGGCGGGCCTGCCGGTGGCGGGCACGCTGGGTCCGGGAATGGCTGCGGCGCCGGTCGGCGCGTGACCCGCAGGTGCGTTGAGCGAGACATCCGAGGGGGAGAGTGGCGCGCTGGGATGTTCCGGTACTTCGTACGGGGCGGAATCCTGGGAGCCAGCGCTCCATGCGGCAGGGCTATTTGTCAAGGCCATCCAGCCTGCAACGCTCAGTGCGCTGACAGACCAGATCAGGCGGGAACCGGCTTTGAACACGACAGCTTCTTTCTCTCAAATGCGGTACACAACACCCCCGAATAAAGGAGATGCCGGTCAGGCGGTATGGCAGGGCAGCAGGGTTGGGCGCGGCGATTCCCGCTCTGGGCGGAAACGCGTCGGGTAGGTAAAATCAGCGGTAAAACAGGGGGAAATTAAAAAATTGCACTAATCGCGGTATGATTTATCCGGGTGGAAAAGTACACGCAAGTTAATTTATTGTAATAAAATAATATCAGTCAAGTGTCCGTAATCCGCCGGTTATGAAGAATTATCCGGGGGCAGGAATAACCTTTCTGAAACCATTTTGCTCATAGATGTTCTGTCCAATTGACGTCGTAACGATTCTTGTATTACTTTTTATCGGGAGCAATATTCTGTGAGCAGGTTGGAATTCCCGTCTGTGTGCTTCTCCGTGCCGGGTATCCAGTCCATATTCGACCTGGTTTTCGGCTTCTGTGGGGCTTTGTATCCTCACTTGCCTGTCCGGCAGATTGCAAGGTGTCCCGTATGATCGTTCGCCCCGTCAGCACAGACGATCGTTCTGCCATATGGGCTATTCTGGAACCCGTGATCCGCGCGGGGGAAACCTATGCCCTCGACCGGGACATGACCGAGGGTGACGCCCTGGCTTACTGGATGGGCCCTGACAAGGAGACCTTTGTCGCGGTGGAAGACGGGCAGGTTCTGGGGTCTTACTACCTGCGGCCCAACCAGCGCGGTGGCGGGCGGCATGTCTGCAACTGCGGCTATATGACCAGTGCGCAGCATACCGGACGCGGCATTGCCAGGACCATGTGCGCCCATTCCATTGCCATGGCGCGACTGTGGGGGTTCAGGGCCATGCAGTTCAATTTTGTTGTCGCCACCAATGTGCGGGCGGTCGGTCTCTGGTCGAGCCTGGGATTCGAGATCGTGGGGCGCCTGCCCCATGCGTTCGAACACCCCAATGCGGGTTTTGTGGATGCGTTCGTCATGTTCCAGGCGCTTTAGGCGTCTGTGCGGCTTCTTGCTGGGGATGGCAAGGGCCACCTGACAGGGGCGGCCTTCACGGCGCGCATGGTGCTTGCCCGGCGGGTTTTTGTCTGACACACTGTTCCTGGTACGCAACGACTTGCGCAGGCTGGTATTCATGGGGGAAGGCAGGTACGCCGGGAACTGACGAGGCCTGCCCGGTGGTGCCACCCCGGTCGGATGTTCTGGTCGGCCTGCCCCCATGCGTCGGGTTGGCGCAGGATATTTCAGGCAGGAGCTCTTGCATGGCCACACCCGCTCATACAGACGCTCCCGCCCGGCCTCTGGCCAGCAGCGTGACGGAGGAAGGCTACCACAAGGGGCTGGGCAGGCGTCAGGTCCAGATGATTGCGATCAGCGGCGCGATCGGCACCGGGCTTTTTCTGGGCGCGGGGTCGCGGCTGCAGGCGACGGGCCCGGCCCTTGCCATTGTCTATCTGGTCTGCGGCGTTTTCTGCTTCCTGATCCTGCGTGCCCTGGGTGAACTGGCCATGTACCGCCCCACCTGTGGCAGTTTTGTCTCCTACGCGCAGGAATTCCTGGGGGATCGGGCGTCCTATGTCGCGGGCTGGATGTCTTTTCTCAGCTGGGCCATGACCGGCATTGTCGATATTACGGCGGTGGCGTTGTACATGCAGTTCTGGGCGCCGTTCGCGGCGGTACCGCAATGGGTTTTCGCCCTTGGCGCGCTGTGTGTCGTGACCGGCATGAACATGGTCGGCGTCAAATATTTTGGCGAGATGGAGTTCTGGTTCTCTCTCATAAAGGTGGCGGCTCTTGCGCTGTTCCTGGTTGTGGGGGCGGTTCTTCTGGGGTTGCGCGTGCCGGTCGCGGGCCATGCCACGGGCCTGCACCTGATTACCGACAATGGCGGTATTTTCCCCCACGGCGTACTGCCGGCCCTTGTGCTGATCCAGGGAGTGGTCTTCGCCTATTCGGGTATAGAAATGCTGGGAACGGCGGCGGGGGAGTGCGAGAACGCGCGTGAGATCCTGCCCGGCGCCATCAACAGCGTGATCTGGCGTATCGCGCTGTTTTATGTGGGTTCTGTGGTGCTGCTGGTCTGCCTGCTGCCCTGGACCGCCTACAGGGCCGGTGTGTCGCCATTTGTTACGTTTTTTCAGGCGCTGGGCGTGCCGGGGGTGGATACGGCCATGAACCTCGTGGTGCTGACAGCCGCCCTGTCCAGCCTGAATTCGGGTCTGTATTCCACCGCCCGCGTCCTGCGCGCTCTGGCCCTTGGCGGGTCCGCGCCACGCTTTCTGGCTTACATGAACCGTCAGTCCGTGCCATCCGCGGGTATTTTCCTGACGGTTTCGATCTACCTTGTGGGGGTGGTGCTCAATTATATCGTGCCCGCGCAGGTGTTCGAGATCGTGCTGAACATTTCAGCGCTGGGCATTGTCAGCACCTGGGGGTTCATCCTTGCCAGCCAGATCGCCTACCGTCGCGCGGTAGCGCGTGGAAAGGCTCCCCCCAGCCCGTTCCGCATGCCCGGCGCGCCGGTTACGTCATGGCTGACGCTGGGTTTTCTGGCCAGCGTTCTGGTGCTGATGGCGCTTGACTATCCTGACGGTACATTGACCGTGGCGTTAAGCCCCATTCTGGCGGTGCTGATGGTGATCGGCTGGAAACTGGTCAGGAACAAACCTCCCATTCTCATGCCCGAGACCGTACCGTCCATCGAGCTGACCCGTCGTGTTCTGGAACATCCGGGGCAGCCCTGAGCGTTCGGGCGGGCCCATATATGTGGCGCGTAAGGTATGGTTTTGAACGTTGCCACAGGCGTAGTGCCGAACGGGCCGTTTCCGGTGCGCGGGCCGCTCGTTCGGTCTTGTGGGGCGGGGAATATGGTCGGGCCTTCTACCCCGGCTGCTCCTGTGGATGCAGGGCGCGGGCCAGAAAGGGCGCGGTCCGGCTTGCGGCGTCCCGTGCGACCGTTTCTGGCGGTCCTGCGGCTACGATCATGCCCCCTTTGTCACCAGCCCCCGGGCCGATATCGATCACCCAGTCGCCACGGGCCACCAGCCGCATGTCGTGTTCGGCGACAATGACCGTGTTCCCGCTCTCGACCAGATCCTGCAGGTGGGTCAGCAACCGGTCCACGTCCGAGGGATGCAGCCCTGTCGTGGGTTCGTCCAGCACATACAGCACGTGGCCGCGCCGCTGCTTTTGCAGTTCGGTCGCCAGCTTGATGCGCTGGGCCTCTCCCCCCGACAGTTCGGTTGCGGGCTGGCCCAGCCGCAGGTAGCCCAGCCCGCCCTTGCGCAGGGTGGACAGGCAGGCGAACGGCCCCGGCTGGTCCTCCAGGAAGGTGCAGGCCTGATCCACGGTCATGCCCAGAATATCGGCTATGGAATGGTCGCGGTAACGCACATCCAGCACCTCCGGCCGGTAGCGGCTGCCGTGGCAGACCGGGCAGGGCGCATAGACGCTGGGCAGGAACAGCAGTTCGACCATGACCGAACCGGCCCCTTCGCAGCGCGGGCAGCGGCCCTTGGCCAGGTTGAAGGAAAACCATCCCGCGTCGTATCCGCGCGTGCGGGCCAGATCGGTGCGGGCGTAGAGCTTGCGCACCATGTCGAACAGGCCGGTATACGTGGCCAGGTTGGAGCGCGGCGTGCGGCCGATGGGTTTCTGGTCGATCACCACAAGCCGGCTTATGCCCTCCAGCCCCGAAACCACGCGGCCTTCGGGGCTGGTTTCGGCAGCGCGTGGGGCGTGGGGGGCGTCGTCCTCCGGCTCCGCCGTGGGCAGGGCCTGCCCCAGCGCGCGCGACAATGGTGGTCAGCGCGTGGCTGACCAGCGAGGACTTGCCCGAGCCCGAAATACCGGTGACGGATGTAAACGTTCCCAGCGGAAAGGCCGCCTCCAGCCGGTGCAGGTTGTTCCATTCGATATCCGCCAGCCGCAGCCAGCCTTTGGGCGTGCGCGGCGTGCTGGCCACCGGTGCGGGCGGGGCAAAGACATATTCCCGCGTGCGGGACTCCGCCACGTCCCGCAGGCCTTCGGGCGGGCCGGAATACAGCACCTGCCCGCCCCGTTCGCCCGCCTGCGGCCCGACATCGACAATCCATTCCGCCTGGCGGATCACATCCAGGTTGTGCTCGACCAGAAACAGCGAATTACCCGCCGCGCGCAACTGTGCAAACGCGGCCAGCAGGGCCTGCGTGTCGGCCGGGTGCAGGCCAGACGACGGTTCATCGAGCACATAGACCACGCCGAACAGGCTGGAATGGATCTGCGTGCCCAGCCGCAGGCGCTGGTATTCCCCCGGCGAGAGCGTCTGGGCCCCCCGGTCCATCTGCAGGTAGCCGAGCCCGAGCTGGGCCAGCACATCGATCCGGGCAATCATGTCCACGGCAATGCGGCGTGCGGCAATGGCCGTTGCGTCATCATCCGGGCTGTCGGGCGTGTTGGCCACGGGGGCAAGGGCCGCGGCAATGCGTTCAAGCGGCAGTGCCCCCAGCGTTGCAATGTTCATGCCCGAAAACGTCACGCGCAGGGCGTCGGGGTTCAGCCGCTGGCCGTGGCAAAGCGGGCAGTCGGCCGAGATCATGAACGATTCCGCCCGCTTGCGCATGGACGCACTTTGCGAATTGGCGAAAGTTTGCGTCACGTAGCGCCGCGCGCCCGAGAACGTGCCCTGGTAGGCGGGCTCCAGCCCCTGCGCAATGGCGCGCTGTACCTGCGCGTGTGTAAAACCGGGATAAACCGGCACGCTGGGCGTTTCGTCGGTGAACAGAATCCACTCCCGCGTTTTGGCGGGCAGGTCGCGCCAGGGGCAGTCCACGTCGATTCCCATGGTAATCAGGATATCGCGCAGGTTCTGGCCCTGCCACGCGGTAGGCCAGGCCGCCACCGCCCGTTCGCGGATGGACAGGGCCGGGTCGGGCACCAGTGTTGCCTCTGTCACGTCATGCACGCGGCCCAGCCCGTGGCAGCGCGGGCAGGCCCCCATGGGGGTGTTGGCCGAAAACGCTTCGGCCTCCAGCCGGTCGAGACCGGGCGGATAGGTGCCCGCGCGTGAATACAGCATGCGCAGCAGGTTCGACAGGGTGGTGATACTGCCGACAGAGGACCGGCTTGAACTGCCCCCGCGCTGCTGTTGCAGGGCAATGGCGGGGGGCAGTCCATCCACCGTATCGACATCGGGTACGGGCATCTGCTGGAACAGCCGCCGCGCATAGGGGGAGACGGATTCCAGGTAACGGCGCTGAGCCTCGGCATACAGGGTGCCGAACGCCAGAGAAGACTTGCCCGAACCCGAAACCCCGGTAAACACCACCATGGTGTCACGCGGGACATCCACATTCACGTCGCGCAGGTTATGCTCACGCGCGCCACGCACCCGGACAAACCCGCTGGGGTCCATGGGCCGCGCGCCAGAATTCTGTGTCATCAGGCTGCTCCAGATCAAACTGGGGGCACTCTAGCGCGCCCGGATGGCTCTGGCTGCATGGATGCGGGGAAAAAACAGCCCGCCAGGGCGATATGTCGCGTTCGCGTAGCTATCCGGCGCACAGGTAAAAATTGCCCAACGTTTTATTCTGCGCGCTCTTCCGTTCGCTATTGGCAAAGAGACGGGGTAGAAACATCTCTTCACCCAGATGGAAGATCCATACGATGATCGTTCGCCGGAATAGTTACCGTTTCACCAAGGGTGGGTCAGTTCGTCCGCATGAGCCCCATGACCATGGGGGGAGGGCTTCTTGACCATGGCCATATGCGCAATTGACGGGCCCTGTCGCCAGACCCGACACCTGCCGGGTCCTGATGATCTTCCCGCTCTTCAATGCCAGTTCGTTCTGGAACTATAAGGAGACCTGTGACCTGTCCGGGGCGCGTTATCCGGCAGCCCCGCTGGGCCTGATTACCGTTGCCGCCCTGCTGCCCGCACACTGGGAGATCAGGCTGGTCAACCGCAACACCGAGGTGTTGAGCGACGACGATCTGGCCTGGGCCGATCTGGTCATGACCGGCGGCATGCTGCCCCAGAGAAACGACGCCCTGCACCTGATTGAGATGTGCCGCACCCTGGGCAAGCCGGTGGTGGTTGGCGGCCCCGATGTGACATCCAGCCCCGCTCTCTACAGTGCCGCGCATTTTCAGGTTCTGGGAGAAGCCGAGGAAATCATGGCGGACTTTGTTGCGGCCTGGCGCAGCGGGGCCGCGACAGGCGTGTTCGAAGCCCCGATGGGCAAGACAGACGTTACAAAAAGCCCCTTGCCACGCTTCGATCTTCTCAAGCTTGACCAGTACCTGCATGTTGGTGTGCAGTTTTCGCGCGGGTGCCCGTTCAGTTGCGAGTTCTGCGATATTATCGAACTGTACGGCCGGGTGCCACGCACCAAGACCAATGAACAGGTTCTGGCGGAACTCGACGCCCTGTACGCCCTTGGGTATCGCGGGCATGTCGATTTTGTCGATGACAATCTGATCGGGAATAAAAAGGCGCTCAAGAAATTTCTGCCGGAGCTGAAAAAATGGCAGAACAGAAAGAAATTTCCGTTCGAATTTTCGACCGAGGCTTCGATCAACCTTGCCGATGACGCGGACCTGCTGCGTGGCCTGTCCGAGACCAATTTTTTCGCGGTGTTCATCGGGATAGAAAGCCCCGATACGGATACCCTGGTCATGACGCAGAAAAAGCAGAACACGCGCCGCAGCCTGCAACAGAGTATCGAGACAATATACAGGGCCGGGATATTCGTGAATGCGGGTTTCATTGTCGGGTTCGATAGTGAAAAAGGCAGTGTTGCCCAAGGCATGATCGAATGCATTGAGGACACGGCCATTCCCGTCTGCATGGTCGGCCTGCTTTATGCCCTGCCCACGACGCAGCTCACGCGCCGCCTGCTGGCCGAAGGGCGGCTGTTCTCGGGCAGTGAGCAGACGCAATCGGGGGACCAGTGCACCGCGGGGCTGAATTTCGAAACAAAACGACCGCGTCAGGATGTTTTGAACGACTACCGCACGGTGCTGGAGGAAATCTATCATCCATCCGCCTATTTCGACCGTGTGCGCCGGCTGGGCCGGATGCTCAGGCGCGAGCGGGGCCACAAGATGATAAAGGGCGATCTGCGCAGTTTCTTCCGGCTTCTTTTGCGCATTCACCGCGCGGGTCCGGGAACGGCCGGGTCATTCTGGCGCATGATGCTGGACTGCGCCCTGCATAACCCCAAAGCCCTGCCTTATGTGGTCATGACCAGTGCGTTGTATCTGCATCTCGGTCCGTTCGCCCGCCAGGTCGTGGGCGAGATCGACCGGGAAATCAGCACTGTCGAACAGGGTCGCTGGCATGCCCCACCCGTCCTGCAACAGCCCGCCGATCCGGTTCTCGTACCGGCCTGACCGGATTTTTGACAGGACCTTGAGGCCGATTGCAGTGCGCACACGGCAGGGAGCAAGCCGGACTTGCTCCCTGCTATCCGCCTTCGCCAAATCCGGTCCGGAGGCACCCGTGGTGCGGCGGCAGATCGGTCCGCGTAGACCCGACAGAGCAGACCGGCAGTGCTGGCCGGGGGCGTCAAGGCGCGGCCAGCACTGCCGGACAGCAGGCTTCGCGCCATCCGTCGACGCATGGGGGGCGCCAGCTTGGTGTGCAGGGAGTCGCCGCGCCGCCCGACGGCTGATACCGCCCTGTCATGATTGCGCGCCATCGGGTCGATTGACGGCGCTTGTGCTCTCATATAATCACCGATTGGTGATTAAATTGGTGCCGGTCGTGGCTATGCCGGGTCGCGTCCTGGGGAGGGGTGTCACACGCTGTATGCAGGCGTTGTGTGTCCCTCATCATGCCGATTTTCCGCGTGGTCCGATAGTCTTATTCCGAAGCTGACAGGATAGCATGAACATTCACGAGTACCAGGCAAAGGCGATCCTGAAATCGTTCGGGGTGCCGGTGCCACAGGGCCATGTCGCCCATTCGCCAGTCGAGGCAAAGGAAATTGCAAAATCCCTGCCGGGCGATGTGTTCGTTCTCAAGGCCCAGATCCATGCCGGCGGGCGTGGTGCGGGCCAGTTTGTGGGTGAACCGGCCAGTGGCGGCGTGCGGATCGTGCGCAGCGCGGCCGAAGCGGAACGTGTCGCCTGCGAGATGATCGACCGCGTTCTTGTCACCCGCCAGACCGGCCCTGCCGGGCGTCTGGTGCGCAGGCTTTATGTGGAGGCGGGCTGCGCCATCGCGCGCGAGCTTTATCTGTCGCTGCTGATCGACCGGGAAAGCCGTAGCCTGGTCATTGTCGCCTCCCCCGATGGCGGTATGGATATCGAGGATGTGGCGGCCAGAACGCCCGAGCGTATCCTGCGTGTCAGTATCGATGCCGGGCTTGGGTTCATGGACTACCAGGCCCGCAATCTGGCCGTGGGCCTGGGCCTGTCGGGGCGGCTGATCCAGTCCTTTGCAGCCCTTGTGCGTGCCGCCTGCAAGGCATTTGTCCAGCTTGACGCGGCCCTGATCGAGATCAACCCGCTGGTGGTGACCGAGGGGGGCGAACTTCTGGCCCTGGACGCGAAAATGGGCTTTGACGACAACGCTTTGTTCCGCCACTCGGATATCGAGGAACTGCGCGACGAAAACGAGGAAGACCCGCGTGAGGTCGAAGCCTCGCGCTTCGGCCTGTCCTATGTCGGGCTGGAAGGTTCGATCGGCTGCATGGTCAACGGGGCCGGGCTTGCCATGGCCACCATGGACATCATCCATGCCCGTGGCGAGGCCCCGGCCAATTTTCTCGATGTTGGCGGGGGCGCCACGCGGGAGCGCGTGACGGCGGCTTTTCGCATTCTGCTGGCGGACCCGCAGGTGGAAGGCGTTCTGGTCAATATTTTCGGCGGCATCATGCGCTGCGACCTGATCGCCCAGGCCGTAATTGCCGCCTGTGGCGATGTGGGGCTGGGCGTGCCGCTGGTGGTGCGGCTTGCAGGTACCAATGTGGAGGAAGGACAGGCCCTGCTGCAGGCATCCGGCCTGCCGGTAACGGTCGCGCAGGACCTGGGAGACGCGGCCAGCAAGATCGTGGCCGCCGTCCGCGCACGGAGGACAGTCTGATGGCTATTCTGGTCAACCATGAAACACGCGTGCTGACACAGGGCTTTACCGGTGCGCAGGGTACCTTCCATGCCCAGCAGGCCATTGCCTGCGGCACACGCATGGTAGGCGGCGTAACCCCGGGCAAGGGTGGCAGCACGCATCTGGACCTGCCGGTGTTCGACACCATGGCCCAGGCCGTGGCCGCCACGGGCGCGACGGCGAGCGTGATCTACGTGCCCCCCGTGGGCGCGGCCGATGCCATACTGGAGGCGATCGGGGCGGAGGTGCCGCTGATCGTGTGCATTACAGAGGGCATTCCCGTGCTGGACATGCTGCGTGTGCGCAAGGCGCTGGACCGGTCGTCCAGCCGGCTGGTGGGGCCGAACTGTCCGGGGGTCATCACGCCCGGGCAATGCAAGATCGGCATCATGCCAGCCCCCATTCACAGGCCGGGGCGGGTGGGCATTGTCTCGCGCTCGGGCACCCTGACGTACGAGGCCGTGGCCCAGACATCGGCCCTGGGGCTGGGCCAGAGCACCAGTGTCGGCATAGGCGGGGACCCCATCAAGGGGCTGGATTTCATTGATGTGCTGGAGATGTTCCTGGCCGACCCGCAGACCGACTCCATTATCATGATCGGGGAAATCGGCGGTCAGTCGGAATGCGAGGCAGCCCGCTTCCTGCGCGACAGCCGTACGACCAAGCCCGTCGTGGGGCTGGTGGCGGGGCTTAGCGCACCGCCGGGGCGGCGCATGGGCCATGCGGGCGCGGTCGTCTCCGGCGGGGATGACACGGCCGCCGCCAAGATCGAGGCGCTGCGCGGTGCCGGGGTGCATATCGCCCCCGACCCCTCCCTGCTGGGCGCGACATTGAAAGCGGTCCTGCAGGGCGGGTAACGTGGCACCAGGGAATTCGGGTTGAAGACATGAGCATCACGATCGAAACACTGACCGGCACGGATATCGTGCCCATCCTGCCTGACCTTGCGCGGTTGCGGATTACGGTTTTCCGCGAATGGCCATACCTGTACGACGGTGACGAGGCGTACGAGCAGACCTATCTGGGCCTGTATGTGCGCAGTACGGGAGCCGCCGTCATTGTCGCGCGCGACGGGGCGCGCATTGTCGGCGCGTCCACCTGCCTGCCCATGCGCGACGAAATGGACGCCATCCGCGCCCCGTTCGAACAGCGCGGCCTGTCGGCGGAGTCGTTCTTCTATTTTGGTGAATCCGTCCTGCTGTCGTCCTACCGGGGGCATGGTCTGGGCGTGCGCTTTTTCGAGGAGCGCGAACGCCACGCTTTGGCCACCAGCACGGCCGATTTCGCAACATTCTGCGCCGTGCGCCGCCCGGCGGACCACCCGGCCAAACCAGAAGGGGCGACAAGCCTGCATGCCTTCTGGGCAAAACGGGGGTTCCAGCCCCTGCCGGGCGTGACCTGCACGCTGGACTGGAAAGAACCGGAGCAGGCCGCCGAAACATCGCACCTGCTTGATTTTTTCATAAAACCACTGCGCGGCAGGCCGGTTCCGGCCGAGCTTTTGCAACAGGAGAAAGCCCTATGAACAAGCCCCTGCGTCTGGGCGTGCTGGCCTGGGAAGTCGCCCGCAACCGCACCATCGACGATTACGCACACCATCTGGACACGCTGGTGGCCGAAGGGGCAGCCGGGGCGGATCTGCTGCTCATGCCGGAATATTCCTGCATGGAAGTGGCCGGCGCCCTGACCGACCGGCCCGACCCGTCCGCTGAACTGGAAGCCGTATGCCAGCAGAGCGACGCCATTCTGGCCATCATGCGCGAGACCGCGCGCCGCCATAAGGTATGGCTCATGCCCGGCACGCTGCCCCGGCCGGAAGTGGGTTTTGTACGCAACCGCGCACCCCTGATCGCGCCGGACGGACAGGTCGCCTTTCAGGACAAGCATGTCATGACCCGGTTTGAAAACGAATCCTGGGGTGTGCGCGCGGGTGACCTGCCGGGGGTGTTTGAAACACCCTGGGGCAAAATCGGCACTTCGGTCTGCTACGATTCCGAATTCCCCATGCTGGCCCGCGCCCAGATCGAAGCCGGGGCGTGGCTGATCCTGGTGCCGACCTGCACCGATTCCATGCACGGCTTCAACCGCGTGCGTATTTCGGCCCAGGCCCGGGCGCTGGAAAACCAGTGCTTTGTCGCGGTCTCCCCCACTGTGGGGCTGGCACCCTGGCTTGCCACGCTGGATGAAAACCACGGCTGCGCGGGCGTGTATGGCCCGGTTGACCGGGGTTTTCCCGCTGACGGGATCATGGCCGAAGGCACGCTGGACCAGGGGGGCTGGGTGTTCGCGACGCTGGACCCCGCAACCCTGGACGAAGTGCGCGAGAACGGTGCGGTGCGGAACTGCCGCGACTGGCCCAAGACGGTTCCGCCGGCCCCCGTACAGCCCTTTTCCGCCTGAACAGGAAACAAGACATGTCCGCCGAGCAGACACACGCCCTGATCGAAGCCTATTACGATGCCTTCAACCGCGAGGACAGCGCCGCCATTCTCGCCCTGCTGAGCGAGGATGTCGTGCATGACATCAACCAGGGCGGGCAGGAGACAGGGCGCGATAAATTCGCGGCCTTTCTCAAACGGATGGAAGGATTCTACCGCGAACGTTCGGCCGACCGGGTTGTCATGACCACGCCCGACGGCACGCGCGCGGCGGTGGAGTTCGTGGTGCATGGCGAATATCTCAAGACCGAGCAGGGCCTGCCCCCCGCCACGGGCCAGAAATACGCGCTGCCTGTGGGTGCGTTTTTCGATATTCGCGATGGCATGATCACGCGGGTGACGAACTATTACAACCTGCCGCTATGGGTGCACCAGATCAACAACCCCGGTACCTGAACATACCCGCACCGGTCCCGGGCCGCCATCTTGCCGGGTGGTGGCTGCAGGGGTTTTCCGTCAGGTGGCTTCCAGGAACATGGGCAGCACGGTCTTGACCAGCCGGTCCTTCAGGCGGGACATTTCGCCCAGAGGCAGGTCCCCGCTGCGCCGGATCATCATCAGCGGCAGCATGATGGCCCCCATGAGCATGCGCAGCGTGAGTTCGGGCGAACCCTCGCCCAGCAGCCCGTCGGCTTTTGCATCGTGGAGCAGGGGCAGCATGGCGGCCTGATAAGGCTGCCAGATCCGCAGCATGACATAATCCTGCCGGGCGCCGGGCTGGCTCATTTCATCGGACAGGAATTTCGCCAGTTCCGGTATCTTGCAGTTGGTGGCGATAAAACAGGACAGGCCTTCACGCACGCGCTGTTCCGTGGGCGCACTGGCGTCGTGCAGGCGGATGATGTCTTTTTGCGCCTCCGCCAGCCGGTTGGCGATTTCATCGACCACGGCTTTCCATAAATCGAGCTTCGAGCCGAATGTGTGCGAAATCAGGGCTGCGTCCACCCCGGCGGTGGCCGCAATGTCGCGCAGGCCCGTGCCGTCGAAACCGGTCAGGGAAAAATGCGCAAGGGCGGCACCCAGGACAACGTCCCGGCTTGGCGGTGTGCCCCGTGCAGGGCGGCCGCGCTTGCGTGGAGCGGGCGATATGTCGGGAATAGGCACGCAAGGCCTCATCGGATTCTGGGAAACGTGATGGATTATAACACAAAATCGGTTATTGGCCTATTCGCCAGCAATGAAAAAAACCACGGATTTGCGACAGGACACAAGCCGCCCCCGGTGCCCCCGCACCCTGTCGGTGCCGGGTATCAGTCCCGGCGCAGGGCCGCGAGCGCATGCCGCAGGGCCGGATTGCTGGCATAGACATATAACCCCCTTGTGCCACGCGTCATCAGAACGTTAACGGCGTTCAGCATGATCTGTTCCTTGATGGCGTCGGGGTCGTGCAGGTGGCCGCGCCCCGCAAAGGCGGCGCTGTCCTCATACCTGGCAGGGTCAATGACGATACGCGCCGTATGCGGGTCATACATGACCGACGGGCCCAGAATAAGCCCCACATAATTCAGGTCGAAGCCCTGCACGGTATAGACCGACCCCACCTCGTCAATCGTATCGGGCCGTTCGGCCCATGGCAGGCGCTGTTCGGGCCGCGCACGGTCCCAGCGCAGCCTGAACGCGCCTTCGTGTATGAAATGGTCCTGCCCGTTCAGCGTGTAGGGGTAATCGTATGTAGCCAGCATGCGTGACAGTCCGTACCGTGCGTTGCGGTCCTGAATGTCGCGATACATGACGGCGGCATCGTCATAAATACGGAAGTCGAAATCCTGTTTCGCGGGGAGCGGTCGCAGCGTTCTGTGGCGGAACGCCGTAATCCAGGCCAGCATGTCGGGTTCGGCCCGGACCCTGAACTGTTCCTTCAGGGTATGGACCTCGTGCGGGACAGGGCCGAGTATTTGCGCAAGCTGACTGTCATTCCAGTAGCTTTTGAACTTCAGAACCTGCCCGGGATCGAAAACCAGCACCACGACATGGCTGAGCCGGATAATTTCACGCAACTGGTTGTCCTGCGTGAAGCGGTTGTAACGGTCGGCGCGGCTGAGCAGCAGATGGGCTTCGTCCACAAAGACGATATCGGCCCGCTGGCCGGTCTTGTCCATGTGGTTGATGAATGTGGTCGGGCGCTCGTAGTCCTTCTTGCGCAGAACGTCTGATTTTTCGGAAATATTGCGGTAAAGTTTTATCATTTCCGGATGGTTGACCAGAAATACATTGCGCGTGCCCGCCAGCGGACTGGCTGGATCGCCCACGCGCGCCGCCTGCTGGATTGCAGTGAAGGCCTTGTTCAGAACAAGGCTTTTCCCGGTTCCGGCCTCTCCATGCAGAACGAAGACAGCCTGGCTGTCGCGGCCATGATGTTCGCAGAAAGCCGTAATCTGGCGCACAAGTGCATCCTGCGCGGCACTGAGCGTGCGCTCGGGCGAAAGTTTAAGTTCGGAGCGGTTGCTCTGCGCGTTCTGTTCAGCCATCGTGCACCCCTTCTGCCGGGCCGGATCATATGCGGCACGGCGGGGCTTGCGTAGCGGGGTATACCGGCACCTGCCTTGCGTACATCAGCCCATGCCGCCCTGCCCCGGCGGCATGGGCAAGGCCGACACCACCCGGACCGGCCAATACAGGAACCACGCGACCGTCATGGCTCAGCCCGAAAGACCCGGCCCTATCCCCGCTTTTCGTGTGGAAACAGGGAGGCGACCGTGTGGGCGCCATGAGAAATGGCCGAAAATCCGGCTCAGATATCCTCGGGGGCGAGTTTTTTCAGGACCTGCAATGCGGCGATCCGTTCACAGGCATCCAGCGGGGCAAGTGTCAGCTCGGTCACCGCACGGGCAGCCGGTATGGTGTCCTGGAGCAGTTTTTCACCCTCGGGGGAAAGGGACACCAGGCGCTGACGGCGGTCCGCCTTGTCCTGCACCACGCACAGCAGACCGCGCTCCTTCAGCCGGGCGACGATATCGCGCAATGTGGCATGGTCGATTGCGGTGGCATGGCTGATCTGGACCAGCGGGGCGGTGCCGAACTGCCGGATTGTGACCATGGTTGCGAACTGCACGGATGTCAGCCGGTCGTCGGCAATGCCTTTCTGGAAAATGGCCGTATGGCGCTGGTAGGCCCGGCGCAGCAGGTGGCCGATCTGCATGTCCAGTTCGTAGTCGTCGCGGTCGGTGCTCATGCGCTCACGTCCTGCCCCGCCTGCGCGCGGGCCGGGGTGAAAAGACGCAGATCCGCGCAGATCCGCTCCATAGGGGCCGACCAGTCGACCGGCTTCACCTGCTGGTAGATCCGCAGGCTGTCATACCAGGGGGAATCGACCCGCCCCGAAAGCCAGCGCCAGCACTGATCCAGGCGCGACAGCATCCAGGTCGGTTTTCCCAGCCCGGCGGCCACATGGGCGGTGGAGGTATCCACCGCGATCACGAGGTCAAGCTGGCTGATCAGGGCCGCCGTATCGCTGAAGTCACGCAGCAGGGCCGTGTGGTCGAACAGGCGCATGCCGGGTGGCGGTGTGTGGGCCTGCTCTGCTCTTTCACCCAGTTGCAGGCTGTAGAACAGGGCCGTAGGGGCCGCCCCGGCCAGGGGGGCAAAGGTTGCAAGATCGGTCGAACGCTGGCGGTCGGCCAGTTCGGCAACCCGGACCTCGGGGTGGGGCGCACCGGCCCAGACCAGCCCGATACGCAGGGGAGAAATGCCCGGGGGCAGGGAACAGTCTGCCGCGTCCTGCGCCAGCCTGCCAGCCCAGAACGCCGCCTTGTGCGGGTCCGCGCGCAGAAAACCCTGCGGGTAGGGGATTGTGGCCAGCGTCGTTTTCAGGGCGCGTGGCAGGCTGAGCACGGAACATTGCAGGTCATGTGCTGGAACCGGGTCATCCTCGGTGACAAAGGTCTGATCCGGGAACGACTGTTCCAGCAGGCTGAGCAACTGGGGCCTGACGCGTGTGATGGTACGCCCGCCCCGCTGGGCGGCCAGGGGAATAAAACGGGCGAACTGGATCATGTCGCCAAACCCGCCCTCGGTATGGATCAGCAGGGTGCGCCCGGCAAAGGGTTCGCCATTCCATAGCGGCGCGTTCAGCCCGTTATAGCGGGTGGCCAGCGTGTTCCACCGCCACTCGTATTCGTCAAAACCCCGCAGGTAATCTCCCTGCGCCAGCAGGGACAGCGCATAGTTGGTGCGGGTCTGTGCATTATGGGGGGTGAGCTGCACGGCGGCGGTGTGGAATTTCTGCGCCAGGGCGTGCTGTCCGCGCTGGTCCAGCACCACGCCCAGGTTGCTCAGCGCCAGCGCATTGGTGGGGTGGCGGGTCAGGCATTCCCGGTAGGCGGCAATTGCGTCGTCATACTGCTGGAGCCGGAACAGGACATTGCCCATATTGGACCATGCATCCGCCATGTCGGGGGCAAGGGTCAGGGCACGGACCAGCGTTTCCCGCGCCTGCGGAAAATGCCCGACCGCACATAGCAGGCCGCCGTAATTGCTCAGGGTCCGGGCGTCATCGGGGTTTTGGGCCAGAACCCGGCGGTAGGCCTGCTCAGCCTCCGTCAGGTGGCCCGCAAGTTGCAGCGCCTCGCCACTGCCAGGAGGGTGTCCGGTCTGCGCGCATGCCTCTACCCGGGGCGGGGGCGCGGCAGGCGTGACTGTCTGGTTTGCCTGCATTGTTCACTCCCCCTTGCTGCATGCACCAAGCCCGGTCGGGCACGGCTTTTCCGGCGCGTTCCGTCCGTCCTGCCAGCCTGCGGGCAGAGCAGGTGCTGCTTTCGTTTTCATTCAACGATCCGCAGCGCAGGTCAACCCCCCGGCACGGTTTCCAAGAGAGTTTCCAAGGGGTTTCCACAAAGCTTTCCACGATGGACTGCGTGGTCCGCAAGCCGGGTGTTCCGCTGCACGACCAAGGGCGAGAGGTTGCGACTGCCAGCCCGGAGCGCGTGCATCCGTACTGCCATAAGCACAGCTAGACTAAACAGTTTATCTTTACAGGTAGACTGTATTTATGGTTGGATCATGTATCATGACTGCACAACCAGACACTCAGCCCTCGCCCGATGCGTCACGCCTCGCGCAGGATCTCCGTGCCCTGCTGGGCAAGCTCAAGCGCCGCCTGCGCGAGCAGGCCCATGTGGGTGATCTGACACCGTCCCAGGTTTCGGTGTTGCTGCAACTTGAGGCGGAAGGCCCCGCGACAACATCCAGCCTGGCGCGTGGGGCCGGTATGCGGCCCCAGTCCATGGCTCCCGTTATTGCCGCGTTGATACAGTCAGGTCTGGTCCAGGCTGAACCCGATCCCGCAGATAAAAGGCAGACCTTACTGTCTCTTACCGCATCGTGCCGCCAGCAGGTCGCTCAGGGGCGTGCAGCCAGGCAGGACTGGCTGGCCCGTACTGTCCAGTCCCGTTTTTCACCGGCGGAGCAGGCGCTGCTCAACACGGCTGTCGGGCTGCTGCGCCGGATCGTGGAAGACTGATCGTGACCGGGGTCGGCCTTGCGGGCCCCTTTTGCCCAAGGAGTTCCCATGGCGCTGTCCATTATCGATCCCGACACGGCTCTTGTCGTCATTGACCTGCAAAAAGGTCTTGCCGGTGCGGCTTTTCTTCATCCCATCGCGCAGGTTCTCGCCCGGACATGCGAACTGACTGGTGCTTTCAGGGCGCGTGGGCTGCCTGTGGTGCTGGTCAATGTTGCCGGCAGGGCTCCGGGGCGGACGGAAACGCCACCCGCTTCCAGCGGTACCATCCCGCCTGATTTTACGGATTTCCTACCCGAACTCGACCCGCAGCCCGGCGATATGATCGTCACCAAGCGTACATGGGGTGCTTTTGCCAACACCGATCTGGAGACGAGGCTGAAAGCACGAGGCGTGACCCAGGTGGTGCTGGTAGGTGTGGCAACCTCGATCGGGGTGGAGGCTACCGCGCGGCAGGCCTATGAGGCAGGGTTCAACGTGACCCTTGCGGCTGACGCCATGACCGATACCAGAGCGCAGGGGCACGACTACAGCATACACACGGTTTTTCCCCGACTGGGTGAGGTGGGGTCGAGTGCGGAGGTGATTGCCCTGCTGCCTGGGCGGGGGAACTGACACTGGTGTGGCTTTGTCCTTTGTCCTGGTGTGGTGCGGCTTTTTTGTGGCTCATGCGGTGCTCCACGGGGGCAGCGGCATGATGGGGCGCGCGTTCCAGGCACTGTTTGCAAGCCCGTCGCGGCGGGGGCTGTCGGCTGCCACTGTCAACGTCCTATTGGAGGGGCGTAACCTGAGCGTTGCTTGTGGGCTGCTCTGGCAGGATGGCGGTTTTATGCTGACGGATATGAGCGAGGGCGCGGCAGCCGGGCTGGGCGCGTTTTCTGTCCCGCTTATGCATGACCGCATTTCGGCCGCTTTTTACGGTGCTCAGGTGATGCGCCAGCCGTGACGTATTCCCCCAACGCTGTTTTCCGCTCGCTGCGGAACGCCAATTACCGTGTCTGGGCCGGGGGGGCCTTTGTCTCGAATATCGGGACATGGGTGCAGCGCACGGCGCAGGACTGGCTGGTCCTGACCCAGTTGACCCATCATGACGCTTCGGCCATGGGGGTGGTCATGGCGTTGCAGTTCGGACCGCAGATGCTGCTGCTGCCCTGGACAGGCTTTGCCGCCGATCATTTCAACCAGCGTCGCCTGCTTGTGCTGACCCAGGCGGCCATGGGTGTTCTGGCTCTGGCACTTGGCCTGCTGACACTGACCGGGGCGGTGCGGTTGTGGCATGTCTATGTCTTCGCTTTCCTGTTCGGCAGCGCGGCCGCGTTCGACGCGCCGGTGCGTCAGGTGTTTGTGGCCGCGCTGGTGGGGGACGAAGACCTGCATAATGCCGTGGCGCTCAATTCCACCTCATTCAACGCCGCGCGCATGATCGGGCCTGCCGTCTCGGGCATGGTTATTGCCTGGATCGGCACCGGCTGGGCGTTTCTGATCAATGGGGCATCGTTTATCGGGGTGCTGTTCTCCCTGCTGGCGCTGCGCACCAGCACCCTGCGCCAGCATGCCCGGGCGCGCAGAACAAAGGGCAGCTTTACCGCCGGTTTACGTTACGCCTGGGTGCGACCTGACCTCCGTGCGATCCTGATCATGCTGTTCCTGATCGGGACATTCGGCATGAACTTTCCTATTTTCATCTCCACCATGGCGGTCAGCGTCTTTCATACGGATGCATGGGGCTATGGTGTGCTTTCGGCTATCATGGCGGTGGGTACGATTGCCGGTGCCATTCTGGGGGCAGGGCGGGAGAAGCCGCGTTTCGATCTGCTGGTGACAGGTTCGGGTATTTTCGGGCTTGGCTGTGTTCTGGCCGCTTTTGCGCCGGGCTACTGGTATTTTGCTGCTGCCCTGGCCATGACCGGCGTAGCCATGCTGACTGTTACCAACACCTCCAGCAGTCTCATGCAGCTTTCCACCACGCCCGAAATGCGTGGGCGCGTGCTGGCGCTGCGGGTGGGTGTCGCCCTGGGCGGTACCCCCGTCGGTGCGCCGATCGTAGGTTGGGTGGCTGATACGTTCGGCCCGCGCTGGGCCCTCGGCGTGGGTGCTGCCGCTGGCTTTGCAGCAGCCTGTGTCGGGTTTTTTACCATGCTGCGCCAACGCGCAGGACCCGCCTGAGCATTGTCTGGCCAGTGAACCGGACGCGGGCAGTCAGGGGATCAGGGCGTTGTCAGGGGGCTATCAGGACGCTCGGGCACCATGGCACGGGCTGCCCCATATAGGGCCGATTCAGCGTGTGGACATATGGTCCGCTTATTCGAGACACGCCATATGCGGTACAAAATCCGGGATGGTGATCCCGCGTAGTATGGCGCGTGTATCGCAAAACGGGATTTTGTGCGTGTCATGCAATGCATCGAAATAAACAAGCAGTTTTGCCAGACTGTCCGCTGAGAGTTCGCGCCGGACCATGTCCAGTGCAAACCGGAGAGAAACGACCTCGCAGGCGACCGCGCACGTGGAACACGTGCAGCTTGCACACCTGAGCATAGACGCCATCAGCGAGACTCCATTGAAGGAAATGAATGGAGAACAGAGTAAGTTTTATTAATTTAATTTTTCAACAAAAATAATATTGTGCCGTATGACTATTGATTCAGGACATGAATCATACTTATTCAATATATTAATACTTCATACACTCATCATGAATATCCACGGTGCGCTGCAGATGTACAGGGTTGTACGTTCATCATTGAAGTGCGTACGTGAAATCACCGTGAAACAGGACATGCACCGTCGGCGCATCCGTCGTGAGAGACGGCGCGGATGCATATTTTTCAACAGTTTTTCCGGTGGTGGAGGGAGGCGCGCACGGCGCTCCAAAGCCTGGGGCTAAACCCTATACAATGCACCTGTCGGCACAGGGGGGGCGCGACAGGGGTGCATGTCATGGCGTGTTGGGAAAATGGAAGGAGGACTGGTTTTTTTGCAGGAATAAAACGCAAAAAAACCAGATGAATGAAAAATGTGTGGTGTCCGCGGCGGGATTCGAACCCACGGCCCCAGGATTCATCCCACTGCGGTTTTCACAGCCGTTACCACCACCGGCATGCCGGGGGGAACGTTTGTGGGCTGGACTGTCCCTTTGCCATGGACCTGCATGCAGGTCTTTAGGCACCGCCCGTCCAGTCTCTACACCTTCCGCCCGCAAGGGCGGCTTGGCTCGGGATTGGCAAGGCCTTGCGGCCGTAGCGTTCCCCGACTTTGAGCGGATTCACCATGCCGTTTCCTGACATGGTGCCCAATTTTACCTAGGAATCCTGTGCTCTATCCTGCTGAGCTACGCGGACACACGCACTCTCTATACAAAAACCACCCTCTCCCGGCAAGGGGCGAACCGTTGCGGGCTGCCAGTCTCCTGGCGATCCGCCGCCGGGTACGATGTCGTGTTCTTTTTCCGCAGCGGGGGTGTAGTCGCCACGGCGAACCGACCGTGGCCGGAGAATCGCGCCTGGCGGGGCCGGAGCCGGTATGTGCAGTTGCCGCCCGATGACGTGGGAGAGAGACAAAGGCCAAGGGGCGGTACGTTCAGCCCCGTGCGTTTTTGCTGCCGGTCTGCGCCGCCCGGGCACTCAGTATGGCAACCTGACGGCGGCAGAGCAGCGTGTCGGGCGCGCCGGTCTGTTTGCAGGCCAGTTCCAGCGCCTGCCACGCCGCGGTTTCCCGCGTTAAGGCGGGCAGGGTCCAGAGTTCCAGCGCGCGGCCAAAGCTTGCCGTGCGTTTGAAAAACACCGGCGGGCGTAGGGTTTTCAGGGCGTCGGTGCGGCTCAGCCCCGTGGCCATGGCCGCGCGCACCCGGCGCAGGCGGTGCAGATGGGCCAGAAAAGCGCGGATAATGGCAATGGGGCTGGTGCCTTCGGCCAGCGCGCGTTCCAGCGCCAGATCGGCCTGCGCTCTCTGCCCTTCCGTTGCGGCAAAGGCTGCGTCTTCGACCGAAACGCTGCCGGCATCCCCAATGCAGGCACGCACGTCTTCCAGATCAAGCCTGCCGCCATCGCCCGCGTAAAGGGCCAGTTTTTCGACCTCGCTGCGGGCAGCGGCGCGGTCGGCCCCCAGACGGGTGGTCAGCCAGTGCAGTGCATCGGGGTCTATGCGGACCTGATGCGCGCCCAGCATTTTGGACACGCTGCCCTCCAGATTGCGGCCTTCCTCTGGGTAACAGCCGATGGAGGCGCAGTCGGGTCGCGCTTCCATAAAGGCGCGCAGCTTGGAGCGCGAGGCCAGGCCGGGGGCTTCGAGCACAAGCAGGGTGTCGGTGTTCTGGGCCAGGCTGTGTTCAAGAGGTTTGAGCTGGCTGTCCGACGCGTCGCGCACGCGCACCACACGCCGCCCGCCCATGAGCGAGAGGGCCGTGGCTTCTTCCTCCAGCCGGTCATGGGTTTCGCGGTCCAGCACGGCAATGCGGAACGGGTCGTCCGTTGTGCCTGCAATTTTACGCACCGCGTCCTGCGCGCGTTCACGAATAAGCCCCGTATCCTCTCCGTACAGCAGGATCGCCCGCCACGCACCCGGGTCGGCCAGGACGCGGGGCAGGGTGCGGGCGTCTATTTTCATGGCGCGGCCTTAAAGCTGCCCGGCATCGGGCGTGGACCGCCCGGTCGCCATGTCGGGAACGGCGTCTTCGCCTTCCTGTTCCATCGGCCCCTGTTTTTCAGACTGCGAGATCGCGCCACCCGCCGGGTACATGGCGCGCGGTCCCCGGTCGCGCGTGCTGGCCGGTGTGGCTCTGGTGCGGAACCATATGGCCACCTGCTGCGCCACCTGGTGGGCCAGTGTATGGGCCAGCCGTCCGATGGCCGTCTCGGCATTCAGGGTCTGGGCGAAATACTGTTCGTAGGTGCCGGTATATCCGTCCAGCGCGCTCGTATCGCCCTGGGCCAGCAGTCTGGGGTTGATGTCCACCGTGAAAAGCTGCCAGTGGGCATGGCCGGTTATGCGGGTACGCCCCGACGTGTTGTCGGAATGGATATCCACCGCTTCCCCCCCGAAGGAGGGCTGGACGACCAGCGTATATTTATGCGGGTCTTCGGCGGCACCCTGTTCCAGTTCGGCCTGCAGGGCCAGACGAAGCTGCTGGCCCGAGCGTTCGTTGATATTGGCGACATAGATCTGCGCCATTTCGGCCGTGATATCCGCCTGCCCGTCCTGTGTACCGTACAGGGGCTTGAAGCCGCAGCCCGCCAGAGGCACCAGCAGGGCCAGCACCGGCAGGGTGGCCAGCGCGGCCCGTATGCAACGCAGGGCGGGGCGGGGCGGGCGCATCAGCCTGCCGTAACGAAGTTGACGATACGGTTGGGCACATGCACGCGCTTGACAATGCGCTTGCCCTCCAGCAGCCGGGCCACGTTCGGTTCCGCTTCCGCCCTGGCCAGCACGGCGGCGGCGTCCTCGTCCGGTTCGGCCTGCACGGTGCCGCGCAGCTTGCCCATGATCTGCACGGCAATGGTCAGGCTGGTGGCGGCCAGCAGGTCGGGCTCGGCCTGGGGCCAGGACTGGCTGGCGGCCAGACCGGCGGCGGGGTCGAGGGTTGCGAACATTTCCTCGGCCAGATGCGGCATCATGGGGGCACTCAGCAGGCACAGCGTGCGTGCCGCTTCACGCAGGGCAAAGCCCAGACCCGCCGGGGTATCGTGGCCCTTGGCGGCGGCTTTTTCAGCCTCCGCCATGGCGGATGTCAGTTCATGGATACGCGCCACCGCCACGTTGATGGCAAAGCTTTCCAGCGCCTCGGTCACGGCGGCAATGGTGCGGTGCGTGGTGCGGCGCAGGGTGTCGGCTTCGGCACAGATTTCGGCCGGGCAGTCAGGCGTTGCGGGCACGCTGGCGGCAATGGCGCAGACCGTGCGGAACAGGCGCTGGGCAAAGCGCGCGGCCCCGGCCACGCCGGCCTCGGTCCATTCCATGTCGCGTTCGGGCGGGCTGTCGGACAGCACGAACCAGCGCGCCGTATCCGCGCCAAAGCGCTCGATAATGGCCACCGGGGCCACCGTGTTGCGCTTGGACTTGGACATTTTTTCCACCCGGCCCACGGTCACGGGTTCGGTGGTGCCGGTCTTGACCACGCCGGACGGCCCGCGCTCCACCTCTTCGGGGTAGAGCCAGTTGCCCGCGCTGTCCTTGTAGCTTTCGTGGCTGACCATGCCCTGGGTGAACAGCCCGGCAAAGGGTTCGTCCATGTCCAGGTTGTCGGTGCGGTGCATGGCGCGGGTAAAGAAGCGCGCATAGAGCAGGTGCAGGATGGCGTGTTCGATCCCGCCGATATACTGGTCAACCGGCAGCCAGGCATCGGCCGCGGCACGTACCGTGGGGGTGGCGGCGTGCGGCGCGGTAAACCGGGCGAAATACCACGAACTGTCGACGAACGTATCGAACGTGTCGGTCTCGCGCAGGGCGGGCTTGCCGCAGCACGGGCAGGTCGTGTGCTTCCAGGTGGGGTGGTGGTCCAGCGGGTTGCCGGGCTTCTCGAAGGTGACGTCCTCGGGCAGTTCCACCGGCAGTTGCGCGTCGGGCACGGGCACCGGGCCGCAGGTGTCGCAGTGGATCACGGGAATGGGGCAGCCCCAGTAGCGCTGGCGCGAAATGCCCCAGTCGCGCAGCCGCCAGTTGGTGACACCTTCGCCCACGCCCTGGTCTTCCAGCCGGGTAATGGCGGCACTGCGCGCGTCCTGCGTGCTCAGCCCGTCCAGAAAGCCGGAATTGATCAGCACGCCATCGCCCGTATAGGCTTGGGTGGTCACGGTAAAATCCGCCTGGTCCTTGCCCGGGGGCAGAACGACCGGCAGCACCGGCAGGGCATATTTATGCGCGAAATCAAGGTCGCGCTGGTCTCCCGCCGGGCAGCCGAACAGCGCGCCCGTGCCGTAGTCCATCAGCACGAAATTGGCGATCCAGACAGGAAAGCTCTTGTCCATGAACGGGTGGTTGACGCGCAGCCCGGTGTCGAACCCGCGCTTTTCCGCCGTTTCAACCGCCTCGACCGAGGTGCCCAGCCTGCGGCATTCGGCCACGAAATCCGCCGCCTGCGGGTTCTGCGCCGCGGCCCATGCGGCCAGCGGGTGGTCGGGGGCAATGGCCAGGAACGACATGCCGAACAGCGTGTCGGGCCGGGTGGTGAACACTTCCACCGCGTTCAGGTCGGTATCCAGCCCGGCGGGCGGCTGATGCAGCGAAAAGCGGATGCGCGCCCCTTCGGACCGGCCAATCCAGCGTTCCTGCATGGTGCGCACGCGTTCGGGCCAGCGGTCGAGCGTGCCCAGTCCGTCCAGCAGGCTTTCGGCAAAATCGGTGATCTTGAGGAACCACTGCGAAAGCTGTTTTTTCTCGATCGGCGCCCCCGAGCGCCAGCCCTTGCCGTCCACCACCTGTTCGTTGGCCAGCACGGTGTGGTCCACGGGGTCCCAGTTCACCCAGCTTTCGCGCCGTTCCACCAGCCCCGCGGCCAGAAAGTCCAGAAACAGCTTCTGCTGCTTGCCGTAGTAGTCCGGCAGGCAGGTCGCGATCTCGCGGTCCCAGTTCAGCGAAAAGCCAAGGCGCTGCAGGGTCGCGCGCATGGCGGCAATGTTGTTCAGGGTCCATTCGCGCGGGTGTACGCCGCGTTCGCGCGCCGCGTTTTCAGCCGGCAGGCCAAAGGCGTCCCAGCCCATGGGGTGCAGCACCGCATAGCCGCGCGCGCGCTTGTAACGGGCAATGACATCGCCCAGCGCGTAGTTGCGCACATGGCCCATATGCAACTGCCCCGACGGGTAGGGAAACATTTCCAGCACATAATATTTGGGCCGGTCGGCGGGGGGCACGTCGGGCACGGTAAAAATGCCCGCGCTGTCCCAGGCGGCCTGCCATTTGGGTTCGACGGTATGGAAATCGTAGGTCAGGGATGTGCTGGTCGATTGGGACATGAAAGATTACGCAGCCAGTCTGGAAAGGACGGAATACGGCCATGCAACGCTACAGGATGCCGGGCCGGCGGGCACGGGGCGGGGCGGCGCGCGGCCAGCCCCCGCCCCCGTGCCGGGGGATCAATCGCGGTTGCCGTTATCGGCGCGGAGCTTGCGCGCGCGGGAGAGAATGCGCGTGGCGATATCCGATGCGGTGTTGGGCGCGGGCTGGGTGTCTACCCACGAATCGCCCTGGCGGACCTGGCGGAACACGCTCAGCCGCAGGGCGTCGGACCGCAGGCGGCGGTCCAGAATGAAAGCGGTGATCTTGAAGCGTTCGTCATGGGCGGCTGGCGGGGTGTACCAGTCGGTCAGGATAATGCCGCCTTCCGCATCGGTGGAGGCGATGGGCATGAAGGACAGCGTATCCAGTGCCGCGCGCCACAGATAGGCGTTGACCCCACCCTTGAGCGAGGCCTCCCCGCCGGATGCGCCACGGTCCTCGGTCAGCAGTTCGCTGTTGGGTGCGGCCAGGGAACTGCTGGTGTTGCTGCTCCCCCCGAACAGCGAACACCCGCCCAGCAGGCACAGTCCGCCCAGGGCCAGGGCAGGGGCCAGAGCGGGACGGGACGCCCGCGGGGATGGGGGCGAGAAAAATGCGCGACCGGCGGCAGGGCGGAAGTGCTTGAGACGGCGAAGCATGATGTTGATACGGCTCCTTGGCGCTGGGGTATCCGTCCTTCCCGGTCCGCCGTTTGAGCCGTTCTCGGGCCTGGCTGGCGGCTCAGGTGTTCCTGCCAGCCTTCATATCCTCTCAGGTCTGTCCCGCCAAGCGTCTGCATGGTGTTCCCTGCCTGTCATGGGGGCTTTGGGGGCGGCATGGCCGTGGTCGTAGCGCATCGCGGCCAGTAACTGGTGCCGGAGCGAGCGGGGCACGTAGCTGTAATGCTGCTCTATGGTCTGGGGGGTCAGATCGGGGTGCCGGGCCCTGATCCTGTTATGGTAATCGCGCACAAGGTCTTGATAACCAAGGCTATTTGCCGCCGCCATGGCCGGCACCAGAACAGCCGTGCGCCACGGGTTGACCGCCAGCAGCCCCTGGGCGTGGCGCAGCGTGTCGGCGTGGCGACCGGCCAGAAAACATGAAAGAATAAAATTCTGCGAAGGGAGCAGCGTGCCGGGCAGCGGCGTGGCGAGACTGAAGAATTCTCCATACAGCCGCGCGGCGGTGACCGCATCCCCCGCGCACAGGGCGCTGAGCGCGTCCAGCATGGCCAGCATGCCCCAGCGGGAATCGATCCGGCTTGCGTCATGCATCAGGCCCAGAAGGGCCTGGGCTTCCCCCAGTTCGCCCGCGTGGAACAGGCCCGCGGCCAGCAGGTAGCGGCAGGGCACGCTGGCCGGGGTTATGGCCAGCCCGCGCCGCAGCACGCTGTTCAGGTGCCGCGCTGTCTGGGCCGCGGGGCTGCCCCAGTCGTCATGCAGGCGGCACAGCAGGTAATGCGCATGCACGAAAAACAGGAACGGGTCTTCCGGGCTGCTGGCCTGTGCGGCGCCGATCAGCCGTTCTATGGCGCGGTACTGGGTCTTTTCGTCACCGTCCGGCATGGTGCCAGTGTCTGAGTTAGTGCCAGTGCCAATCCCTGAGCCAGTCCCGGTCCCGGCGGTGTTCCGCCGCGGTGTATCCGCCGGTCCTGTGGCGGCCACGGTGTCTGTGGTGCCGGATGCCGGCATGCCCGCCGCAGGACCAGCCTGAGCGTTGGCCTGAAGGTGAGCCGGAATGCGGGTCTGGACACTGGCCCGATCGTTGGCCCGATCGTTGGCGTGAGCGGCAGTCGGAACGCTGGCCCGGACATCGGCCCGCACACCGTCTCGAATACCGGCGGGAATACTGGCGGGAATACCGGTCGTAACCGCCGCAGGGGCGGGGGGTGTGGCGTCCTGCGTGGCGTCGGCCCGCACGGTCAGGATAAACGCGCGCAGTCCTTTTTCCATGGGGCTGAGAGCGCTGTCGGGCTTGTCCGCCACATGCCGGGCCGCGGCCACGATAAGGGTCGTGACCAGTGTCGCGGCAAGCCGGTGGCTGATTTCGGAGATGTCCCGCACGCCCACCGTCACCCGTTGCCCCCATAGGACGGCATCGTTGCGGCGGGTGTCGAATGCCTGCAACGTGCAGCGGATTTCATCGCGGTCGCCATCGGTCAGGGTAATCCCGATCAGAAAATCGGCCTGGCGCTGGTAGGGCGGTGCGGGGGCAGGCGTTCCGGGCAGACGCTCCGGCAGAAGGCTGAGGTCGAACAGGTCATGCACCGCAAGGTTCAGGGTCAGTTCGTCACGGAACTGTTCGGCCAGTGGCAGGCCGCTGGCAGGCAGGCCACGGGCAGGCAGGAACGTGGCCGGTCGGCTGGCCCTGCGTGTGCTTTGCTCCACATGGGGGCGGCTGTCCGTGTGGGTGCGTTCAGCCGCAGCGCCCGTATCTGCCGACAGGGGCGGCACGTCGTGGGGGGTGGCACGACCCGTGGCAAGGTCGGTAGTACGCTCGGGGGTGTAGTGGGCGGCACAATCGGTAGCATAGGGCGCATCGGGGGGGCTGGCGGCCTGCATGCGGGCCTGTTCCGTGCCACGGCGGCTGGACGGCCCGGCCCCCAGCCCAGCGGCGAGACCGTCGGGCATACGGGTCTGCATTCCGGTTGGCGCACCGGCAGGCATATTTGAGGCCATACTGGATGACGTACTGGCTGACATATTGGCAGGCACATTGGCGGGTATGCTGGCGGCGGGCCCGGCGGCGGGTTCCGGGGTGCGGGTATGTGGGCCGGGCGTGCCCGCGCAGGTCAGGAACACCATGGCTCTCAGGCGCGACGACTGGGGGCTGCCCGGTGCCGCAGGGGCGCAGGCATTGCGGTCATGGGCTGCGCGCAGGTCGGTGATCAGGCGCATGGTCTCCTGCCCCGGCAGACTGCCCAACGCGTTCTGGAACGTATCGAGACAGGCTCTGGCGCTCGACAGGGCATCCCCTTCCTCGCCATTGCGGGTTTCGGCCTTGATCCGTGCGCGCCATGCGGCTTCATGCAGGGGGTTCAGCAGCAGCAGGCGGCGGGCCGCTTCCTTTATGGTGGCAAGGTCGGGGGCGTCGGCCAGCAGGGTTTCAAGCTGGTGGCGGATATGGCTGGCCAGCCGCGCGCGTTCGCCGTCGAGCCAGGTTCTGAAAGCCCCGTCAAGCGCGCCCAGGTCTTCCAGCAGCGGGGGCAGGGTTTCGGGCAGGTCCAGCACGGTCTGCGGCGTGGCGGCCAGCACGGCGTCGGTATCCACCCGGATTCCGGCGCGGCGCAGGGCCAGCGTATGGCGCTGCACGTCCAGCACCGGGGGGCTGAGCGGTTCCAGCACGCCAAGCAGGCGGTGGATTTCCTGCCGGAGCGACGCGCGGGCCTGTTCGGGGCCACGCCTGCACCACAGCAGTTCCGCCAGCCATGTGCGCGCGACCGGCCTGCGGGCCGAAAGGGCAAGAACGGCCAGCAATGCGCGTGTCTTGGCCCCCGTGGGCAGAAGGGACACCCCGGCGGTGGAGGCAACCGCCATATGGCCCAGCAGGGTAATATGCAGGGAGCCGACCTGCGCGGGTGTCGTGGAAGGCTGGCTGGCAAGGTGCATGCGCGTAGGTACCCGTGGAATGCCCGTTTCTTAACAAAATCGAAAAAATAACGGAAAATTCACAAAGTCTTGTAAGCTGCGTTGCGCGGCCTTTCGGCCCCGCTTACCCAGTCTCTAGCGCAGAAAGATTAAAACGCTGTTTTTAAACGGGATCGGGCGGTCCCGCGCCGCAGGGCATGAAATACGGGCATGCTTTGGAAAAAATTACTCTGGAATAAAATATTTTCCGATCTGTGCGGGAACGGTGCTGTGCCGCATGGCAGGATTTTTACTGCGGCACCGTCACGCAGGACAGGCCCTGCTGGCGCAGGCTGGCGCATATGGCCTGTGTCCGCCCGGCGGGCAGGCCCGCAATACGGGTGCGCCATATGGGGTGCGGCCCGTGCGGGATGGGCTCGACCCGGTCGGTGGCGCTGTTCAGCGCCTGTGTGGCGCTGTGGGCCAGGCGTAGCGCGTCGCGCGCGCGTGTCTGGGTGGAAAACGCCCCGATCTGGATAACGGCGTTACCGGTCTGTGCGTTCTGCTTCCACACAAGGGCCGGCCCGCGCCCGCGCAGGGTGGAACTGGCAGTTGGCCCCGCCATGATGGGGGGTTCCGGCACGGTCTGTGTCGCGGCCGCAGGGCCGTAGCTGCTCCCCGCGCGCGGGTTGGGGCTGACTGTATCGGGCGTGCCGGGGCCTAGGCCACCTGTTGCCGTGTCGTCCGGGGCGGGCATGTCAGCACTGGCCACGGCCACGGGGGCTGCGCTGTCGGTCTGCATGTCCGATTCCGCCGCCTGGGCGTCGGCCTGGGCGGTTGCGTCCTCCGGCGGGGCGGGGGTGCTGTCCGCAACCACGCGTACGGGTGTTGTCATGGGGGTGGTGTCGGGCCCGGGTTCGGTCACGGCGGGCACGGGATCGTTCAGGTGCGGGGAGACAGCGGCCAGATAACTGCGCGCATACCCGGGAAGGGAGCCCGAACCGGCGCGGTAATTGGCCATGCATTGCGGGCCGCAGCTATAGGCGGCCAGAAAGTCGGGGGAGCCGAACCGGTCATACAGTTCACGGATATAGCCGCTGCCCGCCATGATATTGTCATGCGGGTCGTACGGGTCCGACCCCAGGCCGTAGCGCCGGGCCAGTTCGTGGTAGGTGTCGGGCTTGACCTGCATAAGCCCCACAGCCCCGTGGACCGAACGTGTCAGGTGGCCGTGAATATACTGGTGCCCACCCGATTCCTGCCACATGACGGCGCGTATCCACCCCTGCGGAATGGAAAACCGCTGCGACGCTTCGCGGATATAAGGCCCCCACGGGTTCAGGGCGGAGCCGGGCGGGCGGTAGCTGCGCACAGGTCCCGCGCAGGCGGCCAGTATTGCCAGCGCGCCCAGCGTCAGCCCCGCACGCAGGCGCTGCCCCCCGGTACGGGGTCGGGCCGTGCGCGAAAAGGGAGGAAAAAAGCCACACCACATGGCGTTATGGTGCCTGCCCGCGCTGGCCGATGCAATGGGGCATGACGTGTCGGTGTTACTGAACGTGGCATTGAAAGTGGCATTGAAGGGGGCACAGGGCGGGCATGGCGCGGAATGTGCCGTCGGCTGTTTTTATGGAACGGCGCTTCAGTCCTGGGCAATGCCCGTGCCCAGGGCCTCCAGCGCGGTGCGCAGCGGGCCTTCGGGCAGGTCGGGCAGGGTACAGGGCCGTGCGGGGCCGGGCTTGCGCCGTGCGGGTTTTTTTTGGGTGCCGGCCAGCGGGTCCTGCACGAAGCGCAGGCGTGTTACCAGCCTGTCCCCGCACCATGTGTTGATCCGGGCGATCAGCATGTCCGCCTGGTGTTGCAGTTCCAGCGCGACCGGGCCTGCGCAGGCTATGGTCAGGGTGCCCGCACTCAGGCGCTGCGGGGTTGTCAGCCGCGCGTGGGCGGGGCCCACCGCATCGGCCCAGCAGGCCATGAGCCGCGCCCCCGTGGGGGACCGGCGGCGGAAGGCGGGCGCGGTCACGTTGGGCAGCAGGGCGGCCAGGCTGCGCGCCGTCATGGCGCGGCGCGGCGGCTGGTCCTGCACCTGCGCCTTCGGCTTGCCCGCGCGGGGTTCCTTCGCCATAACTGCCTCCGTGACTATACCGCCCGCCCATGCCCTGCTGCACTGGTATGACAGACATTCCCGTTCCTTGCCATGGCGGCTGCCGGATGGGCAAGCGGGTGGCGGTGTCGCCAGTCCCGCCCCCGACCCCTACCGTGTCTGGCTGAGCGAGATCATGCTCCAGCAGACCACGGTCAAGGCGGTCATTCCCTATTACGAAAAATTCCTGGTCCTGTTCCCCACCGTGCAGGCGCTGGCCGCGGCCGAGCGCGAGCAGGTTCTGGCCGCCTGGGCGGGGCTTGGCTATTATTCGCGGGCGCGCAACCTGCATGCCTGCGCGCAGGCCGTGGCGGCCCTTGGGGGTTTTCCGGCAACGGTGGAAGGGCTACGGGCTCTGCCCGGCATAGGGGCCTATACGGCGGCGGCTGTGGCGGCCATTGCCTTTGGCGTGCCGGTCGTGCCGGTGGACGGCAATGTGGAACGTGTGACCGCCCGCCTGTTCAACGTGACCGACCCCCTGCCCGCCGCCCGCCGGACACTGGCAGGCCTTGCCGCAACCCTGAACGCGGACCCGCAGGCCCGGGCACGGCCATCGGCCTTTGCGCAGGCCCTGTTCGATCTTGGGGCCTCGCTGTGTTCGCCGCGCTCGCCCGCCTGCGGCCTGTGCCCGTGGGTGGGGAACTGTGCGGCCCATGCCGCCGGTACGGCTGCCAGCCTGCCGCGCAAAGCCCCAAAGGTGGCGCGGCCCGTGCGGTACGGGGCGCATTTTCTGGCCATGGATGCGGCAGGGCAGGTGCTGCTGCGTCGCAGGCCCGAAACCGGGCTGCTGGCCGCCATGACCGAACTGCCCGGAACGGACTGGCGGGCCACCCCCTGGCCGGAGGAGGAGGCCCTGGCCCACGCCCCGGTGCGGGTGCAGGCTTCGTGGCAGGTGGCGGGTACGGTGGTGCATGTGTTCACGCATTTCACGCTGGAACTTGTGGTGTATGCGGCCTGCGTTACGCGGTTTTCCAACCAGGATGTGCGCGACCGTTTTCTGCTGCCGCTGGATCGGGCGCGGGCGGCGTCATTACCCTCGGTCATGCGCAAATGCCTCGATCTGGGTGTGCGGAGCCTGACCGCCACCCCCGGCATGGGGGATGGGGCGGGGTCGCCCGACCCCGTGCAGGGCGGAGTGCTGCCGGTTGGTCGTCCCCCAGTTGGTCGTCCCCCGGTTGGCAAGCCCCCGGTTGGTGAATCTCCAGCCGGTCGCTCCCCTGTCGGCAGTTCCTCTGTCGGTGGTGCCGCGGTTGGTGCGCCCCCTGTCGGTGCACCTTCAGCCGGTAAGGTCCCGGCCGCTACGGTCCCGCCGGATCCGCTGGCGTATTCCCCCGCGGCGGGGGGTACGCATAGTACGGGCTCAGACCCCATTCCGCCTTTGTCTGACTTGCCCTCCGGCTCGTCTTCCGGGGCGGGCCGGCGGGTGGGGGCTGGCGGGCGTGTTACGCGCAGTGCCGCCCGGCGGAGTGCGGCGCGGGCAGGGCGGGGCAAGGCGTCGTCTTGACGGCGTTCGGCTTTGCAGGCCAGGAACGGTAAAGCACGGGGGTTTCATGGTCTTTCATCATATTCCGGCCGAAGGGTCGGGCCAGCAGGCCCAGGCGGGCAAGCCGGGTGTTATCGTGGTCAATCTCGGCACGCCGGAAGACACGGGCTACGGTGCCGTACGGCGTTACCTGTCGGAATTCCTGTCCGACCGGCGGGTGATCGAAGGCCCGCCCGTGCTGTGGCAGCCGATCCTGCAGGGCATTGTGCTGACCACCCGCCCCAAGGCCAGTGGCCGCGCCTACGCCCGTATATGGGACATCGAACGCAACGAAAGCCCCCTGCGCGGGGTCACACGCCGTCAGGCTGAAAAACTGGCCGAACGCCTTGGCGTATCGGGTGTGCCGGTCGTGTGGGGCATGCGTTACGGCCGCCCTGCACTGGCCGAGGCCCTGCATGACCTGCTGCGTCAGGGGTGCGAGCGTATTCTGGTCATGCCGCTTTACCCGCAATACAGTGCGACCACCACCGCCACGGCCAACGACCAGATTTTTCGCGCGCTCATGAAACTGCGCAACCAGCCTGCCCTGCGCACCCTGCCCCCCTTTGCGGATGACCCCGATTTTATCGCGGCCCTGGCCCGGAGCGTGCGTGATGCGCAGGACCGTGCCCTGGCCGAGATGTCCGCCCCGAGTGCGCCCCGGACTACGCCCCAGATTCCGCCCCGGACTTCTTCCCCGTCCGTCGGTCAGACTACGGGGCAGGTTGCGGGCCAAGCTGCGGGCCAAACTGCGAGCGAGCCGTTCCAGGTGGTCGTGGCGTCCTTCCACGGCCTGCCCAAGGATTACGTGACAAAGGGCGACCCCTATGCGGCGGACTGTCTTAAAACGGTTGTGGCCCTGCGCGCCGCGCTGGGGATGGATGAAACCACCCTGCCCATGACCTTTCAGTCCCGTTTCGGGCCGGCCAAATGGCTGGAACCCTATACGGCCCCGTTTATCAAGGCGCTGCCCGCACGCGGGATCACGCGTATTGCCGTGGTCATGCCCGGTTTCATGGCCGACTGCCTGGAAACGCTCGATGAAATCGGCAACGAGGTGCGTGAGGAATTCATGGCGGCCGGGGGCGAATCCTTCACCCTCATCCCCTGCCTGAACGACAGCCCGGCCAGTATCGACCTGCTGGAAAAACTGGCCCGCCGCGAACTGGCAGGCTGGCTGTAGCCGCCGCACGGCTCCGGGCCGTTTGCGGGCTGTTCCCGGCAGCGGGGCGGGTGCCGACCGGGGTGGTGCCAGATGGTGCCGGATGGTGGGTGTCAGCCGGTTTGGCAGCAGGGTATCGGCGGGTTGGCCAGTGGGCAGTCAGTTGGCCGTTATCGGGCTGCCAGTCGGTTGCCACTGGGGGGCGCAGGTCTGCAAGCAGACCGGTGAACGGGTTTGCCGGCGGGCCCGCCGATCCGGCGCGGGTAGGTGCCGGGCCTGTCCCGTCCCGTTTCGTCCTGCGTCTGGCCAAAGGGCCGGGTCCGGGCTGTGCTCTGGTCGGGGTTCAGCCCGTTGTGGCTGTCGTTCTGGCCGGTCTGGCGCGCGGGGCCGGGGTTTTGGCGGGGAACAGGCATGGCCCGCTGGCAGCACAGCGCCAGCATTCGGGCTTGCGCGCCTTGCACACGTAGCGCCCGTGCAGAATCATCCAGTGGTGGGAATCGCGCTTCATGTCGGTGGGAATGCGGCGTTCCAGTGCGGCTTCCACCGCTTCCACCGTTCTGCCGCGCCCCAGCCCCGACCGGTTGGCCAGGCGGAACACATGCGTGTCGACCGGCACCGTGGGCTGGTCGAAGGCGACATTCAGCACCACGTTCGCGGTCTTGCGGCCCACACCGGGCAGTTTTTCCAACGCCTCCCGCGTGGAGGGCACCTGCCCGCCATAGCTGGCCACAAGCTGGCGTGACAGTTCCACCACGTTTTTGGCCTTGCTGCGCCACAGGCCGATGGTGCGGATCAGTTCGCCCACTTTGTCCTCCCCCAGGGTCGCCATGGCCTGTGGGGTGGGGGCGGCCGCGAAAAGCGCTGGCGTGACCCGGTTGACCGATGCATCCGTCGCCTGCGCGGACATGACTACCGCCACCAGCAGGCTGAATGTGTCGGTATAGTGCAGTTCCGTTTTCGCGTCGGGCCAGGTGCGCGCCAGATCGAGCAGGAAACTGCGGATTTCTTCAGCCGTCATATCACGCGGGGCGATCAGGGCCGGGGCAGGTTCGGCCTGTGTCTGAGCCGCGCGCCGGGTGGTTCTGTTGCCGATCGCGGCTTCGGGGTCTTTTTTTGCGCGTTTTGCGGGGCTTGCCTTGGGCGGGGTGGCGGTTTTGGCCCGGGTTTTACTGCCGCCCTTGCGCGTGGGGGTGCTGGCGGCTTTTTGGGGGGCGGCTCTGCTCCGGGCGGGCCTGGCCGCTCCGCCTGTTGGTGCGGCGTCCGGCGCCGGGGTGCTGGCTGGGGCGTTGCTCATCAGGGGGGTGGCCGTGGAACGGGCCGAGGAACTGGTCGTGGATCGGGCCAGGGCGGCGCCGCGCGGGGAGGTCGCGGCGGTATCCGCCATGTCTGGCGTATTTGGGTGCCGGGTGGTCCCGGCCACCTTGGGTGTGTCCGTCATGCGTTGCGTTGTCGTGCGGCGCTTGGTCGCGGGTGTGGTTGTTGCCTGCTTCACCGGGTTCTCAACGGTCCTGCGTGGCGCGGCCTTGCGGGGCCGGGCTGTGCGCGTGGCGGTGGGGCGGGGGGGCTGTGCGGGGTCGCGCGGTTCGGTCATTGATCTGTCGCCCGGGTCATGGCCCGGTGCTGGCGGCTGGGCCTTGCTGCGCGGGCTGGTGTCTGGCTGGTTGTATGGTGGCGCAGCATAGGCCGTGGCGCGATCTGTGCCCAGCCCTGCGCGCCTGCAAGGGGGTAGGCGGTTTTTCATGCGGGCATGCGGGCGGCTGGTCCGGGCCGGGGGGCGTATGGGGCAAAGGCGCATGCGGCCCGGCGTATCTCTGGCAGGGTCGGGCGTATCACGCGCCCGGTGCGCCGTGCGCCGCCTGTTGGCTGCTCGTTGGCCATGGCTGCGTTTGCAGGCGGGGCGCATGCGTATTTGCGTGGGCCGTGCACTTCACGATACAGGACGGGTGCCGCGCGGCGGGTGCCGGGTGGTTCAGGGTTTCAAGAACAGGTTGCGCATGTCTGATTCAGGTTCCGATACGGCCCGGAATGGCCAAGATGCGCGCCAGGCATCGCTTTTTGTCGATGTGCTGCGGTTTGTGGCGCGGCACTGGCTGGCTTTTCCCGTGTTCCTGGGCGTGACGGTGGCTGGCACGCTTGTCGCCACCGTGGCCGATGTCATGATGCCGGTCATAGCCGGCCGCCTTGTGGGGGATGTCGCAGGCCCGGCGGGGCAGGGGGGCGCGGTGCGCGACGCCGCGTGGATGCTGGGGGCCATGGCGGCCTGCGGTTTTGGCAGCGTGCTGGCCAAGCGTTACGCCTATCTGGGCATTACGGCGCTGACCACCCGCGTCATGCAGAAAATCGGCACCGAGGCGTTCGCCCATGTGCAGCGCTTGTCCACGGACTGGCATGCCAGCACCTTTGCGGGGTCGACCGTGCGCAGGCTGACACGCGGCATGTGGGCGGTGGACATGCTCGATGACACGTTGCTGCTCATGCTCCTGCCCGAAGCCTGCCTGCTGCTGCTGACAACGCTGGTGCTGGGTTGGCACTGGCCGGCCATGGGCGCGCTGCTGGGCGTGCTGTCGGCCATGTTCATCCTGCTGTCCTGCCTGCTGACACTGCGTTACGTCGCGCCCTCCGCGCAGGCCGCCAACGCGGGGGACAGCCGCATGGGTGCTGCCCTGGCCGACGCGGTGACCTGCAATGCCGTGGTCAAGGCCTTTGGCGCGGAAGAGCGCGAGGAACGGCTGCTGGCAGGCATCATGACCCGCTGGCGCACGGCCACCGCCCTCATGTGGGTGCGCGGCACCGACAGCGCCAACATTCAGGGGGCCGCCGTCATGGTCATGCGTCTGGCGCTTGCGGGCGGGGCGGTATGGCTGTGGTGGCGCGGGCAGGCAGGCCCGGGCGATGTCGCCTATGTGCTGACCATGACCTTTCTGGTGCAGGGTTACCTGCGCGAGATCGGGCAGCAGGTGTCCGTGGTGCAGCGTTCGGTCAATGAAATGGAGGAACTGCTGCTGCTGTGGCGCACCCCCGTTGCGGTCAGCGATCCCGCGCGCCCGGTTGCCTTGCGTATCACGCAGGGTGAAATCCGTTTCGAGCATGTCGGTTTTCGCTATCCCGGCCAGACCCGCGCCATTTTTTCTGACCTGTCGGTGGTGATCGCCCCCGGTTCGCGCGTGGGGCTTGTGGGGCCGTCGGGGTCGGGCAAGTCCACTTTTACCAAGCTGCTCCAGCGCCTTTACGCTCCGCAGGAGGGCGTGGTGCGGGTCGATGGCACGGATATCGCCACTGTCGCGCAGTCGGCCCTGCGGTCACAGATCGCCCTTGTGCCGCAGGACCCCATGCTGTTCCACCGCAGTCTGGCGGAAAACATCGCCTATGGGCGGCCCGGTGCGACACCAGAGCAGATCGCCCATGCGGCAGAACAGGCCAATGCGGCGGGCTTTATCGAACGCCTGCCCGAAGGCTACGCCACACTGGTGGGCGAACGCGGTATCAAGCTCTCGGGCGGGGAACGCCAGCGCGTGGCCATTGCCCGCGCGTTCCTGGCCGATGCCCCCATTCTGGTGCTGGACGAGGCCACGGCCAGTCTCGATTCGGAATCCGAGGCACAGGTGCAGGAGGCCATGGAACGGCTCATGCAGGGGCGCACCGTGCTGGTGGTGGCCCACCGGCTGGCGACCGTGGTGGGACTGGACCGTATTCTGGTTTTCGAACATGGCCATATTGTCGAAGATGGCCCCCACCACACCCTTGTCGCGCGGGAGGGCGGGCTGTACCAGCGCCTGTACGCCCTGCAAAGCCTGTAGGCAGGTCAGGGTCCGGTCCATACACTATTAATGGCTATTGACACTGGGGTTTTGGCGCTGGGGTGCTGGCGCCGGGGTGCTGGCATTGGGCTATTGACGCCGGGGTATTGCCATCGGCCCGGCCGCTCAGGTGGGGCACGCGGGCCGATCGGTCTGGCCGGGTGGTTGCCCCTTGGCTTTGTCATCCGGGTTAGCTCATTGAGTTAGCCAAGTGGGTTAGCTGGCCGGGTTAGTGTCAGCCGGATTAACCAGTCAGCTTAGCCAGTTGGTCTGGCGGGTTAGTGTGGCCAGTCGTGCCATTCAGTATGTCGCTCAGTGAGCCGGTCGGTGAATCAGTCGGTGAACCAGTGGGTGTGCCGTATCGGTGGGCCGGTTCAGGGTAACTGGCCGTTGTAGCCGTTCGTTGTGGCTGGCCGGTGCAGCGTCTCTGCCCGGGTTTTCGGTCTGCTGTGTTGACCATGTGCTTCGCTTTAGGCGGGTCGGCGGCAAGGCGCTGCCGGTCCGTGCGTCGCGGGTGTTTATGCTGGCCTGGCGCCGCGGGGCCGTGCTGGCGGGCAAAATGCGGCAATTCGTTCCGGTTTGCGAAGATTCCGGTTGATCCGTGCCTTGCGTGCGTGCCACCTGCACAGGGCCAAACGGGAGGAAGCTTACACGGTGTCACATCATGCTCGCTGGGCGCAGGTTGCGGCGCTGTTCGCCGCCGTGGTGGCCGTAGGGTCCAACGCGTTCGTTCTGACCCCCATCCTGCGCGAAGTCAGCGCGTCACTCGGGACCGTTCCGCAGCATGTGGCGTGGGCGATTTCCGCGTTCGGGGCGGCTACGGCTGTGTCGTCTCTCGCGCTGTCCGCGCAGCTTGACCGTTGGGGGCCGGCGAAGGTCCTGTCGCTTTCGGCGGTGCTGCTGGGGGTTGCCGAACTGAGCAGCAGCCTGAGCGCGCACTGGCTGCATCTGTGTCTGGCGCAGGCCATGGCGGGGGTGGCGGTGGGCGTCCTGCTGCCTGGAACCTACGCGACAGCCGCGGCGGTCTCCCCCCGCGGGAAGGAGGCCAAGGTCATCGGGCTGGTGCTGACCGGCTGGGCCCTGTCGCTGGTGTTCGGGGTGCCGTTCGCGGCCTATGTGACCGAACATGTGGGCTGGCGCTCGGTGTATGTGATAACGGGCACCCTGTCGCTGGCTGTTGCCTGCGCGCTGTGGCTGTCCCTGCGCGGGATCAGCCTGTCCCGCCCGGTGGAACGGGTTGCGCTGCGGGGGGCTTTGCGTATTCCCGGCGTTGCGTTCATGCTGCTGCTGGTTTTCGGATACATGACCGCGTTTTACGGCACGTTCGCCTATTTTGGCGAAGGGCTGCGCGTGGCGCTGCACCTGTCGGCCCAGGGGGCGGGGTCGTTCGTGTTCGCCTATGGGCTGGGGTTTGGCATTGCGGGGCTGATGCTCAGCCATTTCGCACCCCGTGCCACAAAACCCTATATGGTGACAGCCCTTGTCCTGATCAGCCTGTGCTATGTCGCGTGGCTACCAGCCTCCACCGTCCGGTCGTGGGCGTTCATCAACAGTGCGGTCTGGGGGTTTTTGAACCAGTTGGCCCTGAATGCCCTGATCGTGACGCTCAACCGCTACGCGGCAGAGGCACGCGGTGTGGTCATGGGGATTTACAGCGCGGTAACCTATGTGGCCGTTTTCGCGGGGCCGCTGTGCATGGGGCCACTTTATGCGGCCTATGGCCTGTTTGGCGTGACCACCATGGCGGGCGCGATCGTTCTGGCCAGTGCCGCTGCCCTGCTGGCGGTAAGGGTCCACCATTAGGCGCTACTTCCCCTTCAGGCTCCACCCGGCCGGTGTGGCGTGTGGCTGGCTTGCGGGCTGGCGTGCGTGCTGTTGCCGGGCGTGGCTGTGCGTGCCTGCCCGTGCGGGAGTGGCGGTGTGGTGTGCCAGAATGGGTGTGCCAGAATGGACGTGCGGTGTGGGAGTGCCCGTATGGAGTGCCGGGGAGCTATGCCCATATGGGCGTGTCAGCGGGGGCGTGTCCGTGTCTGGGGGCAGGGAGTGTGCCCGGCTGAGCGTGCCTGCCCAAGCGTGGCCGCCTGAGTGTGTGTGCCCGCGTGGACATGCCTGCCCGGCTTGCGCCGACCCGTGGGGCCAGCCTAGCGCGCGGTGCTGAGCAGGCGGCGGTAGCGGTTCAGCCCGTCTTCAAGGTGCAGTTGCATACGGGTCTGGGCCAGTGTCGCATCCCCGTCCGAGATGGCGGCCAGGATTTCGGTATGTTCCCTGACCGTCTGGGCGAAATACGTCGCGCTGTGCTTGGCGCTTTCGGTATATTTGGTGTGCAGGTCGCGGCATATCTCGGCAATGGTGGTTTGCAGGAATTCGGCAAAGCGCGGGTTGCCTGCCGCCCTGGCTATGGCCAGATGAAAGCCGAAATCGGCCAGAGCTTCCTTTTCCGTGTCGTGCCAGTTTTCATCCGCGAAGGCGGCATGGGCCTGGTACAGGGCCTGTAGCGTGTCGGGCGTGCGGCGCTGGGCGGCCAGGGCCGCGGCCTGCATTTCCACCCCGATGCGGAATTCCAGAATTTCCAGACAGGCGCGGATATTGGGTAACGGCCAGGCCATGGCGGGCATTTTCTGCCCCCGGTCCGACACGAACACCCCCGATCCCTGGCGCGAGACAATACGCCCCCCCAGCTTGAGCGAGGCCAGGGCCTCGCGCACGACCGTGCGGCTGACCCCGAATTCCTCGCATAACTCGGCATTGCTCGGCAGCTTGTCGCCATGGGCGTATGTGCCGTTCACGATCCGTTGCATCAGCGCGCTGGCGATCGTGTCGGACAGGGACGTTGTGGAGGGAAGGGAGTGCATGCGTGTCACCCTTGCATTCAGGAAGCGGGGCGGGATGTCATGCGCGCGCGTGACAGGCTGAGTGCGGCCGCCCCCCAGGCCGTGGCCACGCCCAGTTCCAGGCACAGCAGGGCGGCCCCCTGGTGGACATGCGCCATGACAAGGGCCACAAAAATCGCCCCCGTGGACTGGCCCATGATCCGCGCGACAGACAGCATGGCGCTGGCGCTGCGCGACCGGTGCAGGGGGGCTGCATCCATCATGGCCTTGTTGTTGGGGGCCACGAAAAAGGCAAAGCCCACGCCCGCAAGGCCCAGCCGCCACATGATATTCCAGTCCGCGGCGTCAATCGGCGTCATGCGCAGCAGCAGGTAGCCCACCCCCACCACGACCAGCCCGCAGGTGGACAACACGGCCGCCGGCACCCGGTCGGACAGGCGGCCCACCAGCGGGCCGGCGGCAACCATGCCCGCGGGCCAGAACATGATGATGAACCCGCTCTGCACGGCCGTGCGCCCGAAAATGCCCGTCAGCGCGAAGGGAATGGAAACCATGAAGAAATTGGCCGCCATATACCCCATGAAACACACGGTAAACGCCAGGCCGAAAGGCCATTTTACCAGCAGGTCCACGGGCAGGAGCGGGGTTTGCGCCTCTCTTTGCACATGCAGCAGGGCCAGCAGGCAGGCTACGCCGCCCAGCAGGGTGCCCCAGCCCGCAAGCGGGGCATTGCCGTGGGCCAGCAGGTCGGCCCCGACCAGCACCCCGCCGAAAAACAGTAGGTTCAGCACGACCGGCAGGGGTTTGATGGTATTGGCATGGACCGGTGTTGCGGGGAAAAAGCGCAGTGCGAGCGCCAGGGTCAGCACCCCGTAGGGCAGGTTGAAAAGGAACAGCCACCGCCATGACGCGACGGACAGGATGACGGAGGCCACAGCCGGGCTGATGGCGAACCCCAGCGCTGTCACCAGCGCGTTCAGCGCCAGCCCGCGCCCCAGCAGGGCCGGTGGATACACCGAGCGGACCAGGGCTGCGCTGACGGACATGACGCAGGCCCCGCCCGCCCCCTGGATGATCCGTGCGAACACCAGCATCCCGAAGGAGGATGTGGTGGCGCACAGTGCCGACCCCAGCATGATGACGACAAGCCCCGCCTGGCACAGCCGCGCACTGCCCAGCCTGTCGGCCCATGCGGCCAGCGGCAGCAGCAGCATGGCGTTGGCAAGCTGGTAGGCGTTGACCACCCACACCGATTCCGCCTGCGACACCGACAGCGCGCCCGAAATGGTGGGCAGGGCGATATTGGCCACGGCATAGTCCAGCACCGAAAGCAGCACCGCCATGAACAGCGGCACCACAGCACTGTAGCGGACCTGCCCCCGAACGTCCGTGTCCGGGGCGGGAGCGTGCTGGGTGGCTCCGCCGCGGTTGGCGGCAGGCATGTCTGGCGGGGCTGTGGGGGAGGTCTGGACCATGGTGGCGCGTTATACCGCCGCGAACTTGACCATGGAACCCCCACCCGCCGCCTGGTCTGTCGGCATGATTTCCATGCGGGAGATATCGACATAGTCGGGCAGTTCCAGGACCGTGCGGACCAGCCCCGCCACGTCGTGCGGCTGCACGGAACGGTAGCCGTCATACAGGGCGCGCTTGGCGCCGTCGGGGCCATGCGTGTCGCGGTAGAGCGACGTTTCCACCCGGCCGGGCACCAGTTCGGTCACGCGCACGCCGCTGCCCAGCAGTTCGCAGCGCAAAGCGTCGCAGAACACCCCGATACCCGACTTGGACGCGCCATATACGCAGGACCCCGGAAAAGCCGCATGCCCGGCAATGGAGCCCACAAAGACCAGATGCCCCGCGCGCCGTTCGATCATGGCTGGCAGCAGTTTGTGTGTCAGGCGGATGGGGGCCTTGAGGTTGATGTCGATCATGGTGTCGATCTGGCTGGGATCGGTGCCGACAAACGGGCCGGTTGTCGTCAGTTGCCCGGCATTGTTGATCACGCTGTCGATCCGCGCATCGCCCAGCAGGCTGCACAGCGTGTCGGTATCGCGCACGTCGGCCTGTATGGCGGTGACACCGGGCAGGGCTGCAAGCCGGGCCAGGGCGTCGGGGTTGCGGCCGGTTGCAAAAACCTTATACCCCGCCGCTGACAATGCGGCCACAATGGCCGCACCTATGCCGCTTGTGGCCCCGGTGACAAGGCTTGTATGCGCGCGGGCGGCTGTGTGCGTGGTGTCAGACATGGGCGATGCCTCCATGGTGCGGGGCGGTGGCATGGGGGGCTGCATTGTGTGGCGGCAGGCCACGGGGTGCTGGAGCAAACGACATGAAAAATACTGTTCCTGTCTGATAGGATAGGGGAAATGTATGATATCCCGGCGGGCATGCCTGCCGGGTGTGCCCACCGGAGGTGCCCGCCGGATGGGCCGTCAGGTGGGCTGCTCAGGTGGACCCGTCAGGTAGTGCGGCATAAGGACCTGGCCGTTGCATCCGTCAGGCATGGTCTGTCAGGCGAACTGCGCATGGTCGACATCCTGCCCGCTGCGGGCGGCCCACAGGTAAATGCCCCACAGGAACACGATAAAAGCGGCCAGAAGGGCGGGGCTGCGCAGTGTTTCCATGGCCTGGGTCTGATCGGCCCAGGCAAACACGATCATGCCCGCGTAATAGGCCAGCACCCAGCCCGCCGAACGCAGCCCGTTGCATGTCGTACGGCGGGGTAGCTGGTAGATCAGGTACGCGACGCACAGCACGAACTGCCCGCCGATCAGCCATGCGACCGTGTTCCAGCCAGCCCAGAGAATGACGAAGGAGGACAGGATGAACGAGATCGGGCCGACAACCTGCGGGCACCACACCCGGAAGGGGCGGGGCATGTCAGGGGCCGTGCGGCGGAGTGCTGCCATGACAACGGGTACGAAAGTGTAGCTCATGACCAGGGCGGTGGACACCACGCCCACAAGGCTGGACCAGGACGGAAAAGGCAGGGTCCAGAAAAAGCACAGTGCGAAGGACAGGCCCATGGCGCGGGGGCCTATGGGCCTGTCGGGGTCGGGCTGGGTGGGGGCCGCGCCAAGTTCCTCCAGCCAGGCCTGGGCCACGCGGCAGGTGGAGTTCATGAACACGTTGCCCGTGCCAAGGGGGGAAACACACGCATCCACCAGGACCAGCCGCCCCAGCCACGCCGCCCCGATCACCAGCATGATGTCGTGAAAAGGCAGGGGAAACAGGCCGGGAATATCAACCCAGCCGTTCCTGAGATCGGCCATGGGAATATTGCCGATAAACACCGTCTGCAACGCAAGATATACAACCCCCGTGAACAGCACGGCCGTACACAGGGCTATGGGCACGTTGCGCTGGGGGTTCCTGACCTCGCCTGCCGCAGCCACGATCGGGGTCAGCCCCAGATAGGAGAAAATGATCCCCCCCGTGGACAACGCCACGACAACCGATGCCAGCGGCGTTGCGCTGCCCAGCGGCACATGGAAGGGGGCTGTAGAAAAATGCATGGCCAGCACGACAATGCTCAGGAACGGCACCGAGAATTTAAGGGTCGTGACAATGTTGTTGATCCACGCGAAGGACTTGGCGCTCTTGCGGTTGACGAAATAGGCAAAGAGCAGGAACGCGAACTGTACCAGCCAGCCCGCCAGCGTGGGCGATCCGTCCGCATGGCCCAGGAACGGGAACGCGCCCGAGGCATATTGCCGCGCGGCCACCACCTCGATCGCAACAATGGAGGAAAACGCGACAAGTGTGACAAGACTGATGTTGAAGCCCAGAAAATCCCCGTGCGATATATAGGGGTATCGCACAACGCCGCCGGTCTTGGGCAGGGCGGCCCCCAGTTCGCAGTAGATGAACCCCAGCAGCAGCGCGATCAGCCCACCCACCGCCCAGCTATAGAGCGAATACACCCCGGCCATGCCTGCCACCTTGGACGCGGCGAACAGCCACCCCGAACCGAACGTGGCGCCGCAGCCGATAAACACCAGGTCCAGCAGGCCGAGCCTGCGGGCACCGTCCGGTGCGGGGTGGGGGGTGTTTTCAGTCATGCCTGTATGTATCTCCAGTTTTGCGGTCCGGAACAGCGGCGATGGTCGTTGTCATAAAAGAACGATACGTCATTGACACAAATCATACAAGTCAATATGACCTGTATTATAAATTTATGGGCGGCGCGCGGGTGCCGCCACGAATCTGGGAGTGTCGGGATGGCGTCGGGGCACAAGGACTGTCGTGTTGGCGTGGATATTGGTGGCACCTTTACGGATGTCGCGCTCAAGGTCGACGGGCGGCTGGTTTCCACCAAGGTTCTTACGGATTACGAAGCGCCCGAGCGGGCTATTCTCAAGGGAATCGAGCAGGTCTGCGCCGATGCGGGCGTAGCGCTGGCCGAGATCGGGGTTGTGGTGCATGGCACCACGCTGGCCACCAATTCGCTGATCGAGCGGCGTGGCGCGCGCACCGCGTTCGTCACCACCGAGGGGTTTCGCGATGTGCTGGAAATGCGCACCGAAAACCGGTTCGAACAGTATGACCTGAACATCACCCTGCCCCCCGCCCTGATCAGCCGCGCGGACCGCTTTGTGGTGCGCGAGCGCATGGATGCGGCGGGTCAGGTGCTGCTGGATGTGGACCGCGCGGCGCTGGACGCGCTGATCACCCGCCTGGCCGAAGGCGGGTACGAAAGCGTCGCCATCGGGTTTATTCACGCCTATGCCAACGGCGCGCATGAACGCCTGGTGCGTGACGCCATTCTGGCCCGGCTGCCCGACGTGTCCATTTCCATCTCCTCCGAGGTGGCGCCGCAGTTCCGCGAACTGGAACGCTTCAACACCGTCTGCGCCAATGCCTACGTCAAGCCTGTCATCAAGGCGTATCTCGACAGGCTGGTCAAGGCGCTGGCGGCGCGCGGCATGGGCTGCCCTGTCTACATGATCCATTCCGGCGGCGGTATTATCTCGCTCGAACACGCGGCGGAATTTCCGGTGCGGCTGGTCGAATCGGGTCCGGCGGGCGGGGTGATCTTTGCCGAGGACGTGGCCCGCCGCCATGGGCGCGAGCATGTCGTGTCCTTCGACATGGGCGGCACCACCGCCAAGATCTGCCTTGTCGAGGACTACGTGCCCAAGACCGCCAAGAGCTTCGAGGTCGCGCGTACCTATCGGTTCCGCAAGGGCAGCGGCATGGTCATATCCATTCCCGTGGTGGAAATGGTCGAAATCGGGGCGGGCGGCGGGTCCATCGCCAGTGTGGATTCGCTGCGCCAGATCCGCGTGGGGCCGAAAAGTGCCGCATCCGAACCCGGGCCTGCCTGCTACCAGCGGGGCGGTATCAACCCCACCGTGACGGACGCCAATCTGGTACTGGGCAAGCTGGACCCCGACAACTTTGCCGGTGGCAAGGTGGCGCTGTCCGTGCCTGCCGCGTCCCATGCGCTGGATCAGGACATTGGCGCGCAGATCGGCCTTTCGGTCGAGGCTTCGGCTTACGGCGTGTGCGAGGTGGTGGACGAGAACATGTCCAACGCCGCCCGCGTGCATGCCATTGAAAGCGGCAAGGATATCAGCACTTTCACCATGATCACCTTTGGTGGCGGCGGCCCGCTGCATGCGGCCCGCCTGTGCGAAAAGCTGGGGATCGACAGCTTTATCGTGCCGCCGGGTGCGGGTGTGGGCTCGGCCATCGGCTTCCTGCTGGCCCCGTTCGGCTACGAGACGGTGCGCAGCGGCCGGGTGGAACTGTCACGCTTCGAGCAGCCCAGGGTTGCCGCCCTGCTGGAGTCCATGCGTGACGAGGCCCTGGGCTTTGTCTCGGCCATTGAAAGCAGTGCGGCCACCACGGTCGAATGCACGGCCTTCATGCGTTATGCCGGGCAGGGCTGGGATATTCCCGTCCGCCTGCCATTCGAGGTGTTCCACGCGGGCGACACCGCTGCGATCGGGGCCGAATTCATGAAGGAATATACGCGCTTTTTCGGCCGCGCCATTGTCGGGCCGGAGGTCGAGATCGTAAGCTGGTCGCTGCGGGTCAGCACGCCGGTGGAGCGGGCGCAGCCCGCAACCCCGGTGGGTGCCACACGGCAGATCACCTCGGGCGTGTCACGCAAACTCTTTGATTCCGTCAGCCGGTCTTTCGTATCCGCCCAGGTGGTGGAACGCGCGGAGTTGGTGCCGGGCGATGTTGTCGCAGGCCCCGCCATTATTACCGAGGCCGAGACCACAACCATCCTGAGCGCGCAGTTCACGGCCACCGTCCAGTCGGATGGCAGCCTTCTGGCCACCCGCCATTAACCCCAGCAGCGTGGAGCAGACATCAATGCAGGACACATTTGTTGATATCCACATGCAGGTGATGTGGAACCGGCTGATTTCCGTGGTGGAGGAACAGGCCCAGGCCCTGATCCGCACCGCGTTTTCCACCTCCGTGCGTGAGGCGGGAGACCTGTCGGCCGGTATTTTCGACGTGCGCGGGCGCATGCTGGCCCAGGCCGTGACCGGCACACCCGGGCATGTGAACGCCATGGCGGAATCGGTCGGGCATTTCATAACCGATATCGGGCCGGACAATATCCATGAAGGTGATGTGTACATCACCAACGATCCATGGAAGGGTACGGGCCATCTGCACGATATCACGGTTGTCACGCCGTCTTTTCTCGATGGCAGGCTGATCGGGTATTTTGCCTCTACCGCCCATGTGGTGGATGTGGGTGGCCGAGGCTTCGGGCCGGATGCGAACGAGGTCTATGAAGAAGGCCTGTTCATCCCGATCATGAAACTGTTCGATGCGGGCAGGCAGAACGACACGCTGCTGCATATCGTGCGCAACAACGTGCGTGAGGACGACAAGGTTGTGGGCGATATCTTCGCCCTTGCCGCCTGTAACGATGCGGGCCACAGCCGCCTTGTGGACATGATGCGCGAATTCGGCATGGCCGATCTCGAACATCTGGGCGGGTTCATTCTGGGCCATAGCGGCCGCGCCACGCGCGAACGGCTGGCGGCCCTGCCGCAGGGGCAGTGGACCAACAGCCTGCGCCTTGACGGGTATGACGAACCGGTGGAACTGCACGCGACCCTGACCATCAAGGGCGATACCGTGCATGTCGACTTTTCTGGCACGTCCGGCCCCAGCCGCTTTGGTATCAACGTGCCGCTGGTCTATGTCATGGCGTATGCGTGCTACGGGATCAAATGTATCGTAGCGCCGGAAATTCCCAATAATTTCGGCTCGCTCGAACCCTTCAGCGTGTCCGCGCCCGATAACTGCATTCTCAACGCGCAGCGTCCGGCTCCGGTGTCGGTGCGGCATGTGCTGGGGCATTTCGTGCCCGATCTGGTGCTGGGTGCGCTGCACAAGGCCCTGCCCGACCGCGTTCCGGCGGAAGGGGCTGGTGCGTTGTGGAACCTGCATATGAGCCTGCGCCCCCTGCCGGGCCAGACAGGCCGCAATGCGGAAATGCTCATGTTCAACAGTGGGGGCACGGGTGCGCGCCCCACGCTGGACGGCATGAACGCTACTGCCTTCCCCAGCGGGGTGCATACCATGCCCGTGGAAGCGACCGAGCATGTCGGCCCGGTCATTATCTGGCGCAAGGAACTGCGCGAAGGCTCCGGCGGTGCCGGGCAGTATCGCGGCGGGTTGGGCCAGACGATCGAGATCGAGGCGGCCGAAGGCTACAAACTCCAGTTCTCGGCCATGTTCGACCGGATCGACAACCCCGCTCTGGGCCGCGCGGGCGGGCAGGCGGGCGCACCCGGTTCGGTCGCGCTGGATGACGGCACGCGCCTGCGCGGCAAGGGCAAGCAGGATGTGCCGCCCGGTCGCAGGCTGGTGCTGAACCTGCCGGGTGGCGGCGGTTATGGTGATCCCGCGCAACGCCCGGCCGAATGGCAGGAATACGACACCAGCAACGGCTACGTGGCGGCAGTTGGTCAGTCGGGGCAGGGGGCATGAGCATGGCAGGCAACGCCCCGGGTGCCACGGTATCGGCCAGCGTATCCGCCGCGCCGGCTTCGGGCCCGGTTTCGGCCCCGACCGCCGGCTGTGTGCTCGGTGCGGTGTCCGGTGCGGTATCCGGCCCGTGTTTTGAAAACGCGCGCACGGCGGGTATCCGCCTGTCCGCCGCCATGGCCGCGTCCATGCGTGCGACGGCCCTGCGCGCACAGGGGCGCACGGTGTTCGACCTGTCATTGGGCGAGCCCGACTTCAACACGCCAGCCCCCATCGTGCAGGCAGCGCTTGAGGCCATGCAGGGCGGGTTGACGCATTACACCGGCCCGTCCGGCCTTGCGGTGCTCAAAGACGCCATTATCCGCAAGTTCGCGCGTGAAAACGGGCTGACCTACACGGCGGATGAAATTGCCGTTGGCGTGGGTGCCAAGCAGATCCTGTTCGATCTGTTCATGGGGTCTCTCAACCCCGGTGACACGGTGCTGATCCCGGCCCCCTTCTGGCTCTCCTATCGTGACATGGTGGAGTATAATGGCGGGCAGGCGGTGCTGCTGCCCTGCGGGGCGGAGAGCAACTTCAAGCTCGCGCCCGAACGGCTTGCGGCTGCCATTACCCCGCAGACACGCTGGCTGATGCTCAACAACCCGTCCAACCCGTCGGGTGCCGTGTATACGCAGGCCGAACTGCAGGCGCTGGGGGCCGTGCTTGAACGCCACCCGCAGGTCTGCATCATGTCCGACGAGATTTACGAGCATATCCGCTTTGACGGTGTGGAGGTCTGCTCCTTTCCCAAGGCGTGCCCGGCGCTGAAAGACCGCACGCTGGTGGTGAACGGCGTGTCCAAGGCCTATGCCATGACCGGCTGGCGGCTGGGTTACGCGGCGGGTCCGGCGGGGCTGATCAGGACGCTGAACAAGCTGGAATCGCAAACCACGACCTGCCCGTCCTCCATCTCGCAGGTGGCGGCGGCCGCGGCCCTTGACGGCCCGCAGGATTTTCTGGTCGAGGCGCAGGCCGCCTATACGCGCCGCCGCGCCCTGGTGCTGGACGGGCTGGCCGGAACGGAACTGCGCGTGGTTCCGCCGGATGGCGCGTTCTACATTTTTCCCGAATGCAGCGCCTATCTTGGCCGTTACACGCCCGATGGCCGCCTGATCGGGGATGATATCGCCCTGGCCGACTACCTGCTGGACGAAGGCGGCGTGGCCGTGGTGCCCGGGCAGGCCTTCGGGGTCGGCAATTATCTGCGTCTGTCTTTCGCGACATCGGAGGAGAACCTGCGAACCGCCCTGGCGGCGATGGTCGCGTGTCTCTCCACATTGAAAAAAGGATGATCGGGTCATGAGCAAATTCAAAAAAGTTCTGATAACCGGTGCCGCGGGTGCGCTGGGCCGGCAGTTGCGCCTGTCCGGCCAGGACCTGGCCCCCGCTTTGCGCCTGAGCGACCGCACGGCCATAACGGACCTTGCCGCGTATGAAGACAGCACGGTGGCCGATCTGGGCAACTGGGATGCGGTGCTGGAGGCCGTGCGCGGGTGCGACGCCATCGTGCATCTGGGCGGGCAGGCGGTGGAAGGGCCGTGGACGGATGTGCTGAACGCCAATATCGTCGGCACGTACAATGTGTATGAGGCCGCCCGTCAGTGCGGGGTAAGCCGCATTGTCTATGCCAGCTCCATCCATGCCGTGGGCTTTCATGAACGCACCCACACCATAGACGCCAATGCCCCCAAAAGACCTGACAGCCTCTATGGTGTTTCCAAGGCCTATGCCGAGGACCTGTCGCGCTATTACTTCGACAAGTTCGGGATCGAGAGCGTATGCCTGCGCATCGGCTCGTGTTTTCCCAAGCCCGTGGACCGGCGGCACCTGATCACCTGGCTGTCCTATCGCGACTTCCGCTCCCTTGTGGCCTGCTGTCTGGATGCGCCGCGCGTGGGGCACATGATCAGCTTTGCCACGTCGCGCAACAGCCAGCGGTTCTGGAACAATGACTATGCCTCCGTGCTGGGGTATGCGCCGCAGGACAGCGCAGACGATTACGCGGCCGAGGTCATGGCGCAGGTGGAACAGGGCGACCCGAACGACCCCGCCGTGCGTTTTCAGGGCGGCAGTTTCTGCGCCGCCGGTCATTTTGACGATCTTGCCCGGAAAGGCTGATCCATGTCGGACGTATCCAAGCCGGACCTGCAGGCCGCGTATGATGTCGTGATCGTGGGCGGGGCTGTCGTGGGCAGCGCCACCGCGTATTTTCTGGCGTCCAACCCCGATTTCAAGGGGTCCATCCTGGTGATCGAAAAGGACTGGACTTACCAGAAGGCGGCCACATCGCTGTCATCCAGTTCCATCCGCCACCAGTTCTCCAACCCCCTGAACGTGCAGATGTCCATGTTCGGGGCCGAGTTCATTCGCGATTTCAGGACCATTTCCGCCGTGGAGGGGGACGGCATCGACCTGTCCCTGCATGAAAACGGCTACCTGTTCCTGGCCAATAACGACCGGGCCGAGGCCCTTTTGCGCCGCAACTGCAAAACCCAGACCGATCTGGGGGCCGAAACCGTGCTGCTGGACCAGGCGGAACTGCGCGCGCGTTTTCCGTGGCTGATGGCCGATGACCTGCAACTGGGCAGCTACGGGCTGAGTGGCGAGGGCTGGTTCGACAATACGGGCCTGCTGTTTGGCATGCGGGCCAAGGCGCGGTCGCTGGGTGCGACCTATATCGAAGATGAAGTCGTGGGGCTTGAACGCAACGGCGACCGGGTTACGGCGCTGACCCTGCGCAGCGGGGCCACGGTGTCGTGCGGGGTTATGGTCAATGCGGCGGGCACGCATGGCACGCGGGTTGCGGCCATGGCGGGGCTGGACATTCCGGTCGAGCCACGGCGGCGCTCGCTGTTCGTGGTGGACTGCCGCGACAAGCTGGCGGGCAAGGTGCCGCTGACCATCGACCCCAGCGGCGTGTTCTTCCGGCCCGAGGGGCAGTATTTCCTCATGGGGACCGAACCCGACCCGGACCCTGCGGTCGACCCGGATGATTTCGATATCGCCCATGACGAATTCGAAAACGAGATCTGGCCTGTGCTGGCCGAACGCGTTCCGGTTTTTGAATCGCTCAAGGTCATCCGGTCCTGGGCCGGGCATTACGACTACTGCACGCTGGACCATAACGTGATTGTCGGCCCCCACCCGGAGGTGACGAACTTCCTGTTCGCCAACGGCTTCAGCGGTCATGGCCTGCAACAGTCCCCCGCCATCGGGCGTGGCCTGTCCGAGCAGATTCTGTATGGTGAATACCGGGCACTTGACCTGTCCCCGCTGGGGTATGCCCGCGTGGTCAAGGGCGAACCCTTTGTGGAAGAAGCGGTGATCTGAAAAAACGGCCTTCGGTGCATGCTGCCCGCTGGCCTGAAAGGGACAGTAATGGCGGGCAGGCAGCACCGGTATGGCGTGCAGGTGGTATGGACCGGCAATACCGGGGACGGTACTGCACAATACAGCACCTATGCGCGCGACCATGTGATGAGCGTACCCGGCAAGCCCGCCATTGCCGGGTCGTCCGACCCTGCGTTCCGGGGCGACGCCACCCGCTGGAACCCCGAGGAACTGCTGGTGGCGTCATTATCGGCCTGCCACAAGCTCTGGTATCTGGGCCTGTGCGCGCAGGCGGGGGTTGTCGTGCTTGCGTACGAGGACCGGGCTGAAGGCAGCATGGAGGAACAACCCGACGGCGCAGGCCAGTTTACCGCCGTGGAACTGCACCCCCATGTGACGATTACCGCCACATCCGACCCGGCCATGGCGACCGCACTGCACCACAAGGCCCATGCCATGTGCTTTATTGCCCGCTCCATGAATTTTCCCGTAACGGTTGCCCCTGTCCTGACCGTGCAGGACGCCACGCCCGGCTGAGCGCGGCCCGGGGGTGGCGCAGGGGATGTAGTGCAGGGGATGCAGTGCAGGCGGCTCCGGGACCGGTGGCGCGCCTGACCGGGCTTGGCCGGGCCTGGCTACACCGGACTGAACTGGACTGGACAGGGGCCGTGCATTGGGGTTCGATACGTCTGACACAGCGAAAGACCCCCCATGACCGCAACACCTCACCCTGATGACGCAGGCCGGGCCGCGTCCCTGCTGGCCGCGCAGAACAAGGCGGTAGCCCTGTTCGACATGATCGGGCGTGAACTGGTGCGTCCCGGTGTGACCGAAGCAGCCCTGAGCGAGGAGATCTACGCCATGGCGGAGGCCCGTTTCGGGGTGGCCAGCCACTGGCACCGCCGTGTGGTGCGGTCGGGACCGCATACGCTGCTGCCCTATGTGGAAAACGCCCCGGACAGGACCATAACCGCGGACGACATCCTGTTTGTCGACCTCGGCCCTGTGTTTGATGAGTGGGAGGCCGATTTCGGCCGCACCTTCGTGCTGGGCAACGACCCCGACAAGCTGCGCCTGCGTGATTCGCTCCAGCCCGTGTTCGAGCAGGTGCGGGCTGAATTCGACACCCACCCCGACATGACGGGGGAGGATTTGTACGCCCGCGCCTGTGCGGCGGCGCAGCGTGCGGGGTGGCAGTTCGGGGGCGGCATTGCCGGGCACCTGGTAGGCGATTTCCCGCATGAGGTCATACCCGGTGACCGGGTTGCGTCCTACATCATGCCCGGCAGCACCACACGCCTGCGCGGGGTGGATGCCAGCGGGCGACAGTTGCACTGGATTCTGGAAATTCACCTTGTAGACCGCGCAAAACAGATTGGCGGGTTTTACGAACAGCTCCTGACCGCATGAACGGCGCTGCCCCATTGGGGCAGTTTCAGCACCGGGCCTGCGAAACATTCGATAAACGTTAAAATTTTTGGTGACGCTTTTTTTCAAAAAGCTTCAGGGACCACGCATTCAGAACCCAACCGGCCCGGTTGCGCCCGGTGCTATGGTGTTTTTTAGACAGTCCATGAGGCGTTGCGACGGAACGGCGCCTGCACGACCACCCGTCATGGTAGTGCAGCTATGGAAAACTCGGTTTTTACCAAAGTCTTTTCAGCGGCGGGTGGCGGCCCTGCGGGCCTGCATGTCGCGTAGCAGGTCCTGGTGTGTGGCGTCGATATGGTTGTAGGCAAACGCGGCCAGGGCCTGTTCCTGCCGGTTCAGCCACAGGTCCAGCAGGTGCTTGTGCTCGGCATTGGCCGTTTGCGGGCGGGTTGGCGGGGCAAGGTGGAACAGCACGTAGCGTTCCGCGATCACGTTCAGGCGTTCCACCAGCCGGTATGTCAGCTCCCCCACGCCGGGGCGGATCAGGCAGAGGTGAAAAGCCCTGTTGCGTTCGGCCCTTTCTTCCGCCGGGGCGGTGCTGAAGGCGGTAAACGCGGCGCGTGCGCGGTCGTGGTCGGCCTCGGTCGCCCGCAGGCTGCCCGCCACGGCGGCGTCGGGTTCCAGCTTGGCGCGCAGGGTAAACACCTCGTCCGCTTCGGCCAGTGTCATGGCGGTCACGACAAAGCCGCGGTTGACGTAGGACGCCACCAGCCCGTCCTGTTCCAGCCGGGCCAGAGCCTCGCGCAGCGGAATTTTGCTGATCCCGAATTCCGCCGCCAGCGTGTCCTGGCGAATGGGTTCGCCATCGGCCAGTTCGCCCGAGACAATGCGCGCGCGCAACAGGTGAAAAAGCTGGTCGGGCAGGGAACGGGTATTGAGCAGGCCCGCCCGTGCGCCTGCCGTGCCAGCCCGTGCGGCACCTGGTCCCGCAAGACCGGCCGCGCCAGTGCCCGCTGTGCCATTACCCGCCATGCCAGTACCCGCCGTGCTGTGCCGCGCGCCATAGTGTTGTGTGTCACGGGCGCTGTTTTCCACGCCACGTTCCCCTGCTTGGTCGTGCGTGGCGTGACGGGTCTGTTCGGGGGCCTGTTCGCTGTGTTCTTCGGCCTTTTCCCCGCCGGGGGCGCGGGGCGGGGGCTGCGTGCGCCTGCGGGTGGCCAGCCGGGCCGGGCGTTCCGGCCGGGCCGCCATGGGCTGGCTTGCGGCACTGGCGGGGGAATGGCCCGGTTGCTGGCGGTTCATGGCGCAATGCCCCTTTTTTCAGTCTGTATCCCCGGTCTGGCCCGGGTGGGCGCCCGCAGGCGGGACAACCACCCGGCGCGGTGCTGCGTTCAGGTAACCTGAAAGCCCTGCCAGAACCGGTCGTCACGGTCGATCCAGATGGTGTTGAAGCCGGTGGCTATGGCCGAGCCGGTAATCAGCGGAATAATGGCGGGCGTGTCGCCCACTGTGGTGGTGCCGCCAATGCGGCCCTTGAACTCGCTTTTGATATAGCTCTGATGTGTAAAGGCTTCGGCCTGGTCTTCACGCACGATGCCCTTGTGCCACAGATGCGCCAGCCGGGCCGATGTGCCAGTGCCGCAGGGGCTGCGGTCTATGGCCTTGTCCCCGTAAAAGACGGCGTTGCGGCCCTGTGTGGCCGGGTTGGCCCCCGGTTCGGCCCACAGAACGTGGCTGACCCCGGCAATGGTGGAATCCAGCGGGTGGACGGGGGTGTATTTCTCACGCACGAGGGTGCGGATAATGGGGCTGAGTTCAAGGATTTTGCCCGCACCCAGCGCGTCCAGCGTCGTGTAGGGCCCCTGGGGTTCCACAATGGCGTAGAAATTGCCGCCATAGGACACGTCGACAGTCAGCGGGCCGAAGCCGGGCACGTCGATCTCGATCCCCGTTTTAGCCACCCAGGCGGGCACGTTGCGGATGGTCACGCTGCTGACGCGCTTGCCCTCGGTGGTGTAGGTAATGTCAATGATCCCGGCGGGCACTTCCAGCTTCAGGCTGCCCGGCGTGCGCGGGGTCAGCAGTCCGTTTTCCAGCGCGAAGGTGACAAGCCCTATGGTGCCATGCCCGCACATGGGCAGGCAGCCGCTGGTTTCTATGAACAGGATGCCGCCATCCGTATCCTCCCGCGTGGGGGGGTAGAGAAAGCCGCCGCTCATCATGTCATGGCCGCGCGGTTCAAAGCACAGCCCGGTGCGGATCCAGTCGAAACGGTTGAGAAAATCCTGGCGTCTTTCGCTCATGGAGGAGCCGGCCAGCAGGGGCGCTCCACCCGCCACAAGGCGAACGGGGTTGCCGGCCGTATGTCCGTCTACGCAGAAAAATGTATGGCGCACGGTTCTGTCCTTGCATTGGGGTGTGGCGGGGCAGTGCCAGCCTGTGGGGTCAGACTGTGGGCCAGCCGGTACGGGCGTGCGCCGCCCCTGCCTGTCCCGCATCTTGATTTCGATAACGATTCGTATACGATAAACGAAATTAAACCGGAAGGAAAAATCTCTCCGACCGGAACCAGCCAGCACCACCCCGCCCGATGACGTGGGGGTGGCCTCGCGCGCGTGTTCTGTGGCAGAACGCGGCCGGGACAAGAACGCCGTGCGGCCTGCCGCGCGGCACCAGTCAGGATCGCCACGGTGATCGCACGGATCGTTATGGGGTTTTCCATGCGGGTCTGCTCCGGCAGGCCCATGGTGAAGCATATCCCGGTGGATCGTATTCCAGCGGCGCATGTCGGGGCCACCCGCACGCGCTCGCCCGGGAGCACCATACGGAGCGCCATTCGAGGCAGGGGATGTTGAGGAATGAGGTGTCGGTAATGCAGCAATCGCAGGAAGTATCCTTCAAGCGGTCCCTGTCCCTGGTGGACCTGACCCTGCTTGGTTTCGGGTCCATGTTCGGGTCGGGGTGGCTGTTCGCCGCATCGCATGTGGCGGCCCTTGCCGGGCCTGCCAGTATTTTTTCCTGGCTGGCGGGGGGTGTTGCGGTCTTCTTCCTGGGGCTGGTGTATTGCGAACTGTCCGCCGCCCTGCCCAAGGCGGGCGGCATCGTGCGCTACCCGGCTTATGCCCATGGCCCGCTTCTGGGCTCCCTGCTCGGGTTTATCACGGTTATCGCCTATTCCAGCCTGACTTCGGTGGAAATCGTGGCCGCGCGCCAGTATGCCGGGTCCTGGATTCCGGGGCTGACCCGCAACGTCGCGGGCGACCCCACGCTGCTGGGCTGGTTCGTGCAGTTCGCGGCCCTGTGTTTCATGGCCAAGCTGAACATGTCCACGGTCAAGACCTTCGCGGTCTTCAACAACATCATCACCATTTTCAAGTTCGTGGTGCCCTCGCTCGTGATCGTGTGCCTGTTCATGTATGTGCGGGGCGACAACTTCCACAGCCACGGCTTTGCCCCCCATGGCTGGCAGAGCCTCGAGACCGCCATTTCCACCGGCGGCATCATTTTCGCCTATCTGGGCCTGACACCCATCGTGGCCGTGGCGGGTGAGGCCAAGGACCCCCAGCGCACCATTCCGCTCGCGCTCATGCTGTCGGTGGTCATGGCCGCGCTGGTTTATGTGCTGTTGCAGTTCGTGTTCGTGGGCGCCGTGCCCCCCAGCCTGCTGACCGATGGCTGGCACGGCGTAAACCGCGCGCTGTCGCTGCCGTTCCATGACCTGGCCGTCATGCTGGGGCTGGGCTGGCTGGCTTCGTGCGTGGTGCTGGACGCTATTATTTCCCCCTCCGGCACGGGCAATATCTACATGGGGTCGTGTTCGCGCGTGGTGTTCGCCTGGGCGCAGACCGGCACGTTCAGTTCCTGGTTCGCCAAGCTGGACCCCAAGACCAACAGCCCCCGCCGCGCCGTGCTGCTGACCTTCGGGCTGAGCGTGTTCTGGATGCTGCCTTTCCCCTCGTGGGATGCGCTGATCGGCGTCGTGTCCTCCGCCCTGGTCATGAGCTACACCTTCACCCCCGTTGCCGCAGGCGCCCTGCGGCGCACCAACCCCGATCTGGCCCGGCCTTTCCAGGTGCCGTTCATGGGCTTTGTCGGGCCGGTGGCGTTCATTGTCGCCACGCTCATTATTTTCTGGTCGGGCTGGACCATCCTGTCCTGGCTGCTCAGCCTCCAGCTTATTTTCATTGCCGGTTCGGTGCTGGTGCGCCACCTGGTGCAGAAAATCGACTGCCGCGAGGACCTGCGCAGCTGCGGCTGGGTCATTGCGTATTTCGCGGGGCTTCTGGCCTTCTCGCGCGTGGGGTCGTTCGAGGGGCTGAACCTTATCCCCCACCCGCTGGACGATGTGGCGGTGGCGCTGTTCGCCTGGGCGATCTATGCCATCGGGGTTCGTACCGCCCACCGCGATACGGGCCTTGCGGAGGAAGAAGAAGTGATCATACACGCCCAGGCAGAGGCCGTGCGCGCCACCATTGGCGTGCAGTAAGGCGCGTTTTCGCGCCATCCCCGGCAGGTCATTCCAAATTGGAATGACCTCATGGGTGAACATTGTTTTGCACAAAGAACAGTCTGGGCGAAGCTGCCTGCCATGCCCCCGCCCCCCGATGGACCGGTCCACCGGGCGGGGCGGGTCAGGTGGCGGCGTGCCGGCCATCCGTAGGGGTGCCGTCCGTGTGGCGGGCCCTGTTTTTGTGGTTTGTGTCTGACAATAGGAACGTGGCGGAAAGCAATGAGCATTACGGATGATCCTCGCAGTCACGGTTTATGGGGGCAGAGTGCCTGCGCCGCCCCGCTGACCGCGCCCCTGTCGCAAGACAGCACTGTCGATGTGGTGGTGGTGGGGGCGGGCTATACCGGCCTGTCAGCCGCCCTGCATCTGGCGTCCGCCGGGCGCAGCGTGGCCGTGCTGGAAGCGAAGGCCATCGGGTATGGCGGGTCGGGCCGCAATGTCGGGCTGGTGAACGCGGCCCTGTGGAACATGCCGTCCGAAGTGTTCGAGACCCTTGGCCCCAAATACGGCGCGCGGGTGCTGACCCTGCTGGGCCACGGGCCGGATCTGGTGTTCAAGATCGTGGAACGTTTCGGCCTGGATTGCGAGGCCGAACATACCGGCACGCTGCACTGCGCGCCTGACGCCGCCGGGCTCAAGGCCCTTGGCGAGCGCGAACGCCAGTGGCAGCGCCTGGGTGCCCCCGTGCGCCTGCTGGACGCGGCGCAGACACGGCGGCAGACCGGCACATCCCTGTATCGCGGCGCGTTGCTGGACATGCGCGCGGGCACCATCCAGCCGCTGTCCTATGCGCGCGGGCTGGCCGGTGCCGCACAGGCCGCGGGTGCTGCCATCTACACCGGAACCCCCGTGACCGGGGCCGAGAAAGTGGGCGAAACCTGGCATGTGCGCACGCCGGGTGGCACGGTGCGGGCCAAATGGGTCATTGTCGCCACCAACGCCTATACGGTCGCCCCCTGGACCGAACTGCGCGAAGAGGTGGTTGCCCTGCCGTATTTCAACTTCGCCACGCGCCCGCTTTCGGCGGACCAGTTGTCCCGCGTGCTGCCCGACCGCCAGGGTGCCTGGGACACGCGCGAGGTTCTGACATCCTTCCGCCTGGACCGGGCGGGGCGGCTGATCGTGGGCAGCATTGGCGCGCTCAAGGGTGTGGCGCGCAAGGTGCACCATGACTGGTCCCGCCGGGTGCTGGCCAGACTCTACCCCGAACTGGCCCATGAAGGGTTCGAGAGCGAATGGTACGGCACCATCGGCATGACCACCGATTCCGTGCCGCGCTACCACAGGTTCGATGACACGGTGCTGTCCCTGAGCGGTTATAACGGCCGTGGCATTTCCACGGGGACTGCATTCGGCCGTGTGCTGGCCCGCCGTATCTGCGGGGAGCTGGGCGATGACGACATGCCCCTGCCTGTAACCCCCACCGCATCCGTGCCCCGGCGTGCGTTGCAGGAACACATGTACGCCCACGGGTCCGTTGCCGTGCATGCCATTTCCGACCGTCTCTAAGTCCTGAGCCGACCAAGTTTTTTCCACGAAAGCCGAGAAGTCATGAGTTCGATCCAACACGACGTGAAAAGCATTTTCCATAAGCTGGGCGTGCCCGAAAGTGCCTATACCGGCGGTACGCTGGCCGTGCGCACCCCTGTCACGGGCGAGATCATCGCCCATGTGCCCGAAGTGTCCGCAGCCCAGGCCGATACGGTCATTGCGGAGGCGACAGAGGCGTTCAAGGCATGGCGTACCGTGCCCGCGCCGCGCCGGGGCGAACTGGTGCGCCTGCTGGGCAATGTCCTGCGCGACAACAAGGACCTGCTGGGCCGCCTGGTCTCGATCGAGGCGGGCAAGGTGGTGTCCGAAGGTCTGGGCGAAGTGCAGGAAATGATCGATATCTGCGATTTCGCGGTCGGTCTGTCCCGCCAGCTTTACGGCCTGACCATCCAGTCCGAACGTCCCGAACACCGGCTGATGGAACAGTGGCACCCCATGGGTGTCGTGGGCATTATCTCGGCCTTCAACTTCCCGGTTGCCGTGTGGTCGTGGAATGCGGCTCTGGCTCTGGTCTGTGGCGATTCCATCGTCTGGAAACCGTCCGAAAAAACCCCGCTGACCGCACTGGCCACCCAGGCGCTGTTCGAAAAAGCGGCGGAAGCTTTCGGCGGCGTGCCCGCGGGGCTGAGCGGGCTGCTGATCGGCGGGGCCGATATCGGTCGCCAGCTTGTCGATGACAGCCGCGTGCCGGTTATTTCCGCCACCGGGTCCACCCGTATGGGCCGCGCCGTGGGCGGGGCCGTGGCCCGTCGCTTCGGCCGCGCCATTCTGGAACTGGGCGGCAACAATGCCTCCATCGTCACGCCTTCTGCCGATCTGGACATGACCCTGCGCGCCGTGGCCTTTGGCGCCATGGGCACGGCGGGCCAGCGCTGCACCACGCTGCGTCGCCTGATCGTGCATTCCTCCGTGTATGACACGCTGGTGCCGCGCCTCAAGCAGGTGTACGGCGCGATCAGCGTCGGCAGCCCGCTGACGTCCGACGCCCTTGTCGGCCCGTTGATCGACGAAGCCTCGTTCAACGCCATGCAGGAAAGCCTTGGGGCCGCAAAGGCCGCCGGTGGCGTGGTGTGCGGTGGCGAACGGGTTGACGTGAATGGCGCGGCCTCGTTCTACGTGCGCCCGGCGCTGGTGGAAATGTCCGCACAGACCGGCCCCGTGCTGGAAGAAACCTTTGCCCCCATCCTGTATGTTCTGAAATACGACACGCTGGAACAGGCCATTGCCTTGCAGAACGACGTGGTGCAGGGCCTGTCGTCCTCCATCTTCACCACCGACGTGCGGGAGCTTGAGCAGTATATTTCCGCCGCCGGGTCCGACTGCGGGATCGCCAACGTGAATATCGGCCCCTCGGGTGCGGAAATTGGCGGTGCCTTCGGGGGTGAAAAGGAAACCGGTGGCGGGCGTGAATCCGGCTCCGATGCATGGAAAGGCTACATGCGCCGCCAGACCAACACGGTCAATTACGGGCGCACGCTGCCTCTGGCCCAGGGCGTGAAGTTCGACGTGGGCTGACCCTTACCATAAGCCAGACCCGGTAAAAGACATGAACGGCGCAGGAGGTTTCCTCCTGCGCCGTTTTGCGTTGCACGTGTCCGCTCCAGGCTGTCGCGGCCTCCTGGCAAGCCGTCCAGATAGCCCCGCTGGTTTCCACAGTGCGCATTGATGCGCCCGAAAAGTGCTATCCGGTCCCGCGCCACTTCACTCATGTGATACTTGCCTTCTGGCCGGATATCCCGGCAGCGGCGCGTAGCGCGGAAGACAGGGCCTGCGCCAGAAGCAGGACCCCCGCGATTTTTCGGCCGGCGCGACACCCGGTGAACACGGGATGACCTGGGGCCATTCCTGTTCCGTGCCGAAAGACCGGATCGGGGTACGTAAATCCCGTTTCCGGGAAGATGCCACCTATCGAGGCGGCTAAGCATGCAGGCATGACAGTATCTCGCACTCTTCATGTTATCTCCGGGCTTCCTCGTTCGGGATCAACCCTGTTGGCGGCTCTCCTGCGCCAACATCCCGATGTTCATGCACCGGGGCATAATACACCCGTCGCACCCATGCTGGTCCGTCTGATGTCGGTGATGAGCGAGGGAGAATACGAAACGGAGTTTCATGACGGTCAATGGCAGCGGCTTATGCGGGGTGTGGTCGAAGGCTACCATGCCGGTTCGCATGACAAACCGGTTCTTGTCGATGTCAGCCGCGAATGGTGCGCCCATGTCCCGCTTCTTGCCGCGCTTTACCCCGGTGCGAAAGTGATCTGCTGCGTAAGAGATCCGGTCTGGATCCTGAATTCTTTCGAACGGCTTATTGCGCGTGACCCTCTTTTACGCTCCAGGCTGGTTCCGATTGCTCATCGTGCCACCCAGCATGACCGGATCGACTATCTGATGTCTCGGGATGGCGCATTTGGTTACGCCTGGCGGCTGATGAATGACGTGTTTTTCGGCCCCTGTGCGGATCGCATTATTGTGGTCGATTACGACCGTCTCGTTCATGATCCCTGTAGTGTCCTGGCAAAATTGGGAACATGTCTTGGACTGAGCGCATTTTCCTATGACCCGGAGCATGTGAAAGGACTGGACACGTCATCCTTTGACACAGCACTTGGCACACCGGGTCTGCATGATGTCCGCCCCCGCGTGGCGGCGACGGGGCATGTGCTGACGCTGCCCCCCTATGTTGTGGAAAGGCTTGCGCACCAGATGTTCTGGCGTGAATCCAAACTCAACAGGGGGGCGGCTGTTATCGCCTGAATCGTGCCGTGCGTCTCAGTTCGGACGGGTTGATTCCGAACTGTTTGCGGAAAGCAGCCGAAAAATGCCCCGGATTGGTGTAACCCAGCGCGGTTGCAATGCTGAGAATGGACTGGTCATCGGCAAGCAACAGGCGACGTGCTTCGTCCATCCTTTCCTTCTGGAACAGGGCATAAACGCTACTGCCAAACAGGAGCCGGAAACCACGTTGCAGGCGTGAGACGCTCATGCCCGCCTGACGCGCGAGAAGATCAAGCCGGGGTGGGGCGGCAAGATCGGCAAACAGGAAATCGCGGACATTCTGCAGGCGTCTGCTCTCGGCGCGGGAAAGACGTGTCGGCGTTTCGTCAGGCCCGAAAATCTGTTCGACCAGCAGCCCCATGAAAGAGAGGCTCCCGCCCAGCATCTGCAGTTGGGTACCCGGCGTCGTGCGGGTGCGTGCCGCTCTCAGGCTGCCTGCCAGTCCCAGAAGGTCCCGGCTTCCCCGGATCTGATTGAAGCAGTGCCCCGAACGCAGGCGTCGGTCCAGAACTGTTGCGTCTTCGGCTGACAACTCGGCGAGCATGGACGGGCTGATGGCGACTGTAACGCCAGACCCTGCCCCCGCAGTCTTGGTGAAATCGATCAGACATCCAGGGCGATAGGCGACATAGGCGTCATCGCAACCACCTTGGGTGTCGTACGAGGCAAGCCCGTCATGGCAGCGGGCCTCCAGGCGTGCGCTACCATCGGTATAGGCTCCGAAATAGATCAGATCATCGTCGTGGCGAACCGAATAACGGAAGTCTTTTTCCGTCGCGGACTGCCAGTACAGGATACGAATACCGATATTCAGAGCAATAAGCTGGGTATGAGCGTTGATCGTCACGACGGCAGGCAGAGCTTCGGCCGCATCGGAGCCGGTATACACGCTCTGTGCCGAGATTGTATCGCCGGGGTCGTAGCCGCGTGCCGTCTCGGGGGGTGTCTTTACCATTTATCACGCATCCCGGCCAATCTTGCGTGGTCGTTTTCCATCGTGGACAATACCATCAGGCATCTGACATATCTTGTCCGCAGGGGAGTTTGTATGGCATCAGGCGTGGAGAGAATCATGAACTCTTCCTTGTGGTAACTGCGCCACAAAGAAAGATAAATCGTAATCTCGCAAATCAAGAAATATAACGATGGAGGCACTATCGACATATTATGTGATTTTTATTCTTCATTGAACAAAGAGCAGTTTTGCCGTCTGTCCAGCATATCCGCGTCCGGCTGAAAATTATACAAAACCAGATATTGATTTGAATAGATCGGCCCGTTTTCAATTTTGTATTCGCAGACAGCTTTTGCTATCTTCACGACAGTTCTGAGCATGAGCCTGATTGACCGGGATTTCTCCACAGAACCGTGATTCCCTAAAAGCGTTATGGCATAAGGTACAGCGCGCATTATTCATGCCACACATAAACACCGTCGCCCTTGGCACGCTTTTTGTATCAGTATTCAGGGCACGCTATACCAGATACCAGCCGGAATCTTGTTCTGACATTTTTCATGAACGAATATCAACTTACCAGCGTCCTCTCAGGAGCGTCTATTAACCAAAATATTCTTTTCCATTATCGATCGGCAATGCTTGATCTCAAGCGGTTCTGCGTCATAATGGCAAGGCTGTTTGACGTATCCATGTTACAATTTTTAAAAAAACTATTATAGGATAATATGATATGGAAAAACTGTTAAACTCTAGCGGTGACGATATTCTTGATATGTTTCCTCGTCTGGCCGACCTTGGTAGCGGTGCTTTCGGCGAAGATGCCGATACTTTTGGCGATACACTACGTGAAGTTATTCAGGACGACCCGGAAACGCGGGGTCTGTTGTTCAAAATACAAGCGATAGACGAATTAAGGCTTTGTCTGACCTATTGCGATGAAGATATCGAGCATGTCAGTCGGGTTGTGCTTGGTATAAACCCTACAGCTGAGCCTGATGAACCACCTGAGTGGGGACGCTTTGCAGACTTGCGGGCATTCTGGTCTGCTGTTCTGAATGCTTTTGAAAATGACCCGGAAGTGCAGGCGGGCAGAAATTTACCCCGAGCCGACACAGGAGGGTATTTGTCATCGTGGTCGATGACTGACGAAGCTGAATCACATAATCGCGTGGTGGGCGGTTACGTGCTACGAAAACATGTTGATCTGACAGATACTTATATCGAGCAGCGGATTACGAAGGAAAAGCGTAATTCTGTTTCATTCTTCACATCGAAGGACGAAGCGGAATGTATCATTCACCCGGTGCTTATAGATAATTCTGATAAAATCGATGGCTGGCTTGTGGACGCAGGGACAGGTGCTCGGCTGGATCTTGAAGGATATATCTCTGGAAAGGGGGCTGTCGTTATCGGGAGTGCCAATCGGCAACGCAGGACTGCGCGACGTATCCGCGTTACAATTGTCAGAAGAGAATATAATGGGATGATCTATTATATCCACACTGTCAAACTGTACCAATGACAACATGCGCGACATGGTTTCCTTATGTAAAAAATATCAAAAATACAGTCTCCTTTCGCCCTCTTTTCTTTTTCAGTTATAAAACGGTATCGCAACAAAATAAAAATAATCCCTGCAAGGGAAATATGGCGGATATCCTTCGAAACGATATTGCTTTTTCAAAAACTTGACGCCAAAAAGCGACGTTGGGAGCATAAATTTTATGCTCCCCTTTGCGTTCAAGAGAAATGAAAAAAATGGCCAAGAAAATTATATCTGCTTTCCTTTCTTGTTGCTTGCTCACAGCCCTGTCTGGCTGTGCAGATTTCAAAGAAAAATTTGATGCAAGCGAAGTGACGTGCCCCCCGGAAATGTAACCATTTTAAAGTAGAGTCCGATCGAGAAGG
>NZ_JBDOBQ010000009.1:0-121756 GCF_047723915.1 Acetobacter sp. | reverse complement strand
GCGCTCACGGAACTCAGGCGAATAACGGGATGTTTTCTTCTTCTCTACCATAGGGCTCATCCTCCGAGAGTTTTACTCTCCGGTAAAACCGTGGCAGTTCAGTCCAGACGAGCGAACGGTCATCCGCAAAATAACAGGATGGAGCCAACGGGCCATGTTCTCACTCAAGGGGCATTCGATCTCGGCAGCACGTGCTCTCTTTCGTACGGAGCAGAAATCGCATGCGCTAGCTGCTGAGTTCAGATAAGAAACGTTTCCACAGAACTTGGGGCATGCTGTCTTCTCCAGAGATCCCATGCCGTCCACCGAAAGTTGATGTCTGGTCTGGGCTGTAGGCTGGATGAAAGGTAATTTTTTATATGGCCACGATTCTGATCGTCGACGACCGGATTACCAATCGCACTATTTTTGCCAAGATTGCAGCTTCAGTCGCACCGGACGTCGTGGCCATTCCATTCGAAAACCCGCTTTCCGCGCTGCAGTGGATGGCCGGGCATGACGCCGATCTGGTCATCGTCGATTACAAGATGCCGCAAATGGATGGGGCAGTATTTACCCGCCGGGTTCGCGCCATACCCAAATGGTCCGACATTCCGATTGTCGTGATCACGGCCCATGACGACCGTGCTTTCCGCCTGACGGCTCTGGAGGCCGGGGCCACGGACTTCCTGCACACGCCGATCGATCACACCGAATTCAAGACTCGTGTCCACAATCTGTTGAAGCTCAGCCTGCATCAACGTGCCATGCGCGGCCGGGTCGAGGCTCTGGCGCAGGAACTGAGAGAAAGCGAAATATCGCATAATCGGGCGCTGCGTGACAGCCGCGAGCGACTGGCCCAGGTGATCGATACCATTCCGGCATTGATCAGCGCCTGTGATCGCGAAGGGCGCTGTATCTTTGTCGGTGCTTACCAGACAGACCTGACCGGACTCGACCCTGCGCAGCTACCCGGTGACCGCACTGCCGTGTTTGGCGAGACGCATCGCCTGCGGCACAATATTCTTGATCAGCAGGTTCTGGACACGGGCCGGCCGATCAGCGGGGTGGAGGAGGAGATACTCGACCGTCACGGCGAACAGCGTGTCTTTACAACCACGAAGTCCCCCCTGCGTGACGGCGCTGGGGAAATCGTGGGCGTGCTCACAACCTCCATTGACATCACCGAACGCAAGCGGGCGGAGGAGCGGCTCGCGTTTCTGGCGGGGCACGACCATCTGACCGGCTTGCCCAATCGCTCCTTCCTGCATGACAGGCTGCGGCATGAACTGCAGGGGGGCGATGTTGGTTTTGCCCTGCATTTCATTGATCTGGACCGGTTCAAGGGCATCAATGACGGGCTGGGTCATTATTTCGGCGACCAGCTTCTAAGGGCTGTGGCTGATCGGCTGCGTGCCTCCGTGCGCCCTGGCGACGTGCTGGCCCGCCTCGGGGGCGACGAATTCGCCCTGTTGCAGACCGGTGCCTCCACGGAAGAGGAGGCCGCCGAGGTCGCGCAACGTATCAACCGGGCGCTGGACGCTCCTTTCCAGTTGGAGGGCAAGGCGGTGGCTGTAAATGCCAGTGTCGGCATTGCCCTTTACCCGCGCGATGGCCTGACCACCGAGGAACTGCTGCAGAACGCCGATATTGCGATGTACCGGGTGAAGGTCGCCAGTGGGCATGGCTATGCCTTCTTTACCGAGGACATGCTCTGCCGTGCCCGCGACTCCATCAGTCTGCAACTCGAATTGCGCGAGGCGCTGCAAAAACAGCAGTTTGTCGTGCATTACCAGCCGCAATTCGATCTTATTTCAGGCGAGATCATCGGTGTCGAGGCCCTGCTGCGCTGGAACCGGCCGGGAGTGGGGCTTGTTACTCCCGGCTCGTTCCTGTCAGTGGCGGAGGAAAGCGGGCTGATCCTGCCGATCAACGCATGGGTTCTGCGCGAGGCCTGCCGTCAGGCTGTGGAGTGGATGGTCGGCACGGCCCCGCCGTTGCGCGTGGCGGTGAACATCTCACCGCTGCAGATCCAGCGCGAAAACCTCTGCAACCTGGTTATGGATGTGCTGGAGCAGACCGGCCTGCCGCCCTATCTGCTGGAGCTGGAACTGACGGAAAGCATCCTGTTACAGCAGGCCGAAGCCGCTGCCCCGGATTTGCAGGAACTGCGCCGCCGCGGCGTTCATATCGCGATTGACGATTTTGGTATGGGCCACTCGTCGCTGACGCATCTGAAACGTATTCGCGTGGACCGGGTGAAGATCGACCAGGGTTTCATTGCGGATATGCACAAGGCCGGCTCGAATGACCTGCCCATTATCCGCGCCATTATCAATCTGGGGCGCGAGATGAATATCGAGGTTGTGGCCGAAGGGGTCGAGACGGAAGAGCAGGCTCGTACCCTGCGCGAAGAAGGCTGCCAACTGGTCCAGGGCTTCCTGTACAGCCGTGCCCGCGATCCCAAAGATATCACACGGATGATGAAGGGCGAGGCGTCATGATGACCCGGGGGCCCTGTGCAGGTACTTAGGGGCCTGGGCTCCCTGCTACGCCGATCGCGGGAACAGGCGAGTGGTGACTGGGAAATGGCGATCAACCGGTTTATCGCAGGCCTGCTGGTCTTCCTGTTCAATCTTTACGGGCTTGGTAACGACCTGACGGCCGCGTCGCATCTGCGCGCCGGGGCGCTGGCCTATCTCGGGCTCGGGCTTCTGCTGCTGGGCTATTGCATCGTTGCACCCAGGAGTATCCGCCTGCGTCGTGTCGTTGCCATGCTGCTGGATTTTGGCGCCGTGTCGTATGAGCTGCATATCGGCGGCTGGTCGACGGCGTGGCTGAGCCCCGCTTATCTGTGGGTCATCTTCGGCAACGGCTTTCGCTTCGGCTCCGGTTTCCTGTTGCTGGCCATGGGGATCGGCACCGTTGCTTTTGGCCTCATGCTCTGGAGCACGCCTTTTTGGCACCTGCAGCCACCGCTGGCCGTGGGCATGCTGGCGGGCGTGATCATTGTGCCGCTTTATGCCCTGGCGTTGATTCGCAAACTGTCGCAGGCGCGCCGCCAGGCGGAGGAAGCCAGCTAGGCAAAATCGCTGTTCCTGGCCAGTGTCAGCCACGAGCTTCGTACACCTCTGAACGCTATTGTCGGTACCGGCGCGCTGCTGGAGAGCCGTGCGACCGACGCCGACCAGCGGGAGATGAGCCGCACGGTCCTGACTGCCGCGGATACCCTGCTGTCGCTGATCGACGACATACTCGATCTTTCGCGCATCGAGGCTGCCAAGATGCCGGAGATCCGCAGCGAGTTTGATCTTGCCGATCTGCTGGGGCAGTTGCGGCGCATGACTGCGGGACAGGCCAAGGCCAAGGACCTGTTCCTGAATGTCTATGTGAGCGCGCACACGCCGCTGCATCTGATCGGCGATAACCGCCGCCTGCGTGAAATCCTGCTGAACCTCGTCAGCAACGCCATCAAATTTACCAGTCAGGGCGGCGTCGTGCTTGCCGTGAACATGGTGCGGCGCACGGTGTCCACTGCCCGGTTACGATTCGAGATCATCGATACCGGAATTGGCATCGAACCCGAGGCACGGCAACGCATTTTCGAGGTTTTCGAACAGGCCAATCCTACCATTCTGGACCGCTTTGGGGGCACCGGGCTTGGCCTTGCGATTACCCGAAAATCGGTTCAGATGCTGCGTGGAGAGATCGGGGTCGACAGCGCGGTCGGTGTTGGCAGTACGTTCTGGATCGAGATCGACTTCACGTGCAGCCGCACGCCCGTCAAGAAGACGGAGCGCTTCTGCGAGCTACAGGCAACCCTGTTGGCGCGCGCCCCCGAGACGGCAGCTCCGGTGGTGGCATGGCTGTCGGCGCGGGGCATTCCCGTTCGCACGGCCACGCCGGATGACGCCGGACTGGCCGGATTTTTTGATGATCCTGATGATGAGACGGGAATTCTCCTCTTTCAATCGCAGGACGGGGATGCGACAAAAGCATCCGACGGCGTGCTGGTGGCAGTGGCGGCAACGCTGCCAGAAGGGCCGCTCCTGACCCAGGCCCGGCGCCACGTGATCTCGGTGCTGACGCCGCCATTGACAGATGACGTGCTGATGACCGTGCTTTCTCTCGTGCTTGCGAACACTGCAGCCCCATTCAAGCCGGCGGCATGGTCGCAGCCGCAGCGTCACCTGCGTATTCTGGTTGTTGACGACAACCGGGCCAATCAGCTTGTCCTTTCGCGCATTCTGGAGCGGGCCGGTCACGCGGTGCAACTTGCCAACCATGGCGAGGAGGCACTGGACGTGCTGAGCGAAGAGGATTTCGACCTCGCGATCATGGACGTGAACATGCCTGTCATGGGCGGGATCGAAGCGGTCAAGCTTTATCGGGTTGGTGCTATCGGTGATCCCCATCTGCCGATTCTGGCCCTGACCGCGGACGCGACGCCAGAGACCCGGCAGCGCTGCCTCGATGCGGGAATGGATGCATGCATCACCAAGCCGGTGGAGCCGGACACATTGCTGACCGCCATCGACGGTCTGATGGTCCCGGGCAGGCTGCATGCGGCCCCCAGCACAGGCGTGGTAGCCGAGATCAGTTCCCACCCCCGGTTCCGCGACGCGGGCGCACCGCCGGTGAACGCGCAGGCGATCGCACGACTGCTGGACCTTGCGGGCCCGGCTTTTCTGCAGGAGGTTACGGACGAGTATCTGGCGGACGCCAGAATTATTCTGGCGCGACTACAAAGGGCCGCGCTCGAATCTGACGTGTCGACCTTTCGCAGTCAGGCACATGCCATGTGCAGCGGGGCGGCCAATCTCGGGGCGATGACGCTGTATGAACTCTGCACGGAATGGCAGACCATTTCCGCTGCCGACCTGGCGGCAAAGGGGGCATCCCACGTCAAGCGCCTGACGGCGGAACTTGCGCGGGTTGAAACTGCGTTGCGCAACTGGGACGCAAACGGAGTGGCCAGACAATGAAAGCGTGCGCTCCCACCGCCTGGCCGGTCCTGTTCAGAAGTTCATGCCGCCGCAACCGCCATTGATGCCATGCGGCGTTGCCGGGACCGATCCTGCGCGGCGGCAATACGCGCCATCTTCCGCAGGTCCTGCTCGGACAGGCGCATAGCCGCCTCGACCCAGGTGTCTGTCACGTCGCGCAGTTCCTCCAGCGTCACGGGGTTGACGCGCCGCCGCACCTGATAGATGGCTGAATGCGCGGAGTGACGCGTCCGGTTGCCGGCAATATATTGCTTGACCGCGGTCTGCCCCTGTCCTTCGTCGACCAGGATATCGACCACGCCCAGGGCATGCATTTCCTCGGCGGTGTAGATGCGCCCGGACATGATCATCTCTTCCGCTTTGGCCGCGCCGATTTTGCGCGCAAGGAAGCTGTAAGCCCCCATGCCCGGAAACAGGTTGAACAGAATTTCCGGCAGGCCGAATTTTGCCTGCCGTTCCGCGACCAGCATGTCGCATGACAATGCCGATTCCAGTCCGCCGCCCAGCGCGTCGCCCTGGATCAGGGCGATGGTGATGACGCGATTGCCGTAGCCGGTGTAGTTGGCATAGCCCGACTCAACGCAGCTATAGGCATAGCGGCGCAGCGTATCGGCGTCGCGCTGTTCAATTTTCTGGCGAAACAGCACCAGATCGCCGCCAAGGTTGAAAACGCCCGACGTGCGCGAGCCGAGCACGAAATAGTCGAACGGCCGTTCGCCAGGCTGCGCGGTAGCGAACATCCGGCTGATATTCGCTTGCATTGCCGCCAGATCGACCAGCAACTGCCGGGTGAAGCTGGGGCGTTCCGCCGGGCGCATGAAGCACCAGTAGGCACGGTCCTCCGCCGTGATAAAGGTGTCGAGATCCTTGTAGCTTTCTTCCACCACCGTACCCGTGGGCGGCAGCGGAGCATAGCTCAGCGTGGCATGATCTTCGTCGGGCAGGCCATTCCGCTGGCCGTTGTTGATGGAGGAGGAGATCAAATTTGCGTAGGTCATATCAAAGTCCGATCGATTGTTTGAGCCACGGTCGGCCGGCAGTGTTCCGGCCGGTTCGCAGTCTTGCACATCCAGACCCGAACTATGTGAACTGTCTGTCGTCGAAATGATGGAGATTTGTGATGGCGTGAGATAACGGAGGCTCCACAGGCGGATTGACGCACCGACTGGAGGCTCTGATTTCAGGGCTGGCTATGGGGGAACCTTGAGCAGACAGGCGCGGCACGGCGCCAGCCCGATAAAAACCGGGTGTGCGTGGAGGCGCGCTTGTGGGCGCCCTGCCATGTCAGCGCGGTAACGACATGGCAGGGTTTCGCCAAACAGGAGCTTGCCTGCCGCAATCCCTGTGGACAGGGCGTGCGGCGCCAGAACGCCGGTGTTTATCCGGCTTTTGCCTGCGCCGCTCTGCGCAGCGCGGGGAGCATGTCCTCCGGTTCCGGGCGACGGGTATAGTCGGGATTGACTTCGGCATATACGATCACACCATCCTGACCGATGACGAAGCGGCCGGGCATGGGCAGGGTCCAGCTTTGGTCACCATTGAACGACGGCAGATCGTTTTTCAGGCTCGTGTAGAGTGCCACAAGGTAATCCGGCAGGGCGAAGCGCAGGCCGAACAGGGCTGCAACGTCGTTATGCATGTCTGACAGGATCGGGAAGTCGAGATGGTTCTGCCGAACGGATTTTCGACTGTTTACCGATGTCTGTGGTGAAATGGCGATCAGGCTCGCACCAAGGTCGCGAAAAGAGGGGAGCGTCGCCTGAAGGGCCTGGAGCTCCATGTTGCAGTAAGGGCACCACACACCGCGATAGAAACTGATGACCAGCGGGCCTTTTGCCAGCAGATCGGCTGAGGATACGGCGTTGCCCTGCGCGTCGTTGAGCAGGAACGATGGAGCCTTGTCACCCGCTTTGAGCGCGTGTTCCGCTGCGCCGGAGGCAAGCAGTTCGGCAGTTGCGCGGTGCATGACTTCGATTACCGAAGCCGGAACATTGTAGGGCGGTTTCCCGGCTTCGAAATCGGCCTTGAAAGCGTCGAGTTTGTTCTGAAGAGACATGGGTATTTCCTTTATGGATATGGGGCCTGTGGTCAGGGGCGGGGGAATTTTTCGGGCAGGGTAGGAGGCAGGGCTATCGAGCGGATTGCGGCGGAATGGGCCTCAGTCCGGGGTGGCGCGCGGATAATCGGTGTAGCCATGCGCGTCACCCCCATAGAAAGTGCTGCGGTCGTAAGGCGTGAGAGGGAGGTTGCGGCGCAGTCTTTCCGGCAGATCCGGGTTGCTGATGAAATATCGGCCAAATGCCACGGCGTCGGCATATCCGGCCTGAAGAAGCATTTCAGCGCTTTCACCCTTGAAGCCACCAGCGGCAATGATGGTACCGTGGAAGTGGTTGCGCAGGTATTGTGCCGTTACAGGTGCCGCTTCCGGAAGGAACGCTGTGTCTGTCGTACGCGGCTCGACAACATGAAGATAGGCAAGGCCGAGAGCGTCAAGTGTGCGGGCAACATATCCGAACGTCTCTCGCGGATTGCTGTCCGACATGGTGCCGTAGGTGCCGCTTGGACTGATACGGACCCCCACACGATCCGCGTCCCACACGCTGATTGCGGCCTGTGTAATGTCGAGCAGGAAGCGGGCGCGGCGTTCGATCGGTCCGCCATACCCGTCTGTCCGCTGATTGGTGCCATCCTGAAGGAACTGGTCCGGCAGGTAGCCATTGGCGCCATGAATTTCCACACCATCAAATCCTGCGGCCCTGGCCCGTACCGCACCTTGGCGAAACTGTTCGATAATGCCCGCAATTTCGTCGAGTTCCAGGGCGCGTGGCATTGAAAACGGTTCCAGCCCCCGCGGTGTATAAGCATATCCTTCCGCCTGGATGGCGGAGGGTGCGACGGGGGCCTGGCCACCGGGCTGAAGGTCTGGGTGGGATTGCCGTCCGACATGCCAGAGCTGCATGACAATTCTGCCACCCTTTGCGTGAACCGCGTCTGTGACCGTTCGCCAGCCTTCGATCTGCGCATCATCGTATATGCCGGGCGCTCCGGCGTAACCGTAACCTTCCCGTGCGACCGGCGTACCTTCGGAAATAAGAAGACCACCTCTGGATGTTCTTTGTGTGTAGTATTCGCGGATCAACGCGCCGGCTCTGTCACCGGGCTCTGATCGCATGCGTGTCAGCGGCGCCATGACAACCCTGTGGTCGAGCAGGAGCGCCCCTGCCTTGAAGGGTGTAAATAGTCTGGACATGTTTTTTCCTTTTGAAAAAGCTGTGGCTTCAGGCTGGCTGGACAAGAGCTTCGACACGGGCGATGCCCCGTTGCACGGCAGGACGACCTTCGATTTCTGAATACCAGCGTGCGACATGTGGTGTGCTGTCGAGCGTGATGTTGGGAAAGCTGCGCCGCCATATCCAGCCGAAATGGGCGATATCGGCGATGGTGAACTCATCTCCGGCTACAAAGCGGCTTTTCGCCAGGGTCGTGTCGAGCACGTGCAGCGTCCGTTTGGCCTCGGTCGAGAAGCGCTCCAGTGCGATCGGTTCTGCCGTTGCGGCAAATCGCTGGAAAAAGCCGGATTGCCCGAATGCGGGGCCCAGGCCGGAGGCATGAAAGAAAAGCTGCTCGAAAACGCGGGCACGGGCGATGGTGGCAGATGGCAGAAGCTGTCCTGTTTTTTCCGCAAGGAAGACAAGAATGGCAGCAGATTCCGTAAGGGCGACTGTGCGCCCTGTTTCATCCGTTGTTACGAGAACCGGCACCTTGCCATTTGGGTTTATGGCGAGGAATGCGGGCTCTTTCTGCGCCCCCCTGCGTATGTTCACACTGCGCAGGGTGTAGGTTAGCCCAAGCTCTTCTAGGGCGACTGTTACCTTGACGCTGTTAGGCGTCGCGAATGCATAGACATCAAACATCGGAGAATTCTCCCTGTTGTCTGGACGATAAGCGGGTGAGCGCATGGCCCAGCAGGGCGGACGCGGCATGCACCAGGCTGCCTGTCAGATGGAAGGTCAGAAGACCGTCTGCGATGGCGGGTGCGGAGGTGACGCGCATGAATGAACGGAACATCTGGGGCTTTTTCCCTGTCTGACCCCGGCCTGTCCGGGTTGCTGCATAAGAGATGCCTCTTCCGGGCTCGACAGGGCAGGCAGCTTATGGCGATAAAGGTTATTCCCTGGAGGAATGACATGGACCGTTATCAGGCAATGGCCACGTTCATACGTGTGGTGGATACGGGATCGTTCTCTGCTGCGGCGCGTCAGCTTGGTGTGGGTCAACCGGCCGTGTCCAAAAGCATTGCGCAACTTGAGGCGCATTTGCAGGTCAGCCTGCTGGTCCGTTCCACGCATGGTCTGACACCAACCGAGGCTGGGCAGAGTTTTTACGAGCGGGCGCGCAATGCGGTGCAGGAAGCGGATGAGGCAGAGCTTGCCGCCAAGGGGGCGGGGGCCGGTCTTTCAGGCAGGTTGCGGGTTTCGGCTGCCACAACGTTTGCCAGGCTGCACATTATCCCGCGACTGCCACGGTTTCTGGCTGAACACCCGCACCTGGGCGTTGAGATCATTCTCGATGACCGCATGATCGACCTTGTGGCGGAAGGTATCGATATTTCCCTGCGGATAGGTGCACTGGCCGATTCCACGGCGGTTGCGCGCAAGATTGCAACGGGGGCACGCTCGGTTCTGGCAACACCCACCTACCTTGAACGGGCGGGAACCCCGCGCACACCGGCAGATCTGGCGAACCATGAAGCGATCATTTACAGCCAGTTGCAAAGCGCATGGTCGTTTATGCGGGATGGTGCGGCGGTGTCGGTTTCTGTCAGCGGGCGGCTCAGGACCAGTGCTGCGGAAGGAATAAGAGCCGCTGTTCTGGCAGACATGGGGCTGACCATTGCGTCCGACTGGATGTTCGCGCCCGAACTGGAAAATGGCACGGTCGTTCGTGTTCTCGATGCGTGGTCACTGTCCTCGATCGATCTGTGGGCGGTTTTTCCCGCAGGCCGGATGATAACAGCCAAGGCACGTCAGTTCGCGGACTTTGTGGAAAACATCATGAAGGGAGAGCCAAATCCCTGACAGGAAAATACCCGAACCTGCATAGGCGTTTTCCGTGCATAATATGATGGAAAGTCACGGGGGCGGTGGTGACAGGCGTAAAACCCGCCAGTTGCAGACAGCCCCCAGAAGCAGCAGAACGCTGGTTCCCAGAAAAACCGCGCGCATACCCATCTGCCCGGCAACAAAACCACAGATCAGCGGCCCCACAACCTGCCCGCCATATTGTGCGGAAATAGCATACCCCATGACGCTCCCGACCGAATGATCCGGGACGTTGTGCCGGATCAAGGCGGACAGACAGGGCAACAGTCCACCAAGGGACAGTCCCATCAGAAAACGCAGGCCGATCAGTTGCCAGCCTGCCGTCACAAACGCCTGCGGAACCAGCAGTATGCCGGCCACTGCAAGGGCACCGGTAATGACAGTCCCATGCCCGGCCCTGTCCGCCAGCCGGCCCAGAGGGGAGGCAGACACGATGCTCCCGAGTGCTGCCGCCGACATGACCAGACCAGCGGTAAAGGTAACACGCGCGGGATCGGTAATCAGGGTGCGGATATACAGGGTGATGATCGGCTCGATCGACATGGTGGCGACCATCAGCAGTACTCCGGTGCCGAGCGTGGTGAGCACAAGAGATTTGTCGGGAATATCTGCCCAGCCGGCCCGGCTGCGGGCTCCTGTGGTTGATCGGCGTGGTGTTTCGCGCACCAGCAGAACGGTCGCAAGGAACGCCACAAAAATCAGGCAGCCCGCTCCCAGAAACGTCATGCGAATTCCGATCAGGGGTGGCAGAATACCGCCAATCAGTGGGCCAGCCAGATTGCCAGCCATCACGCCCGAGGCCAGCAGGCCGAGCGCCCATGCCGAGCGGTTGCGGGGTGCCTGAGCCGCCACCATGATGGTTGCTCCGGACGAATATCCCCCGGCAAGACCCGCGATAAGCCGCAATCCCACCAGTTGCCAGATTGTGGTGGCACACCCCATCAGCGCCATTGTGACCGCCATGCCCAGACTGGCTCGCACCAGCATGAGTTTACGCCCATACCGATCTCCCATGTGGCCCCAGAGCGGGGCGACCAGTCCGGCACTCAGAAAGGTCGCGCCATAAGCGACCCCGGACCACCGGGCGATACTGGCCTGCCCCTCGACACCCAGTTGCTGAACATACAAAGGCAGGAACGGCAGCATGAGCGTCATGGCGACCAGGGTTGTAAAGGAACCGAACAGGCAGACGATCAGGTTGCGCCGCCAATGAGGCTCATGCCCATCAGGTTGGGAATGGGGAGACATGGGGGCAGTCATCCTTCAAAAGCCGTTCGATTCTTGGTATACCAAATTGGAATGCCGTTAAGGAAGGCATTGGCGTCAGGTCAAGGGGAGAATGCGATGGCGAAAATCGTCACGCAGATGCAGCATGCGCAAGACCGGTTGAGACGACTGGTTCTGGACATGGAACTCGGGCCCGGAGAGCGTCTGACGGAACGTGGGGTGGAGGTGCTGCTCGGCGTTTCCAGAACTTCCGTGCGAACGGCCCTGTTCCGCCTGGAGGCAGAAGGGCTTGTCTGCCGTGAAGGGCGCGGCTGGATGGTGCCGCCGATAGATCTGGAGGAAATAGCCGAACTCTGTATCTATGGCGAGGTCTTGGAGCTGGAAGCTCTCAGGCTGGCGCCCGCCGTGATTGCGGCAGACGATATAACAACAGCCGAAAATCTGTTGCAGTCGATCGTGCCGACTACCAGCCCTGAAGACCTGGATGAGGCCGGTCGCGACTTCCACCTCTGGATCGCGGGATTATCGGGGAACCGCTTCATCTGTCAGGGTGTGGAGGACGCCATGACACGCCTGCGACGGGCACGCTGGCTGGACAACAATCCATCGCATCATGGGTGGGATGAACATCGCAGGATTGTCGCGGCGCTCAAAAACGGGGAAAGACATGACGCAATGGCGCTGACAAAAGCGCACCTGACTGAAACACGGCACAATCTGCTGGCAGCCTTGCAGAGAAGCCGCCGCAGCCTCAGAGCGCGCGGGGCACTGGTTTTGCCCGCATGACGGGCTGATATCGCGGGTTTCGACACGTTCATATCCCCGGTCGGTGCAGCCCTCGCGCCTGAGCAGGCGGGAGGGCGACAGTGACGTTTTTGGCTGTAAATTAAGAACCGGGAGCGTTGCCTTTCATCCGAGCAGGAACACGCAGATCGAACAGGCCACCAGAGAGATGACAAAAGTAACGGATGTAAAGGCCATGACACGCTGGATGCCAATGCCCGCAATGGCAACGATCGGCACGGCCCAGAACGGCTGAAGCATGTTCGCCACGTTTTCGGCAATGGCGACGGCCATGATCACGTGGGGGATGGATGCATGCAGGCTGAGTGCCGCAGGCACCACGAACGGCCCCTGCACAGCCCAGTGGCCACCTGCGCTGGGTACAAGAAAGGTGATGAGCAGCGAACTGACAAAGCTCCAGAACGGCAGGGTGTGGGCGGATGCGACATGCACGAAAAACAGGGAAATGACCCCCGCAAGCCCAGTGGCCGTCATGATACCCATAATGCCGCCGTAAAATGGAAATTGCAGCAGAATGGGGCCGGTTTGCGAAATGGCTTCACGCACGGCATTGACGTACGCAATCGGGCGTTTTTGCAGGAACAGTCCCGCGATCAGAAATGTGAGTATCAGGCTGTCGATATCGAAGCCGAAACCCTTGTCGTGCCAGTGCAGCACAAGAGCCGCCAGCGCGAACAGTGCAATCAGGATGGAAAGGGTCGGTGAATACTCTGCCGCCAGTCGGGGGGACCATTTTGTCGGGCGTTCGACCTGTGCGGGTTGCTCGCTTTCGTGACTGTCCAGATAAATCGACTGTTCCGGGGCAGGGCAGAAACGTGGAAAAACCAGGGCGGATACAATGACCGTGATCGCGGTGGGTATTATCGTGAACGGCGAAAACAGCGTGTCACGCAGGGGGACCATCTGCCCGGTCATCTGCTCCACAATGTTCATGGGGTTGCCGTGTGACGCCTGTGACAGGGCAATGGAACTGGACAGCCCGCTGTTACAGATCCACCAGGCGGAATAGCCACATGCGACCAGCCAGCCGTAATCGACCCGCACATGGCGTGCGATTTCACGCGCGACGAACGCCCCCACTACCAGGCCCAGCCCCCAGTTGAGCCAGGTGGAAGACCCCACCAGCACATAGATCATCAGAACGGCCTGTGCAGGCGTCCTGACCCATGCGACCATGCGGCTGAGCAGTCGTTTCATGGGGGGAGCGCCCGCGACCGCGTGGCCTGTCACCAGGATCAGCATCATCTGGAACGCGAAAGCGACAATCTTGAAGGCGCCCCCATACCACGCGCCCAGAATATCCGCGGGGGTTCCGTGTGGCGCAAACCCCATTGCGAGGGCCGCCGTGACAAATGTCAGCAGCAGCGCAATCGCAAACGGATCCGGCATGTAACGATCGAAAAAAACGACGCAGAATTCGACAACCGCGCGTTGGAAAGAGTTCTGTCCTGCCAGTTCATCTGGGATTTTTTTTATGTCGGACATTGTGCGATATCCCGTTATCGGAGGGGCAAGCCGCACCTCCAGGAAAGTAAAATACCTTTGAAACCCGCATGCAGCCCCGATCGGGGCTGACGTGTCCGTACGGGTTGAATGTGTTGGCTGTTCGCCCCGGCGTTCGTCTGCCTGCCGGGCAGGGGAGCGATATGGGGCTGGTCGGTTCTTATCCGCTGACTTTCAGTGCAGCTTGCTGGCTTGCGCTTTCAGGTCTCAGCCCCAGCATCTGTCGCGCCTGGAGCGGCGTTGCCGGTTTGCGGCCCGCAGCGGCAAGATGTTCGCAGGCAACCCGCACCAGTTCGGCGTTGCCCCTGGCCAGCCGATCCCGCGTGATACGGATATTGTCTTCAAGTCCCGTGCGGATGGCATCGGCGTTCCGGGCAAGGGCCCAGTCCATCACGGTTGTCTGGAACCGGCCGATCCCGGCTGCTGTCCAGGTTGCTTCGGGCAGGATCCGTTGTTTTTCCGCCAGCAGAATGTCCAGCACATGTTCATCCGCGGGCATGGCGTTCTTGACGCCCAGAACGAACTGCACGTGGGGGGCCGGGCCCATCAGCCCTTCATCAATCAGGCGTCTCGCGCCGTGAATGTGCGACAGATCGAAAATCTCGATTTCGGGTGCGACATTGTAAGTCTGCATGGATGACGCCAGTGTCGTCACCAGGGCGGCACCGTTCTCATAGACGATGCTCGGGAAGTTGACGGAGCCGGTGGAAAGGGAGGCCATGTCGGGCCGCAGGGAGAGCGCACTACCCCGTTGTGACGGATCACGCCCCCGCCCGCCGGTGGAAAACTGGATGATCATGCCCGGACAGTAGCGTTGCACGCCGTCCTGCACGGCTGCGAAGCGCGCCGGGTCGGACGAGGGCGTTTCGTCCGCGTTGCGCACATGAATATGCACGAGCGTGGCGCCCGCCTCGTAAGCCTCATGCGTGGATTCAATCTGTTCCGACGGCGTGACGGGCAGGGTGGGGTTGTCGGATTTGCGCGGGACCGAGCCCGTAATGGCTACGGCAACAACACAGGGGCGCATTGGGGTTTTCCCTTTTTCTTGTTATGGGTGAGGAACCGCTTTGCGGTTGCAACCTTTTTTTGCGGTATCGGTTCCCAGGCATCGATGATGTGACACCATGGGCAGGCGGATGGTGAATGTCAGACGCGCTCTAGCAGCAGCGCAATGCCCTGGCCCACGCCAATGCACATTGTGGCAATCGCGCGCTTCAGGCCAAGGCGTTCCAGGGCATTGACGGCGGTCAGGGCCAGCCGAGCCCCCGACATGCCAAGCGGGTGCCCCAGTGCAATGGCGCCGCCATGCGGGTTGACGTGGGCCGCATTGTCGGGAAGCCCCAAGGCGCGCAGAACGGCAAGCGACTGGCTGGCAAAGGCTTCGTTCAGTTCGATCAGGTCGATATCACCCAGCGCAAGGCCGGTTCGTTCCAGCAGTTTACGCACGGCAGGCGCTGGCCCCATGCCCATGATCGCAGGTTCGACACCGGCGGTGGCCATGGCAATGACCCGTGCGCGTGGAGTGAGGTGATGACGGCGGACACCCGCCTCGCTGGCAAGGAGCAGGGCTGCCGCACCGTCGTTGACGCCCGATGCGTTGCCCGCCGTCACGGTGCCCCCTTCGGCCCTGAACGGTGCGCGCAGCTTTGCCAGACCGTCCAGTGTGGTGTCCGGGCGGGGGTGTTCGTCCTGGCTGACAGTGATTTCGCCTTTTCTGGCGGGAATGGTGACGGGTGTGATCTCGCTTGCGAAAACACCCTCTTCCTGCGCGCGTTTGGCCCGCTGCTGGGACGTGTAGGCGAACAGGTCCTGATCCTTGCGCGAAATCTGGTACCGTTCGGCCACGTTTTCGGCCGTTTCAGGCATGGTATCGACCCCCCATTGCGCTTTCATGGCGGGATTGACGAAGCGCCAGCCAATGGTGGTGTCCTGTAATTCGGCCTGTCGGCTGAAGGCCTCTGTCGCCTTGCCCATGACAAAGGGGGCGCGGGTCATGCTTTCCACACCGCCAGCCAGCAGCAGGTCGCCTTCGCCTGTGCGGATCATACGTGCGGCGGTGCCAAGCGCATCCAGCCCGGAGCCGCACAGACGGTTGACGGTGGATGCCGCTGTTCCGACCGGATACCCCGCGAGCAGTACCGCCATGCGGGCAACGTCGCGATTGTCTTCTCCCGCCTGGTTGGCGCAGCCCATGTAGCAGTCATCCAGAGCGTCCCAGTCCACACGGGCATTGCGTTCGCGCAGGGCCCGCAGCGGATGAGCCGCCAGGTCGTCGGCCCGTACGTCTTTCAGCGCTCCGCCGAAGCGGCCTATGGGCGTGCGCGTGAAATCGCAGATGAAAGCGTCAGCCATGGGTGGTCTCCAGCATCCGCAACCGTGCCCCCGTGCGGTTTTGAAGCCCGTCGAAATCAAGCCCCGGCACGATCTCGACAACTTCGAACCCCTGCGGTGTCACGTCTATGACGGCAAGGTTTGTATAGATGCGCGTTACCACCCCGGGCGCTGTCAGCGGGTAGGAGCAGCGTTCCACCAGTTTGGGCGCGCCCTCTCGGGTCGTGTGTTCGGTCACGACCCAGATATTCCTGGCCCCTACCGCCAGATCCATGGCGCCACCCACAGCCGGCGCGGCATCCGCCGCAGAGGTCGCCCAGTTCGCCAGATCACCGTTCTCGGCCACTTCGAACGCGCCGAGCACGCACAAATCGATATGGCCGCCCCGGATCATGGCAAAACTGTCGGCATGATGGAAAAGGGACGCACCTTTGAGCAGGGTGACATGCTGCTTGCCCGCATTGATCATCCACGGGTCGGCTGTCTCTGGCGTGGGGGCGGGCCCCATGCCGAGCAGCCCGTTCTCCGAATGCAGGACGATCTCGCGGTCGGGGGGGAGGTAGTCGGCAATCAGGGTGGGAATGCCAATGCCCAGGTTGCAATACCAGCCTTCGGGAATGTCGCGGGCCACGCGCTGGGCCATCTGCTGGCGTGTCAGCGGTTTGAATTCGCTCATTGTTTTTCTCCTTGCCGTTCCGCCGGAACGGCCGCGGTCTGCGGAACATGCACAACCCGGGTGACGTAAATGCTGGGTGTGACAATGTTTTCGGGGTCAAGGTCCCCCAGTTCGACGCTGTGACAGGTCTGCACAATGGTCAGGGGGGCCGCGGTAGCCATGACAGCGTTGAAGTTACGGCCGCTGCCACGGTAAACGCAGTTGCCCCACCTGTCCGCGCGCCATGCTTCGATCAGTGCGACATCGGCGGGCAGCCAGCGTTCGAGCAGGTATGTCTTGTCGCCGAAAATGCGTGTTTCCTTGCCATCGGCAATTTTCGTGCCGACCCCGGTTGGCGTGTAGAAAGCCGGAATACCGGCCCCGGCCGCGCGGATGCGTTCGGCCAGCGTGCCCTGCGGCACAATTTCCAGTTCCAGCTTTCCCGCCCGGAAAAGCTCTTCGAACACCACCGAACCTGCCGAGCGGGGGAACGAACAGATGATCTTGCGCACCCGCCCCGCTTCCATAAGGCGGGCCAGCCCGACACGTCCGCTGCCCGCATTGTTGGCGATGATGACGAGATCCCTTGCTCCCTGTTCGATCAGGCCCTCGATCAGCGCGTCGGGCTGACCGACGGCGCCAAACCCCCCGACCATGACGGTTGACCCGTCCTTGATCCCGTGCAGCGCCGCAGCGATGTCACGCACGCGCTTGTCGATCATTCCACCCTCCTTGCTAGATCATTTGTGCGACTAGCGCACTACTATGCGCCTAACGAACATAAGCCGGACCGGAGGGGGCTGCGCAAGACAAAAAGCGCCCGCCCTCAATCGCTTTTGCGCGAGGTGGTGCGTGACGTAATCCGGGGGGTGGAAAAGGGCTGGCGTTCAGCCAGTCAGGCCGTTGCCGCCAAAGGCGGGGGCGAGCAGGCAGGCGGCTTCGCGCAGGGCAGGCAGCATGGTTTGGGTCAGGGTCGCGGCACTGGTGCGCTGGCTTTGCGTGCCGATATTGAGGGCCGCCGCAACCGTTCCGTCCGGGCGGGTGACCGGCACGGCAAGAGAGCGCAGGCCCAGTTCGAGTTCTTCGTCCAGAATGCAGTAGCCATCGGCCTGAACACGCTCGAGAACCGCCATAAGGGCGGCCCTGTCTGTCAGCGTTTTGGGCGTGCGGGCTTTCAACTGGGCGGGTACAAGGGCTTCACGCGTGGTGTCAGGCAGGTTGGCCAGCAGCACGCGTCCCATGGACGTGCACCACGCAGGCAGGCGGGAGCCTGCTCCCAGGTTCAGTGCGACAATACGGCGCGCCTCGGACCGGGCAAGATAGACGATGTCGGAGTCGATCAGTGTCGAGAGAGAGAAACTTTCGTCAAAGCGACGGCTCAGGTCGTCCAGCACCGGTTGTGTCGTGCGCATGATCGGTGCGGCGGCCAGCGGGGCTGCAAGAGCCAGGACTTTTGGCGTCAGGCGGAACAGACGGTCATCCGTGATCAGGTAGCCCTTGGCCACAAGGGTCAGGAGCGAACGGCGCGCACTCGCACGCGTGGTGCCCGTCCGGCGCGCGGCCTCCGCCAGCGTCAGTCCAGCGGGTTCTGTGGCACAGGCCATGAGAATATCGAGACCGCGCGCCAGGGCATCGACATAATCACGGTCGGTTACGGGGCGTGGCGCGCTCATGCCCCTTATGTTGCACGGGCCCTGCGCGTTGCCAAGCAGGCTGTGAAAGCATGTTGGCGGTTGGTTTATTGCCGGGCCGTGATAGGCTCGCGATAAAAAGGAGCACCCAGCCGTGTCCGAAGACCTCTATCATACCTACCGCCCCGAAACGGGGCATGGTCTGCCGCATGATCCGTTCAACGCCATTGTCGCACCGCGCCCCATTGGCTGGATTTCTACGACAGGTGCTAATGGCTGCGACAATCTTGCGCCCTACAGTTTTTTCAGCGCTTTCAACTACAGGCCGCCGATCATCGGTTTTTCTTCCATCGGGTGGAAGGATACGGTGCGCAATATTCATGAAACGAGAGAGTTCGTCTGGAATCTGGTGACGCAACCACTGGTGGAGCGCATGAACATGTCTTCGGCCACGTTCGCGCCTGAAGTCGATGAATTCGAAATTGCGCGGCTGGCCAAGGCGGCGTCAGTCGTGGTGCGCCCCCCGAGAGTTGCCGCAAGCCCCGTGCAGTTCGAATGCCGCCTGACGCAGATCGTGCGCCTGACTGCGGCATCGGGCAATGACCTGGCGACCTGGCTGACCCTGGGCGAGGTCGTGTGTGTGCATATCCGGCGCGATCTTGTGCCGGGCGGGGTCTATCATACGGGCAACCCTCATCCGGTTCTGCGGGCCGGAGGGGCCGGCTGGTACAGCACGATTACGCCTGAAAGCATGTTCGAACTCGACCGCCCGCCCTCGGTCGAAACGGCCATGGCAATGGCCGAACAACTGGGGCCTGCGCTACTCGGGGCCTGAACCTGACTCTGTGCTTACGTATTGTCCTGATCCGTTCGGGTAAAATACCCTTTCAGGTGCGAACATGCGGGATGCGGCCGAACCGCAGGCGGGGTGATCGGGGTTGTGCGTGACAATTATGGTAAACATGAAGTGCAGGGAAGGGTATTGTTAAATTATGCGGCCCGCTGTTGTGCCGCGTGGTGGCCAGCCCCGCTCTGTCGGGTTGAAGAAAACCGACCTCCTGTTCAATGAAAGTTCCGGGAATGGAAACTGAGATCGTGCGCGGTTCCCATGACCCCGGCGTTCCCCCGGCTGGAGACCTGTTTCAGCAGGTCTGACAGGTCTGTCAGTTCCAGGGCCACCAGATGCACAACGTCGCCTTCGCGCTGGATGCGGCCTTTGGCGGCGATCATCCCGGCCGACATGATAATGGGGCGGTATTTCTCGAAAATATCCGGCCAGATCACCAGGTTGGCAATGCCGGTCTCGTCCTCCAGCGTGATGAAACACACGCCTTTTCCCGATCCGGGGCGCTGGCGTACCAGCACCAATCCGGCTGCCTGGGCGCGTCTGCCATCACGCAGGGCCATTGCAACACCGCAGGGAACGATGCTCCGCCCATCGAGGTCATGCCGCAGAAACGATACGGGATGAGCTCGCAGGCTGAGCCCGATATGGTTGTAATCCCGCACGACTTCCGCCCCGTCGGTCATGGGGGCGAGTGTCAGGGCAGGTTCGTCGACCTCATGCGCTTCATCCGCCGCGGCAAAAAGCGGGAGTGGCGTATCATGCAGCCCCTTGATCGCCCATAGCGCCTCACGCCGTGCCAGCCCGAGAGACGCGAAAAACGCATCGGCCTCGGCCAGTCGCACCAGCGCCTCCTGTGGGACACCGGCCCTGCGCCACAGATCGTCGATCGAGGTGAAGGGGCGTTCGCCACGGGCCGCGACAATCGCTGCGGCATGGGCATTGGCCAGTCCCTTGACCATGCTCATGCCCAGCCGTACCGGAAGGTGGCTGTTCCCGTCACCTGTTCCGTCCAGTGTGCTGTCCCATCGTGAGGCGTTGATACAGACCGGACGGATCTCAACCCCATGGGCCTGCGCGTCGCGCACAAGCTGGGCGGGAGCGTAAAACCCCATGGGCTGGGAATTGAGCAGCGAAACCAGAAACACATCGGGATGGTGGCATTTCAGCCAGCTTGACGTGTAGGCAAGAATGGCGAAGGACGCCGCATGGCTTTCGGGAAAACCATAGCTGCCAAAGCCTTCAAGCTGCCGGTAGATACGCTGGGCGAAGTCCTCCGGGTAGCCTTTGCGTGTCATGCCCTCGAGCAGTCGGGTCTGGAATTTCGAGACTGTGCCGGTGTTCTTGAAAGTGGCCATGGCCCGGCGTAGCCCATCGGCCTCGGCGGCGGTAAAGTCGGCGCAGACCATGGCTACCTGCATGACCTGTTCCTGAAACAGCGGCACGCCGAGCGTGCGTTCAAGCACTTTTTCCAGTTCCGGAGTGGGGTAGTCCGGCTCTTCCAGCTTTTCCCGTCGCCGCAGATAGGGGTGAACCATGTCGCCCTGGATCGGGCCGGGGCGCACGATTGCGACCTCGATGACCAGATCGTAATAGGTCCGGGGCTTGAGGCGCGGCAGCATGGACATCTGGGCGCGGGATTCGATCTGGAAAACGCCGATCGTATCCGCGCGGCTGATCATGGCGTAGGTGCGCGGGTCTTCCGCCGGAATGGTCTGGAGCGTGACATGCTGCCCCTTGTGGGCTGCCAGCAGATCGATCCCCTTTTTCATGCAGGTCAGCATTCCCAGCGCCAGAACGTCGACTTTCATGAATTTCAGGGCGTCGATATCGTCCTTGTCCCATTCGATGATCTGGCGACGATCCATGGCGGCGGGCTCGATCGGCACCAGTTCATCCAGCCGGTCGCGTGTCAGCACAAAACCCCCGGGATGCTGGGACAGGTGGCGTGGCACCCCGATCAGGCTGCGGGCCAGTTCGAGCGTCAAGCGGATACGCCGGTCGGTCAGGTCGATCCCGGTTTGAGCGAATGTGTCGGGGTCCACCTCGCGCGACCAGCCCCAGATCTGTCTGGACAACAGGCCGATCACGTCTTCTGGCAGCCCCATGACACGCCCCACATCACGGAGTGCGGCCTTGGCCCGATAGCGGATGACAACGGCGGTCAGCGCGGCACGTTCCCGCCCGTAATGGTCGTACACCCATTGAATGATCTCTTCGCGGCGGTCATGTTCGAAGTCGACGTCGATATCAGGGGGTTCACGCCGCTCTTCGGAAATGAACCGCTCGAACAGCAGCGTGGTGCGCGCGGGATCTATGGCGGTGATGCCGAGCACGAAACACACGGCACTGTTGGCGGCCGAACCACGCCCCTGGCAGAGAATGTCACGCCGCCGCGCCTCGCGCACGATAGAGTGGACCGTAAGGAAATAGGGCGCGTACTCCAGGCGCCCGATCAGGGCGAGTTCGTGGTGCAGGACTGTTGCCACACCAGGTGGAACAGCGCCGTCATAGGTGTCGTGCGCGCCTTGCCAGGTCAGCGCTTCCAGCGCCTGTTGCGGAGTCTGACCGGGTGTTTCGATCTCGTCGGGGTATTGATAGGCAAGGTCGTCCAGCGAAAAGCCGCAGCGTTCGGTTATTTCCAGAGTTCGGTCTATCGCCTCGGGGGCGCGTGAAAACAGTCGCGCCATTTCGGCTGGTGGTTTCAGGTAGCGATCAGCATGCCGTTCGCGGGCAAAGCCGGCCTGATCGATGGTTGTGTTGTGTCGCACGCAGGTGACGACATCCTGCAGGATGCGGCGATCATGAATGTCGAACAGCACATCGTTGGTTACGACGGTCTTTACGCCTTGCCGGTGTGCCAGATCGGCCAGTTCGTAAAGTCGCATCTGGTCGTTGGGGCGGCGGCGCAGGGTCAGCGCCATATAGGCCCGATCGCCGAATGTCGCGTGCAGCCGCCGCAGGTGCGCGGCACAATCCTCATCCGCGCTATCGGGTACCAGCACGGCAAGCTGCCCTTCATGCCAGTCCACAAGATCGCGCCAGAACAGGCTGCACCTGCCTTTTCCGGCCCGGGCCTTGCCAAGCGACAGCAGGCGGCACAGCCGGCCATAGGCTGCCCGGTCCGTCGGGTAGAGCAGGATGGGGGGGGCGTCCTCCAGATCGAGGCGGCAGCCCACCACCAGCCGGACACCGTATTCCCTGGCGGCAAGATGGGCCTGCACCAAGCCAGCCAGCGTATTGCGGTCCGTGACGCCAAGGGCTGCGATACCAAGCGATTTCGCACGCCTGAACAGTTCATCCGGCGAGGACGCGCCGCGCAGGAAGGAGAAGTGGGTCGTGACCTGGAGTTCGGCGTAGCGGCGTACTGTGGCAGTCATGCGAACAGCCCGTGCAGGAACCAGCGCTGCGACCCTGTTTCTCCATGTTCTCCATCTCCGGCACGATAAATCCAGAACCGTTCGCCCGATGTGTTCTCGACACGGAAATAATCGCGTGCCGTCGCCAGTTCGGCATCGTCCCGCCACCATTCCCCGAACACGCGCTCCGGCCCGTCGGCGCATTGCACCTTGTGGCGAACACCCCGCCAGACGAAGAATACCGGTGGGTGATCGGGCAGCATGGCCATGGTCTCGATCGGTTCCGGGTGCGGCAGCAGCCGGGTGGGGCGGGGCCAGCTTTCGGGCCATTTTTCCGGCCATGTCGCATTGCCGACAGGAGCCAGAGGCGGCACACGCCGCACCGAGCGTTCGGGCACGTCGCTTTCCACCGGAACCACGCGGTAAAGCGCCTTGTGCCCCAGCCGGTTGGCCAGCGTATCGACCAGTCCGGACAGGTCGGCCTCCGGCGCGTCGATCAGGGATGATATCTGCTGGCGCTGTTCCAGCGGTTCGGCCAGCACCGCGGTCAGTTCCATACGCTCGATGCCAAAACCCGGATCAATGGTCTCGATCCGTTCGGACAGGAGACGTTGCAGATGTCCGGGGTCGCGGGTTGGGCGGGCCAGCGCCACACGGACCGCCTGTATGGCGCTATCCACCCGGTGCAGCAGCAGGTCCAGCCGCCGGGCCCCCAGACCGCGTTCTTCCAGCCCGGCACAGAGCGGGAGCACCAGCTTGCCGATATAACGCGCAATGGTTTCGGCGGCGGCAATGGGTTCGGCAAAACTGCGCGACACCGTGACGGGATCGACCGGCCGAACCGGCTGAATGGGTTCGTCCACCCGGCCATAGGCCTGATCCAGCCTGCGGGTGAGTATGTCGCCAAAACGCAGCACCAGCGGTGCGCGCGGGGCGCTGGCAAGGGCGCGTATCCGGGTCAGGCCCAGATCGGTCAGGCCGGCCACGATTTCAGCCGGCAGGCGGAGGGCCGCAACGGGCAGGTCCGCCAGGGCCATGGCCTGTTCGCCGGGCGGGACAATGACTGCGGCACCAACTGAGGTGCGTGTCATGGCGTGGGCCGCCCCCAGCGTATCGGCTACGGCTGTCCGTGCCGTAATGCCGGCACCTTTCAGGCGGCGGGCAATATCGCGCAGCATCATCGGCTCGCCACCCAGAAGATGGTCGGCCCCTGTGGTGTCCAGAACCAGCCCGTCGGCCCCGTCGGTGGCGGCAATGGGTGTCACGCGCTGTTGCAGCCAGAGTGCCAGACGCACGAGGGCTGCGCGATCTTCATCCTGCCGGGCGGGCATGACAGTCAGGCCGGGCAGAAGAGCCTGTGCCTTCGCCACCGGCATGCCGACCGCAAGCCCGGTTCTGCGCGCGGCGCGGTCGGCAGCCAGCACCACACGGCGGCTGCCTTCGCGGCCGGCAAGCACCAGCGGTGCTTCAGGCGGCGGTGCTGCGTCGCCCAGTGCGCGGCGCAGCCGGTCGGTGGCCCATAGCGGCAGCCAGATCGACGTGATCCGCCGTGCCGGTCGCTGGCTGCCCGGGTGCCCCGGCAATCCGCAGTTCTGCCCGTCCATTTTGCACCTCCACTTCGAAAGCGGCATTTTCGCCCGAACGGGCGCGCAGCAGTTCCAGCCGCCATCGGCCATGACCCACCCCCGGCACCGGCAGTGGAGCCGATGGCAGCAGTGAAACTCGCCAGCGTGTCGTGCTGGCCGTTGGTTGGGCAAAATCCACCATATCGGCCTGCCGCCGCCAGCGCCGGAGCAGCAGGCCGATCCCGCCCCCGCTTTCGGCCGCGAGCTGCAACCGGCGCGAGGCGGTCATGCCCAGCCGTCCGACCTCGGCCACCACAGCGCCCGGGCCGCCATGACGCAGCCCTTCCTCGAAACAGGCCAGCGCTTCGCGGTCGGTGCGGGCTTGCACAAAGAGCACCCGGGAGGCGGCAAGCCCGGCCTGCTGTAGCGCGGGCGCGAACAGATCGGCCACCATGACGATCCACAGCACCTGGCCCTTCGTGCGTGCGGCAATGCCTGCTGCAAAATGTGCCGCGGCGCTGGCGTTCAGGGCATCATGACCGCCCCCCGCCACTTCGTGCAGGGCGCCAAGGGCAAGCCCCCCGCCGGGAAGTTTCTGGTCTATTTCCGGCACACCAAAGGGCAATGTCACATGTCTGCGGCTGCCGTGCCCCTCAAGACGGCCGATTGCGGCACGCAGCGTTTCCAGGCCGGGCTTTGTCTTGGGTCGGGCTGTCATATCACGGGTCTGTCACACCTTGTCCGGCTTGCTTTCACGGTATATGTTCTTGATTTGTTCTTATTATAGTACGCAGGCCAATGCAAGGCGGATCATTCCAGGCATAAAGGTTGAATGTGTCGCCAGCCGGGACTGTTGGTGACGGCGCCTTCTGGCGCCTGTGCGGTATTCGCCGGACCATGGCCTTGCCTGTTGCGCGACCCAAGGCGCGGCATAGGCAGTCTTCAGTCAGGGCCGGGGTTTGGCCCGGCTTATGGGGGTGTTTGCAATGATCGAGAACGAAATAGGAACACGCGCCGGTATGGGAAGGATGTCCCCCTGACGGCCGGGTTCACAAACCGGAACAGAACGGGGCATGCGCAGATAGCCATGAGCGGCTTTATGCCTGCTGAAACTTATGGGGCCGCACAATCATGTAAAACATTATGTGTCCATCATGGGGGCGCGCCGGTTCATGCCACACGCATCGGGATGATCAAGGGTCAGCAGAAGGCGTGTAAGGGGCTTTGCATGACCGGACAGGGGTGGGGAGCGATGGAGGACGGATGTGTCCGCCGACCAGCCGGGGTAAAGTCGACCCTTGAGAAGAGTGAGCCAGCCTTCCGGTGTTTCATGGACGGTCTCGCTGTCGTTGTGTTTCCACTGAACGCCGGGACCTGTGTAGGTGCACAGAAGGCGCAGGGGAACAGTGTCGACATGGAAACGGCAACAACTGTCATGATTGATCTTTTCCAGACGGAAGCGGATTTCGCGCGTGTCTGACAGGGCCTGATAACGGTGCGCGAGAGCGAGCATGTCATGAATGAGTGCCTGTGCCCCCGCAGGCATGAGTGCGATGAGTTCGGTTTCAAGGATTTCGGTGCTTCCGCGCTTTAGGAACAGCCTGGGGCCCTGTGCGGTCCACAGCGCTGCGGCTTTGCGGAGATCCTCGTTCAACTGCCGTGGTTCCTGAACCATGGAGCAGGCGGGGTTGCGGATTGTATGAAACGGCGGAGGGGCAGCGAAAAGCTGGCGGGTCGGGCAGGCCTGTCTCATTTCGGGCTCCATAGCTATTGTTATGTTATAATATAACATGTAAGCTGCGCCGGTCGCAACCGATTGAATGGTATCTGTCATGGCTGAAAAACTGCCGGTCACCGTGCTTTCCGGCTTTCTGGGCGCTGGAAAGACGACGCTCCTCAACCACGTGCTGAACAATCGCGAGGGCCGTAGGGTCGCGGTGATCGTCAATGACATGAGCGACGTGAATATCGATGCCGATCTGGTGCGGAGCGGAAGCGATCTTTCACGCACGAACGAAGCGCTTGTCGAGATGAGCAATGGCTGCATCTGCTGCACCTTGCGAGATGATCTTCTGCACGAAGTGCGACGCCTCGCGGCGGAAGGACGGTTCGATTACCTGCTTATAGAATCGACCGGGATCGCGGAACCGCTGCCGGTTGCCGCGACATTCGAATTCCGGGACGAAGCCGGGCAGAGCCTTTCCGACATAGCGCGTCTGGACACCATGGTAACGGTGGTGGATGCGGTCAATCTGTTGAAGGATTACAGCTCCACGGATTTTCTCCGCGACAGGGGAGAAACGGCGGGCGAGGAAGATGATCGCGCACTGGTGGACCTGCTGGTCGAACAGATTGAATTTGCAGATGTTGTCGTTTTGAACAAGGTTTCTGCCGCAACGCCAGAACAGCGTGAGGCGGTGCGGCATATCATTCTGGCACTGAATGCCGATGCGGATGTGATTGAGGCGGATATGGGGGCCGTACCGTGCCACAGAATTCTGGATACGCATCTGTTCGATCATGACCGGGCACAAAAACATCCGCTTTGGTACAAAGAGCTTTTTGAATTTAACAGCCATGTTCCCGAAACTGAGGAATACGGGATTCGCAGTTTTGTCTGGCGGGCGCAAAGGCCGCTGATTCCCGAACGGTTCAAGGCGTTCATCGACAGCATGTGGCCGGGTGTGGTGCGGGCCAAGGGGCATTTCTGGCTGGCGACACGCCCGCAATGGGTGGGAGAACTGGGGCAGGCGGGGGCACTGGTCCGCACGCAGGCGCTCGGGCGCTGGTGGGTGACGATCCCTCGGGAACACTGGCCGGACAGTGACGAATGGCGGGATCTGATCCTGTCGAAATGGAACCCGGTCTACGGGGACCGCCGGCAGGAAATCGTGTTTATCGGCACGTCTGATATGGATGAGGCCGCTATACGTGCAGCCTTGACGGCCTGCCTTGTGCCGGAACTGGATATGGAGCGGTTCGACCCGCTGCTGTTTGCACATCTGCCTGACCCGTTCCCTGCCTGGGGGAGCGATGTGGTGCCGGAAAATGCCTGAAGCGCGCAACGATAATGAGCGTACGCTGCGCCATGAGATGTGGCGCCGCTATACGGGGGATGACTGGGCCGCGTTCGATGCCCTGCCTGCTGCAATCCGCAAACGTGTGGCGGAACATGCGTACGACGCGTGGTCGGTCAATGTCATGATCCTCTGGCAGCATTACAAACGGCTTTACGGACGCACCCCCCGTGCGGAACGGGCCCTGATCCGGTATCTCGATTACTGCGAACGACTGGAACGGGCCGCTTTTGCGTCGCGCTATACCGAAGCCTACCGTGCCGTTCTGCCGCATGAGGCTGCATGCGTGGCGGTCTTGAGATAATACGACAGCAGACGCGGCCCGGAACAGGCGCTGTCAGCATGCGGCGTTGGGGGAGGCTCCGATCCCGCAGCACTTTGGGCGCGTTTGCTGTTTGTTGCAAAGCGGAAGGTCAGGGGTGCCACAGGTCTTCCCTGGTCGCAAAAGGGTCTGCATTCTGTCCGATGACATCGCCCGAAATGGACAGAACAGTCCGTTCAGCGCGTGTGTAAGGTGACCAATGCGCCCCGTGTGGCAGGGTGGGTGCCGGATCGGCAATGAAGCTGCGCCATATCTCATGTACCTGCCGTGCAGAAACGGCGTTCAGTCCGTGATAGCGTTGGGGAAGGTTCTGAACGCGCAGGCCTTCGCGCCACCAGACCTCGGCCAGTTCTGCGCCGTGCGCGGCACCCGTTTCATCCGGCAGGATATCTCCGTACAGATATTTGTAGACCGGCTGGGTCTGGCAAAGCAAAGACGCATAGCGTGTCGTGGGGTTTTGAAACACCAGGTCGCCGGCTATGGCGCGCCACAGTCCTGTGGGGCTGTGCTCGGGCAATGCCTGTCGGTAGCGTTCGACCATGGTTTTTCCGCTTGTTCCCAGGGGGCGTACGCGCGGGTCCAGCAAAGGGACAAGATCCTGATAGTCAAGGTGCGGGTGCATGCGTGAATGCGTCAGATATTCAGCCGATGTTGTGCCGATCATGACTGGCACGGGTGCCACGCGGCCCTGCGTTGCCGCCTGCTCGGGGTGGCAGGGCAGGGTGTGCGGGTCGATAACGGGCTGAAAGGGAATGCCAACGACCGTGACGGAACCGTCGCGTTGCCAGTCATGGCTGTTATAGGATTCATCGCATATCTGCTTTTGGGCGTTCAGGATATGCGTGATATCCGTCGTCTCCAGCGCGGAGGCCCTGGCCCCCAGGCAGGACAGGAACCGTTCTGTCGTGCGTTGGGCGCAGTGCACCGGCAGGACAGCAGGTGTCGCGCCGGACTGTATCAGGGCGCGGGAAAAAAGCCCGCGGGCCTCCGGCATGGCCATAAGGGTTGCCACGGCAAAGCCGCCAGCCGACCGGCCGGCAAGGGTTACGCGTGCAGGGTCGCCCCCGAAACCGGCAATATTGTCACGCACCCACTGTAGCGCACGGATGATATCGAGCAGCCCGCGATTATCCGGCGCATCGTCCAGATGCAGAAAACCCAGGGCCCCCAGTCTGTAGTTCAGCGTGACTTCCACAATGCCGCTGGCCGCGAAAGCACCGCTCTGGAGAACGGTTTCGTTTGCCGAACCAAGGGCATATCCACCCCCATGCACCCAGACAAGTACAGGTGCCTTGCCCTGCATGTCGTGCGTGCGGATATTCAGCGTCAGACAGTCTTCTCCCGCATTCAGCGCGGATGTGGCGCCATGCCCCACCGGCCCGTAGGTGGGGCGTTGCGGGCACACAGGCCCATGTGTCAGGGCGGGGCGGATACCATGCCAGGATTCTGGTTCCTGTGGCAGGGCGAAACGCCTGCCAGGACGCAGGGACGCGGCATAGGGAACGCCCAGAAAAGCATGAACCCCGTCGACCACACGCCCTTCCAGAAGGCCATACTGCGTGCGCGCATGTGTTATGTCAGCCATGTGTCCCGAATTGCTCCCGTTCTATCCTGCCAGCGCGCGACGAATGTTTATGCCGCGCTCGATGATGACCACCGGGATCATGCTGGCCAGGACAACCAGAACGGACAGGGCCGCGACCTGCGGATCTGTCCTGAACTGGATATAATGGTAGATGGCAAGCGGCAAAGTCGTGGCCCGGTGCCCCGCGATGAACAGAACGATGACCGCCTCGTCAAACGAGAACAGGAAGGCGATCAGCCCGGCCGCAACCAGTGTCATGCGTAAGCCGGGCAGTGTCACACGCCAGAATGCCTGCCAGGGTGTGGCACCATGCAGGCGGGCGGCTTCTTCGCAGGCGGGGTCCAGGCCTTTCAGTCCGGACAGCACGATCCGCACGACATAGGGCAGGGTAATGCCGACATGCGCGATAACCAGACCGCTAAGGGTATCCAGCAGACCGAGCGGCTGCAATGTCATCATCAGCCCGACCGCGAGCACGATATGGGGCACCACCATGGGGGAAAAAAGCAGGGCCTGCACGGCAGCCCGACCGGGAAAAGACCTGCCACCCAATGCAAAGGCCGCCCCGGTACCCACAGCGAGAGACACTGCCGCCGCCGCCCCTCCGACGAGGAGGCTGAGCAGCCCCGCATGCAGGAACGCGGTATTGTGCAGAACAGCTGCGTAAGATCCCAAAGACAGGTGTTCGGGCGGGAAACGCAGGTAGGGTCTGGTGTCGAACGAGACAACCAGCACAACCACGAGCGGGGCGAGCAGAAACGCATAAAGGGCGACAATCAGCCCCCTCCAGCACAGCAGGCCGACAGAGCGTTTCAAAACCGCTCCTCCATACGACTGAGAATGCGCTGGTAGACGGTAATGACCCCGCCGAACAGAACCAGCAGCAGAATGGAGAGGGCTCCGGCGGCCTGCCAGTTCAGGGTAACCGTCGTTTCATTGAAAATTTCGGTGGCAAGTACAAAGACCCGCCCTCCGCCCATGAGCTGTGGTGTGACAAGGGAACTGACAGCAAGGACAAAAACCAGCAATGCCGCAGTCATCAGCCCCGGCAGAACCAGGGGCAGGACGACGCGGCGGAACACCTGTAGGGGAGGTGCCCCCAGCAGGGCGGCGGCCTGTTCGATTTCCGTATCCAGCCGACCCAGATTGCTCAGGATCGATATGATGGCATAAGGCATCAGGATTTCGGTCAGTGCGATAACCGTTGCCAGTGTGCCGTTATCAAGCCTGACAGGCATGGCCAGCAGTCCGGACCACAGCAGCATGTCGTTGATCATGCCATGCCGCCCCAGAATGACCATCCAGCCATAGGTGCGGATCACCGTGGATGTCAGCAGCGGTGCTATCGCCAGAGCCGCCAGAACCCCGCGCCAGCGTGTTGTCGTGCGGGCCAGGAAGAGTGCGATGGGAAAAGCCATGGGCACGGCAAGCGCTGCCGTCAGAACCCCGAGCCAGACAGTTTTCCAGAGCACCCACCAGTAGAACCCGTCACCAAGCACGTGCTGGTAGGCTTGCAGTGTAAAACCGGGAAGGGTCGCACCGTCACCGCTTCTGGGCAGAACCGATATCCGGCCCAGCCATATCAGCGGCAGTATGAAGGTTACGGCCAGTGCCAGCAGACCCGGCGCAAGCAGAAGCCCGCGCAGCCAGCGGGGCTGTGCCTGCATGCTCCCGCTCATGCCCTGTCCTCTGCGACAAGGCGCATGTCCCTTGGCAGCCAGGAAAGGGACACGTCCTGCCCGATGCTTATTCCCGCAGGCAGGGGAGCGGCCTGTTCCACGCACAGGCGATGCTGGCCGGCCTTTGCCGCGATAAGGTAGCGGTCCCCCGCGTAGACGATATCCTCCACATTTGCGGTGCATGTGCAGGTTTCGGCCTGTGCCGCGCCAAGGCGGATATGGTGGGGGCGTACAAACAGGGTGCCGACGCCATCCCAGGGGGGGATGTCGTCTGGAACGGGTATGCGGCCCAGACCGTCCACATCGGCGCTGCCAGGGTGGATGTAGCGTGCGGGCAGAAAATTGCCGCGCCCGACAAAGGATGCGACAAAACGGCTGGCAGGGCGGTCGTAAATCTCGACTGGTGTTCCGATCTGGCGGATATGGCCGCCAGACATGACGGCCACGACATCCGCGATCGACAGGGCTTCCTCCTGATCGTGTGTCACGAAGACCGAGGTCATGCCAAGACGGCGTTGCAGGGTGCGGATTTCATCGCGCATGATGCTCCGCAGCTTGACATCCAGATTGGCCAGAGGTTCGTCCAGCAAGAGAATATCGGGCTCGATGGCGAGAGCCCGGGCCAGGGCGACACGTTGCCTTTGCCCGCCTGACAGATCGGCAACGCGTCTGCGTTCCAGCCCGCCCAGATGCATGAGGTCTATCATGTCGCCCACGCGTTTGCGGCGGGCCGCATCGTTCAGCCCTCGCACCTCCAGTCCGAATGCGATATTGCGCGCGACATCCAGATGCGGGAACAGGGCGTAGGACTGAAACACCATGCCCATGTTGCGTTTATGCAGCGGCACACCGATCATGGAGCGGCCACCGACCAGTATCAGTCCTGACTCCGGCAGTGTCAGCCCGGCGAGCATCCGCAGCAAGGTGGTCTTGCCACAGCCCGATGGCCCCAGAAGTGTGAGCATGCGCCCGCGTTCGAGCGTCAGTGTGGCGTCCGCCACCGCCGGCACCGCTGAACCGGGATAGGTTTTGCGCAGGTTCCGGATCGTCAGGTAGGATGCGGCATCAACCACTGATAACCTCCCGCTGGATACGGCGTACCCATTCACTGTAATGCGCGCTGACAAAACGCCAGTCGAGCTGCATGGCGTTGGCCGCCACGTCCGGTGGCCCCGATATGGCACGCTTCAGGGCGTCGGGCAGCTCGACATGGGTGTTCACCGGTCCATAATACGCCTTGGCTGCAAACGCCGCCTGAACGTCCGCTGACAGGGCATGATCGATAAACGCCTGGGCCAGATCGCCCGCAGGCGCATGTGCGGTCAGGTTGAGTGTATTGATCTGCGCCACACTGCCCTCACGCGGGATTACCGCGGACAGCGTGCCCGGATTGGCCTGCGCGATCATGCGCCCACGGCCGTTCCAGCCAACGCCCAGTGCCACGGTTCCGGCCAGTAAAAGGGTGTACAGGTCGGGCTGGGCGTTCCATGTCGCGACCAGGGGGGCGAACCGGCGCATCAGCGCCAGACCGGGTTCTATGCTCTGCCGGTAGTCGCCCCCTTGCATACGGGTCAGCAAGGGCAGGAGCACGACGCCCCTCGTGTCTTCCACAGGAAGGCAGATCTGATCGGCCAGATCCGGGTTGGCCAGATCGAGCCAACTTGTCGGGGGCGGTGTCAGGGCGCGGGTATCGTATAAAAGGGTCAGGTTATCGGTGGAAAACGCAACGCCGTGCATGCCCTCGGGCCGCGCCCACGCAGGAAGTGCCGCAAGAGCGGGTATGGCCTGCTCGGCCAGCGGCGCCAGCAGGTTTTCCGCGGTCGCCAGAAACGAGATCGAAATATCGGTAATGGCCACGTCTATCTGCGGGGCTTGGCGTTCCAGCCGCAGCATGGCCAGCATCTGGGCGGAATTCATGACCGGTCTGTAAACGACCCTGACATCAGGCCGCCTGCGCTCGAACGTATCCATGACAACCGAGCGGAAAATACTCTGGAACGGCCCCGCGAAACCCGCGACCGTCAGCACGGTCATGGTGTCCGCGCGGGTGCTGGCGGCAAGCGTGACGCCAGCCGCAGTACCCCCGAGCAGAAAACCGCGCCGGTCCAGCAGTGGCGGCGCAGTCATGTTTCAGCCGTCCATGTCTCGCGGAAAATACGGAGCCAGTTTTCCCCGAGAATTTTTGTAATCCGTGTTTCCGGCCAGCCCCGGCGGAGCATGGCCGGAACAAGGTTGGGTGTTTCGGCGATCGTTGCGATACCCGCCGGTTTGCGGATAACCGTCTGGGCAAAATTGGTCAGTTGCCGGGCATAGCCCTTGTCACGGTTCGCCCAGACCTGCCACGGGCCAGGCCGCGGGTGCCCCGTGCTGAAGTCGGTGCCGATAGCGACGTGGTCTTCCCCCACAAGGTCCAGAACATGGGCCATGGCGTCCAGATAGTCTTCTATCGTGGCATCGTTCCCGGCCTTCAGGCCCGGTGCGAACAGGCTGAGACCGATCACGCCGCCTTTGGCCGCGCAGGCCTTGAACAGATCGTCGGGTTTGTTGCGTTTGACATCGTGCAGCGCGCGCGGCAGCACATGGGAAATGCAGACCGGCTTGCGCGAGTGGGCAATGACCTCGGCTGCCGTAAGGTCACCCACATGGCTGAGGTCGCACAGCACGCCCTGGCGGTTCATTTCAGCAATGACCTCACGCCCGAAACCTGTCAGCCCGCTGTCGCGCAGTTCCAGATAGCCGGCGCCGGAGTAATTCTGCGTGTTATAGGTCAACTGCATGATGTTGACGCCCAGCAGCTTGAACAGGCGGATATAGTCCAGCCTGTCTTCCAGGGGCGAGGTATTCTGCCAGCCAATGCTGATACCTGTCCGTCCGGTGCGTTTGGCCGTTTCAATATCGCCCACATTGCGGATCGGCATGATCAGATCGGCATTGTCCGCGAAAAGCTGCTCCCATGTGCGGATATACGCCATGCCTTCGCTGAAGTTTTCCCACAGGAGGGACGCAGCATTCACCACGGTCAGCCCAGCGGCGCGCATTTCCTCGAAAACAGGCCGGCTCCATGCGCAGGTCTGCAGGCCGTCTATCACCAGGCTGTTGCTGTAAAGCGTTTGCGCGTCGCGTGTCATGGCGTTGCCTCCTTTGTGTTGGCGGTCGTTACGACCTGTTCGGGCGACCATTCGTTGCCCAGCAGTTCGGAGCGACTGTAATCGTGGAACTGTTGCAGGACGAATTTTGCATCTTCCCGCAACAGGGACGAGACAATGCCACGGGCCAGGCGCTGGGCCGCCTCGGTCAGTCCGGGGGCACCGCTGGTCAGTTTGCCATGGCTGAGTGTCGCGTCGAAACTGAATGCGTAAACACGGGAAAGCTCAGCCGCATGTTCGGGGTTTTTAGCCCTGAATGAAAAATCGTCCGCGAGGTCGGGGAGTGCAGCAAGCCCGGCGCAGTCTTCCCCGGTTGCGGGGGTAAAGCTGTCCCGCCACAGGCGCACCAGAGGGGCGATCCTGTGCAGTTCGGGCCTTTTGTCCAGCGCGCAGGCAAAGCCGGTTGCAAAAATAAGGTAATCCAGTTCCACCTCGTCATGGGGGGTGCTTACTGTCAGCCCGTCGGCATTCTCGCGCGCATCCACAATCGGGCTGCCCAGACGCATATGGGCATTGGCATGGCGGAAAACACGCAGAACGCTCTCGCGTGGGGCGGGAACCGGAAAGTCGTAGCCCGAACGCATGATTTTCCACTTGATCTCATCGGGCAGCGTTACGTAGCCGACAATCAGGCCCTCATGGCTGATGCCGCTGAATTTGTCGATATCCGGCAGGTGTGCGCGCCTGACAAACAGATCAACCCTGCTGGCCCCCGCCTCCAGCGCGGTTGCAGCATTGTCCATGGCGGAGGCTCCGGCTCCCACCACGCCAACCCGCTTGCCCTGAAGGGCTTCGAAATTCACCATGTCTGACGAATGCGCATAAAACCGGCGGGAAATTTTGCCAGCTACTGGCGGCAGGGCTGGCTGGCCCAGCCCGTCAATTCCGGTTGCGATCACGACGCGGCGCGCGGTCAGCGGAGCGGCACCCCCCATGGTCGAGACCGCTATCAACCCATTGTCACAAAAGGCGATATCCGTCACGTTCGTCTGGTTGCGCACCGGCAAAGCCAGAACCTTGCGATACCAGCACAGATACGCCATCCAGAGCGGTGTTGGAATTTTATCCAGTTCGTTCCAGGCATCGGTCCCATATTGCGCGCTGAACCATGCGCGGAATGTCAGGGCAGGAACGCCGAGTGCTGGCCCTACGGCGGTTTTGGGGGTGCGCAGGGTGCGCATGCGGGCGTAATTCAGCCACGGACCTTCACGCCCCTGTTCCGCACGGTCGAGGCAGATTACGGATGTCACGCCCTGAAACAGCAATGCCGCGGTAGCGGACAGCCCAAGCATGCCACCGCCAATGACGATCACGTCGTAATCTGGTCTGGTTTCGTTGCTTTTGCGGCAAACCCAGGGGCGGGCGGGAAGATTCAGGTCTTCCATTTCCCGTTTCAGCCGCTCTTCCAGCCTTGCCAGGCCATTACCGTGCGCCAAGAGCCTTGTCCTCCGCGCCTGCTCTGAACAGTCGCTTTTGAAGTTTTTCCAGATCTTCGGGCGGATGCCGGTTAAAGCCCGGGATCAGATCTTCCGCAAGGCCGCCGATACTTTCGATCAGACGTTCGACCTCGGTGTTCAGGGGCCTGAAAACAGGTGTCAGCACACTCCATACCCAGGGTATGATTTCGGCCAGCGGCCGTACCACGGTGCCCTGCACGGGAATGCCGTAAGCCGTAACAGGCTCCACCAGGGCGATGCCCAGATTTTCCCGTGCGGCCAGAACTGCGGTCAGGGACGTGTTGGTTTCAAGCCTAGCATGGGTGCTGACGCCGCTGGCCTTCAATGCAACGTCAACCACCCCCCTCAGCCGGAAAGGATTGGCCACCGTCAGAACCTGGCGGTTATACAGGTGCTTGAGCGAGATAATGGCTTCTCCCGCCAACGCATCGTGCTCGGACAGAACAGCCACGCAGGGCGCTTCCCCGATCCAGTGCAGATGCACGTTTTCGTGTTCCAGGGGCAGCGTGGCCAGCCCGAGGTCAATTCCCCCATCAGCCACCGCATGGCACACGCTTTCCGACGTCATGGCTGTCAGGGTGGTTGTGATGTCGTCATCCATGCGGGCTATGGCCCGTGGCACGATCCCGCTTGCAAGGGCGGGCGTTGCCCCGACCGTAATCCGCCTGCGGCCCACGCCGCTGGCAATTTCGCGCACCTTGTCCTCTATGGAACGCAGGCCGATAAACGAGCGCCGGACTTCCTCGTAAAGCAGCATGGCATCTTCGGTCGCTCGGATACGCGTGCCCGAACGCTGGAACAGCGTCAGGCCCGTGGCCTGTTCCAGTTCCAGGATCAGGCGGCTGACAGCGGACTGCGTTCTTTCAAGATATTTTGCAGCCCCTGTCATGCTGCCGATGGATACGACAGCGTGGAACGCCTCGATTTGCCGCATTGTGAGCATGAGAGATCAAAAGCCTGTGCTAATTCCAACAACAGTCGCAAATCCACCGCCAAGGTAGTAGGTCGGCGCGCTCCCTGCGATGGATGTACCATAGATGCCCCGGGTTGTCTTGGTATTGGTTTTTGCCGAATAAATACCAGACAGGTAATTGCTGTCTCCCACATTGATCAGGTTGACCATGATCTGCGGACTATGCAGGAATCCGATCGATTTCATGCGATAGCCAAGCGTGACGTTGGCAGTCTTGTAAGCCGGAATGCTTTCGTCGTTCATGAAGGTCGAATATTGGGAATCGACATAGTTGAAGTAGACATTTCCGAAAAAACGTCCGTCATCGTAGGATACACCGATCGATGCCGTGAACTTGGGGCTCATGATCGCTGTCTTGCCTTTGGTCGGCAGGTAATCGTTCCCGACCGCGATGTTGTTGTCGAGTGTGGCATGCAGATACTGACCCGAAACATAGGGGCTGAAATGGTGCCATGGCCTTAATGCGACTTCTGCCTGCGCACCGCGCGTGGTCTGCCCCCCTGCGTTGATGAAGTTGGTGGTCAGGGCGCCGTCGACGTAAACCGAGCTGGATACCTGGCGGTTTGTAAAGTTGTAGTTGAACAGGCCGACGGAAACGTTGACCAACCCGGTATGCCTGAAACCCAGCTCCTCGCTGATTGCGTATTCGTTCTTCAGGTCTGTGCGGCCGCGGGTGGCCAGCTTGCCGGTGGACATGTTGAACGCGTCATAATAGGGCACGTCGGACGCGGGCGCATGGAACCCGGTCGATGCATTGAAGAACACCGTATCCTGCGGCGTGATTTTATAACTGACAGACATGCGCGGCAACGGCGTGGCTGTGTTGGTGGACCAGCGATACGTCGCTCCGGGAATATTGTTTGTGCCGGACCGGGACATCAGAACTTCCTTGAAACCACCGGTGATATCAAGACGGTGATCCAGCAGCGAGAGTGTATCTTCGATATAAAAGCCATTGACCTGCTGCATCAGGTGGAAATTCTTCGTCGCAAGCACGGCTCCGGACTGGGTGTGGATGGTTCCGTCCATAATGTTGCCGGTACTGCTGACGGGGGCGTAGTCGTACAGGGAGTTCTTGTTCAGATTGCCATACCAGTAGCCAAGGCGCAGCGTATTGATACCTGTGTGCAGGGCAAGATTACCCGTGAAGCCCGCATTGTAGCTGTTGGAACCCGCTATGGCCGCAACTGCCGCCTTGCCATTGTAGACGGTGGGGAAATCAATCGTTCCGGCAGACTGATCTCCATAATAGATCTTGCCCGGGGTCAGTGTCGTGGCGCTGGGAACGGAGCCGCTCATCCACTGATAATACGGTGTGATATCGGCGCTCAGGCTGTTCGTCAGCTTGAAATGCGTGGGTGCGCTGATCATGACCGATGTGCGATCGTACTGGAATTGGCGGTAATAGTCGGTGGCGCCGGGCTTGTACTGTCCCGCATAGTTATAGGAACGGCCATATTGCTGCCACTGGGCCAGGGAGAGGTACCGCGTGGGCGATTCATCGACTGTGTTCCACGTAAACACGGCAGCGGTATGGCTTCCTTCGCCCCAGCTCTTGGTCAGCTTGGCATCCACATGGTAGCGGCGGTTCGTGCCGGGGCCGCGCCAGTTGTTATTGCGGGTGTAAGACCCGGAAACAAAAGCATATACGCCCGAATGCCCCAGTTCCCCGGTGTCGAAGCGCAGGAAATCCTTGTTCGTGGCATGCGATCCGCCGCTCAGTTCCAGAAAACCCCCACGTTTGCTTGACGGGTTCCGAAGTTCGGCCGAGATCTGTCCGCCTACAGCACTGTAAGACGGTGTTGCAATGTCACTGCTGCCCTGTGTCAGGTCAATACGGGAGATGTTTTCCGTATCTGCCCATTCGGCAGTATCGGCGATACCATAAATGGGATCGCCCGCCGGCATGCCTTCGAACACAAGCCCAAGTTCGCTGACATCCATACCCCGCACGCTGATCCCGGCATGATCCGACAGCCCAAGGGGGTCGGCACTGCCGACGACCGCACCGGGAGACATCTGCAGAAGGCTCAGCGCGTTGGAGGTCTGTGCCTGTTTGGCAATGAAATCGCGCGTTACGCCGCTTTGCAGGTGTGGCGTTGTCTGCACAGGCAACAGCCCGCCGCCGGGCGTGGTGTTGCCGACCCCGTCCGGCGCACGGGTCGACACGACATCCAGCTCTTCTCTCTGGCGGGCGCTGACCGGGCCGGAATGCACCTTCTTGACGGCTGAGGCTGAGGCTGAGCGCGGGGCGGGCAGGGCGACCTTGTTCGTTACGGGCTTTTTCGTCGGTGTCGTGGTCGCCAGCGCTGTCGAACTCATGCAGGTGAGGACAAACGCAACCGGTATGAAACGTATTTTCGCGACAACGAAAACCATGGCGGGAACTCCGTAAACCACATTTCCATAATGTGTTTTTATAAATAAACGAGTCTGTCTCGTTGGTCCTTATATGATGTTTCAGAATGACATAGCAACATGAATTCTATAATATCATCAAGCGCGATCAGCGTCATGGACTTCATTTTTTTTGATGGCAAAAAGAATGAGTGGGGGATGGAAAAAATATTATGCATATATATCAATTTATTATTGAATAAATAAACGGATAAATATAGTGAATTATAAACAAAAAATCGGCGTGAAAAAATAACATCACAGATTGAAAGATTTCAAAATGAACACGATTGGTTTTGGGGTTTATGTCTGCCACCAAGAAGATAAGCGAATTCATTTTGTTGTTTTGGGGATAACCCTTCAGGAATCGTTTTCCATAGCGAAAGGACATCACAAGTGAACAGAAACGGCTCTCAGCCCGTGGTCGAGGCATTTTACGGCATTTCTTCCCCGTGGGCGTATCTGGGTTTTCCACGGCTCAGGCAGATTGTCGCGCAGGAAGGCGCCCGTCTGGTGCTTCGCCCGATCCGTATCATTCAGGCCAATGGGGGCATTCCGCTGCGTACACGGCCCGTCGCACGCCAGGAATACCACCGTATGGAACTGCGCCGGTGGCGCGATTTCCTGTCTCTTCCCCTGAACCTGGACCCGGCATTTTATCCGTGTCGCACCATTGAACCCGCCGCCCGCCTGGTCATTGCAGCAGACCTTCAGGGGCTTGATGGTGCGGCGCTTTCGTGGGGTATCCAGTCCGCGCTCTGGGCCGAAGACAGGGATATTGCCGATCCTGCGACGCTCTGCGCTCTGGTGGAGGAAACCACCGGCACGGATGGGCAGGCTCTTATGGCCGCGTCAGACGCGCCTGATGTCATGCAGGCGTGGTTGAATAACCTTGAGGATGCCGAACGGCTCGGTATTTTTGGCACTCCCACTTACGTTGTGGATCATGAACTGTTCTGGGGGCAGGATCGTCTGGACTTTGTGCAACGCAAATTGCAGGCCATGAAAGCATCTGCAGCTCATCGGATGGAAAAAGAAGATATATCCTGACTGTTGGCGGTTTTATTTTTCTCTGCCCCGATCCATTCCGTTAAGGAAAGAGTGTATTACCGCATTGCCTCTCATTCGACCCGCAAGGATCGTGTAACTGGAACCATGAACGCCCCAGTTCGGGTGCTTCCAAACCGAAAGGCACCATTATGCTTGTCGATGGAACATGGGTCGAAAACTGGCAACCCATTCAGGCAAAGGACGAGAAAGGTGGCTTTGTCCGCCAGATCTCGTCTTTCCGCAACTGGGTAACGCCAGACGGACAGCCAGGGCCTGCGGGCGTTGGCGGTTTTCAGGCGGAAAAGGGGCGTTATCATCTTTATGTCGCGCTGGTCTGCCCGTGGGCGTCACGCACGCTCATGGCCCGGAGCCTGAAGGGGCTGGACGATGTTATCAGCGTTTCTGTTCTCGAGCCGTTTCTGGCCGATCAGGGCTGGGGCTTCGGGGATTATCCGGGTGCCAACCGTGACGATCTGAACGGTGCTGCCTGGATACACGAGCTTTATACGCGTGCCGACCCGCATTACACCGGCAGGGCGACTGTTCCGGTGCTGTGGGACAGGCAGCGTAAAACAATTGTAAACAATGAGTCTGCCGATATTGTGCGGATGTTCAACAGCGGCTTTCGCGCATTCGCATCGTCCGCATACGACCTGTATCCGCAAAACCTGTGTCATGAAATCGACAGCCTGAACAGTCGTATATATCCGCGCCTGAACAACGGTGTGTATCGTGCGGGCTTTGCCACGACGCAACAGGCTTATGAGGAAGCTTTTGCCGACGTGTTCGGGATGCTTGATGAACTTGAACAGCGTCTGGCAGACAGTGGCACCAACTGGCTGGTCGGGAACACCCTGACTGAAGCCGATATCCGTCTTTTCGTCACGCTTGTCAGGTTCGATGCGGCCTATAACGGCCTGTTCAAATGTAATCTGCGACGTCTTGCCGACTACCCCGCGCTCAGTCGGTATCTTGAACGCATGCTGGCGGTGCCCGGCGTTGCCGGAACGGTTAACCTGGATCATATCAAGCAAGGTTATTATTCCATCAAGGCGCTCAATCCGAACGGGATCGTGCCGGCCGGGCCGCTGCTGCGCTGGAGCCACGGCCTGCCGGGCGGTATTGCTTCCCAAACGAAAGACTTTATCTGATGCATGACGGTCTGGTCATTTTTCTGCACGGGGTGGGGAGCCAGGGGGCGGATTTTGCGGCGCTGGTTCAGCTATGGCGCACCGAAATGCCCGGCCTTCGCTTTGCAGCGCCCGACGGTCCCTATCCGTTCGATATGGGACCGGTTGGCCGGCAGTGGTTCAGCGTCAAAAATGTAACGCAGGACAATCGTGCAGGGCGCATTGTAGCCGCGCGTGAGCCGTTCGATACGATACTCCGGCAATGCCTGGCTGAAGCGGGTTTTGAGAGCAGGCCTGAACAGGTGGTGCTTGTCGGTTTTTCCCAGGGCTCCATCATGGCGCTGGATGTGGTCATGTCGGGGCGCTGGAATTTTGCGGGGGTTGTTGCGTTTTCTGGCCGCCTTGCCTCGCCCCGGCCCTATACGCCTGCTGTGGGCACTCCTGTTGTGCTTGTGCATGGCAATGCCGATCCGGTCATACCAGCACAGGATTCCGTCAACGCCGAAAAGACGCTCAGCAATGCGGGTCTTGCCGCGGAACTGCACGTGCTGCCTGGCCTGGGGCATAACCTGTCGGGGGCCGGGGTGGCTATCGCTGCATCGTTTATTCGCAAGGTGCTGGGCCTGCCGCCATCTCCTCCAGGTCATGGCGCGTGACCGGGCCTGTGCGTAAGCCGGCTTTTGCCCGAACATCACTGAGAGAGTGTGTATGACGTGGTAGACCGTCTCAGCCTGGATCGTCTTTTTGTGTCTGTGCTTGATACCGGCACCTTTGCCGCCGCCGCCGCCAGAATGGGGATCAGCAGCGGGCAGGCGTCAAAAATGGTTTCGAGGCTGGAAGCCGATCTGGGCGTGCAACTGATCAAGCGAACCACCCGCGCGCTTTCGCCCACAGAGGTCGGGCAGGCCTATTATGAGCGGATCAGGGCCATTCTGGATGAACGCGACGAACTGGATGCGTCCATTCGCAATATTGCAGGCGCGCCTTCAGGGCGGTTGCGGATTACGGCGCCGACATCGTTCGGCCCCACGCAGCTTATGCCCGCATTGCTGGATTTTGCCGAACAGTATGACGCGATCCAGATCGATGTCAGCTTTACCGACAGAATGGTCGATCTTGTGGAAGATGGCTTTGATCTGGCAGTCAGGGTCGGTCAACTTGCCGACAGCACGCTGGTTGCCCGTAAATTGTGCGACGCGCGGCTCGTGACCGTGGCGGCACCCGCATATATCGAACAATACGGCGCACCCCGGAGACCGGAAGAGCTGATACACCATACGTGTATCATCGACACCAATCTCCGCACCCCACGGAGCTGGCCTTTCAGCGATCCGGTTTCCGGCCAGCCCATGACGGTGCCCGTCTCGGGAAGGCTGTCTCTTTCCAATGGGGAGGCCTGCATGACCGCAGCGCAGAGAGGACTGGGCATTGCCTGTGTTCCAAGCTTTATTGCGGGGCCTTGCATAAGGGATGGCAGGTTGGTGGCCATTCTTCGCGATGCGGAACCACGATCGTTGGGCGTATACGTGGTCTACCCGCCCGCCCGCCATCTGGCTTTGAAAACCAGGGCCGCCTCGGATTTTCTGGCCCGGCATTTCAAGGGAAAGCCGGACTGGGACAAAGGCTGGTAGCTACAGGCAGCCGGTTCCATGTGGTGTTGGGGGAGGGCGGCCCCCTTTGCGGACACCGCCCTCAAAAAAACGGATAAATAAGGGCTGTGCCACCCCTTGGTTGTGCGGGACGGCACAGCGGCATGTTTTCAGTCCTGCTTTTCGAAAGCGCCGGCGATAGTCAGTTGCACGTCGTCGCTGACATAAGGAACGTACATCTTCACGCCGAAATCACTGCGTTTGATGGTTGTCGTGGCCTCAAAGCCTGTTGTGTATTTTTTATCCATCGGGTTTTCACCCGCGCCGATAAAATGCACCTTCAGCGTTTCTGGCTTTGTGACGCCATGCAGGGTCAGGTTGCCAGTTACCACCGCGTCAGCCTTGCCGATGGATTTTACGCTGGTCGACACAAAGGTGGCGTTGGGGAATTTTGCGGCATCGAACCACTGATCGCCCTTGAGTTCATCCGTCAGCTTGTCGCTTGTGGTCTGCACGGAGGATACCGGAATAGTCACGGACAGCCTGGAGGCCGACGGTGTTTTTGTATCCAGCGTCAGCGTGCCCGATACGTTGGAGAACACGCCCGAATAGTTGGTGAACCCGAAATGCAGGACGGAAAAGCCGATCTGCGTGTGACCGGGTTCAACCGCATAGGTGCCGGATTGCACCTGCGAAAAACTGGTGCCGGTCTGGGCGGACGCGGCGAGCGGCGCGGCCAGAACGGCGGCTGTCAGCAGCAATGTGCGCGTTAGCATCATAAGCGTGTTTCCTTCCTTTTTGGTGGCCGATGTCAAAGCCGGGTTTGCATCGGCGCAAATGATCATGACATTCAACATGCCGCGGGGCAGAACGTTCATCTACACGTCGGATGGAACTTCATTCCGTCTGAAACGGAAGTAATAAAGCGTGGCAGGCCATGCTATGGCACGATACCGATCTGACGTTTTATGGAATACACGCCGTCGCGTCGGTCACGACCTGCTTCCAGTTGAAGGATAAGCTGTCCATGTCCGTCCCACCAGCCACACACATAGCCCGCCAGCCTGTCCTGTTTCTGCCGCATGGCGGGGGGCCGTGTTTTTTCATGGACTGGCCGGGTTGGGAAAAGCTTGCCGCATATCTCAAGCACATAGCCCGGACATTACCGCAGAAACCGGCAGGTATTGTGGTCATGTCGGGGCATTGGGAAACGTCCCGCCCCACGGTGACAACAGCCGAAAACCCGAAACTGATCTATGACTATTATGGTTTTCCGGATCACACCTATAAACTGCAATACCCCGTTCCCGGATCATCGGCCCTGGCGTCGCGCGTGCAGGAGCTTGTGCGGGCGGATGGCCTGCCATGCGATGGAGATAGTGCGCGCGGTCTCGATCATGGGGTGTTCATTCCGTTCATGCTGGCCTTTCCGGAGGCGGATATTCCGGTTGTCGAGCTATCGATGGGGCAGGACATGAACGCCGCGCAGGAAATGCGGATCGGGCAGGCACTCTCCTCCCTGCGGGACGAGAACATCCTGATCGTGGCGACGGGGATGACATACCACAACCTGCGGCATTTCATGAGCGGCAGCCCGCAGACGGATGAGGTGTCCCGCCGGTTCGACACATGGCTGTCCGCCGCAGTAGAAGCACCGGCAGAGAAGCGTAACCGCCTTTTGCTGGAGTGGGAGACTGCACCCGGCGCACGGATCTGCCACCCGAGGGAGGAACACCTGCTCCCGCTCATGTTTGCCGCCGGTGCCGCAGGGGACGAAGCCGGTGTGCATGATTACGCGGATACCGTGATGGGCAAGGCCCTTTCGGGGTTTCGCTTCGGTTGACAGGGCGGGCTATACAGGGGCGGAGTGCAACGGCGGACGTTTGATTGATGTGGCGGACCGAAAGCAGGCCGGTCGCACGCAGGGTTCAGGTTTTATGGCGGTAGCGTACGTGCGAGGGGGTAAGTTCGCTGCATGTGCATACACCCAGCATGGCCATGTCCCGATCGATTTCCGCTTTCAAAAGCCCGACTGCATGGGTCACTCCGGCTTCTCCGCCAAGGGCTGCGGCGTAATTGAACGGACGGCCGACAAAAACAAAGGCAGCCCCCAGCGCCATGGCCTTGAGAATATGGCTGCCTCGCCGAAAGCCGCTGTCGATCATGACCGGCAGGCTTGTTGCTGCAACAATGTCGGGCAGAATACGCATGGGCGCAATAGCGCCATCCAACTGACGACCGCCATGGTTGGAGACGATAATCGCATCAACACCGACATCCTGCGCAATGCGGGCGTCATGGGGATGCAGAATGCCTTTTATAATCAGCGGGCCTTTCCAGCGCTGGCGGATATGGCGGATATGATCCCAGTTGAAATGGTCGCGGGCGGTAAAGTCACGCAGTACGTTTGAGGACAGGATAGGTGCCCCGCGTTCGGCAAAAGAATTCTCGAAATGCGGCATGCCGTGCCGGAGCAGGGTGCGGCCAAATGTGCGGATAAGCCATTGTGGGTGACTGAGGCCGTCCAGAGCCAGGCGCAGGCTGGGGCGGAGGGGGGTGGAGAACCCGGCGCGGACGTTGTTTTCACGATTGGCCGCGACAGGGATATCGACCGTGACAACAAGCTCGTGAAATCCTGCGTTGCGGGCACGGTCCAGCAGGGCGTCGATCCGTGTGGTTTCACCTGGCAGGTAGGCCTGAAACCACGTGCCCGGGGCCGCGGCAATCACGTCCTCCATCGGGATCAGGGAGGAACCGCTGAGCACCATGGGGATGCTGGCTTTACGGGCCGCCATGGCCTGGACAATATCGCCACGGTAAGCCGACAGGGCTGAAAGCCCCATGGGTGCTATGCCAAAGGGTGCGGCATATGTCCTGCCCAGTAGCGTGGTCTGCTGCGTTCTGGCGGAAACATCCATCAGAACCTGGGGGATCAGGTCCAGGTCGGAAAAGGCGTCATCGTTGGCGGTATAGGACAGGTTGTCTTCCGCCGCGCCGGATACATAGGCAAAAACGGGCCGGGGCAGCTTTTTGCGGGCTGAAAGTTCAAAGTCTTTCAGGGCGAGAAAGGAGGCAGGTTTCATGGGCAGCTCGACTGCAGGACGCCAGCAAAACGGATGGCACACGCCTTAACGACCGGGCGTTCCCATTCGTACGCCTGCACGGCCTTGATGTCAGAACATTTTTTGTTGAGCGGACAGGGAATGGGTAATCCGTGTTTCCCATTCCGGTCATGTTGGATGCGCATGACCGGAATAACGGGTGGCGTACCCGATAAGCCGGGTGCAGGGGTATGTGTTGCGCTGTGGAAAACGCGGCCCGGCCCGGCCGTGTTCGGTGTGTGCCGCAGAACGCCCTATAGGCTCGGCCCGGTGTTGGCCTGCTGCCTGGCGGCCTGCAGGGCCTGGTCGGTCAGTCTTTTTTCGTTTTTCTTCAAAAAAGCGCCGGTTACGATCAGACCCAGCACAGTCGCAATCCCGATCGCGATACCCGCCGGGCCGGATACTTCCGAAATCCGCCGGCCGAGCATGTAGGTTCCAAGCGCATAACCACCCGCCCAGCAGGTCCCGCCCAAAGCATTGAAGACCATGAACTCCGGCCAGCGCATGCGGCATGCTCCGGCCAGTACTGCTACAAAAACACGCAAGACCGCCACAAACCGCCCCAGAAAGACGATAGCGTTGCCATGACGGCTGAACAGATACTGGCCCAGGATCAGCCGGTCATGTGTCAGGCCCATTCTGGGGCCATAGCGTTGCAGGAGCGGAAACCCGACCCGCCGCCCGATCAGATAGCCGAAATTATCGCCGATGATCGCGCCGGCTATTGCCGCAAAAGCCACGCCCTGAATGGCCAGATGATGTGTCTTGAGGCAGTAGAGCGAGGCGGTAATGATACAGGCTTCGGCCGGGACCGGCAGGCCCATGCTTTCCATCATGACGATCAGGGTTACAATACCGTAACCGTAGTGCTGAAGCAGGTGATCCAGGTGGTGAAGCAGCGGTCAGAACCTTCATCCGGAGAACGGTCGGGACATTTATACGTCCTGTGCCGGCGGACAATGGATCAATATTTTTATCAGGGAAAGACGGACGCCTTGCATGGCTGCCTTCCAGCACTTTGCGCGGGCATGCGCGGCATCCTTCGTTCGCGTGTTTTATAGCGCCACATCCGTCAGCAGCACGACGGATTCTTTTTCCGCGACGACAGTCAGGCTGTCTTCATTGTCCAATGCTGCCGCGTCCCCGGCGCCCAGACGTTCGTTGCCTATGCGGACCTCGCCGGTTACGACCACCAGGTACAGGGCGCGCCCCGCTGTGGTGCGGTAGGCCGCACCTTCCGCCTGCCGGATCGCGGCATGCAGCAGTCGGGCCCTGGCCCGTAAAACGACCGGCGCGCCATCCGTGACACTCCCGCTTTCTTCGGGATCATCCTCTGGAAAACCGGACGCCAGGATTCTGAAACCGTCATCGTCGGGTTGGGCTGGCGCGGGGCGTATCTCCTGCGCCGGGTCGCCACCTTCGGTATCGGGCAGGACCCAGAACTGGAAGAAGGTTGTCTCTGAACCAGCGTGCCAGTCCAGGGAACGGCATCCCGTGGCGGTGCTGACGGCATGGAGCCCACCGGCCGAGAGTGTCTGGGGCTCAAATCCCTCGGTGGTGGCGCTCAGCATGCCATATTCCACCCAGGTCAGGATATCCATGTCCTGCTCGGCGCCGAGCGTATAATGCTGCCCGGCGGGAATATGCCCGGCATTGACCGCGCGCAGTCGCCCGTCATGCCCGTGTTCCGGATCGAGACATGTGGCGAAGGAAAAATAACAGAACAGTTCGGTCGCACCGGAATGGATGCTTCCACGTGTTGCGGCGCGGCGGATGCTGATCATGGCTCGTCCTATCCCTGTCTGGACCGGGTTGCAGGATAAAGACGTTCCCACCCGCCACCAAGTGCGCGGTACACATGGGTCAGAGACCCCGCCACGCTGGCTGTGGCATCGACCAGCGCATTCTGCGATGCAAGGAGCGCGTTCTGCATGGTCAGCACGTTCAGGAAGTCCGAGGCCCCCTGCACATACTGGGCCTGCGCGGTTTGAACGGCAATTTCGTTGTCGTGCACAGCTTCAGCCAGACGGTCGCGCTGATTTTGCGCGGCCGTGTAATCGGCCAGCGCATCGTCTATTTCCTGCCAGGCTTTCAGCACCGTGCGTTGGAACAGGATGGCGGCTTCCTGCTGCTGGGCCTTGCGCAGATGAAGCTGGCCGGTCAGCCGCCCGCCTTCAAAAATAGGCAGTGTGGCGGTGGGGCCGAACCCGTACTGGCGTGACGCCCAGGAGCCCAGACCGCTGAACTGCAACGCCTGCACGTCCAGACTGCCAGACAGTGTAATGCGCGGGAAAAAATCCGCCACAGCCACGCCAATGCTGGCCGTGGCGGCATGCAGCCTGTCTGCCGCCATACGAATATCGGGCCGGCGCTCCGCCAGTTCGGACGGCAGTCCGACGGGCACGGTTGGTGGGGTTGGGGGAATGGCGGCGGGTTTGCCCAGTTCCGCGTCCAGTGCGCCGGGTTCGCGCGCAACCAGAAAGCTCAGGGCGTTCAGCAGATGGACTTTCTGGCTTTTCAGCGGGGCAAGGCGGGATTCGAAGTCGTGCAACTGGCCGGTTGAATCCGCCACGTCCAGGCGTGTGGCCGCACCCTGTTCAAAACGCAGGGTCGTCAGGCGCACGCTATGGCGTGCAATGTCGATATTGTGTTCCACAATGGCGATATGCGATTGCACGCCGCGCAGTGCGATGTAGTCCTGCGCCGTTTCCGCCATGAGCGAGACCAGAATATCGCGCCGCATATCCTCGGTTTCCTGCATGGCGGCGGTGGCGGCCTCCACCTGCCGGCGCACATGCCCCCACAGGTCCACCTCCCACGATGCGCTCATGCCATATTGCGGCAGGTTGAAGGACGGATTGCCCATGCCGCCGGGCAGGGCTGTGGGGCCAAAGCCCTGTGTGCCGCTGGCAATAGTACCCGCCTGTTCACGTTCCATGACGCCAAGCAGGCCCAGAATACCGTTGGTGCTGGCGCGTTCGCGTGCGTAGGAGGCGTTGGCTTCGGCATGGGGAAACTGGGCCGCACTGGCAATGCGCCGCTCAGCCGTGCTTTCAGCCAGCCGGAGAGAGGCAGCCTTGAGGTCGAGATTGGCGTTCGCCACGTCATTCTCGAGCTGGGTCAGAACCGGGTCGTGAAACACGGTCCACCATGCCGGATCGCTGGATGCCGTAACGGGGCGGCTTGCCTCTGCTGGCAGGGTCTGGCGCCACCCGTTCGGAGCGTTGACCTGGGGTTTGTGAAAATCCGGCCCGACCGTGCAGGCGGCAAGGGCGAGAGCAGGTAAGGCCAGAAGCACCGGGCGCATGCAACGCTTACTGCCAGACATAGCGTGCATCCCCGGCATGCGGCCCTTCCGGCCTGGACGCGGTGTCGATACTGACTTCCACCGACATGCCTACCCGAACCCTGTCGGCAAGGGGCTGGCCCGCGTCGAATGTCAGTTTGACCGGCACGCGCTGCACAACCTTGGTAAAGTTGCCGGTGGCGTTGTCTGGCTGGATCGGGGCAAAGGCAACCCCCGTGGCCGGAGCCAGGGAGTCCACATGGGCTTTGAGCGGATGACCGGGAAACGTATCGACCCAGACCGTGGCGCGCTGGCCGGTCTGCACCTTTGTCAGCTGGGTTTCCTGGAAATTGGCCAGGACATAGGCCGCCTGTGTCGGAACCACGGCCAGAATACCGGTGCCAGGGTGGACGTAGGCCCCAACACGCACGCCACGTTCGCCCACCGTACCGTCTACAGGTGCGGGAATGGTGCAGTAGGACAGGTCAAGCTCGGCCTGTCTGGCATCGCCCTGCGCGCGGGCCAGTGCGCCACGCGCATGGTCGAGCTGACCCTTGAGCACATCCACCTGCCGGATCGCGGCATCGACCCCGGCATGATCGCGGGCCAGAGTAGCCGCGACTTCCTTTTCGCGCGATTCCGACGCCTGTTTCTGCTCGACGGTGCCTGCGCCGCCCGTGGAAAGCGTGCGATACCGGGTGGCGTTCTGGTGGGCGAATACCAGATCGGCGTCATCTGCCTGCACGGCCGCGCGGGCCTGGGCGATAATGGCATCCTGCCGGGCCAGTTCGGCTTCCAGATTGGCGACATCGCCCTGGGCTGCCAGCAGGTTGCCACGCGCGACCTCAAGGGCTGCGCGGTAGTCGTCGTCCTCGATGTGGGCCAGTTCGTCGCCGGTGTGTACGCGTTCGTTGTCCTGCGCGCTGACCCGGTCGATACGCCCTGCCACCTTGGGGGCGACCGTCGTAAAATCCGCCGTCACATAGGCGTCGTTCGTATACTGGTCCACGCCGTTGCCATTGATCAGGCGTGTTCCGCCCCATGCGACAAGGGCCAGGGCCGCGGCGGTGCAACCGGCGTAAAGAAGGGGCTTTCGGTAAATCATGGCTTGTATTCCGGGTTCAGCGTGCGGGCGTATTGGGGGATGGGGCTCGGGGCGGGTAGACACGGTGCGGCAGCACGAGATTGAGCGCCGCATAACCGATACAGACCCAGATCAGCACGAAGTAGACATCGGCCAGAGCGAGCACGAGCGACTGTTCGTGAACATAGGTATGGAAAACCTGGAGCGCGTTGCGGGCCACATGCGCTGTGTCGGGGGATGTACCTGCAAGTTGCTGGGTCACGGGGTCGCCCATACCCGCAAGGGCGGTCCGGTGTGTACCGTGCTGGTCCAGCAGCATGGTGGAGTGGTACTGTTCGCGGCGGCGGGAGACGGCGGCGAACAACGCGAACGCCACGGCGTTGGCCAACCCCTTGAGCATGTTCACCATGCCCGAGATAAACGGTCCGTCGGCCGGCCCCATGGCAAGAGTGGCCAGCATGAGTGTGGGGATGACCGTCATGGGTTGGCCAAAGATCTGGAGAATTTGCAGCGGATAGAAGTTGTCGCGCACCCAGTCGGGCGTAAGCCATGTGCCAAGCCATGCGGCGGCGGCCAGGCAGAGCATGCCTGCGGCCAGCACCTGCCGGCAGTCCACCCTGCGACTGTTGCAGAGTGCGGCAATAAGCGGCAGCAGGACAAGCTGCGGCAACGCCACCAGAAGCGAGACCGGGGCTGTCTGGATGGGGCGATAGCCGCGCACGGCCTGGAGGTAGGTTGCGGGAATATCGGCCATAAGCGCGCATATGGCCAGAATGCCGACAAGTGACAGCAGGGATGCCTGGATATTGCGCGACTTCCAGTACTGGATACGAAAATACGGGCTGGGGTGAAATGCCTCGTTGACGACAAACACCACGAACGCAGCACCGCCCCACAGGGTCAGGTCGGTAATGACAGGTGAGCGGAACCAGTCCAGCCTGTCGCCCTGATAAAGGACGATCACCAGCGAGCAGATGGCGGGCAGGCCCACGACCAGACCGAGCCAGTTGAAGCTCCGGAACCGCTCGAAATGCATGGGGTCGCGCGGTAGCCCGTATGCCAGCATGGCCACTGCCAGGGCCGCAAGGGGGATGATCTCCCAGTAGAGCCAGTGCCAGCCGACATGCTCGAACCAGAATGCCTCAAGCGGCAGGCCCAGATTGGGGCCGAAAGTCGCGCTCATGGCATATCCGCCAATGCCGAAAACACGGATTTCGGGCGGCAGGTATTTGAGCATGACGGTCATGAGCACGGGGGGCAGGCACCCTGCGGTAAGGCCCTGAAAGGCGCGCAGGATGCACAGCGATGTCACATCGGGCATGAACGGGGCGGGAATGGCCAGCAAGGCCATGGCCGCCGTCATGAACATGGAAAAGCGATAGATCGAAAACGTCATGTAGAACCACGGCGTGAAAGCCATGGCCGCGATATTGAACGCTTCGTAGATTGCGACCAGCCAGGTGCCTTCGTCGTGACCGATATGCATGGCCCCACGGATGTCGGAAAGCCCGATTTCCGTCACATGCTCGTTAAATCCCGCAACGTGTACTGCCAGCAGCATGCCAAGGCAGCCAATGACCGTACGAATGCCGAACGGGGGAATATACGACGGTATGGGGGGTGAGGCATGAATGACCGGAGTCACATCAGCCTGTGGGGTTGCGGCACTTGTCATGCCGCTATGTTCAAAAAATTACAGGCGCTGAAAACCCTCATTCCTGACAAACGACGATTCCACTTTCTGGAACCATAAAGGTTGGCGCCTGCAATCAATGATGTCTAAAAATGGAGGAATGAGACGTTACGACCTTGATTTGCTACGCTACCTCCAGGTGCTGGTGGAGGAGGAAAGCGTGTCCGCCGCCGCCCGCCGTATGCAGGTGAGCGAACCGGCCATGAGCCGACAGCTTGCGAAATTGCGCAAGGTGTTTGCGGACCCCATTCTTGTCCAGTCGGGGCGGCGGATGATCGCCTCGTCCTTCGCGGCCAATATCCTTACCCGTGTGCAGGAGACCGTGCGCGCGGCCGACAGCCTGGTCGAAACCCAGGCTCTGGCCGATCTCGCCAACATGGCCCCCCGGTTCACGATCCGTGCGAACGACCTGATCGTATCGTCCCTGGGGTTGCCGCTTTTGCGCACGCTCCGCCAGAGTTGCCCGAAATGCGAGATCGTTTTCGCGCCCGAGGTGGACGACCCGGCATCCGACCCACTGCGTTATAACAGCATCGACCTGTATATCGGGGCGACCATGGATGCGCTTAAACCCGAAATCCGCCGCCAGACGCTGTTCCGCGACATCATGCATGGGCTGGTGCGACGGGGACATCCTATCCTGTCCCGGCCCATAACGCCCGAGAACATGGTTCTTTACGAATATATCAGCGTGTCGCGCCGGGGGCGTGCGCATGGTCCCATCGACTGGGCCCTGCGCGACCATCATGGGCTGGAACGGCGGATCGCCATGGTGGTGCCCACCTACCACGCCATGGTGGAGAGCATGTGCCATACCGACCTTATTCTGCCGCTACCCGGCATCGTGCTCGATCATATCTCCATGGATGCGCTGGGGCTTACGACTTTCGAATTTCCCCTTTCCCTGCCAAGGATTGAATCTTTTCAGGCATGGCACCCGCGCCAGGACACGGACCCCGTACACAGGTGGCTGAGGGAAACCCTGTTCCAGGTCTCCAAACAGGTCTTTGCAGGCAAGACAGTCGGAAGCTGAGGCATGGAGCATGCCTGTCCGAGCCCCGGCCTTAACCGGATGACTGGGGGAGTTCTGTCCGGTGCGATTTATCTCGAACTTTGCGGAAGTATCGGTTTTTATACTGTTTTTATCGGAACATTGCCGCCAGCACAGCGTTTGACGCCGTAAGTACCATTTGGGCGACAGGGCATATGTCCAGTGACCCTGGGTTGGGTACGGGGGCAGTCCATGTGGCGGCAGAATGAGGGCGAGGGCAAAAATGGCAAGGAACGCGTTGGTCTTTGTGGCGATACTGGCAAGTATCGGAATGGCGTGCGTGGTGTTCTGGAATGTCGTGGCACGGCCCGAATACGCGACCCTGACAATTATGGAGGGAATGGGCCCGCATCCCAAACTGCCCCAGCCCGATGCAACCCTTATGCCGACAGTCAACATTGCCCGCCCGGTCGGGTGGCAGGCCGGTCAGACACCGGTGGCAGCCCCCGGGCTGAGCGTTTCGGCCTTTTCGAATGAACTGGACCATCCGCGCTGGCTCTATCGTCTGCCCAATGGCGATATTCTGGTGGCCGAAAGCAATTCGCCCGGCACCGACGTGCCGACACTCAAGACGAAAATCGCAGGTCTTATCATGAGCCGTGCCGGAGCAGGCGTTCCAAGCCCGGACCGCATTGTTCTTTTAAGAGATGCGAATGGCGACGGAAAAGCGGAAACCCGCACGGTATTTCTTGAAAAACTGCATTCGCCATTCGGTATGGCCTTGATCGGGCATGACCTGTACGTCGCCAATGCCGATGCCATCATGCGTTTTCCCTATCATGACGGCGACATGCGCATTACGGAACCGGGGGTCAAGGTTGTGGATCTTCCTTCGGGGTATAATCACCACTGGACGAAGAACATCCTGCCCAGCCCGGATGGGCGGATGCTTTATGTTACCGTCGGGTCGAACAGTAATGTCGGCGAAAACGGCATGGCAGTGGAGGAAGGGCGCGCGCGGATCGACCGGCTGGATCTTGCAACGGGTACCCTGACCCCCTTTGCCACGGGACTGCGCAATCCCAATGGCATGGCGTGGGAACCGCAGACCGGTGCCCTGTGGGCCGTCGTGAACGAGCGGGATGAAATCGGCAGCGATCTCGTGCCCGACTACATAACCGCGGTGAAGGAAGGGGCATTTTATGGCTGGCCCTACAGCTATTATGGCCAGCATGTCGATGTGCGAGCCCAGCCGGCCCAGCCTGATCTTGTGGTCAAGGCGATTGCACCGGATTATGCGGTCGGCCCGCATACGGCGTCATTGGGAATTGCGTTTTCGCAGGGGGCTGACGCTCTGCCCGAAACATGGCGGCACGGCCTTTTCGTTGCGCAGCACGGCTCATGGAACCGCAGACCCAAGAGCGGTTACAAGGTGATTTACGTACCCTTCGAGAACGGGCAGCCCTCGGGCCTGCCGGTCGATGTGCTGACCGGTTTTCTCACCCCCGGTGAGGAGCATGTTTATGGGCGGCCTGTCGACGTGCTCCTGGCCAAGGATGGTGCGCTTCTGGTCACGGATGATGTCGGTAAAACCGTCTGGCGTGTCAGCAGCGCCGAGCAGCCCTGACGGTTACGGTACCGCCTGGCTGCAAGGCCCCGCACGCTTGCGCAGGACCCTGCACGCCATGCCGGGCGGGGTCTGTTTACCTGCCGGTTACCTGCCGGACTGGAGGCTGGTGGTTACCGCCTGCCTGGCCAGTTTGGCATCGGTTTCCCCTTCGCCACCGCTCAGGCCCAGCGCACCGAGCAGTTTGCCGTTCACCACGATAGGGTAGCCACCCCCGGCGGGCAGGGTGTCGGGCAGGGTGGCAATCATGTAGTTGCCGGCGTTCAGGGCGTGTTCCATGTCCGCCGTCGGGCGCTGGTAGTTTACCGCCGTCTTGGCCTTGAGCACCGCCAGCCTGGTGCTGCCAAGCTGTGTCTCATCCATTTTCTCGAACGCTACCAGATTGCCGCCCGCATCCACAATGGCAATGGCGACATGGGCATGAGCAGCATTGGCTGCCTGCCTGGCCTGTTCAATGAAGGCGAGAGAGGTTTTCAGGTCCATGGCCTGGACATCCGCCGCCTGTGCCGGCCGGGCCAGACCGAGTGCTGCCATCATGGCGCAGGTGGCGGCTGCCAGCATTGTGCCGCGTAATGTCACGCTGCGTGACGGCGTGGCGTGGCCGGCAGGGCCTGAAAAGCTGCGGGTAAGAAAAGTCATGATAAATCCACCATTGTTACATGAAGGTCATGGCTGCGGGCACGCCCGGCAAGGCGGTCCGCACCCATGGGCAGCCGGTCAGAAATTCGTTGTGAACTGGCCACCGAGAACGGCAATGTCCTTGAAGGTCGTTGTAGCCCCGGGATGTTGCAGAAACTGGAAATCGGCCTGGAGGTTTGTGGCCGGAGCCAGGTTGAAGCTGTAGAACGCTTCGTACATGTTCTCCCACCGTTGAACGCCATAAACCGGCCCCCACTGGTTGGACAGGAACGGCATGCCAAGTGCCGCAGAAGATTCCTGCTGCAGTTGCACGGTGTGGCTCATATCGACATGCTGGAACAGAATGCCCGCTGAATCATTGGGGCGCTGCCAGGGGGTGCCGCTGTCCACGAACCCGACCCATTCACGGTCACGCATGGCAACCTCGTTCCCCTGTGCATAGCCCGCGCCGCCTTCGATAATCAGGCCGTTCATCAGCCCCGGGCCGTTGCGCACCAGCATCTGGTTGAACATGACCCACGCGACGCTCATGCCTGCTTCATAACGGCGGGGCAGGCCGGTTGCCTGGAACGAATTGCCGTTGATGTCTTCATACAGGTTGGGGTAGCGCGAATTGTCGTACCAATAGCCGATCTTGTAGTTGCCGCGCAGCTTGTCCTTGCCGAATTCGGGCATCCAGCCGATTTCGACCTGCGAGGAAAACTTGCCGAGCCCGTCCTGTGCCCAAGCCCAGCCAGAAATGCCACCATTATAGGCATGCGGGCTGACGGCAAAAATACCACCCATGATATAGGTCTGCTCTGTCGGGCGTACACGGAGCACCCCGCCCAGATTGCCCGAAGGCCAGTCACGCCCGCCCGGATTGTACTTGCCCGGTGCGAAGTTGCTGCAGACCGATACGTTCATAAAAAAACATGCGGTGTAATCATACGCGAAAAAGCTGCCCGTCGGGATATACCCCAGGGACAGGATAATGCGTTTGTTCAGGAACGCCTTGTCCATGTAAAGTTCGACAAGATGGGCAACCACGTTGCCGCGCGCGCCATAGATCTGCTCGGGGTTGGTGATGGAATCACCCAGCGTGTAGCTGAAACTGCGCCCGTGGCCGTTGATGACCAGCATATGCGTCCATACACCGTCCAGCCCGGCAAGGCGCTGCCAGTCGATGTCCAGTTCGCCCGCGACCTGTCCTGCCAGCACGTTGGCCCGCGTTCTGCCACCGGTGACGTTGCCCATGAATTCTTCATTGAGGGAAAAATTCAGGAAAATTCCGTGCTTGAGGAGCCATGGCTGCATGCCATGCCAGTCTCCGAACAGATGGGGGCCACCTGCCAGCGTCGGGATGATGGGACCGACGTTGAATTCGCCGATATTATCCATCGGATACGCTGTGGGTACATATGCGGGGGCAGGGGGCGTGCTCTTGATATCAAGAGTGTCCTTGGTCGGAGAGGTCTGGGCAGACGAGGCATGGATGTGGAAAAAGCATACCAGACCGTAAATGAGAGTGGACCATATGGCACTTTTCAAGAAATAACGTGAATGGTTCCGGATGTTGTGTCGAGCCATTGGAGTCCTGTAGAAAACCGCTAAGTTCTGTGATCTGAATTTACTGGTACGATTAAGTGCCAAAAGGCAGGTCAGTGAAGCCTGTTTACCTGTGCACGCGCGCAAATGCCTGCATGATGTGTTTCAATATCCCTGAATACCTTGCTGCTGTGGTACCATGCCGTCAGCGGCCCGGACGGTGTACGGACTTCGTGGGCAAAGTCTCTGATCATGGCAAGGCACCTGTTACAGAAAAATAATCATCGAAAATGCAACGTATCGATTCTGTCATGCGTTCCCCAGTCGAATAATGTGTTAACGATTATAATATCCAGTTAAAAATTATTTTAGAAGTTTTTATATGCGCTAAAACCAAAATAAAATACAACGATCACGTTTCGTTATATTGGTTATAGATTTGGCAAATCAAGAATTATACTGAATTGACATGACTACTGCGGCGACATTTGATCTGTAAATACCTTGTTAATTAACATTAATGCAATTTTTTTTAGTCGGAAGTTTTGGTAATCGTATATTTGAATGAAATATTCAACGCCAAACGCATTTGTTATGACAGTTTAATACATAAAATTTATGAATTGAAGCGGCTTTCTCGTAATTTATCAAAAAAAAGTTACAAATCCATCCAGATGTCTGCGGCTATGGTGCCCCGACTTCGCACGATCCGACGGTGGCGCTGAATTTGGATAATTTTTCTAAAGTTTCCTGTTTTGTGAACAGGCTTTGCGTATTTCGGTATCGTAACGACTAATATCTGACAAGTTCGGGAATGAGATGGAAAACACTGAAGGACGGAGGGTGCTGCATCCTGGCAGCCGCGGAGTGTCTCGTCGCAGCCTGCTGATGGTGTCTGGCGCTGTGGGTTTCGGGATGGTTGCGGCGTCTTTCCGGCCTGCCGTGGCCCAGGCCGCTGCGGGGGCGGTGGACGAGCAGACATCCCGCTTCCTGGCGTTTTCACGCTTCGCCACGGGGCACGCCAATCTGGACCCGCTTGTCGGGCGTGGCCTGCTGGCGGCGTTACAGGCGCAGAATGCCGGGTTTGCAGCGCAGTTGGCAGCTCTGGCCAAGACGGTGGCCGACACCGCCCCCGCCGATGTGGAGGCGCTGGAACTCGCCCTGCGCGGCACTCCGCTGCATGACACGCTGCTGCTGATCGTGCGGGGGTGGTATTCGGGCGTGATCGAGGACGGCACGCAGGCCAGGGTTTACGCATTTGAGAACGCGCTGATGTACCAGCCCGCCCGCGACGTAGTGGTTATCCCGACCTACGCGCATAACGGCCCGAATTACTGGGTCGCCGAACCTGCTCCCGTCGAGCAGATGCCAAACTTCTAAACTGGGCCGAACCATGAAAAAATCTGTCTCGAAAGCCGGGGTGTCTCTTCGGCGTTTCCTGCTGGCGGCCCCCTTGGCGGCGCTGTTGGGCCCGCTCTGCCCGTCTTTCGGCCATGCCGAAACCCCCATGAGCAGGGGCCATTACCTTGCAATCGCCTCGGACTGCGCGGCATGTCATACCAACGGGCGCGACGGTGCCTATATGGCGGGCGGCTACGCCATTCAGTCCCCCATGGGGGCGATCTATTCCACCAACATCACGCCTTCCAAACAGTATGGTATCGGCAATTATTCGCTCGCACAGTTCGAACAGGCGGTGCGGCATGGTGTCCGTGGTGACGGCGCGCAGCTTTACCCCGCCATGCCTTATGGGTCGTTCAGCCTGCTGACGGATGCCGACATCGCGGCCCTGTATGATTATTTCATGCATGAAGTGCCGGCACTCGACCAGCCTGCCCCCAGGACCAGCCTGCCTTTTCCGTTCTCGGTCCGTGCAAGCCTGTGGGGCTGGAAACTGGCGAACGGCATTGTTCAGGCACCTTACGTGTCCGACCCCAGGCATGACGCCCAATGGAACCGGGGCAAATACCTGACCGACGGCCCGGCCCATTGCGGGGAATGCCACACGCCCAGAAACCTGCTGCTAGCCCCCAAGGCGTCCGCCTATCTGGCAGGGGCGGATATCGGGTCGTGGAGAGCGCCCAACATCACCAGCGACCCGGTAGCGGGGATCGGGGCCTGGTCCGCGCAGGACCTGCAGGACTACCTGCTGACCGGCAAGACCGCTCACGCACGCGCCGCAGGCCCCATGGCCGAGGCGGTCGAGCACAGCTTTCAGTATCTGTCACCAGCCGATATGGCGGCGATTGTCGCGTATCTGAAAACCGTGCCGCCCATTGCCGAACCCGGTGTGACACGGCCCAATTTCAGCCATGGCGGAGCGCCTGAGCCGTTCGATTACGGTGCCGCCAATGCCCGTCGTGGCCAGAGCCTTCTGGCCAGCGACGCCGCGGGCAATGTGCTGTATGAGGCCGTGTGCGCAAGCTGCCACCATTCTGACGGCAGGGGCACGGCGGATGGCTATTATCCGTCCCTGGTCGGCAATACGACCACGGGGCAGCGTAACCCGAACGATCTGGTCGCCAGTATTCTGTTCGGGGTCGACCGCAGCGTGAACGGCCACCGCGTGCTTATGCCCGGTTTTGACGGAAATTCACTGGTCCAGCAGCTCGATGACCGGCAGATCGCCTCCATCGCCAATTATGTTCTGACCCATTTCGGTAACGCTCAGGCGTCGGTAACGCCCGAGGCCGTGGCCATGGTCCGGGCGGGCAGTTCGCAGGTTCCCATTGCCAGGCTGGCCGACCCCAGGGTGCTGGCGGGGCTTGTCCTTGCAGGGCTGGTAGTGCTGGGCGCTCTCGTTCTGGCGCTGCGTTACGCCATCAAATCCAGACGTCAAGCCCGGTAACAGGAGAAAATTAGTCATGGCACAAGATACGCAGACGGCGGATGTCGTTATCGTTGGCGCTGGTATTTGCGGGTCAATGCTGGCGCACAAGCTGGCACGCAATGGTCTGTCGGTGCTTCTGCTGGACGCGGGGCCGCATCGCGACCGCGACCAGATCGTGGAAAACTGGCGCAACATGCCGCCGCACAATAAATCCGAATATGATTACGCCACGCCCTATCCGTCCGTTCCGTGGGCGCCGCATACGAACTATTTCCCCGATAACGGGTATCTGATCGTCAAGGGGCCAGATGCCAGCGCCTACCGGCAGGGTATTATCAAGGGGGTTGGCGGCACAACCTGGCATTGGGCCGGGTCAAGCTGGCGTTACCTGCCCAACGACTTCCGCCTGAAATCGACCTATGGCGTCGGGCGGGACTACGCCCTGAGCTACGACGAGATCGAACCGTATTATTATGCGGCTGAACTTGAAATGGGCGTAAAAGGTCCGAACGGGCAGGAGATTGTACCTTCCGCCCCCCGCAAAAATCCCTGGCCCATGGATTCCATGCCGTTCGGCCCGGGTGACCGGCTGTTTACCGATATCGTCAAGCCCATGGGCTATGACAACACGCCCGTGCCCCAGGCGCGCAACAGCCGCCCCTATGATGGCCGCCCGCAATGTGTGGGCAATAACAACTGCATGCCGATCTGCCCGATCGGGGCGATGTATCACGGCGTGTACGGGGCGTGGAAAGCCGAACGTCATGGTGCGAAAATTATTGCCAATGCCGTTGTCTATTCGATCGAGACCGACGGCAAAAACAACATCGTCGCCATGAACTATTACGATCCGGACAAAGGGTCGCACCGTGTTGTCGCCAGAACGTTCGTGATCGCGGCCAACGGGATCGAAACGCCCAAGCTGCTGCTGCTGGCCGCCAATGAGCGCAACCCCAACGGTATTGCCAATTCGTCGGACCAGGTGGGGCGCAACATGATGGACCACCCCGGTATCGGCATGAGTTTCCAGTCGGCCGAACCTGTATGGGCTGGCGGAGGTTCGGTGCAGATGAGTTCCATCACCAATTTCCGTGATGGCGATTTCCGGTCGGAATATGCGGCAATCCAGATCGGTTACAACAATACCGCCCAAAATTCCCGCGCAGGGATGAAAGCCCTGTCCATGGGGCTGGTTGGCAGAAAACTGGATGAGGAAATCCGCCGTCGTACGGCCCATGGGGTGGATATCTACGCCAACCATGAAGTGCTGCCCAACCCCGACAACCGTCTTGTACTGTCCAGGGAGCACAAGGACGCGCTGGGTATTCCCCACCCCGAAGTCACGTATGATGTGGGCGAATATGTGCGTAAATCGGCGGTACTGTCACGCCAGCACCTGATGAAGATCGCCCACGCCATGGGCGGGACAGAAATTGAAATGTCGCCCTTTTTCACGCCTAACAACCACATTACGGGCGGGGCCATGATGGGGCATGACCCCAAGGATTCCGTGGTCGATAGCTGGTTGAGAACGCATGACCATCCCAACCTGTTCCTGGCCACGGGGGCGGCCATGGCGGCGTCAGGAACAGTGAACTCCACGCTGACAATGGCTGCACTGTCGCTCCGCGCGGGGGATGCCATTCTGAACGATCACAAACACGGCTGATATTTGTCCATGGGGTTCTGAAAAATCCAGTCTATTTCGGGACCTTGGCGATACCTGCAAGCGCGGATGGCGCGACCCTGGAAAGGGCCGCGCCATCGCTGTTTGAAGTCACGTCCGGTTGCGGATGTCAGCCCAGGGTTGGCATGACAAATTCCGCTCCCTGGCGAATACCCTGGGGCCAGCGCGTGGTCACGGCCTTGAGGCGTGTATAGAACCGTACCCCCTCGGGCCCGTGCATATGGTGGTCTCCGAACAGGGAATCTTTCCATCCGCCAAAGGAGTGGAATGCCATAGGCACGGGAATAGGCACATTCACGCCCACCATGCCGGCTTTCACACTGTGGGTGAATGTGCGTGCGGTGTCGCCATCGCGGGTGAAAATGGCGGCGCCGTTGCCATAGGGGCTGTCATTGACCAGCCTGAGTGCGGTTTCGAAATCAGGAGCACGCATTACGGCCAGGACGGGGCCGAAAATTTCTTCCCGGTAGATCTGCATGTCCGCCGTCACGGCATCGAACAGTGACCCGCCGATAAAAAATCCCTTCTCGTGTCCTGCAACATTCAGGTTGCGTCCGTCCACCACCAGTGTCGCCCCCTGCTGCTCGCCCGAGGTGACAAGATCACGCACACGGGCCAGATGCTGGGCTGTAACAAGGGGGCCCATCTCGTTGCTGTCATCCGTGCCATTGCCGATCCGCAGCGTGCGTACCCGTTCCGCCAGCGCCTTGATCAGCGGATCGGCAACGGGGCCGACCGCGACCGCGACGGAAATGGCCATGCAGCGCTCCCCGGCTGAACCGTAGGCCGCGCCCAGCAGCGCATCCACGGTTTTTTCCAGGTCGCAGTCGGGCATGACAATAGCGTGGTTCTTCGCGCCGCCCAGGGCCTGCACACGTTTGCCGTGGGCTGTGCCAGTCGCGTAGACATGCTTTGCAATGGGGGTGGAGCCTACGAAACTGACCGCCTGGATGGCGGGATGTTCGAGAATGGCGTTCACCATATCCTTGTCGCCCTGCACAACCTGGAACACACCATCGGGCAGCCCGGCTTCCCTGAAGATATCCGCCAGTATGACGGATGCCGAAGGGTCGCGTTCAGAGGGTTTGAGAATGAAGCAGTTGCCTGTGGCAATAGCCATGGGCGCCATCCAGAGCGGCACCATGACCGGGAAATTGAACGGCGTTATGCCCGCGACAATGCCCAGTGGCTGGCGCACGGTATAGGCGTCGATCCCGCGGCTGACCTGTTCGGTATAATCGCCTTTGAGAATTTCCGGCGCGGCGGTGGCAAATTCCACGACTTCCAGCCCACGGGTGATTTCGCCCCTGGCGTCTGAATGGATTTTGCCGTGTTCGGCCGTAATGGCCGCCGCCAGTTCATCGGCCCGGGTTTCCAGCAGGTCCCGCACCCGAAAGAGAATGCGCGCGCGGGTCAGTGCCGGGGTGCTGGCCCAGCTTGCGGACACCTTCTGTGCGGCGGCAATGGCGGCGTCAAGGTCAGCCTGCGTGCCAAGTGCGACCTGCGCGGTCACAGCGCCCGTCGCGGGGTTGAACACATCTGAGCGGCGTGTGCCCACCCCCTGTGTGTGCGAGCCGCCAATAACGTGGGGAATGATGGTCATGTGTGCGATCCTCGAATGACAGGAAATGATTGAATACTTGCGGGGCTCAGGCGGCCTGGTCGGGTTCGGGCATGAGCGGAGTATGTGACAGGGACGAGGCCTGGCGTTTTTCGTCGTGTCCGGCGGGCAGTGTCTCGGGCACGCATATCAGTGTGACGACAAAACCCACGGCGCACACCAGAACAGGGTAAAGCAGGCCTGAAAGAACATTGCCGGTCCGGCTGACCAAGCTGAGGCTGATAAGGGGCAGAAAACCGCCGAAAATGCCGTTGCCGATATGGTAGGGGATGGAAATGGAGGTATAGCGGACATGGGCCGGAAAGCTCTCGACAATGAACGCGCCGTAAGGTCCGTAAATAAGGGCGGCAATGACGACCAGAGCAAAAACCGTTAAAATGACGGGCAGGAACGTAATCCCGTCAGGGTGAACGGCGGAGCGCAGCAGCATGAACAGCGGCAGGTAAAGCACCACGGCAGCCGCCATACCAAGGAGCGAGAGACGCTTGCGGCCGATCCGGTCTGACAGGGCGCCGAAAATGACAAAAAACGGCAGGCCCAGAAAAGCACCGGCAGCGACTGCCAGTGTCGCGGGCAGAAAGGCGACCTTGAGCACGCTTTGCAGAAAATACAGGGCGTAGAACTGCGCCGTATAGAACGTCACAGCCTGTGCGCAGGCGACCCCGAACAGGAAGGTAACGATCCGGCGGGCATTGCCCGGTATGGCGAAGGTGTCCCGTATGGGCGAGGCCGAAAGCTGGCGGTTCTGCTGCATTTCGACAAAAACCGGCGATTCATGCAGCCGCAGGCGGATACGGAACGACACGGCGACAAGCACGATCGAAATCAGGAAAGGCAGGCGCCATCCCCAATCCCCGAACGCGGTCTCGCCCAATGAAAGACGCAGCCCGATAACCATGCCCAGCGACAGGATAAACCCGCCAGATGCCATGGCCTGGATATAGCTGGCCCATTTGCCCCGTTCATGCGGTGGGGAATGTTCGGTGACATAGGTTGCCGCCCCGCCATATTCGCCCCCCAGCGCCAGCCCCTGGATGATACGCAGCGATACCAGAAGCACCGGAGCCGTGTAACCGGCAGTGGCAAAGGTTGGCAGAATGCCGATTGCGGCGGTGGAACACCCCATGATCAGCAATGTGGACAGGAACGTCACCTTGCGGCCGAACCTGTCTCCCAGGTGGCCGAAAATAAGGCTGCCCAGAGGGCGCACGGCAAAGCCGGTTGCAAAGGTCGCGACACTGATCAGGGTTGCGGCAACACCTTCCCCCGGGGGGTAGAACAGCTTGGCGAAAAAAATGGCAAGACTGCCGTAAAGGAAAAAGTCGTACCATTCGATAACGGTGCCGACGCTGGAGGCGAAAACAAGACCGTGCATGGAGCGGGTCTGTGCTGGTGCGGTAGCCATGGTCGTACCCTCCCTTCCATTCAGGCCCAGACACGGCAGTAGAGTTCGACGATCTCTGATGCCGTCGGCACGCGGGGGTTGTTGGCGGGGGAGCCGGAGGCAAGAGCCTGTTCGGCCATAAGCGGCAGCAGGTTGTCCCAGCGTTTGGCATCCAGCCCGAACCCCTTGGGGCTGGGCACGCCAATTTCGGCGTTGCGTTCGCGCAGGGCTTTGACAAGGGCTGTGCCCGCTGCATCGTCAGACAGGTTTTCGTCCGCAATCCCCATGGCGCGGGCGCATTCGGCGTAGCGTGCAGGACTGCCCGATAGCGACCATGCCGTGATTTCCGGCAGTAGCATGGCGTTGGACAGACCGTGCGGCACATGAAAATGTGCGCCGATCGGGCGGCTCATACCATGAACGAGTGCGACAGACGCGTTGGAGAACGCCATGCCGGCCTCGAACGCCCCCTGCATGACAGCGGCGCGGGCAGCGTGGTTGCCTGGGTCGGAACAGGCGGTAGGTAAAAAAGCCCAGATCCGTTTCATGGCGGTCAGGGCCAGGGCATCCGTAAACGGACTGGCCCGGCGGGACACATAGGCCTCAAGCGCGTGGGTCAGCGCATCGGTCCCGGTATCGGCGGTCAGGCGGCGTGGCATGGAAAGGGTGAGTTCGTAATCGACAATGGCAATGCGTGGCTGGTAGGCGACCCCCATGCACAGCATTTTCTCATCCGTCGTCTCGTCGGTGATAACGGTCACGCGCGTCGCTTCCGAGCCCGTGCCTGCGGTGGTGGGTATGGCAATGACCGGCAGCCCCGGTGCATCCTGCACATGGGGGACTTTCAGGGCCGCGGGGGTCGTGTCATGTACGGCCAGAACCGCGACCATTTTTGCCGTATCGATCGGGCTGCCGCCACCAAGGCCGATAACACAATCGTGTTTGCCTTCACGCAGGGCGGTCAGGGCCATATTTACGCACGCCACCGTGGGGTCGGGCACGGTGCCGGTAAAGGCGCGCAGTTCGACACCGCTTTCGCGCAGGATCACCCTGACGCGTTCCAGTGTGCCGGATGCCGCCATGAACGGGTCGGTAATCAGGAACGGGCGGGACAGGCCTGCCTGGCGGAGAGCTGTCGGCAGTTCGTTCAGGGCGCCGCCGCCAAGGCGTACAAAAGGCGGGAGAACTAGGGCAGTCATGTGAGCATCCCCTTTTTCGGTTCCGGCTCAGAGGCGACTTCGCGGGCGTTAAAGCCGCGCGCCGCTTCTTGGTTGTTGACGTTTCGGCGTTAGCGCGACGCACCCCAAGCGAAAATTAGGATTTTTCGCCCATGCTATGTGCAAATATGCACAGAGAAGGCGGCTCTCCGTTGGGGCGAAAAGGATGTGCAGATGACAAGGCGGGGGCTGGACTGGCGGGACCTGCAGTATTTTCTGGCGGTTGCGCGCGGTGGATCTCTGTCAGTGGCGGCCCGTGCGCTCAGTGTCGACCACGCGACGGTGGGGCGGCATATCCAGTCGCTGGAGGATGCGACGGGCACCACCCTGTTCGAACGGCACCTGCGGGGCTACGCTCTTACACGACAAGGTGAACGCCTGCTGGCCCGGGTCGAAGCCATGGAGCATGAGGCCCGAGAGGTTGAAGCCGGGGGAGAGGGCGGGCTGTCCGGCACGGTGCGAATCAGCGCGCTGGAAGGTTTTGCCAATTTTTTTCTGGCTCCCCGGATCGGAGCGCTTCTGGCGACCAACCCGGCCCTGACGGTCGAGATGGTGACAATCCAGCAGATCGTATCGCTGTCACGCAGGCAGGCGGATATTGCCGTGACCCTGACCCTGCCGAGCGGAAACCGCTTCGTGGCTGAAAAGCTCACGGATTACCGGCTGTTCATATATGCCAGCGCGGATTATCTGGCCCGGCATAAGCCCGTTCGCAGCCCGGCTGATCTGTCGCACCACATGTTCGCGGGGTATGTGGACGAACTGCTGTTCACGCGTGGGCTCGATTATCTGGAAGGCTTGGGTATTGCCCCCCGCCTGGTCAGGATCCAGAATTCCAGCATTCAGGCGCAGATGGAGGCCGTGGCGGCAGGCCTCTGCCTTGCCGTGCTGCCGGCGTTTGTGGCGGCGTCAAGGCCCGGCCTTGTGCGTGTGCTGCCACTGAGCATGAACCTGACACGGACGTACTGGCTTATCACCCGCGCGGATGAAAGCCGCACGTCGCGTATCCGGCATCTGTCAGGCGTGCTGCGTCAGGAGGTGGAGCAGGCACAGGCCATGTTCCTGCCGCTGCCGGAGGCCGCGCTGCCACCCCGGCCCGATAAAGGGAGCCGGTAAGTGCCGACGGTGCAGCGCATGCCTTGACCGCGTGAGGGAGGGGGCATATCGCTCATGACCGGGCGGGAGAGCCGCCCGGTCATGCCATCTGGCATTTTGGCATGCGAAGGCATAAGCTCATCCCCGTTTTGAGGATTTTCTTTTGCATTCCTGGGCTTCGGTCCGGCTATGTGACATTATGAAGGCGCTATTGATATTCCAGCCATGGACGACTAGGCCATACGATGCTGTGGGCACCGGCATGGTCCCGCTGGTTTTTTCGTGGTCGGAATGCCGCCGAACTGGCAAGCCCGTTTTTGTTTTCGCTTTCCTGTCGACATAAAATAACAGTTTCGAGTCAAATACTTATGAAACGTAAGACACACGGGTGGGCGTGCCAGGTTTTGGTTTTCTCCGTGCTTGCTGCACTCTGTATGGGATCTGCCGGTCGGGTGCTGGCTGCGGACTCGCCTTCCATCCACCGCGATGCGAACGGCGACCTGACGCTTGATCCCTCATCCCCGATCCTGTCACGCCTGAAGGTAGAGGCCGTGGTGGCCCAGGCGCGTCCGCAGGCCATTGATGCGCCGGGGCAGGTCATGGCCGAGCCGTCGCGTAGTATCAACCTGCTTACCCCCCTTATGGGGCGCGTCGTACGGGTGGATGTCGCGGCGGGCGACGTGGTCAGGCGCGGGCAGTTGCTGGCCTTGATCGCATCGGGCGATATGGCGCAGGCCTGCACTGATGAAGAAAAAGCCCGTGCCGCCCTCGTGCTGGCTGAAAAGCAGTTCAAACGCGGTCAGAGCGTTGTGGGCGTAGGCGGGGCCGCGGTCAAGGATCTTGAAAGTTCACGTGCGGCTTACGAACAGGCTCAGGCTGAATACCAGCGAACCACTGAACGTCTTGCCGCACTGGGGCAGGATGAAAACGTCCCCGCCGGGCAGCAGAACGGGTGCTTCATACCGCTCGTCGCCCCGATCGACGGTGTGATCGGCACTGTCGCGACCGCGGTGGGCACCAATGTGACCGATCCTACAGCGGTTCTGATGACACTGGTGGATACCAGCCGAGTCTGGATTGTGGGCAATATCGCGGAAGACCAGAGCCCGCTCATGCATGCCGGCATGGAAGCGAATGCGACCCTGCCAGCCCTGCCGGATGTTGTGCTGGGTGGACTGCTGGGCGGCCTGCCGCCTGACGTGCAGCCCGACACGCGCCGTCTGGCTGTGCATTTCGACGTTGCGAACCCCAACGGCCTCCTGCGTCCGGGCATGTATGCGCATGTGACCGTCGCGGTGGCCCGCCCGCCCGAGATCATGGTGCCCCAGACGGCGCTGATTATGAATAATGACACCACGACCGTGTTCGTGGAAGTAAAGCCCAACGTCTTCCGGCGGCGTGTGGTGGTTATTGTTTACGACGACGGCGCAGACAGCCGCGTTCTCGACGGTCTTTCCACCGGTGAACGTGTCGTGACTCAGGGTGCGGTGCTCCTGAACGATGATTAACCGGGTCATAGGCTTTTGCCTGCGCAACAGGCGTATTGTGTTCACGGCCATGGCCATGCTCGCCTGCTTTGGCGCGCTGGCATGGCGCGAAATTTCGGTCGAGGCCTATCCAGATCTGGGAGCGGTCAGTGTTGTCGTGACCACGCAGGTCTCGGGCCTTGCGGCTGAAGAGGTCGAGCAGCAGATCACGACCCCGCTCGAACGCCAGTTGGCCAGTGTTCCGGGCCTGATCGACAGTCGTTCGAGCAGTACTTTCGGGCTGTCGCTGATCACGCTCATTTTCAAGGATGGCACGGACGTTTATTTCGCGCGTGACCGCGTAACCCAGCAGATCAACCAGGTGACCAACCTGCCCGCCGGGGCCATACCGGTGCTGGGGCCCGTCACTGGCCCCGCGGGTGAGGTGTACCGTTACACATTGCAGTCGGACAAGCTGAACCTGATGCAGCTTTCCGATATCCAGAACTGGGTTATCATTCCCGCCCTGACACAGATATCGGGGGTGGTGTCGGTCAGCAATTTTGGCGGGTTCACCAAGGAATACCAGCTTCTGCTCGACCCGGACGCCCTCAATAAATACCGGATCGGCATCAACGACGTTCTGAACGCATTGCGTAACAACAACCTCAATGCAGGCGGTGACCGCGTTACACGCGGGGACCAGTCCTATATCGTGCGTGGGGTTGGCATGGTGCATACCCTGGCCGAAATGGGTGAGATCGGCGTGGCGCAGCATAATGGCCAGCCGGTGCGGATCCGTGATCTGGGGCAGATGCAGTTCGGGCATCAGGTGCGGCAGGGTATTCTGGGGCTGGATAAAAACGCTGACACGCTTGAAGGCATTGTCGTGATCCTGAACGGGCAGAACCCGTCTGAGGTGCTGGCGGCGCTGCACAAGCGTGTCGATGAACTACAAAGGCAGCTCGCGCCCCAGGCGGTACGGATCGTGCCGTATATCGATCGGGACAATCTGGTCCGCGCCACGACAGACAAAGTCGCCCATACCGTTCTGGAAGGTATGGGGCTGGTTTTTGTCGTGCTGGTGATATTTCTGGGCAGCCCGCGCAGCGCGATTGTCGCTGCCGTGACCATTCCATTGTCCCTGGCGACGCTCTTTGTCATCATGACGGCGCTGGGCATGCCCGCCAACCTGTTCTCGCTTGGGGCGGTGGATTTTGGTGTGATCGTGGATGGCGCGATTGTCGTCACCGAGGCGATCCTGCGCCTGCGTGAGGCTCACCCGGATGAAATCCTGACCGTGGGCGATATCCTTGAAGTCACGGAAACGATGGGCAAGGCGATTTTTTTCGCAACCCTCATCATTATCGTGGCGTACGGGCCGCTTTTTGCGTTTGAAGGCGCGGCGGGCAAGCTGTTCCGGCCCATGGCGTTTACCGTCAGCTTCGCGCTGCTGGGCGCGCTTTTATGCGCGATCACCCTTATTCCGTCCCTTGCGTTTCTGGCTTTGCGCAACCCGCACCGGCTGTATCACAACAAGCCGCTGGACTGGCTGCACAACGTCTATCACCGTGGGCTGGATTACAGTCTGGGTAAGCCCTGGCCGGCCTATGCTACCGGCATCGTGGCCTTTATTCTGGTCGGCTATCTGGGCAGCACGGCGGGGAAGGAATTTCTGCCCGACCTTGATGAAGGAGCGCTGTGGATCCAGGTCCAGCTTCCCTCGGGCCTGTCGCTTGAAAAGGCGAGTGACATGGCGGACGAGATCAGGGCCGCCATTCGCTCTTTCCCCGAGACCAGCTACGCGGTGACCCAGCTTGGCCGTAGCGATTCCGGTACGGACCCGTGGACCCCGTCGCATATCGAGGTGCCGGTCGGGCTCAAGCCATACAGCGAATGGGCTCACGGAGAAACAAAGCGCCAGTTTGTCAGAAAACTGCAGGCACGCCTGGACCAGATTCCGGGTATCAGCTTCGGTATCAGCCAGCCTATTGCCGATAACATGAACGATCTTGTCGGCGGCGCGCATTCCCCTCTGGTGCTGCGTGTTTATGGCGATGACCTGCGTGAATTGCGCCGGCTCGGCACGCAGATCGTGTCGGTTCTGCGCAAAGTGCCGGGGACTGCCGTAGCCTCGATTTTTCAGGAGCCGGAAATTCCTGAACTGGACGTTACGGTCGATCGTATGGCTGCCGCGCGCTATGGCTTCAGTGCGACAGATATCATGGCTGTGGTCCAGAACATGATCGGTGACGCGCCGGTGTCGTCCATTTATGTGGGCAACCGCGTTTATAACATGACGGTTCATATCCCGCGCGCCATCAACAGCAATCTTGATATCATCCGGCATTTTTCGCTTACGACGCCATCGGGCGGTCTGGTCCCCCTTGGTGCGGTTGCACATGTTACGCTGCGGACGGGGGAGGGCACGATCGCGCATGAGCGGAATAACCGCCAGCTCACGATCAGGCTCGATAACGGGCAACGGCCGCTTTCGCAGTATCTGGCCGACGCGCAGCAGAGTATTGCGGCCCAGGTTCACTACGATCCGGCTGTGTATCGTCTTGAATGGGCAGGCACGTTTGAGCAGGCCCAGCGAGCGGAATCGCGTCTTACCGTAGCGCTGGGTATCATGTTCGCCATCATGCTGGTGCTGCTCTTCTTCCAGTTCGGTGCCATGCGTCAGGCTGTTCTTGTGCTGGTTGTCGTGCCCATGGCGACGTTGGGCGGGTTGATCGCCCTGCATGTGCGGGGCGAGACCCTGAATATCGCGACGGCAGTAGGATTTATTGCGCTGTTCGGGGTCGCGATCCAGAACGGCATTATCATGGTTTCCAACTTCAACCGTCTGCGCGCGGAAGGCGAGCCCTTGCGCGCCGCTGTGCTCGACGGCGCAGGGCAGCGTTTCCGCCCGGTGCTGATGACCGCGACCGTGGCCAGTGTGGGTATGTTGCCCGCTGCCATGGCCACCGGCATTGGCACAGACGTGCAGCGTGGTCTGGCGACCGTGGTTGTTGGCGGGCTGGGTATTGCGACGCTGCTGACGCTGTTTATCCTGCCGACCTATTATTATGAAGTGGAAGCCCGGCGCGAAAAACGGCGCAGGGAAGCCGCAGAGGCCGCAAGCCGCTCGGAACCGTCCTCCAGCCTGTAGTATGTCAGCCGTACTGGCCTGTCCGGCGTCAAGTGCGGCTTGTTCTGTCTGATGCTGCCCAACGGTGTTTTAACGCGCCGTTGCGTCAGGACAATCCTCCGTCATCCATACACTCTGGCCCGGATGTCAGGCCTCGCCTTTAACCCGCTTCGCATGTCACGGGTGCGGGGCTTGAGTGAGTTTATCAGGTCCCGTTTTCCACCTGCATGACGTGCGGACAGGCGGTCCAGCGTGTTTGACCCTGTTTTCGGCTGACGTAAATGATCCATGATCGCAACGAGAGCATTGCTGTTGACGGAATTTTCGGATATTGTATCCAATATAGAGGGAAAGCGGAGAAGAGCTCATGAAGCATAAAGACAAGATCGTTCTGGTCACGGGTGCCGCGCAGGGCCTGGGCTTTGCATGCGCGAAGCGCTTCCATGAAGACGGTGCCAAGGTCGTGCTGGTTGATATCCAGGCTGATCTCGTCCGCGAGAAGGCGGAACTTCTGGGTGAGCGCGCGACATGGATGGTTGCTGATTTTTCTGAAATATCGCGCGAGATGGCGGAAAAGGTTATCGACAAGGCGGTCAGTCATTTTGGCGGGCTGGATATTCTCGTCAACAATGCCGGCATTATCCACATGCAGGAATTTGTCGACTTTTCGGAAGATGCTTTTGACCGCGTGCAGCGCGTTAATCTGAAGGCTCCGTTCCTGCTTGGACAGGCGGCGGCGAAAGTCATGATTGATCAGGCGCGCGGCGGGTCCATCATTAACATGTCGTCCATCAATGCGCTGCTGGCCATTCCCACGTCGGTTGCCTATGCGGTGTCCAAGGGTGGGCTCAAGCAGTTGACTGCTGTCATGGCTGTGGGGCTGATTCCGCATGGTATTCGTGTCAACGCCATTGGTCCGGGCACGATCCTGACCGAACTGGCCCAGGCGGTCATGGCCAATGACAGCCAGCGCAGGACCATCATGTCCCGTACGCCGGCCGGGCGTTGTGGCGAACCCTCCGAAATTGCAAGCGTTGCGTCGTTCCTGGCCAGTGATGATGCGTCTTATATCGTCGGTCAGACCATTTACCCTGACGGCGGCCGTCTTGTGTTGAACTATACGGTGCCGGTCGAGGACTGATACGCGCAGGCTGTCAGCCCCAGACCGGATGCGGCATGCGGGGTCGGAGCGTCGTAAGTATGGCTCCCGCCAGCTGGCTGATCTCGTCATGATGGAGTTATGTGCCCATGAGCGGCATTGTTAAGAAAAAGACGATTTCAGCGCAGGTGGCGGACATTCTGCGGCAGAAGATACTCTCGGGGGAATATGAGGCCAACACGGCCATAAGGCAGGAGCATATTGCCGCCGAACTGGGGGTTAGCCGCATACCTGTGCGCGAGGCCCTGCACCAGCTTTATTCCGAAGGGTTTGTCGAGCTGGTGTCCCATAAAGGCGCTGTTGTCTCTTCCATTTCCCTTGAGGAAATACTTGAGCTTTACGAATTGCGGGCCAGGATCGAAACATGGCTGATTGCCCTGGCCATTCCCCGAATGGTGGAGGCGGACTTTGCCCGTGCTGAAATTTCGGCGCGGGAGTTCGCGGCACTTGGGGCTGAGGATGATTATTCCTATGAACATAACTGGAATTTTCACGCGGCACTCTATGCGGCTTCAGGCAGGAAGCTGACCATCGAGATGGTGGGCAAGATCCATCTGCAGATCGAACGTTACGAGCGTATGATGGTCTCCCTGACCGGTGTGCAGGCCAAGTCTGATCGGGAGCACTGGCAGCTTATGGAGTTTTGCCGCAGACAGGACACGGATGCCGCCGTAGCACTGCTTGAAAAACATATTCTCGATGGCGGTCAGATTCTGGTCGAACGTCTGAAAGCCATTCGCGACGGATAAAGTTTTTTTTCAGCAAAAATCTGACTATGGGTGTCTTGATCGTGTGTACCGCCGGAGCTGAGGGGAGGCGGTATGGACCAGACGGGTCGATGTGCAAATGGTTTGTTCTATAATCTGGCAAGGCCGGGAATGCAGGAGTGTAAGGTGGCGGTATCGAAAACTGGAACAGTCCTGATTGCCGGTGGCGCAATTATAGGCAGTTTCATCGCATATTTTTTGAAAAAGCAGGGATTTGCGGGCGAGATTACCGTTGTGGAGTCCGACCCGACTTATGCGCGTTCGTCAACGGCATTATCGGCGGCATCCATCCGCACCCAGTTCGGTTGCCCTGTCAATGTGCATATGAGCCTGTTCGGGGCTGAGCTGTTTCGCAATATCAAAGACGAATTCGGGACCGATGCCGATATCGGCTTTGTCGAAAAAGGTTACCTGATTATCGGCCCGGACGGAGCGCAGGCCGAACGGCTTGCAGGCGTTGCCATGCAGAATGGGGAAGGGGCCAGCATTGTGGCTCTGACACCGGCAAAAGCACGGGAACGGTTTTCTTGGCTGAATGTGGACGATATCGGCATTGCGACATTCGGCCTGAAAAATGAAGGCTGGTTCGACGCATGGTCGTTGCTGCAACTGGTGCGCAAGGCGGCCATTCAGGCCGGTGTCACCTACAGACAGGGACAGGTCGATACAATCGATGTTCGGGGCGGCCGGGCCAGCGGCATGAGGCTTGTAACAGGTGAGTCTCTGGCGGCGGACTGGTGCATTAACGCGGCTGGCCCAAAGGCTGCGCATGTGGTGCGTGACCTTGTGCCGGGCCTGCCGGTCGAGCCGCGCAAGCGCACGGTTTTTTCCATCAAGGCGCCTCTTGATGCGGCTGATTTTCCCATGCTGTTCGATGCGTCGGGCGCGTGGATACGCCCGGAAGGGCAAGGCTTCATCTGCGGTATTGCGCCACCAGAACAGAACGACCCGGATGCCACGGGGGATTTCGAACCCGCTTACGACCTGCTGGAGGACGTGGTGTGGCCCGCATTGGCGCAGCGGGTTCCGGCCCTTGAGCAACTGCGGCTTGAAAGGTCATGGGCCGGACATTACGAGATCAATACCCTTGACCATAATGCGGTGATCGGCCCGCATGATGAAATTCCCAACCTTCTGTTTGCAAACGGTTTTTCCGGGCACGGCGTCATGCATGCGCCCGCCGCCGGCCGGGCGATTGCCGAACAGATCCTGACAGGGGCTTACCAGAGCCTGGACCTGACCCCGCTGGGCTATGGCAGAATCCGTTCCGGCACTCCCCTGCATGAAACCGTTGTCTACTGAATGTGACCGTGGCCTGTCCGGGCAACCAGCAGGCCCGGCGCATGGCGTAATGTGCGAGTATTGTTCATGAGCGAGCCATTCCAGACCCTTCATCATATCTGTCTTGTCGTGCATGATCTGGACAGGGCTGCGGATTATTACCAGTCCATCGGCCTTGGGCCGTGGCATGACTTTCCGCCATTTTCCGACTTTTCGCGACTGGATATGCCCAATCTCGAGGGCTTTCTTGGCCTGAAATATAAATTCGCAAACCTGCAGAACATGCAACTGCAGCTCTGTCAGCCGGGAAGTGGAGACACGCCGCAAAAGCGCTTTCTGGACCGGCATGGTGAGGGTGTTTTTCATATCGGCTTCAGTGTCGCAGACAGTAACCGGGCCGAGGCAGAAGCCACGGCCATGGGGCTGAACGTGCTCATGCGCGGGCGGCGCCCCGATGGGAGTGGTTTCACGTATTTCGACACGGCCGAAAAGGCAGGAGGCGTTACGCTGATGGCGCGCTCTCTCCCTTTCGCACAAATGTAGGATCGCCCGGCAAGCCCCCTGTCTTGTCGGAAGATTTCATGCAAGCCTGGGGTTGCGGGGTATCGGCCGGGCTTTGGTAAGTGGAGCCGCGATTTCATGAGGCAGAGGCGGGACGGCGTATGTTGAAACTTTCCATGGCGGGCGCCGGGGCAATTCTGGTGGATGCCGCGACAGGCCCGTTCGAGCAGACGACCCAGCAGCGGATATGGGCATTCGCAAAGCGGATGCGGTGCGTAGATGGCGTGGAGCAGGTTGTGCCGGGCGTTAACAACGTACTGGTCGTCTTTGACCCCCTGAATGTCCCGGGCGAGGATATTGAGGCGCGGATACGCACGGAATGGGCTGGCGCAGGACTTGAAAAGCCAGCCGCCAAGGTGGTGGACGTGCCTGTGCGTTATGGCGGCACACTGGGTGAAGACCTGGCCAGTGTGGCGGAGGAAAGCGGCCTTTCGGTAGCCGAGGTCATTGCCCTGCATAGCGGGGGGGACTATTCGGTGGCTGCGGTAGGGGCCATGCCTGGCTTTGTCTACCTGACCGGGCTTGCTCCTGCACTGGCCCTGCGCAGGCGGAACACGCCACGGCTGAGCGTTCCCAAAGGTGGCGTGGTGATCGGTGGCGGGCATGCGGGTATCATGCCCTGCACAGCGCCTTCAGGCTGGCATATCCTGGGTATGACGGAACTCGAACTGTTCTCGCTCGAACGGCCGGACCCGCTGCTGCTGCATCCGGGCGATGTCGTCCGTTTTTATCCGGTGGAAGGCTGAACATCATGCACGGGAACGGGCAGGACGCTGTGCTGGAAATTCTGGCAAGCAGCACTCTGAACAGCATTCAGGATCAGGGGCGGCGGCATTCCTTGACACTGGGTGTGTCGGTTGGCGGTGCCATGGACCGGTTTGCCCTGTCGGCCGGTAATGCCCTGATCGGGAACGATCTGTCCCTTGCCGGGATCGAGGTCGTGTTTTTCCCTTTCCGGCTGAAATTTCATGTCGATACGCTTTTTGCCCTGACCGGGGCCGATACAGGCGCCAGACTGGACGACCGACCGGTGCCTGCATGGTGGGCCATGCCTGCCAGGGCCGGACAGGTTCTGACACTGGCCAGCCCCCGCGTGGGTGCGAGAGCCTATATCGCGGTTGCTGGCGGAGTGGATGTGCCGGTTGTGCTGGAATCCCGCGCGACGGACCAGAAAGGTGGTTTTGGCGGGCTTGACGGGCGGGGCCTGCAGCGGGGAGACAGGCTGCCGCTCGGCGCACAGGCAGATCACGCAAAAACCTTTCCGCCTGCCGGGTTCGGCGCTGCGATCCATTGGCCCGAAGCGGAGGCCGGTACTCCCGTAAGCGTGCGTGTCCTGCCTGCCGCCGAATGGGACCGGTTCGCGCCCGACGTGCAGAAGCAGTTTCTGGGGGCGTCATGGCAGGTCAGTGCCGACGCCAACCGCGTGGGCTACAGGCTTGGCGGGCCGGAACTGGTGGCCTTGCGCCATGACAGCCTGATGTCACATGGTATTGTGCCCGGCACGGTCCAGGTGCCGTCGTCCGGGCAGCCTATCGTGCAACTGGCGGACGCCAATACCTGCGGCGGCTACCCCAAGATCGCAACGGTCATCGAGGCCGATCAGCGTCTGCTGGCCCAGACGCGGGTTGGCGGGCATATCCGCTTTGTTCTGGCAACGCGAGAGCAGGCGCAACGGGCGCTCAGAACCCAGCATGACGACCTGTCGGCCCTTGCGCGCGCGGCCCGCGCGCTGCTGGCCTGAGACCGAACCTCCCAATGCTTCATTCCGCCCAGCAAGGATCAAGGACATGACACCATCCCACCAGCACGAAGTGGATCTGAATGCCGATCTGGGAGAAGGGTTCGGCTGTTACAGGATTGGCGACGACGACGCGATGCTCTCGATCGTGACATCGGCCAATGTGGCATGCGGCTTTCATGCCGGGGACCCCGAGATCATGGCTGCAACGTTCAGCAAGGCCAGGGAACTGGGGGTGCGCATTGGCGCGCATCCCGGCTTTCCGGACCTGTGGGGGTTCGGGCGTCGTGTCATGCCGTTTACCCCGCCCGAAATCGAGCGCCTTGTGGCCTATCAGGTGGGTGCTGCCATGGGTATGGCCGCCTATAGCGGAGAGACACTGCGTTATGTCAAGCCGCATGGCTCCCTTGGGAACCTGACCGAAAGCAACACGGAAATCGCCGAGGCGGTGGCGCGCGCCATTTATGCCGTGGACCCGCGCCTTCCCGTTCTGGCCATCGCGGGGGGGCAGCTCGACCTGTGCGCGCGGGCGCGGAACATGACTGTTTTTTCTGAAATTTTCGCGGATCGTGGTTATACGGAAGAAGGTCGTCTCGTTTCCAGAAAACTGCCCGGTGCGTTGATCCACGATCCGGACTACGCGGCTGATCGCGTGGTGCGCATGGTCAGGGCCGGCGCGGTCGAAACCCTGTCTGGTGCGATGGTGCCGGCAAAGATCGATTCAATCTGTGTGCATGGCGATAACGCGCATTCGGTCGAAGTGGCCCGTCGCGTGCGTGAGGCGCTGCTAGCCGCCGGAATTGCAGTGCGCGCTTTCTGCTAGGTCCAGATTAGAGGTAAAGCCATGAATCGCGACTTGCTGGACGCCCTGATGGCATTGATGGCCGAGCAGGGGATCGAGGAACTCGACCATACCGAAAACGGTGTGCGGGTACATCTGAAACGAATGGAACATAGCGGTGCGCAGGCAGGGCGATCCGTCGCAATCGCGCCCGCGCAGCCTGCTCCGCCAGTCCCCGCGTCGGATGTGATAAGCCCCGAAGCCGCCTTGAACCCCGGCCCCGCGCAGGTTGAGATCGCGGCCCCCATGGTGGGGGTATTCTATCTTGCCTCCGCACCCGATGCACCGCCCTTTGTCAGCGAAGGCGATGTCGTGCGGGAAGGGGACACGCTGTATATTCTGGAAGTCATGAAAACACTGAACCGGGTCGTGGCTGAATTTCCCTGCCGCATCGTGCGGATCGTTGCCGGAAATGGTGAAACGGTCGAGACCGGAACGCCTCTTTTCGTTGTGGAGCGTCTTCATGACACTGACGTTTGATACTGTCCTGATCGCCAACCGGGGGGAGGTCGCGCTACGCATTGCCCGTGCCTGCAAGGTGCTGGGGCTTGCCTCTGTCGGACTTTATGCGGAGCGGGACGATACCCAGCGCCATCTGGCCCTTGTGGACAGGGCCATTTGCATCGGTCCTGCCGGTCCGGGCAAAAGTTATCTCGATAAGGAGCGGGTCCTGCGTGCGGCCAATCTGACGGGTGCCCAGGCCATTCATCCCGGTTACGGTTTCCTGTCCGAGAACGCGGATTTCGCGCAGGCGGTGGAAGATGCGGGACTGACCCTGATCGGCCCACCCGCTGGCATTATCCGCGCCATGGGCGACAAGATCGAAGCCCGGCGGCAGATGATGGCCGCAGGCGTGCCCTGCCTGCCCGGAACTGAAGGTGCCCTGCCAGAAGACATGGCCCAGGCCCATACATTGTGTGACGCGGTGGGCTACCCGCTGATTGTCAAGGCATCGGGCGGTGGGGGGGGACGTGGGATGCGGGTCGTCCAGACCCCAGCCATGCTGGACGCTGCTATCCAGACCGCGCGACAGGAGGCCATTCATGCTTTTGCCAACGGCAATCTGTATGCGGAACGGTTCCTGACAAGTCCGCGACATATTGAAATCCAGGTGCTTGCGGACCGGGCTGGGAACGCTGTCTGGTTGAGCGATCGGGACTGTTCGGTCCAGCGCAGGCACCAGAAACTGCTGGAAGAAGCGCCCGCGCATGGCCTGTCCCGCGTGGCGGTGGCGGAACTGGGCCGGCAATGCGTGGCGGCCTGCCAGCGTATGGGATATGTCGGGGCGGGGACTTTCGAATTTCTGTATGAAGATGGGCAGTTCTATTTCATTGAAATGAACACCCGCCTGCAGGTCGAACATCCTGTTACGGAAATGGTGACGGGGATCGATATCGTGGCCGAACAGATCCGGGTCGCCGGTGGGCTGCCACTGTCGATCTCGCAGGAGCAGGTCACGATACAGGGCCACGCGATAGAATGCCGGATCAATGCCGAGGACCCGCAGAAATTCATTCCCTGCCCGGGAACAGTCACGCGCTGGCGACCACCCGGTGGGCCCGGCGTACGTGTTGAAAGCCATTTATACGAGGGATACACGATCCCGCCGTCCTATGATTCCCTGATTGCAAAACTTGTAGTGCATGGCGCGACCCGGAACGACGCGATCAGGCGCATGAAAGCGGCGCTGGGCGAAATGGAAATAGGCGGTATTCAGACTACCACGCCGCTGCATCAGCGCCTGATGGATGAACGCGCTTTCGGAAGTTCAGATATTTCGGTGCATTATCTGGAAAAGCTTCTTAACGGGGATGGGGATGGCAGTAATGCGTAATAACCGCACCGTAACGGACCGCGTTGCCCAGATTCGGGACATCACAGCCCGAATGCGGCAGGCCGGAATGGCCCTGCTGGATTATGACGATGGCCAGACACGGCTTTTGCTGCGTCTGGCACCGGCAGGCAGCGCGGAAAATGCTGTTCTGGCGCCCGTGACACAACCCGCGCAGGCTCTCAAGGAAACGCAGGAGCCAGTATTCAGCCCTGATATGGGGGTGTTTCTTACCCGCCACCCGTCTTCGGGGGAGAATGGGGTCGCGGTCGGTGCAAGCGTCAGCAAAGGCCAGATCATGGCTTTTGTCGATGTGGGCCGGATCGTCCTGCCTGTTGTCGCCCCGGTTGACGGCCATGTTGTTACGGTCCGTGCGGTCGAGGGGCAGGTTATCGGCTTTCATGATGTTGTGTTCGAGATGGAAACTGCCTGACCGGGTTGAAATGCTGGAAAACCTGTGCGGACAGAAAATCTGCATTTGCAAAAAGAGTTTTTAAAACCGTGTCGCGCGGTCCGGAAAAGCGCGGCTCCGATCAATCGGGTTGGCGGAGCCTGTCGTTCGCGTCTGACCACCAGATCTGGTTTCGAGGGGAATTACCATGAATGTTCTGATCGTATATGCGCATCCTGAACCCAAATCCTACAATGCCGCCATGAAGGATGTGGCGGTGCGGACATTGAGCGAACTGGGGCATGACGTCACGGTCAGCGACCTGTATGCCATGAATTTTTTCCCCGTTCTCGGGGTGGGGGATTTTCCTGACGGTGTTCAGGACCCGTCCTGTCTGAACATCCCCCGCGAACAGACGCATGCCTATAATCAGGGCACGTTGTCTGAGGATATCCGCGCGGAGCAGGAAAAGCTCCGTAAGGCGGATCTTGTCATTTTTCAGTTCCCGGTCTGGTGGTTCGGTATGCCCGCTATCATGAAAGGCTGGGCCGATCGCGTTTTTGCGCGCGGTTTCGCTTATATTGCGGGCCGCAAATACGATACGGGCCTGTTCCGGGGCAAGACGGCCATGGTGGTCGCAACGACCGGTACCTCGGCCGATACCTATGCCCCCGACGGCATAGACGGCGATATTTTAAGCGTTCTGTGGCCCGTGCACAATGGCCTGCTGCGTTATACGGGGTTCGACGTCGTGTCCCCCTTTATAGCCTACATGCCCGCACGCATGACGCCTGACATGCGTGCCGCCCGGCTGGAGGAGTATCGGCAGCGGCTTCTGAACCTGGACAAGACCCCGCGTCTCTTTTTTCACCCCGCTGGTGACTATGGACCCAACGAACGCCTGCTGCCTGGCGTGCTTGCGCGCTCGGGTATCCAGCGCAACGTCTGAACGGCCCTGGCAGGAGAGACATCGTGCATTGACCGTGCCCCATGGGCACGGTTTTGTGTTTACATTCCCTAAACGTTTACGTATCTTGCGTCCGTTTTATAACGCCTTGAAAAAATAAGTTTTTCTCTCTTTGCAGGCTCTTCTCCACTGTCAGTCAGGATACGGCAGGGGTGGAAGAGTTTTTTAAATTGAATGTCCGGGCCCATTTCAAGATCAGCAAGGCTTTTGCATGTCGACTATAAAAAGCGCGCGCGTGGACCGGCGGGGCGCACTCGTTCACAGTCCGGCGGGTTTTTCTGATTTTACGGCGTTTACGACGGCGAGCCCTGCAAAAGCCGAAATTCTAGCGGTTTTTATTGGCTTCATAGTTGTGTGGACTTTTTTCTACACTGTCACGGAAGCTCCGGTTCCGGTCAAACATGACATGACCGAAGCCTATGCCTGGGGGCAGGAATTCCAGCTCGGATACCATCAGCATCCGCCGTTCTGGGCATGGTTATGCGGGCTGTGGTTCAGGGTATTTCCAATCTCTCCCATGTTTTTCTCAGCTCTCAGTGCGACCAATGCCGCTGTCGGCCTGTTGGGCGCGTGGTATCTGCTGTCGTGCCTTGTCAGTGGCCCGCGTCGTGTTGCCTGTTGGGCGCTGCTGCTTCTGACGCCGCTTTATACTTTTTATGCGTATAAATTCGACGCCAATATTATTTTTCTTTCCATATGGCCATGGACCCTGTTTTTCTTTTTCCGCTCCATCTCGCAGCCGGGCCTGTCATCCGCGCTGGGGCTTGGGGTTATGGTGGGGCTTGGCCTTCTCTCCAAATATTATGTGTTCCTCCCTCTGGCGGGGTGCTTTGGCGCGGCTCTTGTCGCCACCTCGGGCCGGCGCTGGCTGGCGTCGTGCTGGCCGTGGATTTCGGTGGCTGTTGCGCTGCTCACCTTCGCGCCACATCTGGTGTGGCTGGTGCAGAACAGGGCGCCCCCGCTGCACTACCTGGGCAGCAAGCTGGGGGCGCCCTGGCCGGATGTGTGGCATCGCGCGCTCCGGGCCGAGGGCGGGCTGTGTGGGATGATGCTGGGCGTGCTGGCCATTGTCGCGGGCCTTACGCTGCTGACCCCGCGTGGCGCCCGGACCCGGGTGTGCGCTCTGTCCCGTGATCAGGCGCGTATGGTTGCGGTGCTGACCCTGACCCCGCTCGTTTTGACCGGGTTGTCGGCTCTGGTGCTGAAAACCGTGGTGATGGATGAAATGATGATCGGAGTGGTGCCGCTGGCGCCACTGCTGATCATGCAGTTTTTTCCGGGTTGCCCGCCCCTCCTGCTGGCCAGGGTCAGCCTGTGTGGTGCCATTGTGCTGAACATCGGGGCAGTGGTGGTGGCTCCGGCCTATGCGTACTGGCGGGTCGCGCATCAGCACGGATGGCTCAGGCAGGTGCCTGTGCAGGAAATCGCGCAGGAGGCTACAGATCTGTGGCAGCGCCATGTTCCCGCACCGCTGACCTATGTCAGCGGGTCATTTATCCTGGATAACGGCGCGGCGTTTTACAGTCCGGCACATCCGCACAGCTTTGTCAGCCATGATTTCAGTCAGGCGCTATGGGTGACACCGCAACGGATCCGCGAGCACGGGCTTCTTTCGATCTGCATGGCTGACGATATGATATGCCTCCAACGCGCGGCCAGCTTCGCGACTGCGCAAACGCAACAACTGCCCGTGACCCTGTCACATCGGTTTCTTGGTTACACGACCAATCCCGTCGCATTTATCGTGGTGATCACGCCCCCACTCGCGCATTAGCACCCTGGTCACGCTATAGCTTGGGCGCGACATTCCGTGTGGGCGGGTCGGGGTGTGCCGCTTTTGGGCATGATACGGCGGGTGCGCGATCCGTGTTAGGGGAGTATATATGGGCGAGTGGCGGGTTATGCTGCGGCTGGCCTTAAATTATGGTTCCGGGCGGCAGAAGTGCTGGGGCCACTCAGGATAGCGTGCAGATGAAACTATGTCGTTTTGGCAGCCCCGGCGCGGAATGTCCGGGCCTGATCGACGCCCAGGGCGTGTTGCGTAGCCTGGAAAGCCATATAACCGATCTATCGTCCGATATGTTGGCGCCGGACAGGCTGGCTGCTCTGGCCGCTCTTGACCCCATGGCCCTGCCGGTTGTGCCCACTCCGGTCCGTTACGGTGTTCCGGTCAGCGGAGTGGGCAAATATATCTGTATCGGGCTGAATTATCGCGACCATGCGGAGGAATCGGGACTGGCTGCTCCCTCCGAGCCGATCATTTTTCTCAAGGCAGTGACGGCATTATGCGGTCCGGATGACGATACTCTTATGCCCGCGGGGTCGACCAGTCTGGACTGGGAGGTCGAACTGGCCGTGGTCATCGGATCACGTGCGAAAAACGTCACACGCGATACAGCTCTGGAATACGTAGCGGGGTATTGCGTCGCCAACGACGTATCCGAACGTGCTTTTCAGATGCAGTCCAGCCAGTGGGACAAGGGCAAGGGCTGCGACACCTTCGGCCCGCTGGGGCCGTGGCTTGTGACCCGGGACGACATACCCGACCCACAAAATCTGCACCTGTGGCTGACTGTAAATGGACAGCGGATGCAGACGGGGAATACAGGCAACATGATTTTTCCGGTGGCCGAGATCGTGTCCTATGTCAGTCATTACATGACATTGCTGCCGGGCGACGTGATTGCCACGGGCACACCGCCCGGTGTGGGCATGGGCATGCAGCCCCGGCCTGTCTACCTGCGCGCCGGCGATGTGGTGGAACTCGGGATTGACGGGCTGGGCCAGCAAAGGCAAACCGTGGCAGGCTAGCTGCCTGTCCAGTCGTTCGGCACACGCGCGGGTGCTGCATTCCTCCATGAAGATCGCGCATGATAACCCGTCTTTTTCCCTTATGGGCCGTTCTTGTTTCAGCCCTGGCCGTGTTCTGGCCCGCACCGTTTCTGGTGCTGACACCTGCCGTTACGGTTCTGCTGGCATTTATTATGTTCACCATGGGGGTCACGCTGACACCCGGGGATTTTGCGCGTATCGCGCGGCGTCCGTGGCCGGTTCTGGCCGGGGTGGGGCTGCATTATCTTGTCATGCCACTGGCGGCATGGCTTATCGCTCATGCGCTACATATGTCCCCGGAACTGACAACGGGCATGGTGCTGGTCGGGTGTGTTGCCAGCGGTACGGCGTCCAATGTCATGATCTACCTTGCCCGGGGGGATGTCGCACTTTCTGTCAGTATCAGCATGCTGTCCACTCTGGTGGGCATTGTCGCAACGCCGCTTCTGACACGGCTGTACGTGTCAGCCGGGGTTGCGGTCGATAGCTGGGGCCTGTTTCGCAGTATTGTGACAATGGTCGCCCTTCCGGTTCTGGGCGGGGTTGTCGTCAATGCAGTGTGGCACCGCGCGGTACGCCGTGTGGAACCGGCCCTGCCTGTGGTGGCCATGGTTTCGATCCTGAGCATTATCGCCTGTATCGTTGCGGGCGTGGGGCCGTCGCTTGCGTCTGCCGGGCCGGTCGTTCTGGTGGGCGTTGTGGCCCATAACGCGGTTGGGCTGCTGGGCGGTTACTGGGGCGGCCGGGCGCTGGGTTTTGATGAAGCAGTCTGCCGCACCCTGGCTCTGGAGGTGGGCATGCAGAACTCAGGTCTGGCAGCCACATTGGGGCGGCTTTATTTCGCGCCACTGGCGGCGCTGCCGGGCGCTGTTTTTTCGATCTGGCATAATATTTCCGGCTCGGCCCTTGCGGCGCTGTGGGCAGGGCGGCCCGCGACAACGCGCAGGTCTGAATGACGGCGGCTCCAACTCCGGCCGCAGCAACGCCTGCTGCGGCCGGGTTGGCAGAAAAGTTCAGGGTGCTGTGTCCACCAGCACGATTTCGGTATCTTCCAGTGCGGTAATTTTCAGGACATCGGTGTCCGAAATCGCAACGCCGTCCCGCTCGTTCGCCACGTGTCCCTCGATGTCCGCGCGGCCTTTGGCCAGCACCAGATAGCCCAGACGGTTGGCCCCCAACGCGTATTCGGTGCTTTGACCCTTGTTGAGGGTTGCCCCGAGAACCCGTGCGTCCGCATGGATGGGCAGGGCGTCACCATCGTTCGGCATGCCCGAAGCCAGAGCGACGAACCGGCCGGCACGCGCGCCTTTGGGGAATTCCCTGCTGCCCCATGACGGTGCATGACCGCTGCGGTTGGGCATGATCCAGATCTGGAAAAGGCGTGTAGTGTCGCTTTCCAGATTGTGTTCGCTATGGCGTATGCCCGTTCCCGCGGACATGACCTGAACATCTCCGGCTTCTGTCCGGCCTTTGTTGCCAAGGCTGTCCTGGTGCGTAATCGCGCCGTCCCGAATATAGGTGATGATTTCCATATCCCGGTGCGGATGCGCGCCAAATCCCGTGCCTGCGGCAATCGCATCGTCATTCCAGACACGGAGCGCACCCCAATGCATGCGTCTGGGGTCGTGGTAGTCCGCGAAGGAGAAGTGATGCCGGGCATCGAGCCAGCCATGATCGGCGTGGCCCAGTTTGTCAAAGGGGCGAATTTCAATCATCGACGTGTCTTTCTCTGTCGGGTTGCGTTTGTCTTCGAAGGGGACATTACCGTGTTCGCCATGATGCTTGATATGGAAATAAACGAAACACTTTGTTTCTATTTGGTTTATCATACCTTGAAGGTCATGCGACGTGCCCCAATTCTTTAAGGGCTGTCCTGTCAGCCTGTGTCTGTTTGTGGAGTTGCGCGATGCGCCTGCCTGATTTTGAAGCATGGGCGATTTTTGCCAAAGTCGCGGAACAGGGATCGTTCTCACGCGCGGCGGAGGCGGTCCAGCTTTCCAAGCCGACAATTTCCAAAGCAGTCGGGCGTCTTGAGCAGGCTCTGGGTGTGGCGCTGTTCAACCGCAATTCCCGGCAGTTGTCGCTGACTGAAACGGGACGCGCCCTGCTGGGCCACGCAAACCGGATTCTGGCCGAAGCCGAAGCAGCGGAAAGCGAGGCACGGGGCGGCACACTCAAACCCTCGGGGCTGATCAGGGTGGCGGCACCCATGACGTTCGGCATACGGCATTTTTCCCCTGTTCTGCCGGACTTTCTGGAACGCTACCCCGATGTCGACATTACCGTGGATTTCAGTGACGCGATCATTGACCTTGTGGCCGAAGGGTATGACCTGGCCTTGCGCATAGCGTCGCTGGCCGATTCAGCCCTGAGGGCGCGACGTCTGTGCCCGGTGCGCCTGCTGCTGGTTGCAACGCCCGCCTATCTCGACAGAACCGGGCGGCCAGCCCACCCGCGCGACCTGGAAAATCGCAAAAGCTTTGTCTACACCAATACGTCGGCCCCGGGCATGGTCCGGCTCAGGCATGAACCATCGGGCAAGGACTTTGTGCTTTCGCAGGCCTCGCGCCTGCGGGCCAACAATGCGGAAGCCTTCCTGCCGGCACTGGAGGCAGGGCAGGGATTTGGACTGTTCCCTGAATTCATGGTGTCGGCCGGGTTGCGCTCAGGGTTGCTGGAGCAGATCCTCCCGCAATGGGAGGCCCCACCCGTGGCGCTGTATATTGTGACCCCCGCCAGTTCCCTGCGGCCCGTCCGGGTCAGCGCTTTTCTGGATTATCTGGTCAAGGCGTTCGAACATCCGCCGTGGTGCAAGACAGACCCCGCACCACTGCCCGCCTCCCCCTGAAAAAAGGGGGGCAGGTGGGTGCGGCATCAGGCCAGTTTCAGGGCTAACCGGGCGACGCGCGCGCCAAGAAAGCGCGCCCCGTCAAGATCATTCGTGCTGGGTTTGCGAGAGCCGTCGCCTCCCGCAATGGTGGTGGCGCCATAAGGTGAACCGCCTGTCACTTCATCAAGCCGCGTCTGGCCCTGAAAGCTGTAAGGTAATCCCGCAATCAGCATGCCATGGTGCAGCAGGTTGGTGATAAGGGAAAACAGCGTGGTTTCCTGTCCGCCATGCTGGGTGGCGGTCGAGGTGAACACGGCACCGATCTTGCCGATCAACGTCCCTTTGGCCCACAGGCCCCCGGTCTGGTCCCAGAAATTGGCCATCTGGGCGGGCAGGCGGCCATAGCGGGTCGGAGCCCCGACGATAATGGCATCGTATTCGGGCAGTTCGGCTGTTGTCGCGATCGGTGCTGTCTGGTCGGTCTTGAAATGGTGTGTCCGGGCGATGTCTTCGGGCACGAGTTCGGGAACGCGTTTAACCTCTACGGCAACACCTTCGCTGCGCACACCCTCGGCCATGGCATCGGCCATGGTTTCGATATGGCCATAGCTGGAATAATAGAGAACGAGAATTCTTGTCATGTCCGCGCGCCTTCCGGTTCAGAAAAAACATCCGTAAATCCGCAGGGGATTCCAGCTGTCATGGACAGGCATGTCGCTGCGCATGGTCTGATAGCGCCCCTGATCACGGCAGTCCCGCTTTCCCTGCCGGAGCAGATATCGGGCATGCTGTTCTGCTGTAAGTGCGCGGCCCGCCCAGCGGTTCCGAAGCTCCGGGCAGGGGAGTGTGTGGCTGGTGTGGAGAACATCGGCGGGAGGACAGGGGTACGGTGTCACGGCGAAAGTGCGGGGCACCATATTTGCAACAGGCCGAATTTGGAACAGGCCAGATTTGGAACGCGTCGGGTGGCAGTAGGCAGGCTGCGGGCAACTCGCTGTTTGAAAGGCAGGGAGAAACAGGCTGCACCTGCCTTGGGCGGGGCGTAAGCCATGTGGCGGGTTTAAGAATACCCATCGTTGATGCAGAATGCCGTTATTGTAGGTCTGGCTCGACTGGGCCAGAATGTTGGACCCCCGTAACGGGTGCCGGTTTGCCTGCGCAGGCCATGGCTTGGTCCATAACAAGGAGACACTGACCCCATGCGATCCAGCAAGCGTGCAGCGACCGCCCGTAATGGCACAGCCCCCAGCGGCGGCCGCTCTGTCGCGCTCAAACAGGCGGATGAACTGGCAACAGGATCACTGGCCAGTCCCGCGCGGGAACTGACACTGGAGGAATCTCTGGGGGCGCAGGTCCGCCAGCTTCGGCGTCGGGCCGAACTTACGGGGGGCGACCTTGCGGCGGCGGCCGGCATTTCGCTGGGGATGCTGTCAAAAATCGAAAACGGGCAGATCTCGCCTTCGCTTGCGACGTTGCAGGCGGTCTGCCGTGCTCTTTCCGTGCCGCTCAGCCAGCTTTTTGCGACCGCCGAGGAACAGCATGACTGTTCCTTCGTCAAGACCGGGCAGGGGGTCGCCATCGAGCGACGGGGTACCAAGGCGGGCCATCATTACAGGTTGCTGGGTCATCTGCTGAGCGGGCCTGTGGTCATGGAACCCTACCTGATCACGCTTGATGATGACGCGCAGCCCTATACGAGTTTTCGCCACCAGGGGGTGGAGGTGCTGTACATGCTCAGCGGCCGGGTGGCGTATCGCCATGGCGAGGAAGTTTATGAAATGGGGCCGGGCGATACGCTGATGTTCGACAGTCAGGCTCCGCACGGTCCGGAAAAGCTGATCGAAACGCCCATGACCTATCTGTCGATCATCGTTTATCCGCGGCAGGTCGAAGGGGGGCAATAATTTCCTTTCAGGAAATTTTTATTCTTTTGTGTTGACATTCTGACGGTGTGGCTTATTGGATAGCGAAGGATATCACGCGCTTTCTGGGAGTGATGCGATGTGCGGCATCGTTGGATTGTTTCTCAAGAACCCGGCCCTTCAGCCTGAGCTAGGTCTGCTGACCTCGCGGATGCTCAAGACAATGACCGAACGCGGCCCCGACAGCGCGGGGTTTGCGGTTTATAACGGGCTTGGCGCAGGTCAGCGCAAAATGACGGTGCGCGGCATTGCTGCTGGCACGGTAGGCCCGTTCGAGGCTGGTTTTCTTGAAATCGTGGGTGGCACGGGCTCCCTGCTCCAGCGTCATGACCACGTGGTGCTGACCTATGCGGGCGTGCACGAGGCGGCTGTGCGCCAGTATGTGCGCGACTTCGGCGCGGGCATCGCCTTTGCCGCGAGTGGTGAAGGGATCGAGCTTTACAAGGGCGTGGGCCTGCCCGAGCATGTGGCGACCCGCTTCGGGCTCGAAGGCATGGGCGGCACGCATGCCATCGGGCACACCCGCATGGCTACGGAATCCGCCGTGACCATTGCCGGCGCGCATCCGTTCTCCACCGGGCCGGACCAGTGCCTGGTGCATAACGGTTCGCTGTCCAACCACAACACGCTGCGTCGCCAGCTCGTGCGCGAGGGGCTGACCTTCGAAACCGAGAACGATTCAGAAGTGGCGGCGGGTTACCTGTCATGGCGCCTTTCCCGCGGGGAAAAGCTGGATGAAGCACTCCGCGCGTCGCTCAATGACCTGGACGGGTTTTACACCTTCGTTGTCGGCACGCGTGACGGGTTTGCCGTGCTGCGCGACCCGGTGGCCTGCAAGCCCGCGGTTCTGGCCGAAACGGATGACTACGTGGCTTTTGCGTCGGAATACCGCGCCTTTGCCGAACTGCCGGGCATTGCCAACGCGCAGGTGTTCGAGCCCGAGCCCCAGCGTGTCTATCACTGGGACCATGCGGCGTAAGGAAGAGAGCGGACAATGCAGATCATCGACATGAACACCACGCCCCTGCGCGCGCTGAACACCGCGTTGCAGGCGGGTGAGGCAGGAAGTGCCTGGACCGTGCAGAACCCGGGCGGGCGGCATGCCCTGGCTGTCGGCCTGACGGAAGACATGAGTGTCACCATTGAAGGCCATGCCGGGTATTACGCGGCAGGTATGAACCAGAAAGCCAATGTCACTGTCCATGGCAATGCCGGGCAGGGTGTGGCCGAAAACATGATGAGCGGCGCGGTCCACGTAAAGGGTAATGCCAGTTCCTCCGCTGGTGCGACGGCCCAGGGCGGCCTGCTGGTCATTGACGGGGATGCCGGTGCACGGTGTGGCATTTCCATGAAAGGGGTCGATATCGTCGTGCGGGGTTCCGTGGGGCATATGAGCGCCTTCATGGGGCAGAGCGGCAATCTTGTCGTATGCGGCGACGCTGGTGAAGCGTTGGGAGATTCCCTTTACGAAACACGGATTTTCGTGCGCGGTGCCGTCAAGAGCCTGGGCGCGGACTGCGAGGAAAAGCCCATGAGCGAGCAGGACCGGGCCATTCTGGCCGGGCTGCTCGACCGCGCGGGCATTACCGACTGCGCCCCGGACGATTTCCGTCGCTATGGCTCGGCACGCACGCTCTATCACTTCCACGTCGACAACTCATCGGCATACTGAGGCAGTCATGACGGACCAGCATCACGATTTCACCAAAACCGAACCCCGGTTTTCTTCCACGTTCGATCCTTTCACCATTTCACAGATCCAGCGGGCGGCATCCACGGGTATTTACGATATCCGCGGGGGCGGGACCAAGCGCAAGCTGCCCCATTTTGACGACCTGCTGTTTCTGGGGGCCTCGGTCTCGCGCTATCCGCTCGAAGGCTACCGCGAACGCTGTGGCACGGAAGTGGTGCTTGGCACGCGTTTTGCCAAAAAGCCCATTCACCTCAAGACCCCGGTGACCATTGCCGGCATGTCCTTTGGCGCGCTTTCGGCTCAGGCCAAGGAAGCGCTGGGTCGTGGCGCCAGCGCCGTTGGCACCTCCACCACCACGGGTGATGGCGGCATGACGCCCGAAGAGCGTGGGCATTCCTCGACGCTGGTGTATCAGTATCTTCCCTCACGCTACGGCATGAACCCCGATGATCTGCGCCGCGCGGACGCCATCGAGGTCGTGATCGGGCAGGGTGCCAAGCCCGGCGGTGGCGGCATGCTGCTGGGGCAGAAGATTTCCGCCCGTGTTGCCAAGATGCGTGACCTGCCTGAAGGGATCGACCAGCGTTCCGCCTGCCGTCATCCTGACTGGACCGGCCCGGACGATCTTGAAATCAAGATCGAGGAACTGCGCGAAATCACCAACTGGGAAAAGCCTATCTACGTCAAGGTAGGGGCCAGCCGCCCGTATTATGACATTTCCCTGGCGGTGAAGGCCGGTGCCGATGTCGTGGTGCTGGACGGCATGCAGGGCGGCACGGCTGCCACGCAGGAAGTGTTCATCGAACATGTGGGGCTGCCCATTCTGGCGGCAATCCGCCCGGCGGTGCAGGCCCTGCAGGACCTGGGGCTTCATCGCAAGGTGCAGTTGATCGTCTCTGGCGGTATCCGCACCGGGGCCGATGTGGCAAAGGCGCTGGCTCTGGGGGCGGATGCCGTGGCCATCGGCACGGCGGCCCTGATCGCTCTGGGCGACCAGAACCCCGAACTGGCGGCGGAATACGCCAAGCTGGGCTCCGTTCCCGGTGCGTATGACGACTGGCAGGACGGGCGCGATCCCGCAGGTATTACCACGCAGGATCCCGCTCTGGCGGCGCGTCTCGACCCGATTGTGGGTGGGCGGCGCATTGCCAACTATCTGTCGGTGCTGACGATGGAAGCGCAGACAATCGCGCGTGCGTGCGGCAAGAGCCACGTGCATAACCTTGAACCCGAGGACCTTGTGGCTCTGACGATGGAAGCCGCAGCCATGACCCGTCTGCCTCTGGCGGGGACGGACTGGTACCCCGGCAAGGCGGGTTTTTAAGACCCTGTGCGTGCCGGGCTGGGTCATAACCTGCCTGGCACGCGCCAAAACCGATCTGGCACCGCTGGTCCGGCACCGTGGGCGAATGGGTGGGAGAGGTCTCTTCCGTGCCGTCGTCGGGTAAGGGGTGCTGCGGTGGCACGGGCGGCCGCGCTTTTGGGCCGGTGCGCCGGGTTTTGTCGGGGTTCCGGGTCGGGTCGGGGATTTTTCACTGGGACTTTCGGGAATTTTTCGCTGGGCTTTGCCTGAATGCCTGCGGGCAGTCCGGCCGGGGCTTGCGGGCGGTTTGACGCGCATAACGCGATGCAAGGAATGGACACGTAGCGATGGCTGACGCTCAACAGGATTGTCGCGATCTGGAAACACTGGCCCGCGAACAGGGAATCCGGTATTTTCTGATCTCTTTCATTGACCTCTCCGGGGCGCAGCGCGCCAAACTTGTGCCTGCAACAGCCATTGCGGCCATGCAGCGTAACGGGGCCGGGTTCGCAGGCTTTGCCGCAGCATTCGATTTTTCCCCCGCCGACCCGGATCTGCTGGCCGTTCCCGATCCGGCGGGGATGATGCGCCTGCCCTGGAAGCCCGACGTGGCCTGGCTGCCGTCCGACCTGAAAATGCGCACCGATTATGTCGAGCAGGGGCCGCGTAACACGCTCCGCAGGCTGATCGAACGCGCGAAGGGCCTGGGGCTGAGCGTGAAGACCGGCGTGGAATGCGAATTCTTTCTGGTCACGCCTGACGGCGAACAGGTGGGAGATGCGCTGGATTGCGGGTCCAAGCCCTGTTACGACGCCTCCGCCCTGATGCGGCGTTACGACGTGATTGCCGAACTGTGCGACGCCATGCAGGGGCTGGGCTGGGAGCCGTACCAGAACGACCATGAGGATGCGAACGGCCAGTTCGAAATGAACTGGAAATACGCTGACGCGCTGGTAACGGCGGACCGGCATGTGTTCTTCAAGTTCATGGCGCGCGCCATTGCCGAAAAGCACGGTCTGCGCGCGACCTTCATGCCCAAGCCGTTCATGCACCTGACCGGCACGGGCTGCCATGCCCATATCTCGCTGTGGGACGGCAAGACCAATATCTGCCACGACGCGGCAGATCCGCTGGAACTGTCCCGGAAAGGGTACCACTTCGTGGGCGGCCTGATCCACAACGCACAGGCGCTCTGTGCAATCCTGAACCCCACGGTCAATTCCTACAAGCGCATCAACGCGCCCCGCACCGTTTCGGGGGCCACATGGGCGCCCAACATGGTGACTTATGCGGGCGATAACCGTACGCATATGATCCGCGTGCCCGGCGGTGGCCGTTTTGAAATGCGCCTGCCCGACGGTGCTGCCAACCCCTACCTGCTGCAGGCGGCCCTGCTTGCCGCGGGGCTGGACGGGATCGAGAACGAACGCGACCCCGGCCCCTGGCAGGACATCAACATGTACACCCATGGGCATCTGGCGCAGGACGCCCCACGCCTGCCGCTGAACCTGCTCGACGCCCTGCGCGCGCTGGAGGGATCGTCCACCCTGCGGGCCATGCTGGGTGACGGTCTTGTCGACCCGTACGTGCAGATCAAGACCGCCGAATGGAACGCCCATTGCGCGCATCTTTCCAACTGGGAAAAGCACCAGACGATCGACTGCTGAAACAGCAGCCCCAGGGCATGGCAGGATTACACCGGCAGGTGTCCGGTGGTTGACGCAGGATAAGAGTTGCTGCCGTTAACACTTCCTGCCATGCAGGCGTCATGAAGCAAGACAGGGATTTCGAGATATTTCTGGCCGCCGTTCCGGGGCTGGAACCGGTGCTGTATGACGAAATACGGCTCAAGGGTTTCAAAAACCCGGCGGTCATACCCGGGGGTGTAACCATCCGGGGCGGCTGGCCCGAGGTCTGGCGGGCAAACTTGTGGGTGCGTGGCGCCAGCAAGGTTCTGGCGCGGCTGGAGAAGTTCCGTGTCATTCATCTCGCCCAGCTTGACCGCCGGGCACGGCAGGTGCCGTGGTCGGAAATCCTGCGGGCGGATGTGCCCTTCCGGGTCGAAGCCGTCTGCGCGGGCTCACGCATTTACCATGCGGGGGCGGCCGCCGAGCGCATTGCCAAGGCTATCGGTCAAACATTGGGAGCGCCCTTCGCTCCCGATGCCGAAGTTGTCGTCATGGCCCGTATCGAGCGCGATATCTGCACGATCAGTATCGATACATCGGGGGATCTGCTGCATAGGCGCGGCTACAAGCAGGCGGTGAACCGCGCACCAATGCGCGAAACCATGGCGGCACTTTTCCTGCGCCAATGCGGCTATGACGGGGCCGAGCCTGTGGTCGACCCCATGTGCGGTTCCGGTACGTTTGTGATCGAGGCGGCTGAAATCGCGGCCCGGCTCAATCCCGGTCGTGCACGGCATTTTGCTTTCGAACTGCTTGCGACCTACGACCCCGCCGCCTGGCAGCGCATGCGTGAGGTCAAAAGCCAGCGCGTGCCGACCGTACGGTTTTATGGCAGCGACCGCGATGCGGGGGCCATAACCATGAGTGAAGCCAATGCCCTGCGCGCAGGGGTAGCCGACTATACGACTTTCAGGTGCAATACCATCAGCGAATTGCTACCCCCACCCGGACCGCCGGGGCTTGTTGTCACCAACCCGCCTTACGGCACCCGGATCGGGGAGAGAGACGCGCTTTTTCCGCTCTACAGGGCGTTGGGGCAGGTGCTTCTCAAAAATTTCGCGGCATGGCGGGTGGGAATTATCACCACCGATAGTGCTCTGGCACATGCAACAGGGCTTCCGTTCCTGCCGAACAGCGCGCCGGTTCCCCATGGTGGGTTACGTGTCTCGCTCTTTCAAACCGGGCCTCTGCCTGTTGACGGGGCTGTGCCCAAGGCTGTGTGAATTTTACAATGACCCCGGAAAGCCTTTGACAGCGCAAGTCCGGGCTGCATGCCGCCTTATTCCGGGTCTTTTCCCGGGACCAGGGCTGATAGGCTTGCATACGTTCACAGGTGCGCACGTACAGGCTATGAAGCCCCGCCGTCATAGGCTGGTCAGGGGGCGGGTGCGGCGGGGTGTTTGTGCCTGAACCAGTAATGCGCGATCAGCCACGGAATCCCGATCAGCAGGCAGTCAAGAATTTGCTGGATTGTGGCCATGACCACAAGCGTCGCTGCAAGTGCGGCCTGCGAAACGGCCAGCACTTTGGCTGCACCGAACCCGACACCCAGAAACAGCAGATCTTTACCCGGCAGCAGTGGAATACGCGTAATCAGCAGACGCAGGGTCACGAGGTTGAAGCACAGGGCAAGATCGGCCACCGCACCGGAGACAAAAAGTGCGAGCATCTCAAGCACGAAGGTCAGGCTGCTGCGGCTCAGATGCACAAAAAAAGTCAGTGACATTTCGCGGCGGGACAGACCTGTTGCCAGACGGCCGCCAGCGACAAGCACGATGACCGGAACAATGGGCAGCGCTATCAGGGCAGCCGTTTTCCATGTCAGGTAGGATTTTACGGTGTTGTAAACAGTATTGTGGGTGAACAAAAGAAGGACAACAGCACTAAAGACCACAACAAAACCAGCCGCACCGGAAAGAACAGCGGAATCTTTGACAAGGTGAAAAAGTCTGGTTTTTGTTATGCTGAGATGGGTTTTGGCCCATAAATAAAAATAGGACTCGCCCGAATATTCAAGGAAAGAATTATTTAATATCCGTTTCCTGAAAAAAATCATGGCGGGAATTTTTGTGCCGGATCGGATCAGACGGGTAAAAATGATTTTCTCTGAAAAAGGAAGAATGACAAACAGGATCGCTTCCAGGGCGTAGAAAACCGGGTTTGTCGGCAGAGAATGCAGTATGTTCCGCCAGCCCGTTCGGGAAAGACTATAGGCGACAAGTGTCAGGAATATAATCGGGAACAGCCAGCGCACGCCTTGCAGGGCGAGATGGTTAAATCTTTTTTTACCTGATTTTGTCATGCTCTGCGGGACTGGATCATCGGCGGTCACGCTATCAATGACAGGGCTGGAGAGTTCAGTCTGGCGTGGCATGAAGGTCACTTCGGGTTGTGCTGGCGTATCGTCTGGCTGGGGCCGTACCGTCTTGCGGTGCGGCTGTAACATGAACGCCATAGCACATGGTGGCGCGTCATGGCGAATGACAGGGCGGCAATAGATCATGCTGCAAAATGAATTGTAAAGAAAATATCAAAAAAGTTGGGCTCTTTTTATTTTGAGAGCCCGAGCGTTGATGCTACGTCCCATGAAGGGAAGGGTGAGCTTCAAAAAGCTGCCGGGGCCTGAGTAAGCACCGTTTGATCACTGTAAACAGGCATGGCGTTATGGCCGCCGGGGCTGACGTGTCCAATGAGAAAATTTCTAGAAAAGCCGCTCCAGACAATGTTGTTCGACCAGGGGCCTGACGGATGCGAAAACCATTATGGGTATGGAGCCCGGATGGCGCTGCCCAACCATGAATCGGTGGCCTTTCCGGCAGGAGCAGTTCCTGACATCTACAGGAAACGCTGCGCGTTCGAGTTTACGTTTTCATCCCCTTTCGAGCAGTCCATGCGTGTGGCGTCGCCGACCAGAGCGGTCCGCACGAACCATGCGCTGAGGGTGGCGATTGTCGCCAGTTCGTACAACTATATCCGTGACGGCGTTGCCTTCACCCTCAACCGGCTGGTCGCCTACCTTGAAAAAATGGGGGTGGAAGTCAGGGTGTTCGCGCCGGTCGGGAAGGTGCCCGCGTTCCAGCATCATGGCGTTATCGTCCCCGTTCCATCCATTCCGCTACCTGGCCGTTCGGATTACAGGTTGGCGTTCAGCCTGCCCAGGGCCGAAATAGAAGCTTTTGCGCCGGATATCATGCATGTGGCGCTCGCACCCGACTGGCTTGGTTTTTCAGCGCTCCGTCTGGCCCGCAAGCTGCGAATACCGCTGGTCGCGTCCTATCATACCCGTTACGAGACCTATCTCGAACATTATGGATTTGCCTCGGGTTTTAAAAAATTTTTAACCCGATACCTCAATTTTTATTATGCATCCTGCCGCGAAGTTTATGTCCCTACCCAGTCCATGATCGACACGCTGCTGCATGCGGGACTGGAAAACAATTTTATACTATGGCAGCGCGGCGTTGATGCCGATCTGTTCAACCCGGTCCGCAAATCTGACACATGGCGCAAGGCGTTAGGGATCGGAGCGGGGGAGGTGGTCGTGCTGTTCGTCTCGCGTCTGGTGCGGGAAAAACAGGTTGGTACACTGGCGGCGACCCTGCGTAACCTCAAGCAGCAGGGCCTTGCGTTCCGGAGCGTCATTGTCGGCGATGGTCCCGAACGCGAGCCCCTCGAGCGCGAATGCCCCGATACGATTTTTACAGGCACCCTGCAGGGTGAAGAACTGGCCCGGGCCTATGCTTCGGCCGATATATTTCTTTTTCCCAGTGACACGGAAACATTCGGGAATGTTACTCTGGAGGCCATGGCGTCAGGGCTCCCCTGTGTCTGTGCCAACGCCACGGGAAGCAGGTCTCTGGTCGTGGACGGGGTAACCGGTTATCTGGCCGAATCCCGGAACGTTGACATGTTTGTTGCCTATGTCAGAACACTGATTGAAAACACAGCCCTGCGACAGAGCATGAGCCTTGCCGCGCGGGAAAGAAGCCTGACATTTTCGTGGGATGCCTCAATGGACCTGCTGCTTGGGCGCTACAGGGCGCTGGTAAGTGAGCATGCCGCGTGAAAATAGCGGATATATCGGAATTTTATTCGCCGACAGGTGGTGGTGTCAGAACATATGTGGATGAAAAATTCCACGCGGCGGCACGGCATGGGCACACGCTTGTCGTCATCGCCCCCGGGGCAGAGGACCGTGTTGAACAGCGCAGTGGCGGCAGGCTGGTATGGGTAAAAAGTCCCCTGCTGCCGGTGGACAAAAACTATCGCATGTTCTGGCATTCAGCCCCTGTCTGGCAGGTTCTTGATGCCGAGCAGCCCGATCTTGTCGAGGGATCATCACCCTGGCGGGGTGGCTGGCTTGCAGCCCGCTGGCCTGGGCGTGCCCCGCGAGTGTTGTTCATGCACGCGGACCCGGTTGCGGTCTATCCGCAGACGTTGCTGGGTCATGTTCTGCCAGCACCCACCATAGACAGGCTTTTTGGCTGGTTCTGGTCATATCTGCGCCGCCTGAATGCGTATTACGATGGGTGTATTGTGGCGGGGCGGTGGCTGGGGGAGCGGTTTGCCCGCCATGGGCTTGAGCGGATCATGGTGGCGCCCTTTGGGGTGCGTGCCAGCGCTTTTGACCCCACCTTTCGGGACGAGACCCTGCGCGCCACCATGCTCGAGGCTTGCGGGCTGGACCGAAGTGCCAGCCTTCTGGTCATTGTAGGGCGGCACCATCCTGAAAAACGTCTTGGCCTGTTGATGCGTGCTGTGGGTAAAGCCCAGAAAAGCCGAAAGATCGGTCTATACGTCATAGGAGACGGGCTTATGCACAGTCAGGTGCTGGCCCAGGCCGCGCGGATGGAGCATGTTCATGTTGCCGGGCAGGTCAGGGACAGGCAGTTGCTGGCGCGCATGATGGCCAGCGCCGATGCCCTTCTGCACGGATCGACAGCAGAGACCTTTGGTTTTGTGGTGGCCGAGGCGCTGTGTTCCGGCACTCCGCTGATTGTCCCCCACGCGGGTGGCGCCGGGGACCTGGCGGCAGGCGCTTATGCCGAAACCTATGAGCCGGGCAATATGTCCGCCGCGGCAGATGCCATCGCCCGTCTTCTGGTCCGCGAGCGTGGGCCCATGTCCGCCGCGGCACGCGCGGCAGGGGTTGGGCTGGGGGATATGGACCAGCACTTTACACGTCTGTTTTCGTTGTATGAGCAGATTATACGGGATACGCGCCCCGTATCCACGCCTCAGTCCTGAAGGGCCGGTAAAAGCGCAGGCGACAGCGACGTGGCGTCACATGCCGGTTCAGTCCGTTTTTGTTCCCATTGCAGGGATCGGCGTGGGGCCTGACATCCACGGGTCCTAGCGGGTGCGGCCGACGCGGCGCTGGATCAGCACGACAGATAACAGGGCGGCTGCGGGAACCAGTGAGACGGCCAGCCCCGCAGGGAGCGTTCCTGTCTGACCCAGCAGCATGCTGGCGCGGGTGGCTGCATGGGCGGCGTAACCCCATGCAATAACGCCCCCGGTGGCAACAGGTGCTGCGCTGTATGCAAGGCGTGTCGCGCACAGGCTGCTGGCCAGCATGGCCATGGCGCCGGGTAAGACCAGCATGGCCAGCAGCATGGCCAGTCTGGTGCGATAAGGTGCGGCGTTGTAGCCGTTGTGGGTATGGCTGGCCAGGGTCCACAAGGTGGAAAAAGGCAGATATTGGGATTCCATGCCGTAGACACTCAGCCAGAGCGGGTCGAGTGTGAGGGCGATGTCAAAAGGGGCACTGGGCCGCAGTCGTGTCTGGTCCCGATCCAGGGGGATCGGCATGTTTGCATCCAGCCTGTCTGGCTTGCGCCAGAGCTGGGGGGATTGCAGGTGCCACAGGCCGGTTTCGGGCACACGGGTGACGGTGGCGGCCTTGTCGATTTCTGTAAGCAGGGATTCCGCATCGAAGCGGAAAAGCAGCATGTTGTGCAGTGACGCCGGGGGGCCGAAGGCGATGGATGTGGAAAGAACACCTTGTGGGGTCTGCATCCAGATCTGGTTGCTGAGCTTGCTCCGGTCCAGGCGTTGCGCGTCACGACCGATTTTGTGGCGCATTTGCTCGACCATGGACATCGGACCGATATAGCCGTCCATCACAAATGTCGCCGGTCCCAGCAACAGCCCCAGCAGGATGGCAGGGAAAAGGCTTTTGGCCGGCGAACGGCCGGTATTGGCCATAAACAGCCGCTCGCCCGATCGGGTCTGGGCAATTTCGACCAGACATACGGCAAGGAACGTTGCAAAAGGAACAAGAGGTGCCAGCAGACCGGGCATGCGCAGCGTGGTAAAATAGACCACATTGCGCCAGGCCGGGGCGGAACTGGCCGCCATGACCATATCGATCTGTGGCCAGAGGTCGATGGTTTCGGCAACGGCCAGAAGAACGACGGCTATCGTCATCAGGCTGCGCAGGTAGTTACCGAACACATAGCGGGTGTACTGTCCGAACGGAGCAAGCCGAACGTGCCTGATCGTTGCGGGAGCATGCGCCCCGGCAGTATCGCTGGTCGTGGAAAAAGGTGGGGGATGTGTCATGTTCGCGCTATGCCCGCAGCAGTTGGGGCAGAAGGAGGCGGCTTATGCCCAGCCGCAGGGCAGCCAGCAGCAGCCCCGCCAGCGTTGCGGTCAGGCACAGCAGCAGCAGCAGTTCAGCCACCAGCCCGACCGGTGCCATGGCCCTGATCAGGGATTCCGTTCCGACGTTGAACGCAAGAAGCCCCATGCAACTGGCTGGCAGGGCTATGGACCGGTTTCGCTGGGTGGTCTGGCTGACAGCGGCAAGTGCGACCAGTGGCGCCAGAAGACACAGCAACCCCCGTGACAGACGCTCTCCCATCAGTCGTACGAGCAGAACGGGGTTGGACGCGTTCATCTGCGGCAGGGCCTGGGGGTGGGCGGGTAACAGCAGTTCAGGGAGTGTCAGTTCGGTCTCCGGCTCTCCCCTTGGGGGGAAAGGGAGAATATCGTTGAGGGGAATGATCTTGTCCGCCGTGTCCGCATAAAATGTCGTTCGGTCATCTTCGGTGCCGGTCGTGGCTGGTGGCGGGGGCTGTGCCGTGCTTTGCCCGGCAGGGTTGTCCTGCGGGTCTGGCGTGTCAGAGAAGATGTGCGACGTCATATGCGCCACGGTGACACCAAGCAGGTTTTCGGGCTCTGAGCCGCTCGTGCGGACGCTGTCGGACTGAACGACACGAAAATGCGTGGAGTCCAGAGGTTCGTATATGAAAAGATGCTGGCGTGTCATGGGCGCGTTGGACGCCCTGGCCTGTAGGCTTTCCTGCGGGACAAAGGCTACGCGGTTTCCCATGAAAATGAACTGGCTCTGGCCTGTTGCCGTTGTCAGGTTCTGATAGGCGGCATCGAACAGCACGGCGCGTTGTGCGTACAAAGCCAGTGGATTGATGATCCCTGACGCTGTCAGTGACAGGACCATGGCCACCACCGCCAGGAACGCGGGTGGCAGGATAAAGGTGCCGGGGGCCAGTCCGCAGGCGCTCAACACCAGAAGTTCACGATTTTCACGCATTTGCAGCACGGTACGATAAACCGCGACGACCATGGCCAGAGGGAGCGCGAAATCCAGAATCTGCGGGCTGGTCAGCAGGACGATAAGGCTTCCGTCGAACAGGCTGGCATGGTGGCTGATCACGTCCCGGAAAATCATCGGGAAACGTTCGGCCAGAAAAATGGCCTCCACCAGCAGCAGGGCGGCACCTGCCTGCCCCAGAACGGAACGCACGAACAGCCGGACGCATAGCTGTTTCAGCCAGGCGAAGGGTGTTGCGAACAGGCCAGCGGGGTGGGCCGTCCGGTCCTGAGAGGTTGATACGGTCATAAGGCGACCCTGCCACCCAGATACGCCTGCTGCACTTCCGGGTTGTCGATCAGTTCCTCGGGCGTGCCCTGCGCCAGAACGGTTCCCGTCTCCACCACATAGGCGCGATCGACCAGTCGCAACAGGTCAACGGCGCTATGGTCGGTAATGAGAACGGACATGCCCCGTCCCGCCAGATCGCGGAGCAAGCTTGCTACAGTGCCGATATTACGTGGATCGACCCCGGCAAAAGGTTCATCGAACAGGGCGATAACGGGGGCACAGGCCACACAGACGGCAATTTCGCAACGGCGCCTTTGCCCGCCCGACAGCGTGCCGATCCTGTTGTGGCGGACATCCGTTAGCTGGAAATCGGCCAGCAGGGTTCCAATCTGGTGTTTCCGGTCGTGCTTGTCGGCAATACGTGTTTCCAGAACCAGGTCCAGGGCCTGCCAGACGCTGAGCGAGCGCGGAAGAAAGGATGCCTGTGGCAGGTAAGCAAGGCCCAGACGCGCCCGCTGGTCAAACGGCATGGATGTAGCGTCGATCCCGTTAATAAGGATCTGCCCTGAATCCGGGGGAATAATGCCGGTCAGCATCTTGAACGTCGTGGATTTTCCTGCGCCATTGGGCCCCAGCAGACCCACGACTTCCCCATGTTTCACATTCAGGCTTATATTTTCGACAATCCGCATACCGTCGAAGGATTTGACCAGATTGCGGGCAACGAGCATCGCAGTTCAGCCTCGTCCGGCCGCCCGGGTATCGAGCAGGTCTGCATAAGCCGTGGCATAGGCGCGACACATCGTGTCTATACTGCAATCCTGTTCGACAAACGCACGGGCCTTCAGTCCAAGGGTTCTGACATCCGCGGTGGTGGCGTGGCGCATGGTGGCGACCAGCAGGTCCAGCCGCTGCTCTGGCACCAGCCAGCCGGTTTGGCCGTCATGCACGATTTCAGGAATACCCCCGCCGGAAAACGCAATCACGGGCCGGGCTGTGGCCATGGCTTCCAGAACGGACAGGCCAAGAGGTTCATCGCGCGAGGTGTTGAGGCTGACATGGCTGGCGGCATAGGCATCAGCCGGGTTGGGGGTATAACCCGTAAAACGAATGCGATGTGAAACACCAAGCTGTACAGCCATGGTTTCGAGTTTCTTGCGCATGCTGCCGTCGCCCGCAATAATCAGGCGACAGTCTGGAAGCTGGGCCAGGGCACGAACGACAAGATCGGGCTGTTTCCACGGTTCAAGCCGGCAGACAAGACTGAACGTAAAGGGCGCGTTGGGCGGAAAAGGCTGCGGGCTGAAACGGCTTTCATCCACCCCATTGCGAATGACCCCAAGTCGTGTGGCCATGGCGGGTGCGCGGCCTTCAACAAAGCGGCGCACGTAATCGCTGACACAGACTACGCTGTCGGTCCGGCGTAACGCCCAGCGCCGGAACAATGCGCAGCTTGGGTCCGTATAATGGTGCACGCCGTGCTCCGTCCGCAGCACCGGCAGGGAAAGCCGACGTGCCGCCCGCACACCCAGAATATGGGTGGCATAGGTATGCACATGGACAAGATCGGCCTGCTCGGCGCGCAGGACGTTTTCAAGCCAGCGGACATCCTGCGGGCCAAATGCGCGCCACAGATAGGCTGGGGGGTGCAGATGAACAGGCCCGCGATCCACAACGCGCACTCCTGCCGCGACCACAAGTGCCCGCAACCTGGGGTTGGGGGTCATGAGCGCGATACTGTGCCGTGCGCCGCTTGCTGTCGGTCGGGTTGTAATATCCAGCAACAGGCGTTCGGCTCCGCCGATATCGCCCGCAACCACCACATGCACGACGTTGGGTGGACGGTGCTGCGCCACATGGCCTGACGGTATGGGGGAACAAGTACGGGGCATGCTGTTCATGGGTGTCGTGTCTGCGCCAGATCCAATAGCTGCGCCTGAAGCAGCCTTGCGTGACTGCGGGCCTCGAAATCCCGCGTGACACGGCTCCGTGCCGCGTGGCCGTGTCGTAGCCGTAATTCAGGAGCGTGAAAATAGTCCAGGCACGCTTCGGCCATGCCGCTGATATCCGGCGGACTGCCGGACAGCAGTCGGCCTTCTTCATGGTTATTCACCATTTCACCAATGCCGCCGACGTCAAAGGCTATGACAGGCTTGCTCAATGCCATGGCTTCCATGACGGCGCGTGGCAGCGGGTCGGGGTATACGCTGGGAACGATTGCGACATCGAACTCCGCGACATAAGGGACGACATCCGCCCGGAACCCGAGAAAGTGAACGGCGTCTTCCACGCCAAGTTCGCGGGCCAATGTCCGGCATTGGACCAGATGGTCTTCGGGCATGTCCTCGGGCGTGTCGCCCAGCACGACAAAATGGCAGCGTCCGCGCTGTTCTGTGTCCAGCCTGTCAAGAACCAGGCGTGCGGCACGGATCAGTTCGATAAAACCCTTGCGGCGCACGATCCGGCCATGGGCACCGAAAATGACGCTATTGTCCGCAAGACCGAGTTCCCGTCGCAGGCACGGCGTGCGGGCAGTGGCGTCGAAGGCCTGCAGATCAAGTGCATCGTGGCAGATCTGCACTTTCTGTGGGCAGGAGGTAAACTGCCCGGAAACCGCACGGGAAACGCACAGAATACTCCGCACGAACGAGCCCGCAGCCAGACGCCGGTGCAGCGGGCGAATGACCGGCGGCACGCTCGGATAAAAGACATGCCATACCGTTGGTATGCGCGTGACGGCAGCCAGTACACCCCCGACAAGGGTTGCGGCGGTGCCATTGCAGAAAATCAGATCGTAGCGTTCCAGGCGGACCCGGCGGGTCAGTCTTGCCAGCCCGCTTGCCGCGCGCGCGATATTGGCGGCGGCCCGTAAAAGCCGAAGCGGGGCAGGGGCTGCGAAATCGCGCCGGACCATGCTTCTGGACCATGGCTGGAAGAGATTTTCGATCAGGGCCGGTTCGATGATCAGTCGTTCGGCAGCATTATGCCTGCGCACTTCCTGGCTGACGACATCCTCGCGCGGGAGCAGAACCGTGCGATGAATTCTGGTCGGGTCGAGAAATTTCAGCAGGCAGACAAGTGTGTGGCCCGGCCCGCCGTTGCGGGCGGTGTCGTTGATAAAGAGAATTCTGATCGGGCGGGATGTCACTGCATGCTTCTCGGCGGCGGGTAAGGGGGCGGTCATCGGGCGGGGCCGATCCGGCTTTTGGCCAGCCCGCAGGGTGCAGGGGAATATGGCCAGCCAGGGTTCAGAAAAGGCAAAGAGTGTTTCCGCCTGAAATCTTGGGTCGTCGGACATGTCCGGTGTACGTCATGTCCGGCGTAATTTTAAAGGTCGAGGGGGTGGTGTGGCAATGGGGCGTTATGAGATCCCTGTCGGATATACGGGAATATTGGTCGCTATTAATTTTTCCCGCCTCATGCATGCCAGCATCACAAGGGCGGCAGGTGGCGGGCGCGCGTTACTGTCCGGAATGTGTAGCTGACAGATATGGGGCCGCAAAAGCTATGGCGACCGGCATCATGTCATTAAAAATTCTTATTGCGCAGACCAGTGCAATGTTCCCTGCCTTATGGACGCAGGCAAGCGTTTGAATGCAGGTCGGGCTGCGCTGCGGGTAGCGGAGCAGCATACCCGAAACAGGGGCTGGACCCCATGCTCTGGCGGTATGTTCGCCGCCAGAGCACGGAGTGCCCCGTTCTCTTGTGCGTATGGCCGAGGGTCTGACGGCAGAACTGTCGATTACACCGGTGCTGCGTACTGGGCCATTTTAGGCTGAACAGGGCCGGCTGGGCGTTATTCCTGCCGCTGAAGTTGCACCGCATAGGTGCGTGTAGGGGGTTGGGGCCAGAATGTTGTGGCGATGGCGGCCTGAATTTTCGTCAGTTTTGACTGTATCCAGTTCATGTAGTCGTGCAGACCACGGCTGATGATGTCTTCCGCGGTCTGATCGCTCAGTGTGGCGCGTAATTCGTCCAGGCATTCCTGCAGGGGGGCACACAGATCGCGCAGGCCCGCATGGTTTGCCAAGAATGTCAGCGTTTCGTCGACCAGGCGTATATTCGCCGCAAGCGAGCGCGGAAAACTCTCGTTTTTGAGAAGAAACCCAACGATGTTCGATGGCGTTACGGCAACCGGCCGCAGGCGTCTGAACGCGTGGTAGGCGGCGGCGGATCGCAGTACGGAGGTCCATTGCGTAATGTCAATTTCCGAACCGGGGCGTTCTTCACGCGGGAGCAGCATATGGTAGCGGATATCGACCAGGCGGGTGATCTGGTCGCACCGTTCGAGGTGTTTGCCCAGCCGGTAAAAGAGCCACGCCTGATCGTGGTAGAGCGTGCCTTCGGCAATGCCGTAATGGGTCTGGCATTCCTGACGGATATGCGTACACAGGGTCGAAAGATTGTTCAGCCTGGCACGGTCCGTATCCAGGTCGAGCAGCCTGCGGGTAAAGACGTTCAGGTGGGTCCACATTTCAATGGACACAAGCGGGCGGACGGCGCGCGCGTTGTCGCGTATGGCTGCCGCCATGGACACGATGGAGCCGGGGTTGTCCTGCTCGGTCATGTAGAACGCAACGATATCGGCCGGGTTGTTGTCCGGGTGCAGGCGGTTGAAGAGACCTTCATCGGAATTGATGCTGACAATGGACTCCCACGCGGTCTGGCCTTCTCCATCGCGCACGAATGTTTCCGTCACTTCCAGCAGGCGGGCAAGATTTTCCATCCGCTCCATGTAGCGTGCAAGCCACATCATGCATTCGGCGTAACGGGAAAGCAGGGAATTGAACGTGAAATCCGTCATGATGCCATGACCCATGTGTCTTTGGAGCCGCCGCCCTGTGAGGAATTGACAACAAGGGACCCCTTGCGCAACGCCACCCGCGACAGGCCCCCCGGCAGAACCCAGACCGCGCGGCCGGTCAGGGCGAAGGGGCGCAGGTCCACGTGGCGGGCTTCGACCCCGTCGGGGCACAGGGTAGGGGTTACGGACAGACCGATAACCGGCTGGCTGATATAGTTCGCAGGGTTTTCGAGCAGTTTTTGCCGGAATTCATCAAGCTCAGCCGCAGTGGCGTGCGGCCCGATGATCAGCCCGTAGCCACCGGACTCTCCCACAGGTTTGACAACCAGCTTGTCCAGGTTGGCCAGCGTATAGGCAAGGCCATCGGGTTCGGCGCAGATATGGGTGTCGACACTGTCCAGAATTGGGTCTTCGCCAAGGTAGTAGCGGATAATGCGCGGCATGTAGGCATACACCGCCTTGTCGTCCGCAACCCCTGTGCCCAGTGCGTTGGCCAGTGTCACATTCCCCCGGCGATAGGCCTCGATCAGGCCCGGCACGCCCAGAAGACTGTCAGGATTGAAGGCCAGCGGGTCCAGGAATTCATCGTTCAGGCGACGGTAGATGGCGTGAACGGGCGTAGGCCCTGTGACCGTGCGCATGAAAACCCGGTGGTTGTCCACAAACAGGTCTTTGCCCTCGACCAGGGGCACGCCCATCTCGCGGGAGAGAAAAACATGCTCGAAATAGGCGGAGTTATAAATGCCGGGCGAGAGCAGGACCACCTGGGGGTCCACCACGCCTTCGGGGGCGACTTCGCACAGGGTCTGGTGAAGGCGGGGGCCATATTCCTCGACGGAGCGTATGGGCATGCCAGATGCAAGATCGGGCATGAGCCGCAGCGTCATGTGTCGGTTTTCAATGACGTAGGACACGCCGGAGGGCGTGCGTGCATTGTCTTCCAGAATAAGAAAACGGCCGTCGCGGTCGCGGATCAGGTCGGTGCCGCTGACATGCACGTAAACGCCGCCGGGTACTTTCAGCCCGATCATGGCTGCGCAGTAATTGGGGTTGTTCAGCACCAGTTCGGCAGGAATGATCCCGTCGCGCAGGACATGCCGGTCGTGGTAGATATCGTGCAGGAAAAGGTTCAGCGCCTGGATCCGCTGCTGCACGCCGCGTTCGATATGATCCCACTCACGCGCGGTGATGACGCGGGGAATGGCGTCGAAAGGCAGAATACGGTCAATGGCTTCGCGGTTGGAATAGACCGTGAAGGTAATGCCCATGCGGTAAAGCTGGGCTTCGGCGGCGGTGGTACGGCGGCGCAGTTCCTCAAGGTCGAGGGATGCCAGCCGGTTGCGCACACACTGCACCGCAGGGGGCAGGGGCCCTTCGCGGTTCATCAGTTCACAGAAAAAATCTGGGATCTGGTAGTTGTCCAGCAGGCCGGAAAACTGTGTCGAAGAGGGAGCATGCAGCGTGGCATCACTCATATTGGGCCTCCCGTCTGAGCAGTCCGGCTGAATAAGACGCGGGGTGCCGCGCCTGCCAGATTGTTGCGTTGGTGTATTAACGGGAGCAGGAATTCGGCTCTTTGCCAAGAGGAAAAAAATCAAAGACTTTTTTGCAGTTCTGTGACACGCGGATGCTTGCATGCTGGGTTGATGCTGATATGTTTTTTCGTCAGAACTGTGCCAGACAGGCAGGCTATCCGGTCGGGGTGTGATCGGCTCGGCATAAAAGGCGAAAGGGCAGGGCCGTTTTTTGATGAGTTCGCACATTACTCTGGTCCACCGCACCTGCTACGAATACGATCGGCCTGTTTCGATGGGCCCGCAGATCATCCGTCTTCGGCCCATGCCTGACAGCAGAACCCCTGTCCTGTCCTACGCGCTCAAGATCGAACCGCCCGGCTGCAATTTCGGCTGGCAGCAGGACCGGCACGGGAACGAAACGGCCTGTGTCCGTTTTGGCGAACAGGTGACACAGTTCGATATCGAGGTCAGGCTTGTGGCGGATATCACCCCCTACGACCCGCTGGCGAACCTGACGGATGCGGCGGATTACCCGGCGGATGCGGCGCACGATACAGGGTATGCCCGGCAGCTTTCCCTCGGCCCGGAGGCGCTGGCTTTCCTCGACGGCTGGCAGGCCGACCGGCCCACGGACCCGGTGCCTCGTCTCATCTCTCTCAACAAGGCCATTACGGCGCGTGTGCGTTACGAACGGCGCATGGAGCCGGGCGTGCTGTCCGCGCAGGAAATCCTGCATCATGGTTGCGGATCGTGCCGTGACAGCGCGTGGTTTATGGTCGCCTTGGCACGGCATATGGGCTACCGCGCCCGTTTCGTGTCCGGCTACCTGATCCAGAGTGCCCGCACAGTGGGGGAGGAGGAAGTCCTGACCGGGGATCTGCATGCGTGGGCGCAGGTATGCCTGCCGGGCAAGGGCTGGGTCGGCTTCGACACGACTTCGGGCATGCTGGCGGGGGAGGGGCATATCCCGCTTGCCGCCGCAGCCATACCCGAGGACGCGGCACCCGTTTCAGGCCTGCTGGACCGGTGCGAGTCACGGTTCAATGTCTCCATGCAGGTGCAGCGTCTGTACGCCTGAGTGGCGCACGGACCGGGAAACCCGTATGAGTATGGCTGGGTGCGCGGAGAAAGCATGACATCATGAGGCGATTCAGCTGCCAGTCCTGCGGTCAACTGCTATCGTTTGAAAATACGGTGTGTGAGCAATGCGGCTCCATTCTGGGTTTTCTGCCCGAATGTGTCGACATGTCGGCCCTTGTCGCCATAGGCGATGGATCATGGCGGCCACTGGCCCCACTTGCCCAGGACCGTCCGCGCCGTTTTTGCGCCAATAACGCCTACGATGTCTGCAACTGGCTGATTCCCGATCATTCACCGGCCGGTGGCTTCTGCTTTGCCTGCCAGTTCAACCGGGTGATCCCCAATCTCGACATACCGGGCAACCTGGAGCGGTGGCGCAAGCTTGAGGTCGCCAAACACCGGCTCTGCTACACCATCCTGCGCCTGAATCTGCCTGTGCGCACCCGGCGTGAAGACCCCCTGCATGGTCTGGCGTTCGATTTCCTGGACGATCCGGCGGATGGTTCCCCCCCTGTCATGACCGGTCATAGCGAAGGGATCATCACCATCGCCACGCGTGAGGCGGACGATGCCTACCGCGAAAGCATGCGGGTGGAGCTTGGCGAATATTATCGCACCCTGCTGGGGCATTTCCGGCACGAAATAGGTCATTACTACTGGAACGTGCTTATCCGCGACGGCGGCAGGCTGGAGGCATGCCGGGCGGTTTTCGGGGATGAAAGGCAGGATTATCAGTCCGCGCTGACAAGCCATTACGGCCGCGCGTCGTCAGAGAACTGGCGTGACGGTTTTGTCAGCCTGTATGCGACGTCCCACCCATGGGAAGACTTTGCCGAAACCTGGGCCCATTATTTTCATATCGTCTCGACGCTGGAGACGGCGCTCGCATATGATCTGAGTGTTGGCCCCGCCCTGCACGGTGAGGCCCTGGCGGCACAGCATGGCGATCCCTGCACCCAGATGTCGTTCGACGATATCATCAACGCATGGGTGCCGTTGACCTATGTGGTCAACGGCCTGAACCGGTCCATGGGCCTGTCGGATTTCTATCCGTTTGTACTGACCGTGGGCGTGCGGGCCAAGCTTGCCTTTATCCATGACGTCATAAGGGACGCGCAGAAAAAAGGGTACTGACCCCGCACTGCGTGGTATGGACCGGCCAGAACACTCAGCGCGTGTCGCGTGTTCGGGGGTCGAGCACGATATAGAGTATGTCCACCAGTGCGTTGGCGATCACGACAAAGACCGCGGAATACATGACTGTCGCCATGATAAGGGGCAGGTCCATGTTGTTGAGCGCCTGATAGGTCAGGCGGCCTACACCGGGCAGGCCGAACACGACCTCGCTCAGTAACGCCCCACCCCCGACAAGCTGCGCGAAATCCATGCCGAACAGGGATACGAACGTGATCATGGCGGTTCGCAGCCCATGGCGCAGGAGAATACGGGTAGGAGAAAGCCCCTTGGCGCGGGCCGTGCGCATGAAGTCTTCCTCGCTCAGGGCGACAAGGTCGGCGCGCAGGACACGGCTGTAAATGCCCACAAACATGACCGCCAGCGCAAACCACGGAATAACCAGCGCCTTGAACCAGCCGAACGGGCTTTCCGTAAAGGGAATATAGCCAAGGCCCGGCACCCAGGAAAAAAGCCAGGTGTCGTGGTAGCGGTTCTGGGTGATCATGTTCGCGACCTGCCCCAGCCAGAAAACGGGGATCGAAATGCCCACAAGTCCCAGCATCATCACCGAGCGGTCGACCCAGCTATCCTTCATGGCGGCGGCCAGCACACCCATGCCGATAGACGCCACAACCCAGATCATGGCGGCCCCACAGACGAGCGAGGCCGTAACGGGAGCAGCCTTGATGATCTCGGGCACCACCAGTTCGCCCCGGTTGGCGTAGGACGCGAGGTCGCGGGTGATGAAGAGCTTTTTCATCATGATCGCGTATTGCACGGTTATGGGGCGGTCGAACCCGTATTCCCGGCGTACTTTTTCAATCGTCTGCGGGGCTGCGTTACGCCCGGCGATCCGTGCTGTGGGGTCGGCCCCCGGGGTTGCGAAGAAAACGGCGAAAACCAGCACCGAAATGCCAAAAAGCACGAACAGCGTCTGGCCCAGTCGTTGCAGGAGCGATGTCAGCATGGCCGGGTTCTATCCTGCGTCACGGCGGCTGGTCTCGCGCACATCCAGCGCGTCGCGGAGGCCGTCCCCCAGAATGTTCAGCGCAAGCACGACGGCCACTATGGCAAGGCCGGGCGCTATGGAGGCCATGGGGCGGGTATAGATCAGCCCTTCACCGTCCTGGATGATGGTGCCCCACGACGCGGCGGGGGCCTGCACCCCTATGGACAGGAACGACAGCGCGCTTTCTGCCAGCAGGGCCATGGCCATGATAAGCGGGCCCAGTACTACCAGCGTGGTGGTGATGTTGGGCAGGATGTCGAACACGATAATGCGCCACCGCGGCACGCCAAGGCCGCGTGCCGCGGTGACAAACTCAGCCTGCCGCAGGGTAATGACACGCCCGCGTATGGGCCGTGCGGCGTAAGGCACGTAAACCAGCGCGATAATGGTAATGGGAATGAGCAGGTTATTGGCCTCGATCATGAACGGGCCGATCCGCAGCCCGGAATTGACGGTCATGATCGAGAGCGAGATCGCGAACAGATAGACAGGTACTGCCCACATGATGTCCATCATGCGCGAAAGGACGGTATCGACCAGCCCGCCCATGAACCCGGCGATAATCCCGACCATGGCGGCAACGATCAGGCACAGCACCGTGGCACATGACGAGATAAGCAGCGAATTGCGCCCCCCATAGAGCAGACGTGCCGCAATATCGCGTCCCTGGCTGTCCGCGCCCAGAAGGTAGGTGCGCTGCCATGTCGGCCCGATGGGGCTCAGCCCCAGATGCAGCGGGTTGTCGTTGGGCTGCATGATATCGACGTCCTGCCCACCCAGTACCACAGTGCCTGCCACGTTGGACACGAACGGGTCGGTGCGTGCGACGGTATGCGCGTAAAACGGGGCCAGCAGGCAGGCCAGGGTTATGAGCACCAGCGCTGCCAGGGCCGTCATGGCCGAGGGGTTCCGGCCCAGGCTGCGCAGGGCAGCCCGCCAGGGACCGGGTGAGGCATGCATGCCCGATTGCGCGGAGGATACGTTCATTGGACCTGAAGCTGTGAGAGCAGGATTTCGTCGTTCAGCGTTACGATGACGTTGCGCACGCGTTTTGACAACAGCACCACCCGCCGCGTCTGAACCAGGGGAACGGCAGGCGCCTGTTCCATCAAGGCGCGATCGACCTGTGCCCAGGCATGCTCGCCCGCTGCACGATCGGTAAGGGACAGGTCGGAGGCGCGGTTCATCAGCTCCTCGATATCACGGTTGCAGAACCCGGCCATGTTGGGGGAATTATCGGAGCCGGGATGAAAGCTGTCGCAGGAAAAAAGCGTGCTGAGGAAGCTGGAGGCCGACGGATAATCGGCGTTCCAGCCACCGAGCGAGATCTGCACATGGTTGTTGGTGTTCTGCACGAACGTGAAATGGATGGCGGAACTGATAAAATGTACCGACGCCCTGTAACCCAGGGCTTCAAGCGTTCCACGCAGTTCTTCCGCCACCGTGCCCGATCGCCTGTCGGAAGGCACGACAAGAACCACCTTGGCGCCAGCAGTGCCACTTTCGCGCACCAGTTGGCGGGCCCGCTCCATGTCGGGCTTTTCCCATGCTACAGCCGGGTGCTGGGGGGACGCGCCTCTGGTGTAAAAACAGAACTGCTCATACCCCGGCGTGCCCTCGGGCAGAAGCTGGCAGAGCGGGGCTGATATGGCGGGACCGCCGCCATATATGGCCATTGCATGCCGGTTGACCGCGTAGTTCAGGGCCTGGCGCACCTTAAGCGACGTAAATGGCGGCTCGTTCACATTCAGCATGGCAAAATAATACAGCAGCAGCCGGTAGATATGCACCTGTCCCGTATAGCGGCTGCCAACCTCGCCCAGGCGATCGAGCGGTACATTGTCATACATCCAGTCTGCCTGGCCGCTTTCGACGGCAGACACCTCGGATTCCGAATCAAGCCCGAACGTGATTTCGATCCGGTCCGCGTAGCCTGCGGGCTGTGCGTCGCGCGACCATTCCTGAAAATAGGCATTGCGTTCAAGCAGCATGCCGGTCGTCGCGTCGAAATGCGTGATACGGTAGGGACCCGTGCCGGGTGGCGGTGTGTCTCCGGTATCGTGGGTGGGGCTGTCGGCTGGCAGGATAACGCTATGGATCCATGCCAGATGATCCAGAAACTCCGGGTCGGGGCGGCGCAGGTGGAACGTAATGCCGCGTGTGGCAGGGTCGGTTACAACGCCGCCTTGCAGCGTGCAGGTTTCGGGTTTTTTCAGGCAGAGATCGGCACCGATAATCCTGCTGTAATAAGGTCCCGCTGTCGGGCTGCCGACCTTGAACATGCGCCGGAAGGACGCCGCAACGTCTTCGACCCCCACCGGGCGCCCGTCGGAAAAATGCAGCCCCGCGCGCAACGTCAGGCGGTATGTCAGGCCCCCGTCCTCGGGCGTTGGCACGGCCTCGGCCAGGTTGGCGATCACGGGCTGTGCGTTTGGGCCGGAAAATTTCGGGTATGTCAGCAGCGTGTCGTAAACCGGGGTTTCCAGCGATTTGGTCAAAGCCAGATACGCCACCTGGGGGTCCAGCGTGCCGGTGGCGGAGCCCGCAAGAACACGTAATGTGCCACCCATATGTCTGGCGTCCTGCGTCGTGGCCGGGCCCGGTGCTGCCTGCGCGCGGGCCGACCCGTCTGCCTGAGCGGTGGCAAGAAACAGAGCTGCGAGAAACAGGGGGGCCAGAAACCGGGGCTGTAGAAAAACCAGGGGGCGTATGCGGGTCATATAAGTGCTTATGCCGCGCATTTTCGTCGCACTCAAACACGAAAAACGCTGCCTTGCCCCGACCTGGATCAGGTTCGGGCGTGCTTTCATAAAACCATAACGCCGGGCTGCGGATTTTTTCGCTAGAGTGCGCCTGCCTACAACAAGGAGAGGTAACGGACATGAGCGTCCAGCCCGAGAGCCGTCAGCCGCAGGCCTTTTCACTCCCCACCGCGCTGCCGAACTGGCGCGACGCCGTCAGGGAGCGGTGGCGCGCGACGTTGTTGCAGGTGCTCGACCAGTCGGGCGAACACCCGGCCAAACTGCTTGCGAGCCGCAGGAAGCCGCTGGCGCGTGACGTTGCCCGGCGTGCGGCGCCCGTATTCCCCGACTCTGCAAACACGCTCTGAGCATTGCTGCTGCGCACGGGCCGGGCAAAAAACCGGTCCGGGCGTCTGGTTTGCATACGGTGCGGGCTGTAGAAGGAAGCACGTTTTTCACGATGTGGTTCCTCCATGACCGTTCCTGCTATCGACTCGTTCCATGCCCTGTCCATTGGCGCTCTTGCTCACCGTCTTGAGCAGGAGGGGCACGCTGTCATTCATCTGGAATTCGGCCAGCCTTCGACCCCGGCTCCAAAAGGGGCCATTGCCCGCGCCCACCATGTGCTGGACACCGATCCCATGGGCTACTGGGAAAGCGAGCCCCTGAAAGAGCGGATTGCCGCGCATTATGCGGCCACGTACGGGGTCCGTGTCTCGCCCGGGCGTATCGTGCTCACCTGCGGTGCGTCGGCGGCTCTGGTTCTTGCGTTTTCAAGCTGCTTTGGACCAGGTGCCCGCGTGGCTCTTGCCCGACCGGGCTATGTTGCCTACCGCAACACATTGCGTGCCCTGCATATCGAACCGATTGAACTGGCCTGCGGCGCTGCGGAGCGGTTCCAGCTTTCGGCCGCGCGCATAAAGGCCCTCGACCCCGCGCCAGCGGGAGTGCTGGTGGCAAGTCCTGCCAACCCGACGGGTACGGTCCTGTCGGGGCAGGATCTGCAGGATATCGCCCGGGTCTGCCGTGAACGGGGCGTAACGCTGCTCTCGGACGAGATCTATCATGGCCTGACATATGGCGAGCCCGCTCATTGCATTTTGGAATATGATCCGGATGCAATCGTCATCAACAGTTTTTCCAAATATTATTCGATGGCTCCCTGGCGTCTGGGGTGGCTGGTGGTTCCGCAGCGACGGGTTGAGGCGGCACGGGCACGCATGGGCAATATGTTCCTGCCGCCGTCGGCACTGAGCCAGCACGCGGCGTTGGCGGCGTTCGACTGCCAGGACGAATTACAGGCGCATCTGGCCACTTATGCCCGGAATCGCGACATCTTCCTTCAGGCGCTTCCAAAGCTTGGACTGAGCCATATCGCACCTCCCGATGGCGCGTTCTACATCTATGCCGATATCGGGCACCTGACCGATGACAGTCTCGGGTTCTGCCGGGACCTCCTGCTCGATACCGGGGTGGCGACGGCACCGGGCCTTGATTTCGACCCCGTGGAGGGTGGGCATTTCATCCGTTTCAGCTTTGCCGCATCCACGGACCGGATTGTCGACGCACTGGCGCGGATGATCCCCTGGTTCGAGGCCCGGGGGCGGAGAAAACGATAAAAACCCGAAGCAGCACTTGCGTTCGGGGCTGCAACCTCATATGAGGAAGCGCCAATGGTCGGGTGACCTGCGGCAGTGTTCTTGCTACCGGGTAGACCCGCCTTGTTGTCTCTCATCAAGGGTGCCCGCTGCATGACTTCCTCTCCGTACAGCCGTGTTACAGAAGCTCTGGCGTTCGACGATGTTCTGGTCGTGCCGGCCGCGTCCGATGTCGTGCCAAGCCAGACGACAGTGCGCACACGCCTGACCCGCTCCATCGAACTGAACATTCCGCTTGTATCCGCCGCCATGGATACCGTGACGGAAGAGCAGATGGCCATTGCCATGGCCCAGCAGGGCGGGCTTGGGGTCATCCACAAAAATCTCTCCCCCGAGGAGCAGGCCGAACACGTCCGCCGCGTCAAGCGCTTTGAATCGGGCATGGTGGTCAACCCCGTGACCGTGGGGCCGGACCAGACCCTGGCTGAGGTCCGCCATATCATGAACCGCCACGGTATAAGCGGCCTGCCGGTGGTGGAACCGGGCACGCAGAAACTGGTGGGTATTCTCACCAACCGCGATGTGCGTTTTGCCGTGGACAACAACCAGCGCGTGTCCGAACTGATGACGCGTGACCGGCTGGTAACGGTCACGAACGGGGTCGATGCCGATACCGCCCGCCAGCTTCTGCACAAGCACCGGATCGAAAAACTGCTTGTGGTGGATGATGAAGGCCGTTGCGTCGGCATTATTACCGTCAAGGATATGGACAAGGCTGTCGCACACCCGCTGGCCATCAAGGACGCCATGGGCCGCCTGCGCTGCGCCGCCGCCACCGGCGTGGGTGAGGACGGGTTCAGCCGTGCCAAACTGCTGATCGAAGCCGGGGTGGATGTGCTGGTGGTCGACACCGCGCATGGCCATTCCGCCGGGGTTCTGGCCGCAGTGCAACGCCTGAAGGCGTTCGACCCGGCCATCCAGATCGTGGCGGGCAATGTTGCGACCCCCGAGGCGGCGCAGGCCCTTGCCCAGGCTGGCGCGGATTGCGTCAAAATCGGCATCGGGCCGGGTTCCATCTGCACGACGCGGATTGTCGCGGGTGTTGGCGTGCCGCAGTTCTCCGCCGTGCTGGAAACCGCGCAGGCCTGCCGCGATCTTGGCATTCCCTGCGTGGCTGATGGCGGCATCCGTACATCGGGCGATATCGTCAAGGCGATTGGCGCAGGGGCGGATGTCGTCATGATCGGTTCCCTGCTTGCCGGAACGGAAGAAGCGCCGGGCGAAGTGTTCCTGTACCAGGGGCGGTCCTATAAATCCTACCGTGGCATGGGCAGCCTTGGCGCCATGGCGCGCGGGTCGGCCGACCGCTATTTCCAGCAGGAGGTCAAGGACACGCTCAAGCTGGTGCCCGAAGGCATCGAAGGTCGCGTGCCCTACAAGGGCAGCATGGCAGCCGTTATCCATCAGCTCGTGGGTGGGCTGAAGGCTGGCATGGGCTACACCGGGTCGCGCGAAATCGAAGATCTGCAGACCCGTGCGCGTTTCCGCCGTATTACGGGGGCCGGTCTGCGCGAAAGCCACGTGCATGACGTGTCCATCACGCGTGAAGCCCCCAATTACCGCCAGGACTGATACGAACCTATGACCCCTACCGCCAGGCTTGCCGCCGGGATCGACCTTCTGGCAGCCATGAAAGCCGCGCCGCGCAAACCGGCAGATGCCATCGCCAATAATTTTTTCCGCGAAAGGCGCTATGTCGGGGGTGGTGACAGGCGTGCCATTTCCAGCCTGGTGTGGGATGTCATGCGCGGCTGGCGGCGCCTGACATGGTGGATCGAACAGCAGGGCCTTAAAGCTACCCCCCGTATGCTGGCCGGTGCCCGCCTTGTGTTTGATGGAACCCCCATCACCAACCTGGCCGCCATGTACGCGGAAGGGCGTTTTGCCGCCGGTGCGCTGATCGGGCGCGAACACGCGGCGTTGAGTGCAATGGTGGGCAAGACCCTGGACGATCCGGCCATGCCCAGGGCCGTAAGGCTGGAAGTGCCCGACTGGCTGCTGCCCCGTCTTGAGGAAACATTCGGTGACAGTCTGGAGGAGGAGCTACAGGCCATGTCCACTCCTGCGCCGCTGGATTTGCGGGTGAATATCCTGCGTGCCACCAGACCGGAGGTTCAATCCGCCCTGGCGCGCGAGGGTTTTCATGCCGAAAATATGTCCCTGTCTCCGTGGGGGCTGCGGCTGGAAGAGCGCCTGCCGATCATGGGCACCGTGCCTTTCAAGGACGGTCGGGTGGAAATCCAGGACGAAGGCAGTCAGCTGGTGGCGGCCATGACCGGGGCAGGGCCCAACATGCGGGTGCTGGATTACTGCGCCGGGGCAGGCGGAAAAACCCTGGCCATGGCCATGATGATGGAAAATCGCGGCCATGTCGTGGCCTGCGATGTGTCGGAACCCCGGCTTGAAGGGGCGGTCAAGCGCCTGCGGCGGGCCGGTGTCCATAATGTGGAACGACACCTGCTGAGCACCGGCGACAAATGGGCAAAGCGCCGCGCGGGTTCGTTCGACCGCGTTCTGGTCGATGCACCGTGCAGCGGTACGGGTACATGGCGCCGCAACCCCGATGCGCGCGTTCGCACCACCCAGATCGATCTGGAAGAGCTGCTTGTAAAACAGGCGGTCATTCTGGCAACGGCAGCGGCGCTGGTGCGCCCGGGCGGGCGCTTGATTTATGCAACCTGCTCCCTGCTGAAAGCCGAAAATGCCGATCAGGTCAGCCGGTTTCTGGCGGAACATCCGGATTTCAGGCTTGTAGCCTCGGAATCCGATGCAATGCCCGCTGCCCTGCGGCAGGAAAGTATGATCAGCCTGACACCGGCCCGCCATGGCACGGATGGATTTTTTGCAGCCGTCATGGAGCGGATCGTACCAGAAGCCTGAAGGGTGCCGCACGGCTCCCGTAAAAGTCGCGGAGTTGTGACGCAGGCAATGCGGGCAGGTTCTGTAAGGCAGATAACAGGCATGCCCGAACCCAAGTTTACGGAATATGTATGGACCCGCTAGACGCGCAACCTCTCTCCCTCGTACGGCGGCGCCTGGTCATGCTATGTGCCGTGCTGGGCATAGTCCTGGCGGGCTTGGACGGGGCCATTGCCAATATAGCGCTTCCCACAATTGCCCACGCCATGCAGTGCAGCGACATGCTGACGGTCTGGATCGTGAACGGCTACCAGGTGGCGGTGGCCGTCAGTCTGCTGCCCGCCGCAGCGTTCAGCGAAATGTTGGGGCTCCGCCGGGTTTACGCCTTTGGTCTGGCTCTTTTTACCGTGGCGTCACTGGCCTGCGCGCTGTCCGGCTCCATTGGCTGGCTTATCGTGGGGCGTGTGGTGCAGGGCCTGGGTGGGGCCTGTATGGCTGCTTTGAGCGGGGCTCTGGTGCGGGCGATCTATCCGCGCTCCATGCTGCACAGTTCTTACGCCATTATTGCGTTGGCGGTCGCCATTTCGGCGGCTGTCGGGCCGACGCTGGCGGCATTGGTGCTGGCGGTGGCACCATGGCCGTGGCTGTTTCTGATCAATGTCCCAATCGGACTGATTGCCGTGCCGCTTTTTTTGCGTGTGGCACCGCATGGCGCTGCTTTCGACGCCAGTTCGGCCCCACAGGACGGAGGCCTGTTTGACTGGCGGGGCACATTGCTGAATGCCGGAGTGTTCGGGGCCGGGGTGCTGGGCGTGGGGGCTTTGGGGCAGGGCAACACGGCTTTGGGCCTTGTCGAACTGGGTGTGGGCGGCGCAAGTTCGGTTGCGTTCTACCGGCAGCAGCGGCGACGCAAGACGCCCATGCTGCCCCTCGACCTGCTTGCCATTCCGCTGTTTTCGCTTTCCATCCTGACCTCGATCTGTGCTTACACCGCCCAGATTCTGGCCTATGTGGCGTTGCCGTTCCTGTTTCAGACGGTCATGCACCAATCAACGGTCATGACCGGTCTGCTGGTTACGCCCTGGCCGGTCTTTGTGGCGTTTGCTGCGCCGCTGGCGGGCAGACTGGCCGCGCGTTATCCTGCGGCACTGCTCAGCAGTCTGGGACTTGCGACTCTGGCCTTCGGGCTGCTGCTGCTCAGCATCATGCCCGTCAATCCCACGATACCCGATGTTATCTGGCGTATGGCCATATGCGGTATTGGTTTTGGATTTTACCAGACCCCCAATAACCTGACTGTCATGACATCCGGGCCATCCACGCGCAGTGGCGCCGCATCGGGCATGCTGGCCGTGGCGCGCACCACGGGGTGGTCGCTCGGGTCTGCCCTTGTGGCTTTGATATTCGGTCTCATGGGGGGCAGTCATGGAGCGACGGCCTGTCTTGAACTGGGGGTGGCTTTTGCCGCCTGCGGCGCCTGTCTGAGCGTTACACGGCGCGTTGTAAGACAAAGCAGCAGCAAGGCATGAGAAGGGCTCCAGCCCCGGAACAGGTCTGCGGTCCGGCTTAGGGTGATACACCGGGCGGGTGGATGGCCATTGTGGTAGCACCCTCGGCCAGCACCGACCTGAGATCCTGTTCGGTCAGGGCCACACAGCCCTCGGTCGGTGAACCGTCCGGCCGTTGCAGATGCATGAAAATGGCCGAACCGGCACCCGGCCGCGCCGGTGCGTCGTTGTAACCCACGATCACGACAAGGTCATAAACATGGTCATCCCGCCACAACTGCTCATGGCGTGCGGGATGTGGCAAGGTCACGTGGCGGTTATAGTCGGTGCTCGCGGGGTCGTCGCACCATCCATCCTGCGGCGAGAGGGGAATAACTGGCAGTGTCGTGCGCGGCCTTGCCACGCGGTCTGCCCGGTAATACACGCATTTCAGCGGAAAAGTGCCGAGCGGCGTGCACAGATCACCCTCCCGCTTGGCCGCGCTGACGCCGTTGCGGCCGATTACCGCCCTCATGATTTTGTGTCCGCAATGCAGTTGTGCGTCGCTATCACTGTTGGCGGAGCAGCAGACATGTATCATCATCATTAATCTTGCCCCTGTTTATGGCTTTCTCGTGTTGATGACGTATCATGCGGCCCTATTGGAGCCGAGGCGATTCGTGGCATGGTAAGCCTAACAGGTCAGGCGGCCGCTTATTATGGCTGACACAAGGAGATGGACCCCATGACGGGTGCGCGCCCTATTTTGGTTGTTGATGATGATCAGGTAATCCGCAAGACATTGGCGGAGCAGCTTCAGCTTGAAAGTGAATTTCAGGTGATGGAAGCCGCAACCCTGGCAGAAGCCCGGGAAAAAATGAAAAGCCCCGATACGCGGTGTGACGCCATTCTTCTGGACGTGACATTGCCTGACGGTGACGGTCGGGATTTTTGCGCCGAACTGCGCAAGGCTGGCCTGCGCATGCCGGTTATCATGCTGACCGGTTCGGACGATGAGGCGGATATTGTCCGGGGGCTGGATGCCGGGGCGAACGATTACGTCGCCAAACCGTTCCGGATCGCCGAACTGCTGGCCCGCCTGCGCGCCCAGCTTCGTCTGTTTGAAAACAGCGAGGATGCGGTATTCTCCATCGGGCCATATACATTCCGCCCGTCGGCAAAGCTTTTGCAGGAACCCGCCAGGAACAGGCGTATCAGGCTGACGGAGAAGGAAACCGCCATTCTGAAGTTCCTGTACCGTGCGGGCACCCGCCCCGTGCCGCGTCAGGTGCTGCTGAACGAAGTCTGGGGCTATAACGCTGCCGTCACCACCCACACGCTCGAGACGCATATCTACCGACTGCGCCAGAAGATCGAGCCCGACCCCGCACATGCGTCGCTGCTGGTGACAGAAGGGGGCGGTTATCGTCTTAACCCGGAGCCAACCGCTCTGGCCTGAAAACGGTATTGCAGGGCAGTCTGCCGGGCAGGAAGTTACACGTCCTCCCGCCGGAGCTGCCCTGTTCCCGGTTTGAAATTTCCATCCACAGCGTTATCCCCCAAGCCATCCGCAGATTCTGTGGATAAAATACCGCTCACCCTTTTAGGATGACAGGAAATGCCGTGCAGGCTGTAAACCGCAGGCTGGCGTGTGACCCACTCTTTTGATACAGATACGCAACGATTGTATTGCCAAAAGAGTGCCCGATGAAATCAATGCGCTATGTTGTCATGAGTTTTGGATGCGCATTGTTCTGGGCAACGACCGGGATTTTTATCCGGGGTATTCACGGCATTGCCGGTATCGATATTGTCTGGCTACGGTTTTTCTTCTGCTCGCTGTTCTCGGTTTTTTATCTTAAAAAATTTATTGCAGCCGTCAGCCGGGAAATCATTATTTTTCCGTCTCTTTTAATGTCAGGCTACTATATCTGCGCGACATTATCTTTCATGTATATTCCCATAGCCATTGCGACATTGCTGGTTTCCCTTTCGCCTGCGGTGCCCATTGTTTTCAATATTTGCAGATATAGAACCGTCCGCATCCATGAAATTGTCAGCTTTGGCCTGATCGGTGGCGGTATTACCCTCTTTCTCTGGAGCGGCAACGGGCACAGCGGAGGTGTGGGCACTCACTTTCTGATCGGGTTGATCCTTGCGCTCTCCTCGGCCTGTATTCGCGGTGTTTTTTCCATTCTGATATGGGAAAAAGGGGCGAAGGGTCACGCCATAGAGGGATCGCTCATAAACACTGGAACATTTGTTTACGGGCTTATTCTGACCACGCCCCATATGGTCGTCGCATATCATGCCTCAATGCTCACATATCAGAATATGACTGCCGCAGTTCTGCTGGCATTTGTCTCGACCTATCTTCCGACAAGCCTGAATACGAAGGCCTCGCTCAAAGTCAGTCCGTTCGTTCATCAGGCTGTCGGTATGGCGACCCCAATCCTTGCCGGAATTATGGCCTGGCTGGCGCTGGGAGAGAAAATGTCGGGCCAGGAAATTACCGGGTGCTGCGTGGTTCTGTTTGGTCTGGCTCTGGTCTTGCGGACGCGCCCGGCACAGAAAAAAGCTATGGCTAAAAGCGGCTAAGCGAGGTTGCGGACACCAGCCAATTCTTGGCCCGCTGCTAAAGGAGCTGGGGCTGTGTTCTGCGCGTCGGTCTTTGGTATCGGCTTATGAGACGCTGGGGATGTCCAACCTCTAAGGTGTTGTGTAAAATCTTACAATCCACCAGCGCCTTTGCGGCATCACAGGAGTGCAGTTTGGGGGAGCGGGCAGGGGGAGGCCTCTAGAGGATAGGCCCGGATTTAGCACGCGGTCCTGAAGATTGCCGCAATCCAACATGCACCGATTTAAATTATAATAGATTTTTGTATCAGACCGGAAACCACGTAAAAACCGCATAAATCTGCGCTTTATCGTGGTGGGTGCGACAGGGATTGAACCTGTGACCCCCGCCGTGTGAAGGCGATGC
>NZ_JBDOBQ010000008.1:0-129162 GCF_047723915.1 Acetobacter sp. | reverse complement strand
TTCCGGGTCCGTCTGGGAAACAGGCGCGCGAAAAAAAAGCTCCAGATCGGTGTGGGCCACGTCTACCGGCATATCCAACGTCCGTACTCCTCAAAGGGGAAAACACTCTGTTTCAAAACATTCTCACACCCGTCATAGCGCATGCGGGCAACCGGGCTGTTACGGCAACGCGACGTTTATTTTCAGGAACAATCGGGAACATCCTGCCTGCGGAACAAGACCTGCCGCTGGCACTGGCAAGGCTCTCCCCACTTTATACATCGAGCCCCACAGAACGCAGATATTCAACGATTTCACGGGCTGCCTCCGCCGCGGGCGGTGCGACAAGAACCTTGCCCGCTCCCCCAGCGGCAGCCCCCCCCGCCGCAGACCCGGACTGTCCCGACAGCAGTTTGGGCCGGGCACGCCATGGGCGTTCTTCTCCTGCCGTTTCAGGCTCCTGCGCGGGATTGCTGGCCACCTGTTCGCGCACGATCTCGGCCGCCCGCGCCCTGGCATAAATCGCATCGGGCACCGGCCCGGTGCGGGCACTGGCTGCCAGCACACAGGGCATGGGCAGGCTGACCGGCCTGCGCACGCCACGCGGGCGGGCCTGAAGAATGTCCAGCGTGCCGTTTTCCGTCCCGGCCCCGACAACCTGCGCGACATCGGACACCATGGCCCAGCCAAGCCTGCGCGCGACAAGAAAAGGCACAAGCCCGCTATCCTGCCCGCCGCTGGCCTTATGCCCGGTCAACAGCATGGCGATATCGGGCTGGGCACGCAGCCAGACAGATAGCGTGCCGCTGACATCCGCCCCGTCCAGCACGACAATCCGGTCCAGCCCATAAGCTGCATAGTCCCGCAGGATTGCCGTATCCGCCCCGGCCCGCAGTGTCACATGCACGCCGATAACGCTCTGGCCAGTCTGCCGGGCCAGACCGATTGCATGAAGTTCGGACGGGACAGGCGCTGCCCGGCCCGAAACCGGGTCCACCCCGGCGGAAAGAGCGACCGCGACCGTCATGCGTTCCCCCTTGTCTGGTTCAGCAGGGCTGTCAGAGCGGGCATGACATCCTGCGCATCGGCAATAATGGCCAGCCCCGCGCGGCCGATCATGGCGGCATGCAGGTCGGTATTGACCGCGACAATATGCTCCACCCGCCCAATGCCCTGCAAATGCTGCGGCGCCCCCGAAATACCCATGGCCAGGTAGCATGTGGCGTCCAGCACCGTGCCGGAGGCACCCACCTGTGTGGCGCGCGGCATCAACCCTGCGTCGCACACCACGCGGCTGGCCCCCGGTGTGGCCCCCAGGGCGCGCACCATGGCGGCAAAGGCTGCAAAGTCGGTAACACCATTGCCTGCCGCCGCCACAAAGGGGGCCTCCGCCAGTGGCAGGCTGGCCGGATCGCCTGCAATGGCGACCCCCAGCCTGACACGCCCCGCAGCCCCGCTGGCCGGCACATGGTCGACCCGGCAGATATCATGCCCAAGCCCCACATAGACCGGAGCCCGGTCCTCCTCCAGCGTCATGACAGTGGGCAGGGTTTTCAGCACCCGTTCGCGGCGCAGGCCGCGGCAGGGAGCCACCACGGTGCGGGGCGAAAACGCCTGGATTCCGCCCATAAAATCAAAACCACCCTCGGCCACCACACGGCGGGCCAGATCGGCACCGTCGGGGCTTTCGGGCAGAAGCAGATGAGCCGCCCCGCTGTTTTGCAGCCACGCGACACTCTCGGCGGCAAAGCGTTCGGGGTCATCGCGCCCGGCGGACAGCACACACAGCCTGTCAGCCCCCGCATCGCCCAGCATGGCCTGCCCCTGTTCGTCCAGACCCGGCGGACACAGCACGCACACAGCCCCCTGCGCGCTATCGGCGACCAGACGGGCCGCACCCAGAATCTGCCGGTCGAACCGCGACAGCCGTCCATCCGCCAGATCGGGGATCGCCAGCACCAGCATGGCAGGGGTTTCAACCCTGATACGTTTTGGCGCATGTGTCGCCACTCTGGCTGTGGCTATTCCAGCGTGCCCGCTACGCACAAGGCGGGGGCGTCCGCCCTGCCCCGCAACCGTAATCAGCGCCCGTTCGGCACGCGGGTTCCTGCGCCGCTGTACTCCGGCCTCGGCAGGCATGGGCCGGAGCACGAAGCGCGGGCGCTCTCCCCCAGCCACACGCCGGCGGGCACGATCTTCAAACGGGTTCCTGCGAACGCGCTGGGTCATGACGCCACCACCGCATCCAGCACCAGTTCGGCAATGTCGCGCACCTCGGGCCTGTCACCCACCACACCTTCGAGCATGGCCGTGCAGCCGGGACAGCCGACCGCCACCATCTGCGCGCCCACCTGCCGTGCCTGAGCCATGCGCAGGTCGGGAATACGCTCCTGCGCATCCACATCGCTGACCGGGTTCCCGCCACCGCCACCGCAGCACATGGCGCGCAGACCGTGGCGTTCCATTTCCACCACGTTCTGGCATGCCGCCCTGAGCAGGCGACGCGGCGCATCCACCTGACCGTTATAGCGGGCCAGATAACACGGATCGTGCCAGGCCACCGTGCCCGTCGCCTGCGGGCTGAGTTTCAGACGCCCCGCGTCCACCAGTTCGTCCAGCAGGGCTGTATGGTGCTGCACCTGCCATGCACCGCCCAATGCCGGATATTCGTTGGCAAGTGCATGAAAGGCATGCGGGTCCGCCGTGACAATACGGCTGAAACGACGGACGGCCAGTGTTGCAATAACATCATGGGCGAGAGCCTGAAACGTGGCTTCGTCCCCCAGGCGGCGGGCCAGATCCCCGCAATCGGTTTCAGCCTCGCCCAGAATGGCGAAGCGCAGGCCCGCACGCTGCATCAGTTTCACCAGGGCCTGCAGGCTCTGGCCATAGCGCCGCTCGAACGCGCCATCCCCCAACCAGAGCAGGATATCCGTCTCCCCCCCTTCCGCCAGCACGGGCACGTCCAGCATGGCCAGAGCATCCGCCCGTTCGGCGGGGGGACGGCCCGCCAGATTGCCGGTGTCGCGCAGGGTGCGCAGCGCTCTGGCCGCACCCGGGCGCACGGCCCCATGCATGAGCGCCTGCCCCCGGCGCATGTCCACTATGGCGTCCACATGCTCGATCATCATCGGGCATTCCTGCACGCAGGCCCGGCAGGTCGTGCAGGCCCAGAGCGTGTCCGGGTGAATGGACGCATCGGCCCCGACAATGGGGTGGTGCATGCCGCATGCGCCACTGGCAGCAGACGCCAGTGGCGCGGGCGAGCCTTTGTAGGCGGGCGCCCCACCCATGGCATGCACCAGCCCCTGCACCAGCGCCTTGGGGTTCAGCCGCTGACCGGCGGCAAAGGCCGGGCATGCCTGTTCGCACCGGCCGCATTGAATGCAGGCATCGAAACTGGCCAGCACGTTCCACGAAAAATCCGACGGAGTGACGCTGCCGAGCATGGGTGCGTTCAGGTCGAGCGGACGCAGCGCCGTGTCACGCCCGCCGCCGAACCGGCCGGGTCGCGTATGCGCCACAAGCCATGTGGACCCCGCGAAAGCATGCTTCATCGGCCCGGCGGCCAGCAGCCAGACAAGCCCCACCCCGCCCAGAGCCAGCAGGGCGCGACCCAGCCAGATCACCGCCCCACCCTGCTCCGGCCCCGGCCCGTACAGGGCAGACCACAGGGCCAGCAGGCCAAGTCCCGCCGTGCAGCAGGCAAGTGCTGGCGCAAGGCCATAAAACGCCCCGCCCGACAGCCAGGACGGCCTGCGCGGCCAGCGCCGCCGCCACACCAGAACGGAGCCCACAAACCCAAGTGCTGCAAAAACCGTAATCCCGGCCCATAGCAGCCGACTTGCGCGCGCAAAAGGCAGCGATGTCAGCAGAACCAGGCCCAGCCCCGCCAGCAGCCCGCCCGCCGTCAGCGCATGCATGCGCCCTGTGCCGGGGCGCCTTTCCACCACATCATGCACATCGCGCAGGTAGCGGCGTGGCAGGGCCACAAGTCCCGCGCGCCAGTCAATGGGGGCGGGACGCCCCTGTCGCCAGCGCGCAACATACGGCATAACTGCCAGCACGGCCGCACAGCACAGCAGCCATACCAGCCCTGCGGCAAATCCGGTCATGTCTTAAAAATCCTTGCACAGACGCAAGGCATCATAAATGGCGGCATGGATGTTCCGCCCGGCCACCGCGTCGCCAATACGGAACAGCGCATAGGTTCCGGCCTGCTTTTCAGTCAGGCCAGGCTGGGGCCTGCCCGCCAGAAGGGCTGGCAGGTCCGTCACCCCGTGGTTGACTGCATTGGGCTTGAGATCGAAATACACCGCCTCAAGCGGCAGGTTGCCGCACTCCACCACCACGCTGTCGATCAGGCGCTCTTCTTCCTCGCCGGTCATGGTGTTGCGCAGGACGGCCACAACGCGGTTTTCTTCGCGGTAGAGTTCGCAAAGTTCCAGATTGGGCGAAAGAATAACCCCAAGACGGTACAGTTCGCGCAAATGCACTGGCTGGTTCGTGGTGCCGACATCCTGCGCAATCAGGCGGTCGGCGGTTACCATTTCCACCTGACAGCCACGCGTGGCCAGAAGTTCGGCCACCGATGCCGCATTGTGCTGGCCCATTTCATCGTAAAGCAGCACGCTGCCTTCGGGCGAGGCCTTGCCCTCCAGCACGTCCCGCGCGGTGCAGGCCAGGTCATGCCCCGGCCATTCCCCCGGATTGGCCTTGCCGCCGGTGGCAACCACCACGACATCTGGCGCGAGTGCTGCAACCATGGCGGCATCGGCCTGGGTATTCAGGCGCACATCCACGCCAAGCTTGCGCACCTGGCCGTCCAGCCAGCGCACGATACCCGACAGGGCCTCGCGCCAGCCCGCTTTGGCGGCAATATTGACCTGACCGCCCGTGCGATCGGCTTTTTCAAGCAGCGTGACGTCATGCCCGCGCAGCGCGCATACCCGCGCGGCCTCAAGCCCCGCGACACCGGCCCCCACAACCACCACCCCCCGCTTCACCTGCGCGGGGGGCACGTCGTGCGGCATGGTCTGTTCGCGCCCGGTTGCCGCGTTCTGCAGGCACAGCGCATCCCCCCCCACGTAAATGCGGTCGATACAGTAACCGGCCCCCACACACTGGCGGATATCGTCCTCACGCCCGGCGGCCAGTTTGTTGGCAATATGCGGGTCGGCAATATGGGCGCGTGTCATGGCCACCATGTCCACATGCCCTTCGGCCACGGCGCGCGCGGCTGTCGCCAGGTCCATGATCCGCTGGGCATGAAAAACCGGAATTTCGACTTCACGCCGGATTCCGCTGGCCAGATGCAGGAATGGAGCCACGGGGAAAGACATGTTGGGCAGGCTGATGGCATGCGACATGTCGTCCCGCGCCTGTCCGCCCAGCACGTTGACGAAATCGATCAGGCCGCGCCGGGCGTATTCCGTCGCAATGGCCACGGCATCCTCATGGGTGACGCCGTTCTTGAGCAGTTCATCCCCCGACATGCGGATACCCACAACGTAGTCGTCCCCCACGGCTTCGCGCACGGCGGTAAAGGCCTCGATCCCGAAACGCATGCGGTTTTCGAGCGACCCGCCGTAAGCGTCGGTCCGGTGGTTGACGGACGGGCTCCAGAACTGGTCGAGCAGATGCCCGTGCGCGCCTGACAGTTCCAGACCGTCCAGCCCGCCTTCCTTGCAGCGGCGTGCCGCATCGGCGAAGGAGCGGACAATACGGCGGATATCCTCGATCTCCAGTTCCTTGGGAACCGAGCGCGAGGCCGGTTCGCGCATGACCGAGGGAGCCACCACCGGCAGCCAGGCATCCGTGTCCCAGCGCGTACGGCGCCCCATATGGGTCAACTGGATCATCAGCTTGCCGCCATGGGCATGCACGCGATCCGAAAACTGCTGGAAATAGGGAATAATGCTGTCGTCCGAGACCGCAATCTGGCTCCACGGCGTGGCAGGGCTGTCGCAGTCGACCGAGGACGACCCACCGAACATGGTCAGCCCGATGCCGCCTTTTGCCTTTTCCGCATGGTAAAGCTGGTAGCGGTCCTTGGGCATGCCGCCCTCGGCATAGCCCGGCGCATGGCTTGTGCTCATGATCCGGTTGCGGATCACCAGGTTCTTGATACGCAAAGGACGCAGAAGAACGTCCGCACTGCTAGTCATGTTCTCTGTATCCTTCAGGACTGGGCGGCGGCCTGGCTCATCTGCCGCCGCTCGTCACGCGGGGGGTAGCCATAACGCCCGCGATAGGCCGTGCTGAAATGCGCCGAGGAGGTAAAGCCGCAGGCCATGGCAACATCGGTCACAGGCAGGCAGGTCTGCTGGAGCAGCCGCCGTGCCTTTTCCAGCCGGGCGGCGGCAAGGTAACCCGCCGGTGTCGTGTTGGTGTGACTGCGAAAGATCCGTTCGAGATGGCGGGTGGAAAAACCAAGCTCCCGCGCCAGGGTCGATACCTTGAGCGGGCGATCCATCTGGGTTTCGATCATTCGCACGGCCTTGCGCAGCGCCAGCGGCATACCGGCGAGGTTTGTCGCGGGCTGGCTTTCCTCGCCTGTGCGGTTGCGTTCGAGAATGAACTGCGCCGCCACCGCACGGGCCAGCGCCATGCCGAACCGGGCTTCCACGATCTTGAGCACAAGATCCAGCGGTACGGAACCGCCGGTGCAGGTCAGGCGGTTCCGATCGATGACGAACATGTCACCCGAAACATCGATCTCGGGGAATTCTTCCTGAATGCTGGACAGGTTTTCCCAATGAATGGCGCACCGGTACCCCCGCAGCAGCCCGGCATCGGCCAGGGCAAAGGTGCCCGTGCACAGCGCACCGAGCGAGACATTGTCGCGGGCCTGCGCACGCAGGAAACTGCGCAGCGCCTCGGAGGTGGAGGCACGCACATTCAACCCGCCGCAGACAAAAATAATATCGTACCGCTGGGCCGCCGCCATATGCGTGGGATGCAGGCAAAGCCCGTTGCTGGCGCGGGCGGGTTCTCCGTCCAGTGTCAGGATATCCCATGTATAGGCGTGGGCCTGCCCCAACTGGTTGGCCATGCGCAGGCCTTCGACCGCATTGCTGACAGCGATCATGGAATAGTTCTCAAGCGTCAGAAAGCCGAAGCGCTTGAGACTGGCCAGATGCAGGTCGCGCCCCATGCCCTAGCGCTCTACCACAAGGTCGCTCAACGGGCGTGAGCAGCACAGAAGAATGAACCCCTGATCGATCTCGCGCTGGCGGATACCCCCCTGATGCTGCATGTCCACCTCGCCCGAAACCAGCCTGCACTTGCAGGTGCCGCACATACCCTTGGCGCAGGACGCCGGCAGGCGCATGCCCGCGGCCCGCGCGGCGGACAGCACGGGCGTGCCCGACGGGCAGGCGATTTCGCGCCGGCTTTTGGTAAAGCTGATCGTATAGGCCGCGTCTTCCAACTCCTGCGTGACCTGCGCCACCTCTGGCTCCTGTTCGAGCAGGGTACCGAAATCGAAGCTTTCCTCGTAGTACTGGCGCATGTCGAACCCGGCTTCGGCCAGCATGGCCTTCACGCCCTGCATATAGGGTGCGGGGCCGCAGACATACACCTCACGCTCCATGAAGTCGGGCACCGCCTGCCCCAGCACGGCCCTGTTCAAACGCCCCTTATGACCCGGCCATTTTTCGAACGGCGCATCCCCTTCGCAGAGACAGGTGGTGCGGAACAGACTGCTGGCCTGCTCCATGGCCGCCAGTTCCCTGCGAAAGATCAGGTCCACCGGGCTGCGCGCACTGTGCACGAACGCGATGTCACGCCCGCTTTGCGTGTCCAGCAGGAAGCGGGACATGGACATCATGGGCGTAATGCCGCTGCCCGCTGACAGGAACAGGAATTTGCGCGCAGGAGACCGGTCGCAGGAAAAATCGCCCATGGGGCCCAGCGCGCGCACATCCATGCCCACACGCATGGTGTCGTGCAGCCAGTTGGAAATAACGCCGCCGGGCACGCGCTTGACCGTAATGGCAATACTGTACGGCCGCGACGGGGAGGACGAGACCGTGTAGCAGCGGTTTATTTCCTCGCCACCGACCGGCAGCACCAATGTCAGGAACTGGCCGGGCCGGAACAGGAACCGCCGGGCCTCAGGCGCGGTGAACACAAAGGTTCTGACATCGTGCGTTTCCTGGATGACGTCCCGGCAGTGCAGAACCTCGTCTGTTTCAGGGTCCCAGGCCGGGGCGTCGAGCGTGGCGAGAAAATTGACCGTCATGCAAGGGAGTCCTTCAGCCGCTCGATGTACCAGGCAGCAAATTTCTCAACCAGCCCTTCGGTATAGGGGGAATAGAAGCCGGGTTCATAGGCCGGATCTTCAGCACCCTGCTGGGCAATGGCGACCAGATCGGCATCCTGCTGGTTGGTGGCCTTCCAGACTTCCGTCAGCCGTTCGAGATCGTAATCGACCCCTTCCACCGCGTCCTTGTTGACCAGCCATGTCGTGCGCACCAGTGTGCGGTTGGCGCTGAGCGGCAGGGCCGTGAAGGTAATGACGTGATCTCCCATGAAATGGTGCCACGAATTGGGCTGTGTCCAGAACGACAGCGCGCCCAGCGCCTTGTCCTGCACGGCACCGACCGGCAGGCGGCACGCCGCGCGCGTATCCATGGTATAACTCTCCCCGCTCTGGTCGATCGGCAGGCGCTGGGTCCGGAACCCGGTGGCGCGTCCGGTCAGTTCATCCACCTCGCGCGAGGGAATGCCCGCCCCCTCCCAGCGCGAGCAGGAGGCATCGACCAGATCGGTGTAACGCTGGGCTTCGGCCTTGCCCTGTTCGTCCAGTTCGGTCGGTGAAAAACCGAAACCATAGGCAAAAAGCGGAATGGTGAGTTCAGGATGGTTGGGACCGCAGTGATAGCACTCGCGGTTGTTTTCCATGGTGAGCTTCCAGTTCCCCTCCTCGATCAGGTCGGCCTGGTGGGCGATCCGGGCTTCGCGCAGGTTGTGCGGGGCCAGGTACGGCTCCATGACGCGAGCCATGTCGTCAATATCGGTCGGCGGGTTGTCCGACAGGCAGATGAACACCAGACCGCCGACCGAACGCAGCGCGACAGGCTTGAGGCTGTTGCAGCCGGGTTTGAACGTCTCGCCCATATGTTCGTAAAACTTGAGCTTGCCGTCCAGCCCGTAGGTCCAGGAATGATAGGGACAGACAATATTGCCGATCATGGTCGCCCCTTCGGGGATCATGCGCGCACCACGATGGCGGCAGACATTGTGGAAAGCCCGGATTTCCCCGTTGTCGTCGCGTACGAGAATAACCGAGGACGGCCCGACATTGACCACGAGCGCGTCACCCGGTTCGGCGACTTCAGGCTCGACCGCGACGAAAATCCAGTGCTTGCCGAAAATTTCACGCATATCGACCTGGAAAACATCCGCGCTGGTATAGAACGCGGCGTCCAGCGACTTGCCCGGAACACGCTGCTCAACAAGGGTTTTTATGGATTTGTCCTGATCCGCGGTCATGTTTTCAAACCTTCGCCAGTCGGCCTGCCACCTGCCTGCCGTTGTTTTGATAGTGTACCAAACACTGACGCATAATTTTCGAAATTACGACATAAACTTACCTGAGTCGGACTTTTTTGTCGCAATCAACATTCAGGGAAACAGACCGCCAGCCCCCCTTGAGAGGTTTCCTTGTAGCGGCTGCTCATATCCGCTCCGGTTTCCTTCATTGTCGCGATCACCTGATCGAGCGAGACATGGTGCGACCCGTCACCGCGCATGGCCAGAGACGCCGCGTTGATCGCCTTGACCGCCCCGAACGCATTGCGCTCGATGCATGGAATCTGCACCAGCCCGCCAACCGGGTCGCAGGTCATGCCCAGGTGGTGTTCCATGCCGATTTCGGCAGCGTTTTCGATCTGCTCCGGTCCACCGCCCAGCGCCGCCGCCAGCCCTGCCGCCGCCATGGAACAGGCAACTCCGACTTCGCCCTGACAGCCCACTTCCGCGCCGGAAATGGAGGCATTGCGTTTGAACAGCCCCCCAATGGCCGTGGAGGTCAGAATGAAACGGCGCTCGCCCTCTGCCGTCGCATCCTGGCAGAAGGTGCGGTAGTAACGCAGCACGGCAGGCATGACACCGGCAGCCCCGTTGGTGGGCGCCGTGACCAGACGACCGCCCGCCGCGTTTTCCTCGTTCACGGCAATGGCGAACAGGCTGACCCAGTCCATGATTTCATGCGCGGTCCGCAGGTTGCGAAAACGGTCGGCCTCCAGCCTGCGGTGCAGACCCGGCGCGCGCCGCTTGACCGCAAGGCGGCCGGGCAGAACGCCTTCCTGCTCCATGCCGCGATCGACGGCGCGCATCATCACATCGATAATCCGCGCGATATAGGCGTTCACCTCGGCCACGGGACGCAACGCGCTTTCATTGGCCAGAACAATCTCGGCAATGCTCAGCCCGGTGCGGCGCGTCAGGTCCAGCAACTGCTGCCCGGAGGTAAACACGAACGGCACCGGCGGCTCCTCGGGAGCGACCTGATGGGCAAGCTGTTCCTCGGGCACGACAAACCCACCCCCGACCGAGCAGAGGCGCTGGCGGCTGAGCACGACCCCGCCAGCATCGCACGCTTCGAACTGCATGGTGTTGGGGTGAAAGGGCGCGGGTGTTTCGTAGTCGAATACAATATCGCGCGCCGGATCGAACACGATGTCGACGCCGTTCAGGCTCAGCCTGTGCCCGGTCGTAATCCGTGCCACGCAGTCATCGGCCTGGGAGGGGTCCACCGTGTCGGGCCGCATGCCCGACAGGCCGAGCAGCACCGCCCGGTCCGTGGCGTGGCCCTTGCCCGTCCACGCCAGCGAGCCATACAGCGCGACGCGCAATGTCTCGACAGTGCCCAGCCCCTTCAGGGAGGCCGCAAAATCCCCTGCGGCACGCATGGGACCGACAGTATGGGACGAAGACGGCCCCACACCGATCTTGAACAGATCAAACAGGCTGACCATGGTTTTTTATCCGAACTGGAAAAAACTGAGCACACCGCCGCCTGCGGATACCGGCAGTCACGCCTTTCCCGACCTGCCTGCCCATATCGGCCGCCCCGCCTGCCGGCAGGGCGGCAGTTTTTTAAAACTCTGTATCGTGCGCTGCGTTTTTCAGCATCGCGGCGGCATATGGCAGGAACGACGCCCAAACCTCGACATGAAAGTCCTGCTCGCCCTTGCGCCAGATCACGCCATCGGCCTTGTCCAGCAGGGTACGCGTGACCATGCCAACGGGAAAGGACTCGAGCGCGAAGTCCAGCGGGCTCAGGCAGGGCAGGATATCCGCAAGGCTGTCCCCGCCCAGAACCAGCGAACCCTGCCGGGCGGACACTTCCACCAGGCTGCACGGAACACCGGCCAGAGCCTTGGCCCAGGCGGCCTCAGCCCCGGCCCGGGCCGCGGGTTCGACCAGAAACAGGATTTCATACGGGCCAAGCCTGAGCGCGCTGACACCATCCTGTGTCACGGCACGCAGCAGGTCGGGCACAGCGCAGCCGACAGCATTGCAGGCTGCACCCAGCGCGGCCTCACGCCCCTGGAACGTCCAGCGGGCCAGGGTGGGGCCTTCGCGCATCGTGAACCCGGCCAGCGTGGCCATAGTACTTTCAGCCATTCAGACGCACTCCTTCCGCGTCATAAAAGACGGGATCAACCAACTTTACGGGAATGACGCTGTCTTCCATCGGCACGTAAAGCACCTGGCCCTTGCGGGCCCGGCCGCCGGACACCATGCCCAGCGCAATGGAACGCCCCAGTGTCGCACTGAAATAGGACGACGTGACATGCCCCAGCTTGTGCATGGGCACCGGCTCCTGCGGGTCGGCCACCAGTTGCGCGCCTTCCTCCAGCACCACATCGGGGGCCTGTGTCAGCAGGCCGACAAGCTGGAGCCGGTCCGGCGCCTGCAGGGCCGGAAGGCTGAACGAGCGCTTGCCCACAAAGTCCTTCTTGGCCTTGCCGATCGCCCAGCCGCAGCCCACGTCGTCCGGGGTGGCGGTGCCGTCCGTTTCCTGACCGACGATGATGTAGCCTTTTTCCGCTCGCAGCACATGCATGGTTTCGGTGCCGTAGGGAGTCATGCCGAAAGGCTGCCCCGCTGCCCAGATGGCATCCCAGATCCGGCGGCCTTCGGTCGCGGGCACGTTCACCTCGAAACCCAGTTCGCCCGAGAAGCTGACACGGAACAGACGCATGGGAGCGCCCAGAATGGTCCCTTCCACCACGCTCATATGGGGCATGGCTTCGGCGGAAATATCCAGCCCGTCCACGAGGGAGGCCAGAACGTCACGCGCCTTGGGCCCCTGCACCGCAATGACCGACCACTGTTCGGAGGTCGAGGTCAGCCACACATCCAGGTCCGGCCATTCGGTCTGGAGGTAATCCTCCATCATGGCCAGCACGCCCGACGCGCCGCCCGTGGTGGTGGTGACATGGAAACGGTCATCCGCGATACGGCCCACAACGCCGTCATCGTAGACAAAACCGTTTTCACGGCACAGCAGCCCGTAACGGCAGCGCCCCACACCCAGCTTGGTCCAGGCGTTGACGTACATCCGGTTCATGAAGGTCGCGGCATCCGGCCCCACGACCTCGATCTTGCCAAGGGTCGAGGCATCGAAAATACCCACACCCGACCGCATGGCCAGACATTCGCGCCGGACAGCGGCATCCATGTCCTCCCCATTGCGGGGGAAGTAGCGCGCACGACGCCACAGGGACACGTCCTCGAACACCGCGCCCTGTTCGCGCGCCCAGGCGTCGATCGAGGTGCGGCGGTCGGGATCGAACAGATCGCCGCGCGCATGCCCCGCAAAGCTGCCGAATGTAACCGGCGTGAACGGCGGGCGGAACGTGGTCAGCCCCACCTGTTCGACCGGCGCACCCAGCGCGTAGGCGGCAATGCCCAGCGCGTTCACGTTGGACAGCTTGCCCTGGTCCGTGGCCATGCCGGTGGTGGTGTAGCGCTTGATATGCTCGATCGAGCGGAAGCCCTCACGCACGGCAAGGCGGATGTCCTTGGCGGTCACGTCATGCTGGAAATCGACAAAGGACATGCTGTGCAGGTCCTTGCCCCGGCGCGGCAGCGCCCCGGCAAAACCCGTAGCATCGGCCTTGTCCTGCCCGGCAACACTCCATTGCGGAGCCTCACCCGCATGACCGGCGCTGGCGGCGGCCTGCAGGCCAGCCTGCGCGCCATCGACCAGAACGTCCTCAAGCTGGTAGATGCCCCGGCAGGCCCCGGCGGAGCGCTCGCGCTCGGCGGACTGGCCGGGCACATAAGCGCCCACCCGGTCGTCGAACCGCACTTTGCCCCGTGACTGCGAGAACAGGTGCACGCTGGGCGTATACCCGCCTGCCATCAGCACAAGGTCGGCTGCCACATGGCGGCCACGCCCGACATCCCCACCGGGCAGGACGGACGCCAGTTCAACCCCGCTGACCCGCTGCATGCCATGCACGCGCTGGATGACCGAGGACGGATAAACCTTTACACCCATCTGGCGGCATTGCAGCGCCAGTTCACCGGCGACCACGGGGCGCACATCCGCCACGGCGACAACCTTGGCCCCCGCATCCATCAGGTCGAGCGCCACACGATAGGCACTGTCATTGGCCGCCATGATGACGATCCTGCGACCGCACAGTACGCCATACCGGTTCAGATAGGTGCGGGCGGCGCTGGCCAGCATGACGCCGGGGCGGTCATTGCCCTCGAACACCATGGGGCGTTCCAGCGCACCCTGGGCCAGCACCACTTCCTTCGCACGGACCTGCCACAGTCGCTCACGCGGCCGGCCGGGTGCGCCGATCATCAGGTGGTCTGTCAGGCGCTGGCACAGCGCCACCATGTTATGGGGGCCGTAATTGAAAGCCGTGCAGCGGGTCATGAGCCGTACGTTCGGCAGGCTGGCAAGCTCGGCCAGCACATCCGCCACCCAGTCCACACCGGCCTTGCCGTCAATCCGCACACGCCGGTCGGACAGGAGAGAGCCGCCGAATTCCGCCGTTTCATCAACCAGAATAACCCGCGCGCCGGTGCGCCCGGCCGCCAGCGCGGCACTCAGCCCGGCGGGGCCGCCACCGGCCACCAGCACATCGCAATGGTCGTAGCGAAAGGCGTAATGGTCGGGGTCGGGCTCGGTCGCCGCCACACCCAGGCCCGCCGCATGGCGGATGATGGGTTCGTAAACCTTGTCCCAGAACCCCTTGGGCCACATGAAGGTCTTGTAATAGAAGCCCGCCCCCAGCAGAGGCGAAAACAGGTTGTTGACCGCCCCCAGGTCAAATTCCAGACAGGGCGAACGGTTCTGGCTGACAGCCACAAGACCCTGATGGATTTCGATCTGCGTCGCACGCATGTTGGGGGTATGCAGGGCAGGCCCCGCTCCGACACCGACCAGCGCATTGGGTTCGTCCGAACCGGCGGAAATCGGGCCACGGGGGCGGTGGTATTTGTACGACCGGCCCATGAGGTGGCGGCCATGCGCCAGCAGTGCCGAGGCCAGCGTGTCACCCGCGTAGCCCGTGTAGGAACGACCGTCGAACGTGAATGTGACCGGCCTGGAAACATCCACCCGCCCACGGCCGGGGATACGGCATGTCTGTGTCATCGCGCTGCCTCCGCCGCCTGTTCAGGCGTTACAACCGGCCTTGGCTGGCCCATTTCATAGGTCGTGACAAAACGGTCGGTCCGTGTGTCGCGAATGGCGTTGAAAAAACGCCCGCAGCCATGGGCGTGCCGCCAGCGTTCGGCAATCAGCCCCTTGGGGTTGTCGCGCATATACAGATACTGCGCCCATTCCTCGTCACTCAGGGTGGAAGGGTCTGCGGGGCGGGCGATATGCGCTTCCCCCCCGTTTGCGAACTCGACTTCCGCGCGGTCCCCGCAATAGGGGCATTTGATCAGTAGCATGTAAAACCCCGCTTAATGGGCAACCGCAGCAGCCGCTGCTTCGTCGATCAGCGCACCTTCACGGAAGCGCTCGATGGTGAACGGCGCGTTGATGGGGTGCGGCTCGTTCTTGGCGATGGTCCAGGCGAACAGGTTGGCCGCACCCGGCGTGGCCTTGAACCCGCCCGTGCCCCAGCCGCAGTTCACATACAGGCCCGGCACGGATGTCTTGGCCGTAATGGGCGAACGGTCGGGCGTGTTGTCCGTAATACCACCCCACGAACGCATCATGCGCAGGCGGCGGAACATCGGGCACAGTTCGTTGATGGCCTCGAGCGTATGGGCGGGAATATGCAGCCCGCCACGCTGGGTGTAGGAGACGTAACCGTCCGTACCCGCGCCGATAACCATCTCGCCCTTGTCGGACTGGCTGATATAGGCGTGAATGGTGTTGGACATGACAATGGTGGGGAAAGCCGGCTTGACCGGTTCGGACACCAGCGCCTGAAGCGGGTTGCTTTGCAGCGGCAGGCGGATACCGGCCATACCCAGCACCACGGAACTGTGCCCGGCGGCGGACACGGCCACTTTTTTGGCCTTGATCGAACCCAGTGTGGTTTCGACCCCCGTCACCTCGCCACTGGGCGCACGGGTGATACCCGTAACCTCGCAGTTCTCGATGATATCCACACCCATGTCGCTGGCGGCACGGGCAAAGCCCCAGGCCACGGCGTCATGCCGGGCGGTGCCCGCACGGCGCTGGAGCGAACCGCCCATGATCGGGTAGCGGATATTAGGCGAGATATTCAGCGGCGGGCAGAATTCCTTGACCTCCTGCGGGGTCAGCCATTCGTTGTCGATGCCGTTCAGCCGGTTGGCATGCACGTGACGCTTGAACACCTGCACGTCATGCACGGTGTGCGCGATCATCAGGCAGCCGCGCTGGCTGAACATGACATTGTAGTTCAGTTCCTGCGACAGGCCTTCCCACAGCTTGAGCGAATGCTCGTAATAGCTGGAGCTTTCGTCGAACAGATAGTTCGACCGGATGATGGTGGTGTTGCGCGCGGTGTTACCACCCGCAAGCCAGCCCCGCTCCACCACGGCGATGTTGCGCAGACCATGCTGCTTGGCCAGGTAATAGGCCGCACCCAGCCCGTGGCCACCACCGCCTACGATAATGATATCGTAGGCCGCCTTCGGCTTGACGGACCGCCATTGCGGTTTCCACCCCTGGTTTGCTCCAAGAGCCTGACGGACTAGAGAAAATGCTGAAAATTTTTGCATGTTCATCCCACATGCTGCGTAACCATACCTTGATCTATGCGACACAATATGGCCCGCGGCGTGTATAAAACAGACAATCTTCATGTATGGAACGGACACGCAAAAACCAGTGCGTGAGAACTGGCGGCATTCCTTAAAATGCCGCGCCACACCTATGGCTAAAGGCGGATATACCCCAATGCCCGCGTGCCACCGCACCCACCGCGCCACGGCTTGGCCACCCTGGCCCACCATGCGGGAACACTTTATTCAGACCGACGTGAAAACATGTTTTGACGACGAAACCACCCGACCCGGCGGCATACGGTATGCCCCAGCCTTTCAGGGCGTGGCCGGTCCTTCAAGCGCTGCGCCCGTGGGGGCCGCGTCCTTCAGCCCGACACCCGTCAGCCGGAGTTGCCTGGCCTCGCGCATGAGCCAGGCGAGTTTGTCTGCCGCAAGTGGCACCGGCAGGCCGTGCGGATGGATATTGGACAGGCAGTTCCGCGACGAATCGGGGCAGCCGACAAACGGCGCATAGGTCAGGTAGACACCCAGGCTGTCGGCAACGCTCAGCCCCGGACGTTCACCGATCATGATCACCACCATGGCTGCCCCCAGCGCCTGGGCAATGTCATCGCCCAGGGCCACGCGGGCCTGTGTTGCAAGAACCAGCGGAGCAATACGCCAGCCCGCCAGCCTGTTACGCATGGCGTCGAACAGAGGCAGGGCATTGTTCTGGGTGGCAACGGAGGACAGGCCATCCGCCGCGACAAACACCACATCCCACGCGCCTTTTTGCAGAACAGGCAGGGACTCGACCGAAAGCCTGCGCCCCAGATCCGGCCGCCTGAGATAGGTGGCGCGGTCCACCGCACGACTGCCAACGCACAGGCAGGACACGCCCAGTGCCTTGGCCTGTGCGAGCATGGCCGGCACATCCAGCGGGGTGTGTACCGCGTCACGCGCCTGCGCGTGGGCCGCCTGAAAAGCCAGAACATCCGTGGTTTTCAGCGCATTACCGCTGCGCCCCAGCCCGATCCGTGCGCGCGTAAAGCGCCGCAGCGGCTGCCAGTCGTCACCTGCACCACTCTCCCCCGCTGCCGTTGCCGGTCTTTTTTCCGGCACTGTCGGCAGCGGCTGACCGCCAGCGGGGGGCGTGGCAGCGGGTGCTATCACATCGGGCTGGATGGCAGCGACCGGGTGAGAGGTCTGTGGGCTGGGCGCATTGGGGCGGGTCGTGGAACCGTCTGTCCCGACCGCGGAAGGGGAGGGTGCGTTCCGTGTCATGCCAAACCCGCCATGGCGGCCAGACGCGTCTGGGCGGGGGCCAGGGCGTGCATGCGGTCACGGCCTGCGTCGTACAGGCCCATGCGGTCCAGCCAGGCGGCAAATTCCGGGGCGGGCCGCAGGCCCAGCAGGCTGCGCAGGGTCAGAATGTCGTGAAAGGACAGGCTCTGGTAATTCAGCATCACGTCATCGGCCCCGGGCACGCCGATCAGGAAGGTCGCCCCCGCCGTGCCCAGCAGCACCATGAGCGTATCCATGTCGTCCTGATCGGCCTCGGCATGGTTGGTGTAGCAGACGTCACACCCCATGGGCACACCCATAAGCTTGGCGCAGAAATGGTCCTCAAGGGCTGCGCGCATGATCTGCTTGCCGTCATACAGGTATTCCGGCCCGATAAAGCCGACAACCGTATTCACCAGCAGCGGGTTGAAGGCGCGCGCCACGGCATAGGCCCGGGTTTCCACCGTCTGCTGGTCCATGCCGTGATGGGCGTCGGCCGAGAGGGCGGCCCCCTGCCCGGTTTCGAAATACATGACATTCTGCCCCAGCGTGCCACGCCCCAGTGCGAGGGCCGCCTCGTGCGCCTCATGCAGGATGGACAGGCTGACGCCAAAGCCTTCATTGGCTTTCTGGGTGCCGGCAATGGACTGAAAGACCAGATCCACCGCCCCACCCCGGTTCATGATCTCGATCGTGTTGGTGATATGCGTAAGCACGCAGGTCTGGGTGGGAATGTCGTACTGCTGGCGGGCATGGTCCAGCATGGCCAGCAGGTCCAGCCCGTTAGCCACACTGTCAGTCGCCGGGTTGATGCCGATCACCGCATCCCCCATGCCGCAGAGCAGGCCATCGAGCGTGGAGGCCGCAATGCCCTTGAGGTCATCGGTCGGATGGTTGGGTTGCAGGCGCGAAGCCAGGCAGCCTTCCAGCCCGATGGTGTTGCGGAACCGGGTAATGACACGGACCTTGCGCGCTACGGCCATAAGGTCCTGGTTGCGCATGATCTTGCTGACGGCCGCCACCATTTCGGGCGTAAGGCCGGAGGCAAGTGCTGCCAGAGCCGCCGTGTCCGCATCGTGCGAGAGCAGCCAGTCACGGAACTGGCCTACCGTCATGTGGGCGACCGGGGCAAAGGCCGCGCTGTCATGGGTATCCACGATCAGGCGCGTCACATCGTCCTGCGCGTAGGGCACCAGTTCGGTCTGGAGGAAAACGGCCAGAGGCAGGTCGGCCAGCGCATGGCGGGCCGCCACGCGCTGGGCGTCCGAGCGTGCGGCAAGTCCGGCCAACTGGTCGCCCGACCTGACGGGAGAGGCCGCCGCCAGCAGGTCCTTGAGGGTGGCAAAGCAGTGGCTTTCTCCCCCCAGCGTGTGACGATACGCCATATTCCACACCCTATTTCGACATTGCCTGACACGAAATGCAGCGGCCATAGCCGGCCCAAAAATGCTGTCATTCCCGCACCGTTACGGAATATTACGCGCAGATCGGAGGCAAAGGGAACACCCATTTCCCCGCAGGCGGGACCAGCCATGGCAGTCCTGAACCGCCGGGGGCGGGATTTCCGCTTGCATCCGTCTGCAAAGCCTGCTTGCACAGTGCCATGCAGCCGACAGCAGACAGGACGGAATGGTTTCCCATCATGCTTCGCATGGAGGGCGCGCGGGCCATGGTGGTGGGCGGTGGAGATGTCGCGGCCAACAAGGTGCGCCTTCTGCTGCCAACCGGCGCACAGGTCCATGTCCTGTCAGCCCATCTGTGCCCCGAACTGCATGACCTTGCCCGGGACGGCACCATAACCCACACCCCCCATGACGCAACCGTGCAGGACGCCCCGAACTGGCTGGATGCGGACAGCTACCGGCTGGTCTATCTGGCGACGGACGACGCGGCCCTGAACGGCGCGCTGGCCGCGCTGTGCCAGGCACGCAACATTCCGGTCTGCGCGGTGGACGACCCGGCTGTGTCCAGCTTTATTACCCCCGCACTTGTAACCCGCGGGCGCGTGCAGGTCGCAGTCTCCACAGGTGGGGCGGCCCCGGTGCTGGCACGCCGCCTGCGCGCGCGGATCGAGCAGGCGCTGCCAGCGGGGCTGAACCGTCTGGCGGATTTCATGCAGGCCCAGCGCGGCTGGCTGGGGCAGGTCATGCCCGATACCGCCCAGCGCCGCCACCTGTGGGAACGTTTTCTGGACGGTGCGGGCGGGCAACTGGGCCTGCAGGGCCAGACCGCCGCCGCACGCCGGGAACTGGACACCCTGCTGGAAAACCACCCCACGCAAGGCGAGGTCTGGCTTGTGGGCGCAGGGCCGGGCGACCCCGACCTGCTGACGCTGGCCGCGCTGCGGCTGCTCCAGGATGCCGACGCCATTCTGTACGACAATCTGGTCGCGCCCGAAATCCTGAACTATGCCCGCCGCGACGCCGAACGGATTTTCGTGGGCAAGAGCCGCAGCCGCCACACCCTGCCGCAGGACGACATCAACTCCGAACTCGTCCGCCGTGCGCAAGCCGGACAGCGGGTGTTGCGGCTGAAAGGGGGCGACCCGTTCATTTTCGGCCGTGGTGGCGAGGAAATCGAAACCCTGGTCCAGGCGGGTATCCGCTTTCGGATCGTGCCCGGGGTTTCCGCCGCCAATGGCTGTGCGGCCTATGCGGGTATTCCGCTCACGCACCGGGACTGCGCGCAGTCCTGCCTGTTCATGACCGGCCACGCCAGAGCGGATGGCAGCATCAGCCTGGACTGGCAAAGCATTGCCCTGCACAACCAGACCGTTGTCATCTACATGGGGCTGTCGGCCCTGCCGGAACTGTGCGCCCGGCTGATGGAACGCGGCCTGCCGCCCGACTGGCCCGCCGCATTGATCGAACACGGCACCCTGCCCGACCAGCGCGTGGTGGTGGGCACACTGGCCACCCTGCCCGACCAGGCCGCGACCCAGACCGTGCGCAGCCCGGCGCTGATCATTATTGGCGAGGTCATCCGCCACCGGGTCCTGCCGGCCCATGCCGATGCGCCCTAGCGCCCGCGGGCTGCGGCCCGCCACGGTCCTTGCCGCCTGCCTGATGGCAACAGCCTGCGCCCCGCCGGTTTCCGTCCAGCACCTGAGCCTGACCGACGCCTACAGGCAACGCAGCGAAAGCGCTCTGGATGGCCGCCATCTCAGCACGACCACGCGAATCGTGCTTGAGCGCCAGAACCTGTGGCGGAACTGGTGCGACCACCCCACCCTGGCCATTGCCACCCTGCGCGCCAGCACACAGGCGCAGTTCTATACACCCGACCTGCCCGACCAGCTTTTTGCCCTGGCTGAACTGAACTACCGCCTGGCCGGCAAACGGCATGACCGTGCGCTGTTCCTGGCAGCCGCCCTGTACGCCTATGCCTATCTGAACCCCGACGGGCCACCCCAGGCACAGCCCAACCGCTATGACCCGCATGTGCGCCAGGCCAGCGATATCTACATGCTGGGACTGACCGAAGCGCTGGGCGCCCCGGTGGACCTGCAAAGCCAGCGCTGGACCCTGCCATTCGCCACAGTGGACCTGAGTGCTGACCCGGCCCAACTGTTCTGGCAGGGCTACCGGCTGACGGATTTCCAGCCCACGGCACGACTTGTGGCTACGGGTATCAGGAACATTTACAGCAAACCCGGACTGGGCGAACCGCTGGCAGCCGTGCCCGTTCGCGCCACAGGGCAACCACCCGCCATCGGGATGACCGACAAGCTGCGCGTACCGGCCAACCTGCTCATGGCCATACCCGACCCGCGCAGGCAGGTGCTGTCCGACCATATGACCGGCGCGCTCCGGCTCAGCGTGCTCGAAGCCCCGACCGGCATGACGCCCCTCCCCCCTGCCACGCCCCCCCTGCAATACGACCAGACCACGGCGCAGGCACTCAGCCTGAACCAGGCGGCTGACTGGTCCAGCGAATATGCGGGCTTTCTGGACGGCAGTTTTTTCGACAACGACCGCACGCCCCAACTCTACAGCATGGAACCCCACCGCTACGGACGCAGGCCCGTAGTGCTTGTACACGGCACGGCATCCAGCCCCGGCCGCTGGGCGGACATGATCAACGACCTCCTTGAAGACCCTGATATAAAAAGAAATTTTGAATTCTGGCTTTTTTCCTACGCCACCGGCAACCCCATTCCCTATTCGGCGCTGCAACTGCGCGACGCCTTACGCAAGGCGCTGGACGGGCTGGGCGGCCCAAGCGCCGACCCGGCCCTTGGGCATATCACGCTGATCGGGCACAGCCAGGGCGGCCTGCTGGCCAAGATGCTGAGCATAGACCCCCATGACAGGATCTGGAACGGCCTGACCCACCGCCCCCTTGCCAGCCTTGACCTGTCCGATCAGGCCCGCACCCTGCTGCGCGACGCCCTGTTCCCCACCCCCATGCCAGAGGTCCGGAGCGTGGTGTTTATCGCCACCCCGCAGCATGGCAGCTATCTGGCAGCGCTCTCCATCGCACAGTTGATCGGGCGCATGGTCAGCTTCCCCCTCGCGGTCACGGAGGTCACGGAACAGCTCCTGAAAGGCAATGGCGGGGCATCGGCCATCAATATCCGGCCAAGCCGCATGGGCAGCGTTTATGGCATGTCGCCCCGCAGCGCCTTTATCCGCGCCCTGGCCAGCACACCCGTCGTGCCCGGGGTGGACACGCATTCGATCATTCCCGTGCTGGGCGACGGACCGCTCGCCACGGCGGATGATGGCGTCGTGGCCTATCGCAGCGCACATATCGCGGGCGCACGGTCGGAACTGGTGGTCCGCCATTCGGACCATTCCACCCAGGCCAACCCCATTACCATAGCCGAAGTCCGGCGTATTCTGCTCGAACAGCTCGCCCGTGAGCAGCCCGGAGCGGCCGAAAACCGGGGCGATACGGACAAAAGGAATATTACCCGTATCGGTGGGGAATATACCCTGCCCGCGCAGCCTGCCCCGCCAGAACAGGCCATGGGACAGACTACGGGGCTGGTGACGGAACGGGCCGCAGCCCTCCGCCCCGGAACACCGCCCCCGCCATAACCGCCATAACCGCCATAACCGCCACTGGCGTAGGCATGTGCAAGTGCGTGCAAAACATAGCTGATCCTGTGTAAAGCTTTTGTTTTTCCTTTTCTTTTTATTTGCACGGTCATGCCGCAGCGATTACAGAGTAGCCAGAGCAATTTGTGATACAGCGAGTGACCGACCATGGTTAAAGATCCCAAAGTCATTGAATACCTGAACCTTCAGCTGACCAACGAGCTGACCGCCATCAACCAGTATTTCCTGCATGCCCGCACCCTGCGCCACTGGGGCGTGACCCTGCTGGGCAAGAAAGAATACGAAGAATCCATTGAAGAAATGCGCCACGCCGACTGGCTGATCGAGCGTATTCTCTACCTTGGCGGCCTGCCCAACGTGCAGCGCCTGAACACCATTCTGATCGGCCAGGACGTGCGGGAAATTCTCGAATGCGACCTGAAGCTGGAAGAAAAAGCCCTGACCGACCTGCGCGAAGGCATTGCCTACTGCGAAAGCGTGCGCGATTTCGTCTCGCGCGATCTGCTGCTGAAAATCCTGACCAACGAGGAAGAACATGAAGACTTCCTTGACCGTCAGTTCGACCTTATCAAGCAGATCGGCATTGAAAAATACATCCAGCTCAACTCCGCCTCGGCCCCCGAGCAGGACTGAACCGGTTATTTTTTAAAATATCCTGAACGATCCGGCCCGGTTACCATCCATGGATGCGCAACACTGCTGAGATCGCAAGAACCGGGGCGACGTTATGCCGTCGCTCCGGGCGTTGTTTCCGGTTTGCCACGCAGCCGGGCACGGAAAACAGGAATACCCCCGACACCCAGCCCCACCAGTGCTGCGGCAAGGTATTCGGCTCCACCCGCCCGCTCATCCAACGTGACCGCGCCAACAATCAGCGTGACCAGCGGAACAAGGGCTGGAAATCGGGCTCCTGCAAGCGGTCCAAGCCGTTCGGCTTTGCCGTGGCTCATGATCTGGGCTTGAAGGGTACAGCCTGGGAGAAAGGTATTTCATGGAATACCGACCTGTTGAGGCCGCGTGAGACTTGAAAACCGAACCAGACCCGATCAAAAACATAAGGCAGTTCACGCGCGACACATACCTGCCACACCGGATTTTTCACACCCATGACGATCTCGTTGGTATGTTCTGTCGCAATGCACCAAACCAGCGCATCGACCAGCCATGGCGTATCATGCCATTCAGCTTGCGAAACAGGGCGGGGAGGTTCGAACGAGACAGAATCGGCATAAAAGGCGATCTGCAGTATAAAAAATCACTCTTTTTCGAGGTGAAAGCGATACAAAAAGAAAAGAAATACAAGAACCAAAATTAAAGCGTTCCAAATTTAATACAAATCCATTTTTTACGCCATAAACAAGGCTGAAACACTCATTGCATGTCCCATTCTTTTTTATACACCCAATTCATCAACAATAAAATTTTTCTTACTGTGAAAAATAGATTGAATATAAATCAAAAAAACATCTCATCATTCTGCCCACATGCCATTGGACTGGCCCTGTGCTTTCTGTTTGTTGCATGGGCAAATATTATGACCCCCTTATGGTCCGATGATTACTGCCGCATAGAACCATTCAGCTTAACAAGTCCATTTTTGAATGCCTGGCGAGATTATTTTCAATGGACCGGTCGATATTTTACGACGGTTATTACCTTTTTTGTTGTTTCGTCATTACCATCCTGGTGGATGGATGGTTTTGATTTACTGAACGCGGCCATCTTTACAGTCTTAATTGATACCGTCCTGTATCTTGGCTGGATAGCCAATGGCGCACCTGCTCGCTCCGACAAACATGTCAGGACCAGTATAATCGATGTGGTTGTTGTGGGAATACTCCTGTGGTGGCTACCACGAGCGATCGGAGAAGTCGCTCTATGGAAAACCGGAGCAATTGGTTACCTCTGGCCCGTGACCGGCGAATTCTGGCTATTCAAGCAGATGCTTGAACAGCGGGTCGTAAAACGGCACTGGCTTGCCGCTTTCGCCTTCTTTATCGCTACATTTCTTGAGCCGCTTTCTCTGGTTATGTCGATTATTTTCGTATCATACGGACTATTGCGGTGGAGGCAGAAAGAGGCTGTGCCTTACGGAGTGATCGTTGGGCAAATCCTTGGAACAGCTACGGTATTGGCAGCTCCAGGCAATTTTGTACGAGCCGCCAGCATGCATCATAGTTCGATGCATGATCATATCAGCGGGGTTATCTCGAATCTTGGTGGCCTGTTTGACGGTTACTGGCTCGCAGCCATAGTCCTGATCGCACTCTGTTTTACACAATATTCAGGTCGGGCAGTTTTAGCCTTCAAGGCCACACACGGGTTGTATTTTATAGTGTTCGCCCTGCTTTACATGGTCACCCTTCTAGGCGTACCCCGGGAGGCTCTCGCTCCTCGTGTATCGTTCCCGGCAAGCGTCTTTTTGATCTGTTACGTCACAACCTTATTCCTGCAACGGCCTGTCGGTGACCATGCCAATTCCATAACGGGCGGATTGGTGTTTACCGTCGTCATTGTTCACCTATTGGTTTCCGTCTCAGATTTGACACGTGTAGCATCCATCAGCCGCGCATGGGCCGCCAACCCGCAACTACGGATGGGACCGAAAATGGATGCGGTGCTGCCATTGGTCAAATGGGGCAACACAACACTTTATGTCCGCAAAGATATCATGTTTGCAGGGTTAACCGCCAACTCCAATTACTTCATTAACACCTGTTATGCTCATGCCCACGGAGTACGATCCGTGAGCGCGCGATAAACCGAGGGGGCGTAGGCGGCCCGCCATACGCGTTCACCACTCCCCCCTCGGCTGTCAGCCTTCAGCTTGGCAAACTGGAGGACGTGCTTTCAACCCAGCTTCTGCACCGCAACGCACGTCGTATTGCCCTGACCGAACAGGGAGAGGTCCTGCTTGCCTACGCAGGACGCCTGACCGATACCAACGATGAAGCAAGGGCAGCCTTCCACACGTCATCGCTGACAGGTCACGTACGACTGGGTGCACCGCCCGATCTGGACACCGCGCACGCGGTTTAAGCACGCTCCACGTGCTGAAACAGAAGCAGGTGACTCATGCCGCCTGCCTGCCACTGTCTCTGTCCCTGCGCCTTATTCCACGCCGAACAGCGTCGCATAGATATCCGGCTTGAAACCCAGGGTCACGTCGCTCCCACGCACCAGGACCGGCCGTTTGATGAGAGATGGATGCGCAAGCATCAGGGCCACCGCCCGGGCCTCGTCCAACCCCTGCCTGTCCGCATCCGGCAGACCGCGAAATGTCGTACCGGCACGATTGAGCAGTTTTTCCCACCCCACGGCGGCAACCCAGTTGGCAAGCTGCTCCGGCGGCACGCCCTGGCTCTTGTAGTCATGAAAGATGTAGCCAATGCCGTGGCTGTCGAGCCACTGGCGCGCCTTGCGCATGGTGTCGCAGGATTTGATACCGTATAAAACAATGCTCACTGTCAAACCTCCTGCCCGGCATGGGACGGCGCTACGGGCGCAATGCCCAGAACAGTGCGGAGCGCCTGCATGAGCGGCCCGTCCACCCCGATATCGAACGGGCGGGCCTGCGCCACATCATACGCCACGCAAAGGGGCTTGATACGCCGGGCATCGGGCTCGGTCGCATAACGCGGCACGATATGTGTGTGCAGCGACGGTTCCTGGTTGCACCATGTCTCGTAATTGATACGCGCAGCCTGTGTGGTTTCCAGCAGGGCATCGCCCACACGCACGACATCCGCCAGATAGGCTGCCCGGTCCTGCCCGCCCAGATCGTTCAGACTGGGCACGACGGGATCGGCCATGAGAATGCAATAGCCCGCCACGGGCTGCGTATCGGCCATGAACAGCCAGCCTGACGGCATACGCCCGACAAGCTGGGGGTGTGCGCCCTGTCTGGCCAGGGCTACGCGGTGCTGTATAACGTTCTGTGTCATATCCCCTCCATGCCTGCGCGCGACGTCCCAGGTCGCATACGCACGCCCGGGGCAGTCTATGACAGTGCCGCACCGCCTGCCAGTGGCAGGATCTGGCGTTCAGGCTGCAAGGCGGGCCTGGGTGCCGGACTACACCCGTATAAACACCCCGTAAGGATCGTGCAGTGTCCGGGCATTTTCCCGGCGGGTGGAGTTTTTGAAAATTTTCTTATGGGTTATAGCGAAAACAGGTGGGCTCATGATCGTCCACCATACCGGCAGCCTGCATCCAGGCATACACGATCACCGGGCCGACAAAACGAAACCCCCGCCGCTTGAGCGCCACGGACAAAGCCCGGGACTGCACGGATTGACCGAGCACCTGACCGGTTCTGTTCCTGATCGGCGCACCGGGCACCATGCTCCATGCAAAATCGGCAAAATTCTCGCCCGCCTCATGCATGGCAAGCCACGCGCGGGCATTGGCAATGGTGGCGGATATCTTGCTCCTGGAACGGATAATCCCTGCATCCTGCATAAGACGGGCTTCGTCTTCAGGCGTAAACAGCGCCACTTTTTCAGGCACGAAACCCGCGAACGCCTTTCTGAAATTCTCGCGTTTTTGCAGGACCGTATTCCATGACAGACCGGCCTGAAAACTCTCCAGCACCAGCAATTCCCACAACTGGCGGCTGTCCTTTACCGGCTGGCCCCATTCCGTATCGTGATAGGTTCGCAGGCGGTCATTGGCCTGCGCCCACCTACAACGGGGAAGGTCCGTAACCGATGAGGCCGAAAGACGTATCATGACACACCCTGTTCATTCCTGTGCGCAGCCCTGCGGCTTACGACTGCAGCCTGCGCTGCCGTAGCGTTTACACGATCTTGCGGTGCGCGCTACATCCGGCATACCGCACGGCCCCCGCAAACCGGGTTTTGCGGCCTGAACGCCCCGTGCCCGGTCAAGCCCGCTCAGGGCCGCGAGACCGCCTGCGCGTAGGCCGCACGCGCCGCGGCTATGGCTACATGCAGTTGCGGGTAGATATTCTCGTGTCCCAGCACAAGCGTAATGCGGTGGCGCTCCATATCCGCCAGCGCATAGGGCGCCACCCGCCCGAAAAAAACATGCACCTGCCGGGCCTGCAACCTGACCAGCACATCGCGCACAACAGCCGCCGCCGAATAATCGATATCGGTAATGGCGCTGCAATCCACCACCAGGCAGCGCACAGGCTGCCGCGCCGTGCTGACAAGCAGCGCGATATCATCGGCAAAAAGCGTACAGTTGGCATAGAACAGGTCAGCGCAGAAACGGTAGATCACCAGCCCGGGCTCGGTCTGCACCCCGGCCGCCACGGGTTCCGCCTCCATAGCTCCTGTCGCGGCATCGGGCCTGAGAACGAGGGTATGCGGCTTGTAGCTATGGTGGACATGCCGGAACAAAGACAGCGCAATGGCAATAAAAATGCCCTGCTCCACCCCGACGCTGACCACGGTTGCCGCCGTGACCAGTGCGAGCGCACATTCGCCGGGGCTTTCACGCCGGATACGAACAAGCCCCGCCACATCCACCATGCCCACCGCGACACAGAACACGACAGACGCCAGAATGCAGCGCGGCAGATATTGCAACGGCCCGGTCAGAAACAGCAGCACGCATAATGTAATGCCGGCAAAAACAAGCTGCGCGCGCTGGCTCGTGGCCCCGGCCCGCACAGCCATGGCGGTCTGGGTCGGGCTGCCGTTGACCGTGAAAGTTCCGGTCAGCCCCGCTGCCGCGTTGGCGGCACTCAGGCCGAGAATATCCCTGTTTTCATCGACCGTTTCCCCGAAGCGGTACGCATAGGCGCGCGATGTCGCTGCACTCTGGGCGATAATGACAAACACGCAGGACGCCGAAATGGGCAGAAGTGCGAGAAGCGTGTTCCAGTCCACCAGCGGAACCCGCAAGGACGGCAGCCCGCCATGAACAGGCCCCAGAACCGCAACACCGTGGGCGGGCAGTCCGCAGCCCCACCCGAGGGCCATACCCACCCCCGCCACCAGCAGGGCCACCGGCCAGCGCGGCAGCAGCCACTGCCCGGCCAGCAGCACCGCGCAAGCCGCAACGGACAGCGCGATTGTCAGCCCATGCGCACGCGGCCAGAGATGGCTCAGTTCCAGCAGTTGCACCGCACCGTTGCGCGACGTGGAAACAAGCCCCAGCATGTCGAACACCATGCCGATACCCACCTGCACCCCAACACCCGTGAGAAAGCCCACCAGCACCGTGCGTGAAAGAAAATCGGCCAGAAACCCCAGGCGACACAACCGCGCGACAAGAAGAAAACAGGCGTTCAGCAGGGCGATGGCACTGACCAGCGCCATATAGGAGGCGCTGCCCGCAGGAGCCAGACCCACCAGACCACTGGAAAAAATAGCCGCCGTGGCGGAATCCGCCGCCACCACAAGATGGCGCGACGCCCCGAACAGCGCAAAGGCCACCAGTGGCAGCAGAACCGTGTAAAGCCCGCTGACCGCAGGCATTCCGGCGATGCGCGCGTAGCCCATGACCTGCGCGATGTTCATGGAAGCAAGGGAAAAACCTGCCAGCATGTCCCGCCGCAAACCATCGGGCCATTTCAGCCGCATGTTAAAAAACCTGCCCACCCACCCCTGCTTTCATGACAACCCGCCCAAAATACCCGGACCGAACCCGGATGACGCACCGGACAACCGGGAGTTGCCCGCACAGGCTTTTGACAGACGGGAAAAAACTGTAACACTCGCGCCATGTCATGAAAGGTATACGCATGAGTGTTACAGTTTACCATAATCCCGCCTGCGGCACGTCACGTTCGGTACTGGAACTGATCCGCAACGCCGGGATCGAGCCGACAGTTATCCTGTATCTGAAAACGCCGCCAGACCGGGCCCAGCTTGCGGAACTGGCACGCAGGGACCCGCTGGGCGCGCGTGACCTGCTGCGCACGAAAGAAAAGCTCTGCGCCGAACTGGGGCTGGACGCGCCCACGGTATCGGACGATGCGATTCTGGATGCCATTGCCGCCCACCCGACCCTGCTGAACCGGCCTGTGGTGCTTACCCCCAAAGGGGCAAAAGCCTGCCGCCCGGCCGATACCGTGCTCTCGCTCCTGTAAGAACCCGGCCTGTAAAACCGGGCCGGCACAAACCGGACTGACAGGACCAGACTGACAGGACCGCCGCCATCCCGCCCGGCTCCTGCTGCAACCGGCCTCGCAGCAACACTCACCCGACACGTGTGTACCGGCAGGTTGCCTCTGTGCATGCGCGCCAACACGGCACCGCCAGCATGCGGGTAGCAAGCAGGCACAGCATCACGGACATAAAAAAACGGGTTGCCCGGCCGGGCAACCCGTTTTTGACGCGCAGGTGACGTCCAGACCTAGCGCATGGCCCCTGCAATAATGGCCGAAATCATGCCACTGGCCACGGCCGTCAGCAAAAACTGATCGCCCGAACGCACCCACCGGTAGCCATAAGGCGGCGCATAAAGCCCCGGATAGGCCCGCCAGTTGTCGATCCACGGATCTCCACCCCAGTAACGCTGCCCCCGCTGCCACCGCATTGGCGGCCCGCCTCTCCAGCCCGGGCCACCCCGGTACCCGGGACCGGGCCCACCCCTGAAACCGGGACCACGCCCAGGCCCGCCAAAACCGGGACCGCCATGCCCGCCGGGGCCGCCACGTCCCCCCGGACCGCCGGGACCACCGTAGCTGCCCGGACCGCCGCGGCCACCCGGCCCACCCCGATCGTCCGCCAGAGCGGCGCTCAAAGGTGCCGCACCGAGGCACGCAACCATGGCCAATGCAATCGCTCTCGTTCTCACGCGAGACCTCCATCAAATATAGCCGGCCTGTACAGGCCACCCAACGCCTTGAACATAGTCCATATCAGGTGGCGAAAATACGGCGCTTCGGGTTGCTAACGCGCAAACCACCCCAAAGTCGCGCATTTATGACCCCATGCCATGCCACCGGACCAATAGCCCTGCCACAGCACGGCAATGACCGCGAAACCAGCCTCCGTACAATCAGGCATTTCGAAAATATTTGCAGTCTTTTTCGAAAAAGAAAACAGACGCGATCATGCCAGAAATACACATGCAATATCAAAGACTTCATGCACAATGATAGAGCAGGGCTTTTCCGGTTTACTTATTCGATAAATTTATGTATATATAGCTTTCATGCAGAAATATTTACTGACGGAGAACGCAACTTCATCGTGTCATAACTTACAGGAGACACTGCGCCATGTTCCTTAACCATGCCGCCCTATCCTGCCTGCCCGCCCCTGTCCGTCGTCCGGCGTTCGACCCGGCGCGGCTGAGCACGGGCATTGTCCATCTGGGCTGCGGCAACTTTCACCGCGCCCATCAGGCCGTGGCAACCCAGGCCGCCATCGACGCCGAAGGCGATGCAGGACTGAAATGGGGCATTACGGCCGCGACAATGCGCCGCCCCGGACTGGCCCGCCACCTGCGGGCTCAAGACAACCTTTACACGCTGCTGACACGCAAACCGCAGGGTTCGTCCGCGTCAGTCATCGGGTCCATTCATGAAAGCATTTTCGCGGGGGATGACGCCGTGGGCCTGCCCGAGAGAATAGCCATGCCCCAGACCCGGATCGTCACGTTGACCGTCACCGCCAGCGGCTACCACCTCAAGCCAAACGGCAGGCTGAACCCGCAGGCCGACGCCATCCGCGCCGACCTGAACGCTGAACGGCCGCGCACGGCAGTCGGTATCCTGACGGCGGGGCTTGCCCGTGTGCGCGAAAACGGTGGCACACCCCCGGTTATCCTGAGTTGCGACAACGTGACAGAAAACGGGGCCACACTCCGCCAGAGCGTGCTGGATTTCGCCGCGTTGCAGGGACATGACGCACTTGCCGCATGGATCGAGCGGAATGTGCAGTTTCCCAACACCATGGTCGACCGCATTGCCCCCACCACCACCGCACGCGACAAGGCGGATGCCAGACACCTGCTGGGCGGGCTGGAAGACAGGGTTCCGGTCTCGGCCGAACCGTGGTTCCAGTGGATCATCGGCCCGTTCGACGGTCCACGCCCCGCGTGGGAGGCCCATGCGGGCACGCGCTTCGTGTCCGATGTCAGCGTGTTTGAACGCGCCAAGCTGCAAATGCTCAACGGCAGTCACATGCTGCTGGGGTATGTGGGAGCGCTGGCCGGGCTGGATACCGTGGCCGCCGCCACCCGCGACCCTGCGCTGGCCGAACTGACAACCCGTTTCATACGGGATGAGCAGTCAGCCGGCGTCACCCTGTCGGCCGATGAACTGGACAGTTACACGCAAAGCCTCATGACGCGGTTTCGTAATCCGTCCATCGTGCATGAGGCGGCGCGGATCGGCCGCAACGGTTCGGTCAAGATGACGGACCGGGTCATGGCACCCCTGCGCGCCAACCTGCTGGCGGGGCGGCCCGCGCCGGGGGCCACGCTGCTGATCGCGGCATGGATCCGGTGCTGTGCGTTACAGGAACAGGGCGCACCCGGCATGACCCTGACAGACCCGCACCTTGAAACCCTGCAACGCGCCTGCGCTGCAACCCGGGACAACCCCGAGGCCCAGGCCAGAACTTTTCTGGCCATGCAGAATGTATTCGGCCCCGCCCTGCCCGACCATGACAGGCAGGTGCAGGCCGTAGCCAGCATGCTGCACCAGCTTGCGCAGGATAATCTTCCCGCTTTCCTGCGCAGGCTTGCCGCGTAAGGCCGATGACAGGACACAGGACAGAAAGACCCATGACAGATCAGATCGTATTTTCCCCTGACTTGGCGCTGACCGTACAAAAAGACGCCCCCCCCGTTCACGGTGTTGTTTTTGACATGGACGGACTGCTGCTGGACAGCGAAACACTGGCCATGGACGCCCTTGTCGCAGCCGGACACGATTTGGGGCATGATGTTCCCATGGCCTTCTGCCGCCGCATGATTGGCGTTCCCGCCGACGGGTGCCGCAAACTGGTGCGTGACACCTATGGCGCGGATTTTCCGCTGGAACGGTTTTTTGAACAGCAGGAAGTGCGGCTGCGCGATTTTGTGGATACCGGGCGGCTTGCACTCAAGAACGGCGTGCTGCCCCTGCTGGACCTGCTGGACAGACGGGGCCTGCCACGCGCCATTGCCACGTCATCCAGCCGCTACCGGGCCGAGCACCATCTGCGCCTTGTAGGGCTGGACACGCGCTTTGACGCCATTGTGACCCGCGATGACGTCAGCCGTGGCAAACCCGACCCCGAACCCTACCTGAAAGCGGCCAAAGCCATTGGCGTGGCGCCGCATGCCTGCCTGGCGCTGGAAGATTCCCATTCGGGTGCGATGGCGGCACATGCGGCGGGCATTCGGGTCATTGTGGTGCCGGACCTGCTGGAACCTACGCCGGATGTACGCGCAAGGGCGCTGGCCATTGTGCAGGACCTGCACGCCGTGCGGACATGGCTGGAAAGCCACACCGCCCCCGCTGACTGACGCCGGGGAACGGAACAGCCAGCACGCATTGCACATGTGATGCGGCAGGCCCATCAGGGAAAAGAGGGAACCCATGGGGGGATCTTGCCGTTCTGTCAGGAGGCCTCCATGATAGAAAGGCAGATCATGTTATTGAAATTCCATTCTCTCGTTCTGGGAACAGCCCTTATCGTAACACCGGCCCTCGCTCTGGCGCAGACGGCCGCCACCACGCCCCCGACAGCGGATTCCGCTGCGTCGCAGGTTGGCAAGACACCCCCTGCCGCACTTGATAAAAGCGGCAAGCGCGTGGAACCGTCAGACAAGCTCTGGAACAATCCGCGCACGGTCGATGAACAGCCCGGCACGCAGCCTCCGTCCAACAGCAAGCCGGCGGATACGAGCGAGACACCCAAGGCGCCGCTCGCCCCGTCTCACACCGGCACATACAAACACAAAACCGGCACAACCCGGAAAAACACGCCGCCACCCGCAGGAACCGATACCGAAAAATAAAAGCGACATTCAAAATGTCAGCAACGTGGGCCTGACATGAGACCGAAAATTTCTTTCTGATTCGACCTTCTTTTCGAAACAGAAAATTTTTGCTCTCAGACGGCGTATTCCCACATCCATCCACAACGGGGCTGCCATGACATGGCAGCCCCTTTCTTTCGTACAACCCGAAATCGGGTCGCGGTCTTCAGATTCATAAAAAACAGAAGGCCAACCCGTCATATTTCCGTCAAACAGGGCTATGCAATCTGTGGTATCAGCCCAGAGAGCCGGTGCTGAACGCCAGACCGGCAGCCGCAATCAGGGCCGCGTAGTAGGCATCCGAACGGCTGATATCGGCATCCAGCAGGCCGTTGCGGGCAATTTCTGTTTGCGTGATCGACGCCGTACCATTGCGATAGGCCGACAGGGACGCATCGAAACTGGTCTGCGACGCCACCCGCAGCTTCGATGCCGCGTCATAAGCGCTCAGGCTGGTATGCAGGGCGTTTTCAGCCGCGACAATCTGCTGGACCGAGTCATTGACCGTCTGCCGCAGGGTTGCCTCCGCGCTGTCTTCCTGATCCTGCGCGCGCTTCATCATGGCGGCTCGGAACCCGCCATCGAAAATGGGCACACTGATCCCGCCAAGCATGACGGTACTGAAGCGGTTGCCAGACAGGTTCAGTGTCGGTGACGAATCCGCCCCCGCGCCGGGAACGGATGTCAGGTTCATGCGGCCTGTTGCATACGCCACGTTGCCGGTCATGAAAATGCTGGGCAGAAAACTGGCGCGCGCCGCCGCCACACGGCTATGTGCCGCGCGCTCCGCCGCATAGGCGGCCAGCACATCCGGCCGCCGGGCAACCGCACGCTTGACCATGTCATCGCTCAGGCGCGCATCCTCCATTGTCAGCGGACGGCCCGATACGTCCTCCAGCCCGACATGGGTGGCGGCCGATACGCCGGTTGCCGTCAGCAGGGTCAGATACGTGTTTTCGTCCTCGCCCTGGGCCTGCACGTAGCGCAGCATGACCTGCGCCGTTGCCTGTCGCGCCTGGGTTACTTCCACAATGGTTCCCTGCCCCTGCCGCATCCTGGCTTCGGCGGCGGCCTGCACACGCCGGGCATTGTCCAACGCACCACGCAGCAGCTTTGCACGCGCCGCGGCAGCCGCATGGGTGTAGAAAGCCGTGGTCACGCCGTAGATCACTTTCTGATGCACGGCTGTAAAGAGCACATTGGTTGCCACCTGCGCTTCACGCGCCGTGCGCACCAGCGCCTCGCGACGGCCGAAATCGAACAGCAGCCAGCGCAGGCCGACGGTCTGGACTTCGGCCGAGCCTTCATTATGGCGCTGCGGCGTGCCATCCACACTGACCGACCCGTATGCGCCGGCGTCGAGGGATGCATTGGTTGTCTGGCTCTGACTGTGCGACCAGCCACCGACCACTGTTGCCGTCAGGTAAGGCAGATAGGTGCTTTTGACGATCCCGACCGCCAGCGCCGCGTCGCGCGCGGTATTCCATGCCTGCCGGGTCTGCGGGTTGGATGACTGCGCCACGTCTATCAGTTCCGCCAGCGTGTAGGCATGCCCCTGATTGGTCTCCAGCACCGGGGAACTGCCATGCGTGACAACATCGGGATCGGACGGAAGCGTGTAGCCCGGCGGCAGGGACAGGCCCGCATGGCCACTGGCCCGCCCCGGCAGCAATGCACCACTGACCGAGACATTGGGCTGCCAGGGCTGGTCCGGGCGGGCGGGCGCGCTCGCCAGTTCGGATGTCGCGCAGCCTGCGAGCAGAAAGGCAACACCGGTCACACATGGCAGAAAACGCGGCAATGTCATGATATCAGCGCCTCCAGGGCCGCAATGCGCCTGGCGGGGTCCTGTACCTCGCCGTCGATCATCTCGATGCCCAGCCGGGCGGCGTCTGTAAAAGCAGTCTGCAAAGACCCCAGATGGTCCATTTGCGTGCGCATGTGCAACGGTTCGGCCTGGGCGTATTCGACCTGCCGTTCGCCTAAGGAAAGGGCTGATTGCAGGGCCGCCATGTCTTGTGCCTGCGCCTGTGGCGTGGCCGCCGCCCACAGGCGTCTTAGCTGTTCCGTAACCTTGCGCAGACGGGACGCAATGCCCGGATAGGCGCTGGACGGCCAGAAACTGGTAAACATTGCATAGGTGATGAAATTACCGATCAGCACACCGACAACACGGTCACGCGCGGTGGCCATGTCTGTGGTCGGTCCAAAGCTGCTCAGGTCGCTCAGATAGAATGCAAGGCCGATCTGGAAGCCGCAATAGGCAATCCGTTCGTCGCCGGTCTTGATCCATGCGGCCAGCAGCGACACGACAAAGACCAGGGCCAGAAAACCGGTAATGCCCTGCAGATGCGGCATGACGAAAATGATCGACAGAATACCGATAGCCCCGCCGATGGACGCGCCGGCAATACGCAGGGTGAGCTTGGAAATCATTTCGCCCATTGTCGGCAAGGCGACGATAAAGCAGGTGATGATGCAGGTATGAATGCCCGACCAGTCCAGAGACCGGAACAGAACATAGCTGCACATGACACCCGCCGTGCCCTTTACGGCAAAGCGCACATGGTCCGGGTTGGTAAAGGCGTCGGCAAAGAAAAAACCGTCGCCTTTCTTTTTGTCCGTAACGGCTGGCGTCGTTGCAGCCTGCGGCGTGGTAAAGACAGGCAGCAGTTCAGCAATGGCCTGCAAAGCCGGACGGTCGGGCGGAACCGGCGGAACCGGAATATTGAGCGGGTAATCACCCGCCGCGAAAATGGCTGCCATACGGTCGAGCAGGTCTATCAGGTCGTGCGGGGCGGGCGATGGGTCTGGCCGGGTGGCGTCGGCCTCCGCCAGCGCCAGCACGGCCACCGCGCAGTTGGCCGCCTGGCCCAGACAGGCCAGATCCTGCGGTTTCCACATACGTTCCAGCCCTGCCATGCGCAGGGCCTTGGCCATTTCCGCCGTGCCTTCGCGCAATAACCCCGTGGCATGGGCATGGTCGCGCGCGGATACTCCACGCAGCAGGCCCGCGCTGACCCGCAGCCGTGCCGCGATGTCATCTGTCAGAACCCGGCGGGGGGATGGGCAGATCAGCAGGCCGAGCACCACCATGACCGCGCCCGGCACCAGCGTAAACAGATCGGTATAGAGAATGGCCCTGGTTATCAGTTCACCGATCGGCACCTCCTCCAGCGCCACCAGCCCGTAAACCACGATCAGGCCCAGCATGTAGGCCACCGGTTTGAGTTTGCTGGCCGAACCCAGAAAAAAGAAGCAGAACGACAGAACGGCAATCGAGAGCACAAAAACCAGCGGCTGGTCGAGCGTAAAGCGGACCAGACCATAGATCACGGCCAGCAGAAAAACGACCAGCAGGTTGACGGCAACACCCGCGATCACGTTGGTGACCCGGTCCTTCTGCCACAGCGCCATGGTGACAAGGGCAGGAACGCCCAGATCCGGCACCTGCCAGATTTCTCCGACCAGAACCGTAACCGTACAGGCTGCCGCCATGCGCAGCGCCAGCCCCAGCCGACCCGGAGCCGGATCGCAGATCAACTGCCATATCCGTCCGGCGCTCAAAGGGCGTGGCAGGCGGTCAGTGACAGGCCGCGCCATGCCTGATCTCAACCGTTGCCGTAGCCCCCATGCGCATCAGCAACGGGGGCGGAGACTGAAGGTGAACCCGCACGGGAAAGCGCTGCGCAACATGCACCCAGTCCATTTCGCGCGGGACGAAAGGCAGCGCCCGCCCCAGCCCGGCGGAATCGCCCGACAGCACACCCCAGCCGATACTGCTGACTTTTCCCGTAATGGGCACAGACCGGTCGATCATGGAGTAAACCGTGGCACAGTCGCCCGGGCTTACCGCACCAAGGTTGATTTCGCGCAGGTTGGCAACGGCATACCATGCGTCATCCACGATCAACGTAAACAGCACCTGCGAAGGTGCCAGCACCTCCCCCGATTTGACGCGCAGGCTGGTGACGTACCCATCCGCCGGGGCCAGAATGGTCGTCTGGCGCAGTTCGTAGCGCGCCCGTGCAAGGGCCGCCTCGCTTGCCGCCAGAGTTGCTTCCGCACTGGCAAGATCACCCACCGCGACATCCGCCGCCTCGGCCTGCTGCCGCGCCTGAGACACAGAAACCGCGGCATCGCTCTGCGCCACACGCGCCTGATCGTATTGCTGCCAGGCAATATAGGCGTGCCCCGCCAACGGGGCCAGACGCTGCGTCGTGCGGTTTGCAAGGTCGGCATTGTTCTGGGCCCGGGTCAACTGGTCGCGCGCGGTGGCGGCCTGCGCGACACGCACGGCCAGCAGCCGCTTCTGGTTGGCCAGTTCGGCGGTCATGAGGGCCACATTCGCCTCGGCCTGGCGGACGGTCAGTTCATAGGGTTCGGGGTCCAGCCGGTATAACAGGTCACCCTTGCGGACATGCTGGTTTTCGCGCACCCGCAGATCGATCAGGCGCCCGCCGACAACCGCTGCGACATGCACGACCTCGGCATCGAGCGATGCGCTGTCACTTGTGGGGTAGGCATTGTCACGATGGGCGACAAAAATGCTCGCCGCAGTCGCCGCGGCGACACAGAACAGCGCGATCAGGATACCAGCGCGTTTTTTCCCCGACATATGCACACGTTCCATGCTCATGGGCCAAAAACCACGAGCCAGACGGCCAAAGCCGCCAATACGCCCAGTGAAACATAGGTAAACAGGCGAAAGCTCAGAAAACTGTCGATCCCGTTATAGACACACACCACCCGCAGGCCGATTGCCACGGCAATACCAACCAGCGAACAGAACATCCACGCCGGAAAATAGGCCCCCACGATCGGGAAGGACGGCGCCACGTTCAGGGAACAGCCATTCAGCAGGCACAGTACAGGTAACATGCCACCCAGCCGGCACCCCCTGGACGCCCCATGCCGCCGGGAAGGGCCTTTCCACGCGAGCAGGCGAGAGAGTACCGGCTTCATGACGTTCAGGCCACCTTCCAGCAGGGCGACATATGGAACATGTCGGATTTTGAAAAGACAATCATAAACCCGCAGACCATCCAATAACTTTATCGAAAAACCCGCCCGCCTCGGGGCGCACGGTGTGGCGCGCCCATGCCGCGTTCGACAGGTCCCGGTTTCAACAGGCCCCGGTCATCGCTGCACCTTATTTTTTCGGTTTCGGCTTGGGTTTGGGTTTTTCCTGCTGTTCGAACATGGCGCGGCAGCGGGGCGAAAGCCGGTCGATCTTCTTTTGCATGCAGGCGGTAATTTTTGCCTCATTGGGTATGGCAAAGGTACACAGCTTGATGGCGTCCCCCTTGCAGGCGGCCGTCTGTTCGTCGCGCGTGGCGGCGCCTGCGCTGCTCGGGGGCATGGCCGTCGACAGCCCGGCAACAAGTGCGAGAAAACCCAGTCCCTTACCCATGATCGCATTCATACGCATACTGACATCTCCCAAACCCGTTACAGGTGGCCAGACAATAATCCCGAACCGCGATACGGGGTCAGGACAGAAGAATTACGATAACCAGTCCCCACATGGTCAGCAATGTATTGCTGACCGCGTAGGGCACGGTATACCCCAACATCGGCACATTGCTTTTTGCCACATCGGCGATCATGGCGACAGAGGCCGTGCTGGTCCGCGCACCGCCACAGCAGCCCAGATTGATGGCCGGGTCGAACCGGAAAACATATTTGCCGATCAGGGGCGCCAGAAGCATGGGAACCCCGGTTGCGAACACGCCCCAGAAAAAAATGCTCAGCCCGGCATCCTGCAAGCCCTGGATGAAGGTCGGCCCGGCGGAAATACCGACAACGGCGATAAAAATATTCAGCCCCACGGTATTCATGAACCAGACAGACGCTGCTGGCACGCTGCCCAGGCGCGGTGTCACGCCACGCAGCCAGCCAAGGAGCAGGCCCGCAATCAACGCGCCACCCGATGCTGACAGCGTAATGGGAATACCCGCGACAGGCAGAACGAGCGAGCCCAGCAGCCCCCCCACGAAAATACCCGCCCCGACCAGCACCATGCTGGTGGCATTGGTCGGACGATCCGCATAACCGACCGCGCTGACCACGCGCTCGACATTTCTCCTGCTGCCCGTAACACTGATGATATCGCCCCGGTTGATCGCCGTTTCCGACAGGACGGGGATTTCGACATTCATGGACCCGCGGCGGATACTGTTGATATAAATGCCCTGTGCATAAGAAGCAGTCGACAGTTCCGTGAGTTTACGCCCGTTCAGCGCCTTGCTTGTCACCACGATATCAATCGTCTCGATCGGAATATCGATCAGTTCCCGGTCAGAAACCTCCTCCGCGTGGTTGGACCAGTAAACCAGCGCGTCATGCGGTCCCGATACTGCGACGATATCGCCCTCACGCAGGACGGTGGTCCTGTCGAAAGGGATTATGGTGCCGTCGCGCCGCAACTGTTCGAGAAAAATGCGCGACTGTGTGGCATGTTCCGCATCTTCCACCGTCCTGCCTGCAATCAGCCCCGTTGTCTTGAGCCTGTAGGCCCGCACGATGTATTCGTGCCATGCTGTCTCGACGTTTTCGTTCACGGGCTTGATGTTCATCTCCCGCTCGTAGCGCTGGCATTCCTGTTCCAGATTGATGCCAAGCAGTCTGGGGCCAAGAAACGCCAGAATCCAGCCAGTCCCCACCGTGCCGAACAGATATGTGACCGCATAGGCCACCGGTATGGCATTCAGTTCCGACTGGACCTGGGCCGGTGACAGGCCGGTGCGACCGATCGCATCTGTCGCCAGACCGATGGAGGCTGAAATTGTCTGCGAACCGGCCAGAAGCCCCTCGGCCATGCCGGGTCCATAACCCGAGACACGGGCGGCGATATAAACGCCGCCCAGGCACAGAAAGGAGATGACAACAGCAAACAGCGCCTGTGGCAAGCCGTCATTGGCGATACCCCGCACGAACTGGGGTCCTACGCCAAACCCTACGGCAAACAGGAACATGATAAAAAAGACAGATTTGACCTGGGGCGAAATTGTAATGCCCACCTGGCCAACCAGCACGCCAACCAGCAATGTGCCGGTCACGGCACCCAGGCTGAAACTGCCGAATTTGAGAGAACCGATCCAGAAACCGATCGCCAGTGTCAGAAAAATCGCCAGTTCCGGCGAGGCGCGCAACGTCTGTGCAACCCAGTGCAGGATCATCTGTAAGCCCTTCACGCATGAGATGGCCCGGTGCCACAAGCCAGTCTTGTCAAGCCAGTCTTGTCCAGTGCCCCCCGCTGACATTCCGTCATGGCGGCGCGTCACTTTCCCGATTGTCGTCCGTCTGGCCGCCTACTGGCGCCTGAGCAGCTTCAGCCCCAGAGACCGGTTGAAACCATGGATTTCCTTCACGTCCAGCTTGCGCATGAAGTCCACGATTTCCTGCGTGATCACCTGCCCGGGCACCATGATCGGAAAACCCGGCGGATAGGGAATGACGAAATTGGCGGATACAAGCGTTGGCCCCGATTGCAGCCGCCGGTCCAGTTCCGCGCTGTCCAGGGACAGATATTCGCATTCGGCCTCGTTATAGGCGTCGTAGAACGCGCGGCGGATATCCCCGTGCAGCGTGTCGCTGGTTGCGTCGTCCCGGTAGCAGTCGTCGAAATGGCTGAAATTGGGAAGGTCGGGCAGATCGTCGACCAGTTCACGCACCTGGTGCTGGAACGCTGTGCGATATCCATCCCCGTTTTCAGCGATTTTCGTCTCCAGATCCATCGCGATATCGACCAGAACACGAATGAGCAAGGCAATATCGCTGCGGGTATTGTTGATATTGGACTGGAGCAGAATACTGTTGCGCGAGGTCTTGTTGAGCTGAATATTGAATTTTTCAGCCAGAATATTTTTAAAACTTGTGCCGTCGAACCCGGCATGACCGCACGACAGTGTCATGCGGGTAGGATCGAGCAGGAATTCATCGTCCCTGATGGACTGGATCGCTTTTGCCCAACTGATATCCTGATCGTTGTAATCCTTCAGGCCCGAAGTGCGGAACGCTTCGGGAATCATCTCGGCACTGCTGAGCACCTTGAAATATTTCGAGATAATCGGGTGGCTGTTGACCTGCCTGCGGATTTCAAGCGAAATCTGCAATGCATTGGCAACAAGCCCGTATCCTTCAAGCTGCATCTGCCTGCGCGCGACATCCAGAGAGGCGATGATCTGCTGGTTCGGGCTGGTTGACGCATGCGTAAACACCGCTTCATGAAACTGGGATTCGACATGTTCGAAATCCACGTCCCTGACCAGCACGATCGAACCCTGGCGCAGCGCCGACATCGATTTATGCACCGAGTTGGTCTGGTAAATCCGCAGGCGCACGGCGCGTGGATCGGGAACAAGACGTGTCTCCAGCAGGAGTTCGTCCGATGGGGCATCTCCCAGCGCCTTCCGTTGCGCGTCCCACGCCGCCAGGGCCTCCGGCCGGGCCAGTTCCTCCGTCAATGCTGCGGCGGCCCCCATGGCCGTGCGCTGCCGCAGCAGGGGCGACCAGTGCGCAAAGCCGAACCAGGCTTCATCCCACAGGAAAACAAGATCGGGCTTGATGGCCAGGCATTCTTCCATGACCCTGCGGGTGTCGTAGACATGACCGTCAAAGGTGCAGTTGGTCAGATCGAGCATTTTCACGCGGTGCAGTTCGCCCTGCGCCTTCAGCCTCAGCAGCGCCTGCTTGATCGTATGCAGGGGCACACCGCCATACATTGAATATTCAACGAGCGGAAACGCCTCGACATAATAGGGCTGCGCCCCGGCCAGCACACAGCCGTAATGATGCGACTTGTGGCAGTTCCGGTCGAGAATGACGATATCACCCGGCGCAAGCAGGGCCTGCAATACCATCTTGTTGCTGGTTGACGTGCCATTGGTGACAAAAAATGCATGATCGGCGCCGAACGCACGCGCGGCCATATCCTGCGCGTCCTTGATGTTGCCGGTCGGTTCGAGCAGGCTGTCCAGCCCGCCCGTGGTGGCCGAGCTTTCCGCAAGAAACAGGTTGGGCCCGTAGAACTCGCCCATATCGCTGATCCAGTTGGACGTGAATACGGACTTGCCCCGTGCAATGGGCAGGGCATGGAACGTTGCAATAGGTCTTTGGGCGTAACGCTTCAGGTTGTCGAAAAAGGGCGTTCTGTAACGCTTGCGTATCCCTTCGAGAATGGACAGATGCAGCTCAAGCGGCTCTTCCATCTGGTAGAAAATCCGGTTGATGATGCGGATCTCGGGTCGGCCCGCCAGAGATTCGATGTTTCTGTCGCTCAGCAGATAAATATCGAGTTCGGGACGAATTTTTCTGATGGCCTGGGCCAGCCGGATTACAAGATCTTCGTCATCTCCTGTGGGCGAGATGTCGATAATGCTGCTGAAAACATCCAGCAACGGATTGGCCTTGCCTCCGTCGGATGCAAAACCTTCATACAGAACGACAGCCCCGATATCGGGGTTGAGCAGGATCGCGGTCAGCGCATCCGGCGCATTGCCGACAATGACAGCCTGGTAAACGAAATCGTCTTCGGGGCGACGCACGCCCGCGACTTCCTCCTGAATCAGCCGCCAGCGTGTCGGCGCATGCGGCACGACGCTCAGCACTTCGAAATATGGCGTCGTCTTGAGGTGCGTGATGGCCTGCGGCAGACGGTTGAGCGGTTCGTCTTCCTGTTCTTCCGCGCTCCAGGCCGTGACGTCGCGATGATATTTTTTTGAGATGATCGTTGTGGAAATGCGTTGGGCAAGGCGCAGGAACGCCTTTGCATCGTCATTGTCCAGCCAGCCGTTCAGGCGGTCCAGAAGGACAGGCCCGGGATAGCCGAAAAAGCGTTCCACTTCCTTGAGATCGACCAGAGCCTGAACCAGCGCGCCCCTGGTCTCGGCCTTGTTCGTCTCTGCCCATTTGCGGGCAAGCGACAGCACGGACAGCCAGCGATCCGCACGCAATGCGGGCGTGGCCAGTGCGGCGCTGATCAGGGAATGCGACATCTGTTGGGGCGGCACGGGATAAGTCATGGCATGTTTCCTCTTTATCATGGCGCAGTCAGGAGCGGCCGCTCCGGCCCGGTGAAGTCCCTGCGACTTTTCCGGGACCTGGCAGGCTGTTCTATTTGCTGACCGGAATTGTCACGAGCGCGCCGGGCGTCTGTGACGTTTTTGACAACTCGAAAAGCATTTGCGTAATGGTGAAAGCCAGCTTGCTTTCAAAATCTCTCTTGTCGATCCAGTAATAATACGTGTCGTAAAAAACACTGACGAAGGCCTGCTTGGGGTCATCATGACCGGAATGGACGGTGATCAGCGACCTGTCTTCGTTCTGGACCGGAACATCGGCATGAGGCGTGGTGCTGCCTGACGCCACCTCATCATCGGGAACCTGAATCTGATAGGCGACCTGCCCCAGAATACTGAGCATGCTCCGGCTCAGGATCCGGATCTCTCCCGGTCGGGGTTCACCTACGCCGTACACCACTTCCATACGGTCATATTTCGGTGAAAAATTCAGTAATTCCCGCGTTTTTCTGACGACATCCAGCAAGGCGGGGTCACTGGTCGATGAAATGCTCAGATAGACATGGTTCGTCGCCGGGGATTTGCCTGTACTGTCAGGCGTCTGCTGCAACTGGATACCCAACAGCCCCGATGCCTGGAGCAGGCGAAGATCATGAATCAGCTCGAAAAAATCGTTGACTTTCGAATCCACATGATCGTCGATATCACCCTTGTTTCTCGAAAACGGGCGGTTATTGCTCATCATATTGATGGACTGCACGGACAGGCGCAGCAGAACGTCGATCGGGAGCCCGCCCATCGCCAGCGGCAGCAACGTGGCAGGCGGTAACGGACGCAGAAAACTGTGTGCGTATGCATCGCCGGTTACAGGCTGGAACGTGAACGTCGGGCTTTCCTGCAACTGGGCTGCCAGCCCCCCATTCGGCCTGATGGGAAACGTGTCCGAAGCAACACCCACAAAGGCGCTGCGCTGCAACTGGTAGCCCGATATCAACTGCGTGGTATCCAGCAGCCCCGGCGTATCCGCATAACGAAGGCGGATAAGATTCATCAATGTCTGTTTTTTATTCGATTCTATTATGGAATTGGAATATTGATCCTGGTCTTTTCCCAATCGGTAATTGCCCAGGCTGTAGCAGCCACTCAGAAAAGGCAGAAGCGAAAGACATAACATTCTCAGAGCAGCACGCTTCATCTTTTGCCTTCCGGACGGTATCGAATTTTAATGCCGGTCCAGTATCATCCATAATACCTAATTTTATCTTAAATGGCCTGCGGCCATACAAACGACCAACCCCGCACAAGACCGGCCCGAACCGTCCGGCAGAAACGCGGACTGCAGGCAAATTGCAGTACCCCGTCGGGCAGGCACATAAAGGGCGAAAAATCAGGCTCTGCCCAGGTCTGTCAACTGACCCGCCCGCCCCGATACCCCGCACCGGCTTCAGGCGTTCAGAGCACACCGGCATGTCGTGCCTTGCGCCGCGTTCGGCCGCTCAGGTCTGTCGCTGCCCTGGCTTCATGATTCTGAAAGATATTTATTCTAGACAGAACGGGACAGAGACAAGTCATGACTACTCCAACGTCAGGTTTACCTGAATGACTGCAGCCGCGACCATTTCCGATGACAGGGATAAAGTCTATGTGACGGCCCCTTTAATCCCGACGCAGGAAGGGCCGGAAGGGATTCGTTTTGACTTCAATGACGGTGCCCGTGTTCAGTTTCCCAAACGGGAATCCGGTTCATGGCGGGTAACGCTACATGATCTCGATGCGGGTGTCGTGCTGTACCATGGCGACCTCAAAAGTGGGCAGCTTCAGTCCACAAAACGCTATTTCTTAAGATATGGCATAAAGATCACATCCGTTTCGGAAGACGGAGATCTGTCGGATGTAATGGACTACGAGTTCTCCCCCACGGGGCAGATCATACTGGTGCATATCCCCGTTGGTACACTGGGCGATGCCATAGCCTGGTTTTCCTATGTACCACGCTTTGCGGAAGAGATGAGTGCCAGAATAATCTGCATCATGGCGGCACCCCTGATCGGCCTGTTCAGGGACCGGTATCCAGAGATCGAATTTCTTGTCATGGCAGATGTCGAAAACTCCGGCCTGGTCGATCAGGCCTATGCGACTTACAGGATCGGGCTGTTTTTCACCGATACCGATAACAACTGGCAACCCAGTGACTTCAGGCATGTCGGGTTACATAAAACAGCGGCCTATATTCTTGGTGTGTCCCCCGAAGAGACAAAACCCGCAATTTCCGTCCCCGACGCGTCCAGACCGATCGCGGAACGCTATGTGTGCATAGCCACCCAGGCGTCATCCCAGTGCAAATACTGGAACAACCCCGACGGATGGAGAACCGTTATAGCATTCCTCAAAAAACAGGGTTTGCGGGTGATCTGCATCGACCAGAAAGCCACGCACGGAAAAGGATGGGTCTGGAACCATATTCCTCATGGCTGCGAGGACGAAACCGGAGATCGCCCCCTGCAGGAGCGCGCACGCTGGCTCACGCATTGTGAATTTTTTATTGGCACCAGTTCCGGTCTTGCTTGGCTGGCATGGGCCGCTGGCGCGCGGGTGGTGCTGATTTCAGGTTTTACCCACCCGACCAACGAATTTTATACACCGTATCGGGTCATTAACTGGAATTCGTGCAACTCCTGCTGGAACGATCAGAAAATCACCTTTGATCATAAAAATATTTTCTGGTGCCCACGGCACGAAAACACCGACCGGCAGTTCGAATGTTCACGCCTCATCACCCCCGAGGCGGTCATTGCGACAATTCAGCGCATACCTTCCATGAGCTCTGACAGAGGAGTGAAATAACAATGGCAACCTCCCCCACAGTCATCACCGGTGGCTATTGGTCTGCGGTGAATATAGACGGCACGACCTATTACCAGAGCGGTACCTCGTCGTTCGCTGGTCCTGTTATCCTGTCCGCGATCGGCATCCTTACGGTATCCAGCGGGGCGGTGGTATCGGGGGCGACAATTACCGGGGGCATTCCAACTGTCTCGGTGCTGAGCGGCGGACAGGTCGTGAGTTCCAGTGAACTGAACGGCTATCTTTACGTCAACAGCGGGGCGGTCATCTCCGGCAATACGCTCAATTCCGATGTTGTCATGCTGTCGGCCGGGGCCAGTTCGATCCAGGACACGTACATCAACAGCGGCACAGGGGCTGACGGTTACGCCACTGTTTCCGTCGCAAGTGGCGCAACCCTGAACGGCGCGACAGTCGCAAGCGGTTCTATCGGCGGTCTTAGTGCGGTTGTGGCGTCCGGCGCCACCGTGTCCGGCCTGTCCGTGGGGTCTGGCGCGACTGCCGTGATTTCGTCCGGAGCACTTGTGTCCGCCGTTACGGGGGATGCGGGCTCCGTCGTGTCCATGGGGGCGGTCTACGGCAGCGGTACGGCCAATACCGCACCCACCACATCAGGTGCGACTGTTCTGACTGGTGGCAACTGGTCTGCCGTAAATGTAGACGGCACGACATATTACCAAAACGGTACATCCTCGGTGGTTGGCCCGGTCGTGCTGTCCAATATCGGCACCCTGACGATTTCAAGCGGGGCGGTAGTATCGGGGGCGACAATTACCGGGGGTATTCCAACCGTGTCGGTGCTGAGCGGCGGACAGATGGTCAGCTCCAACGAACTGAACGGCTATCTTTACGTTAACAGCGGCGCGGTCATCTCCGGCAATATGCTGAACTCCAATGTTGTTACCCTGTCTTCCGGCGCCAGTTCGGTCCAGGACACATTCATCAACAGCGGATCAGGGGCTGACGGCTACTCCAATATCATGGTGTCATCCGGGGCGACTGTGACATCGCCCTATCTGGGGAGCAGTACCGCCGGCTATTTTACAATGACCATTTCATCCGGCGCAACGGTAACAGACCCAAGCACCATCGACGGCGGCGGTGTTCTGGTGACATCCGGCGGCATTATGAGCGTGAACGATTCCCAGCCATGTTTCCTTGCCGATACGCTGATCGCGACACCCACCGGTGAGATTGGCATTGAAAAACTGAGCGCAGGAGACGAGGTTCTCGCCTACGAGAACGGAGCAACAGTCACGCGCCATATAACGTGGGCCGGCAAGGGACACTGCGTGGTGTGCCCCAGACACCCCGATGACGAGGCCGGCTATCCTGTCCGCATTGTCAAGAACGCGATAACCGATGGCATGCCCAGCAAGGACATGCTGGTAACGTCCGAGCACTGCCTGTTCATGAATAACAGGTTTGTTCCGACCCGTTTGCTGGTCAACGGGCGGTCGATTTTTTATGACAAATCCATCAGCGTCTATGACTACTATCATATCGAAACCGAACAACATTCCGTTCTGATTGCCGACGGCATGCCAACGGAAAGTTATCTCGATACAGGGAACCGCCGCACCTTCCGGCGCGATGGCAAGGTCGTGGTTCTCATGCCGTCGCGGAATCTGACATGGGACAACGCCGCCGCGCCGCTGGACGTGTCACGCGACTTCGTGGAGCCCCTGTTCCGCCAGATCGAAGCCCGCGCCGAAAAAGCGGGCCTCATGCTCCAGACGCCCCCCCCGCACCTGACGGATGACGCCGACCTGCACCTGATAACCGATACAGGTGCGATCATCCGCAAGGCCCGCATGCATCATGGCCGGACCGTGTTCATGCTGCCCGTCGGGGTCAAAAGCGTACGTATTGTCTCCAATGCCAGTCGGCCGGTCGATGTCATAGGTCCGTTTATCAACGATCGCCGCATGTTCGGTGTTGCCGTGGGTGAAATCGTTTTGCTTGAAGACACGTGCTCCCGCGCCATCACCACCCATCTGACCCAGGCAACGCTTGAAGGCTGGAATGCCCTGGAATGGGAAGACACACGCTGGACAGCAGGCAACGCGCTGCTGCCGCTTGAGGACCACACATCGGGGCGGGTCACTTTGCTGTCCATCCAGATCAAGGCTGCTGGACCGTACGTGCTGAAAAATACCGGGATTGAACGCGACGCAGTTTAAAACCCGTTACAGGGCTGATAGGCTGGCCACAGCCCTCATGCCCTGGGTCGCGTTAAAAAAAACAGAGCGATGATCTGCGATGGTCGCACCCTGCGGCCATCGCAGATAACCATAAGCCTGTGCCACTTATGCCAGCTCATGACCATGCAAAACGCTGTCGGCAGGCATGATGGCAGCATGAACGATCCCGGTTCACCCACATGCCCGAAACGGGCAAAGGGTGAACCGGAAGTCTGCCCCCTGGATCTTATTCGGCGACATCCGCCGCAGAGCAGGTGGCTGGCGCGGTAACCGGATTGCACCGGGCAATGACACCACCGGGAAAAGCTACCGTAAAATTATGCCACGGCGCTGGCTCGAAAGACGGGTAATCGGTGCTGATGATTTGCGCACCGGACTGGAACGCCACATTTCGGCGGGCCGGGTCGTTCTGTCGGGCTTCAACCGTATTCGCGTCTGAACGAGTCCGGACTAGATAGCCCTGCTTCACCAGATCCTGAATTTCGTGCAGCGCGGTCGTGTTGTTGACTTCAGCACTGCCATTGCCTGCCTGCCCCACAAAGCCTTCGTTTGCTTCTGTATAGGCCGCATCCGGATCGCCGGGGCGACCGTTGGTAAATACGACCCGCCCGCGCAGGGCCGGGTGGCCGACCAGATAGCGGGCCGTGTCGTGCGGGCGGTCGAATGTGAACACCACCTTGCCACGGCCAAAAGCCAGCGTCGGCCAGCCACGTGTGCGGATCGCCTCATTCAGGGTTGCGTATGGCCCCCGCACATCGTCAGGGGTTACAATACGGTCGCGCCCGAACACGGACAGCAGTTCGGCATCCAGCTTGTCATATGTCGCGGTAGTGAACTGTTCCGGCTGGGTGAAAGCGCCATTTTTAATCGGAACATCCTGTTTGGTTTCAAGATCTATATAAAGCGGCAGATGGTTGGGGTGCGCATCGGACCATGCCTTGATAACCTCAAGACAGTTGCGCAACGGTTCACAACTGGAGCGCTGGTCGATGTCGACAATATGCATGACCTTGAAATCCGTGCCCTGCATGTCCGTCACGTCGCTCGGGTCGGCATCCGGAGTCAGGCCCGCTTTTTTCTGCCATTCCGCACCACGGGGGTGTGCATAATGTTTGCCGTTGCTGTCGGCATAAATATCAATTTCAAGCTGGCGCATGCCACCATCAAGCTGTGCGGGGATGGTGCCATGTTTATAATCCAGCGCTTCAGCCATCTGCGGAGACTTGGCCGTCAGCCAGGCAAGCGTACTGGGTGCTATGCTGCGCCGGTAACTGTTATGCGTACCGATAACCTGAACCTGGTTCATTTTTACCGGCGCATCAGCCGCAAAACCTGCATGCGGGAGGCAGAGCGCAAACACTGCGCCCAGGGCGGAAAAGGTGCTGAAAGCTGTTTTCATGAGGATATCCGATGAGGCAGCAGGAAAGACATGGAAGATGAAATTTGGGAAAACCATAAAAATGAATTACAAAAAATGAAATAAATGAATGAATTTTTCATATTTTTGTCATGGGCGGCCACCACACGGACACCCTGATTACATAGCGGGGCCGGAGCCTCATTCATACATAAAATGTTAACATTTCAACGCTTTACAAATACATTTATCTGAAATAAAAATAAGTCTTTTTCTGATTATTATAAATATAGATTTCCGATATAGCATTATATAGCTGCGTTAAACTTATATTACGCAAAATGAATCTGCTTTTTATGAATAAATTTTTTGTGTAGTCCCTTGCCCATCTTGCTGCGCCTGTCAGTGGGAACGTCCTTGTTGCGCCAGCAACGCCGCTGTCAACCGTAGGTCAGGCCACATGGGGGCTGGGAAGTTAAGCGAATGAAAAAATCGGTTTTTAAGCTTTTTTTGTGTTGTGGCATCGCCCTGCCGTACGAAGCTCTGGCCCAGACAGATAATAACGTGTCTGCCGCACAGGTACAGCCCAGCAAAAAAGTGACCAAAAAAGCAAAAGTACTGCGCACCGGCAAAGCAGATACAAAAGCGGATGAAAGCAGGCGGGCAGACCATGCGGGCCTTGAATCTGTGGTGGTCACTGCGCAGCGTCGTAGCGAAAACAGCCAGAACGTGCCGCTTTCCATTCAGCATATCGATGGCAAGACACTTGCCAATGCGGGATACACCGCCCTGACGGATCTGCAATATCTGGCACCCGGCGTGCAGTACGACCCCACCCAGGGGGCAGCCTTTCAGATCCGTGGCGTAGGAAGTGAGTCCTTCGACTTCTCAAACGCGAAATCCGTCAGCGTTGTGGTTGATGACGTTGTCATGGACGCCCAGCGCGCCAACGGCATGATCGGCATGGTGGATATCAACAATGTCGATATCATGATGGGGCCGCAGGGCACCCTGTTCGGCATGAACTCGACCTCTGGCGTGATTGCGGTCACGACCGGCAAGCCAGAGCTGAATAAACTGACTGCACGAACCAGCGCCAGCTATGGTGAACATAACGAACGCATCCTGAACGCCACGGTCAACGTGCCGATCGGCAACAAGGCCGCATTCCGTATTTCCGGGTTTGATAACGCGCAGGACGGGTTCGGTCGCAATGTCATCCTGAACAAAATGGTTGGCTCCACCAACGAATACGGCGTGCGCGGCAAGTTTTATGTCCAGCCCACGGATAATCTGGATATTACCCTGCAGGGGGACTACGCCCACCACTGGGACAGCAGCGTGCGTACACCCGTGGGTGGCCAGACCGCGGCGGTCACGTCCGAACTGAATTCGCTGGGCATTTACCCCAACGGAAAAAATGCGGATACGGCGGACCCCATGTACGGGACCATTGTTTCGCAGGAATATGGCGCAGCGCTGAAAATTCATGCCAAACTGGGCGAAAATGACCTGAACTTCATCAGTGCATGGCGTGGTTCAACCTACGGCAACAACACACCGGTCGATCTGGTGCCGCTGGATGTCTATGCCTACTACCCTTACAATTACGGCCAGTTGAGCACCCAGAAGTTCAGCGATGAAATTCGCTTTTCCTCCCCCAAGGGGAAGTTTGTCGAATGGCTGGCCGGTGGCTTCTTCAACCGCCTGGACGCGCGCCAGACGCAGTATCAGTGGGGCACCGCGGGGGCGCCGCTTTATGTCAACGGCCAGCCGGCCCAGAATCTTTACAACAACTCCGGCGCTGTCGGGCAGAGCGGCAACACATCGCTTTTCCAGTCACGCAACGAATCTCTGGCCGCTTTTGGCCAGTTGAAGTTCAATATCTCCCGCCATTTCGATATCGCGATCAGCGGTCGGTACACACATGACCGGAATTCGCAGAGCCTGAGCTTCATCAATTCTGACGTTCAGGCCATTACGGGCTACAACCCCACCTTTACGCCCACACATAATGCGCCGGTCTACCCCTGGGGCGAAGTCAGCGGGCAGAATTTCTCCGGTCGCATTTCACCCGAATACCATTTCAACCCCAACGTCATGGCGTATTTCACGTTCTCGACCGGGTACAAACCCGCCGGTATCGCCTTTGTGGGCAACGTCTACGACCCCTACCACAAGGAGACTGTGAAATCCTACGAAGTGGGTATGAAGTCGGAGTGGATGCACCATAAGCTCCGTGTCAACATGGACGCCTTCCGCGAAGACTTCACGAACTTCCAGGCCACGATCCTCACCCCCGTGCCTGCGGGCAACGGCACAACCATTCTGACCAGCGCCATTGGCAATGCGGGGGGTCTGGTCAGCCAGGGTGTGGAAGGCAATGTGGCATACAGGCCCATTCCCGACCTGACCCTGTCCGGTTCCGTCTCCTTCACGGATGCGCATTTTACGGATTACCAGCCCAAGCCGACGATCAGCTACACCAATACCCGCCTAACCAATGCGCCGGTCTGGTCCGCCAACGCGTTTATCGACTACCACCACGACATCACGCCCAAGCTTGGCATGCAGGCCCATCTCGACTACGCGTATCGTGGAACGGTGTGGACTGTCACTGGTCAGCCCGCATACTCCAAAGTGCCGGCTTACAGCCTCGTCAACCTGCGCGTCAGCCTGCTGCCGCTGAACAAGCGGCTCCAGGTCGGGCTGTATGTGCGTAACATGTTCAACCAGTATTTCTCGACCGGCTATCAGCTTTACGGCACCGCCGGCTACCTGCACTACACCTCGCCAGATGCACGGCGCACCATTGGCGGTTTCATCAACTTTACTTACTGAACAATAAATATTCAGGACCAATATTCCTGAGCAAAGCATAAACAGACCAACGTGGCGGATGGCCGGTAACAAAAACAGCCATCCGCCATCGCGCGTGACGACACGGCATTCGTGAGCGTAAAAATGGATACGTCCCTCTCACGCACGTTCGTACACGAGCCCAGTTCCTGAACAATCAGCCCCCTTGAACATGGCCGAGCATGCGGTTCTTACCAATAAAGAGTTAAGAGCCGCCGCCCTAAAATTTGGTGCCATACAGGGGTAGGGTATGCGCGACCTGATCGCGGGCTCTGTCACCAGCCAGACAAGGCGACTCAACTCGTCACGCATACCCCCGCTCCGTATACGGAGGAAGCGCGCAAATGCGCCGGACATCCGGGACAACATGGTATCATTCGGGCAGGACAACGCCACGCTTCTACCTATAACGGGCAGAAAAACCCCGAACGTGGGCGAGACTCGGAATCGCCCGGCACGCCGAAAAACCACGACAACACGCGCCCTCAAAGCCGGGGACAAGATTCCCGCGTGATAGGGCTGTAAGACGGCACGGATTTGGCACCGATATAGATGCCTATCAATGACGTTTTATGTCGTTTTCAGGGGATTGTTTTTTAATGAGAGACATGGCGGAAACCGCAGTAATCTGCGGTCCGGGAATGGTGGGCGCAACAGGGATTGAACCTGTGACCCCTACCATGTCAAGGTAGTGCTCTACCGCTGAGCTATGCGCCCATTCCCGTTGTGTGGTGGCCTTTTATCCTTCTTGCGTTGTGCGCGCAAGCCTCCAAAATGGCGGGAGATGAAAAATTTTATGAACTCCCTTTTGCCACCTGCCCTGGCGCTGCATTCCTCCCGCATGACCGAGGGGGCCACCCCGGCTGTGGACATGGCCCAGCGGCAGGCTGCCCCCTCGCCCGTGCTGGTTTCGGGCGGGGTGGAAACACCCATTGTTCTGGCATCCCCCCATTCAGGCCGCTTTTATCCCGAGCGGTTCGTGCAGGCATCCCGCCAGCCGCTCGACGTGCTGCGCAGCGGGGAGGACAGTTATATCGACCTGCTGGCCCAGCCTGCCCACGCGCTGGGCCCCAGCTTGGTACAGGCGACCTTTCCGCGGGTCTTCTGTGACCCCAACCGCGCCGCCTGGGACCTGGATACACGCATGTTCCACGGTACCATTCCCTCCTTTGTGCGCCCTACCGAACGCGGGCTGGCGGGGCTTGGCTCCATTCCGCGCATGACCGGCAACCAGCGCCCCATATATCGCGCGCGCCTTCCCTTCAGCGAAGCGGCGTTGCGCATTCGCGATTACTGGATGCCCTACCACACCGCACTGGCCAACGTGATGGAGCAGACCCGACGCCGCCACGGCCGGTGCCTGCTGCTGGACCTGCATTCCATGCCCGACATGCCAGACACCGAAACAGCGGATTTCGTTCTGGGCGACAGGCATGGCGCGGCCTGCGCCAACCTGTTCATGGAAACGGCGGAACGGGTCATTCAGGCCCAGGGGTTCACCACGGCCCGCAACACGCCCTATGCGGGCGGCTACATCACCCAGCATTATGGCCGCCCGCATGACGGACAGAACGCCCAGCACGCCATGCAGATCGAGATCCGCCGCAGCCTGTACATGGACGAGGCCAGCCGCGCGCCCCATGCGGGATTCGGCCCGCTGGCCGACGCCCTAACCCGGCTGGTACAGGCCCTGCTGGACGATTTTTCGGCCCATCGGGGCTAGGAAACGTTCAAGGGCATTGAAAACACATTACGGCATTTACATGTCTGCCCAGATGAGAAAAAAGAGTGAATGACGTTCCACGGCACCCTTTGCTGCGTGTGCGGTGGACACCTATAACAGACGCGGGACCCAGGTATGACAGAGACAGCTCCAGGCAATGCCTCAACCCCAGCCAGCGAGACACGGGAATTCAGCGCCGAGGTCGGACGCCTGCTCGATCTGGTGGTCCACTCCCTTTATTCCGAACGTGAGATCTTCCTGCGCGAACTGGTGGCCAACGCCGCCGACGCCACCGACCGCAGGCGTTTCGAGGCGCTGACAGATGGCGCGCGCGCTCTGCCCGACAACGCCCGAATCAGCATCAGCCCCGACAAGGATGCGCGCCTGCTGGTTATCAGTGATGACGGTTCGGGCATGAGCCGTGACGAACTGGTGAACAACCTGGGCACCATTGCGCGGTCGGGCACGCGCGCCTTCGGTCAGCAGCTTGAAAACGCAAAGCCCGAGGACCGTCCAAGCCTTATCGGCCAGTTCGGCGTCGGGTTTTATGCGGCCTTCATGGTGGCGGACAAGGTGGATGTGCTGTCCCGCCGGGCCGGTTCGGACGAGGCGTGGCGCTGGTCGTCCGACGGCAAGGGGTCCTACACGCTCGAACCCGCCACGCGGGAGACCGCGGGCACGGACATTACGCTGCATATCAAGACCGACGCGGACGAGTTCCTTGATCCGTGGCGGCTGCAGGCGATTATTCGCAAATGGTCCGACCATATTGCATGGCCCGTCACCATCCTGCGCGACGGGCAGCAGGAAACCGCGAACGAAGGTACCGCCCTGTGGCGCAAGCCGCGCGCCGAGGTCACGGAAGAACAGCTTGAGGAGTTCTACCGCCACCTGACCCATAATTTCGACAAGCCGTGGGACACCCTGCACTGGCGTGCGGAAGGCACGATGGAATTTTCAGCCCTGCTGTTCATTCCCTCCACCCGCCCGCTCGAATTCGCCGAACAGGTCCGTGAAAGCAAGCTGAGGCTGCATGTCAAACGGATGTTCATCACCGACGATGCGGAAATCCTGCCGCCCTGGCTGCGTTTTGTGCAGGGCGTTGTCGACACGGAAGACCTGCCGCTTAACGTCTCGCGCGAGATGCTGCAGGCCACCCCCGTGCTTGCGCGCATTCGCAAGGCCGTGACCAGCAAGGTGCTGAACGAGCTGAAAACCCGCAGCAAGGACATGGACACCTACACCCCGTTCTGGGAGAACTTCGGCCCGGTGCTGAAGGAAGGCATGTGGGACGACCCGGTCTACCGCACCGATGTTGCGGCACTCAGCCGTTTTCATTCCAGCGCGGTCGAGGGCCTGACCTCGCTCGATGACTATCTCACCCGCGTCAAGCCCGAGCAGGACAGCATTTATTACGTCACCGGCGAAAATGCCGAAATCCTGGCCGCGTCGCCCCAGATCGAAGGATTCAAGGCCCGTGGGGTCGAGGTCCTGCTGCTGGCCGACCCGGTCGATTCCTTCTGGCCCGAACGGCTTGGCACCTATGAAGGCAAAAAACTCTGCAACGTCGCCAATGGCCTGAACGACCTTGAAAAATTCGGCGCCCTGGACGAAACACCGGCCCAGAAAGCCGATATGGATGTGCTTCTGCCCGTGCTGAAAGCCGCGCTGGGTGAGAGCGTGTCCGATATCCGCGCTACGGACCGGCTTGTGTCCTCCGCCATGGTGCTGAGCGCGCCCGAAGGCGGGCCGGACATGCAACTGCTCAGAATGATGCAGCGCAGCGGCCATGCCATGACCGAAACCGCCCCCGTTCTGGAACTCAACCCCAAGCACCCGGTCATGCACACGCTGGCCACCAAGGTGCAGGCGGGTGAGAACATCGACACGCTGGCGCATATCCTGCTCGATGTCGCCAGTATCCAGAACGGCGACACGCCAAAGGATATCAACGTCTTTTCACGCAGGGTGATGGACTATCTGGCGGGAACGGGCACTCCGTCCGCAAGCTGAAACACGGGACCGCTGTCCGCCCGGCAGGGCGGGCGGCGGTGTTTTCAGTCAGCCGGGCTTTCGGCGGTCTTGACCGCACGCCACAGGGCGTCAAGCGTTTCGACATCCTGCTCGGCCATGGAAAGTCCCTGCGCCGCCAGCCGGGCCTCGACCCCTTCAAAACGGCGGGTGAACTTGTCACAGGCCTGCCGCAGACAGGCTTCGGGGTCCAGCTTCAGGCGGCGCGCCAGACTGGCGACCGAGAACAGGATATCTCCCATCTCGTCGCGCATGCGGGCCTGGTCGCCGTGCTGCATTTCCACCGAGAACTCGTCAATTTCCTCACGCACCTTGTCCAGCACGCCAGCCACATCCGGCCAGTCGAACCCGACCCGTGCCGCACGATTGGCCAGCTTGGAAGCCCGCAGCAACGCGGGCAGCGACGGTGCAACACCCGCCAGTGCGCCCGGGGGCGTTGCGGACGCGCCCGCGCCAAGGCGTTCGCGTTCCTTTATTTTTTCCCACTGGTCGGGCACCCCCTGTGGGGCGGCACCGGCAGCACCTGACGGGGCAGCGGCCCTGTCCACCTGCGTGCCCTGCAACACATCAGGGCCGAACGCCACATGCGGGTGCCTGCGGATCATTTTTTCCGTCACCATGCGGGTGACGGTGGCAAAGTCGAACAGACCACGCTCCTGCGCCATGCGCGCCTGATAAACGACCTGGAGCAGCAGATCGCCCAGTTCATCGGGGAAGGCACGCCAGTCCTGCCGCTGGATGGTATACAGCACCTCGTAGGCTTCCTCGATCGCGTAGGGGGCTATGGTCTCGAATGTCTGTTCCCGGTCCCAGGGGCAGCCACCCACCGGGTCGCGCAGCCGCGCCATAAGCGCCAGCAGTCGTGCAAGCTGCCGCCCGGCTTCATCCACCGCGCCCGCCTGCTCATACACCGGTCCAGCAGCGGGCCTGCCATCGTCCGGACCGGCCTGCGGTGCCGCCATGGGTGCTGAAGATGCGGTCATGTCATGTGCCCTGCTCTTGTGTGCTCCGCCATACGCGGGCTTTTCCTGCGCGCACATTGTGCCATAAAACACCGCGCCGTCTATGCGGAGCAGGCCGATGCGCCTATTCTGCGCGAAAGGCCCGGCCAGTACCCACGGAGCAACGCATGGCACACCACCCCATCATTTTCATCGACGGCGAAGCAGGCACCACCGGCCTGGGCATTCGCGAACGCCTTGCCGCCCTGCCCGTCACGCTGCATTCCATCGACCCGGCCCGCCGCAAGGACCCCGCCGCCCGGCGCGACGCCATGGCCGCGGCGGACCTTGCCGTGCTGTGCCTGCCCGACGACGCCTCGCGCGAGGCTGTGGCCCTGGCCGCCACGCTGGGCGAGAACGCGCCCCGCCTGCTGGACGCCAGCACGGCGTTCCGGACCGATCCCGGCTGGGTTTACGGCTTTCCCGAACTGGAGGCGGAACAGGCCAACGCCATCGCCACAGCACCACGCGTCAGCAACCCCGGCTGCTACCCCACGGGGGCCGTGGGGCTGCTGCGCCCGCTGGTGCGCGCGGGCCTGCTGCCAGCCGATTACCCCATCTGCATCAACGCGGTCAGCGGTTACAGTGGCGGCGGCCGCAGCATGATCGAAGCGCATGAGCGCGACGGCGGCCCGGCCTTCGAACTGTACGGCCTGGCGCTTGAACACAAGCATGTGCCCGAAATCCACAAACATGCCACCCTGAGCCGTCGCCCGGTTTTCGTACCCTCCGCCGGGCATTTTGCCCAGGGCATGATTGTCTCCATTCCGCTCCATCTTGACGATCTGGCGGGCCATGTCACGGCGGAAGACCTGCACGCGGTGCTGGCCACGCATTATGCGGGGCAGGACCATGTGCGCGTTCTGTCCCCCGACCCCACCCTGTCGGCCGAGGCCCTGGCCGGAAGCGACAGGATGGAACTGCGCGTGCATGGCAGCCCGCGCAACCGCCAGGCCCTGCTGACGGCACGGCTCGACAATCTGGGCAAAGGCGCATCGGGCGCCGCACTCCAGAATATCCGCCTCATGCTCGGGCTTGCCTGACATCGGGGCCTGCCGCCCCCGGACTCTCCCGCACGGGCGGATACATATCGCTGACAGAAAGGTTTTTTGCTCATGACACATCGTGTTGCCATCGTGACCGGCGGCAGCCGGGGCATTGGTGCCTCCATCGCGCGTGCCCTCGCCACCGATGGGTACGATATCGCCATTTCATATTCCAGCAACGTCGCGGCGGCCGAACAGGTCGTGGCCGAAGTCAGCGCGCTGGGCCGCAAGGCTGTCGCCATCAAGGCCAATGGCGCCTCGATGGAAGGCAACCGCGATGTCATTACCCAGACGCTGGCGGCTTTCGGCCGGATCGATGCGCTGATCTGCAATGCCGGCACGTTCTTTTCCGGCCCGATCGAGACCATGAGCATGGAGCAGATCGAACATATCCTGAACCTGAACGTGCGCGCCGCCATGGTCGAGACCATGGAAGCCACCAAGCACATGACCACGGGCGGGCGGATCGTTTACATCGGGTCGGCTTTCGGGGAACGGGCGCCTTTTCCCGGCATTTCGCTTTATGCCGCCACCAAAGCCGCCCTGCGCGGCTTTGCCAAGGGTGTCGCCCGTGATCTCGGCCCGCGCGGCATTACCGTCAATGTGGTCGAACCCGGCCCCATCGATACGGAAATGAACCCCGCCCAGGGCGATGTCGCGGCTCTTATCAGCAGCTTTGTCGCAACCGGCGCATACGGCAAGGTAGAGGATATTTCGGCCATGGTCTCTTTCCTCGCGGGGCCGCAGTCGTCCTACGTCACGGGTGCGGCGTTCCCCGTCGATGGCGGTCTGGAAGCCTGATCTCCCGCCTGCCCCGGCCAGGGCAGGCAGACCCTGGTGCGACCGGGTTTTATAAAACATGGCCTCAGGCGCACGGTGTTTTTTGTACCGTGCGCCCCTGACCCTGGCAGTTAAGTTACTGGGGAATATCCACCACAATGCGGCCCTTGCTGCGGCCTTCAAGCAGGTCGCGCGCCGCCTGTGGCACCTCGGCCAGAGGCACGCGCAGGGTCAGCGTGTCCAGCTTCGCGGGGTCGATCAGCGCCGCCAGACGCTGCCATGCCGCCAGCCTGACGGCCTGGGAACAGGTCACGCTGTCGATCCCCACCAGTGTGACGCCACGCAGGATAAACGGCGCCACGGTTGCCGGAAAATCCATGCCGCCAGCCAGACCGCAGGCTGCCACCACCCCTGCTGGCCGCATGGACGCGCAGACAGCAGCCAGCACCTGCCCCCCCACAACATCCACAGCGCCAGCCCACCGGGCTTTTTCCAGCGGTCGCGAGGTTGTCTCGAAATGCGCGCGGGGCAGCACATCCTGCGCACCCAGCGCACGCAGATACGGCTCTTCGGCCATACGCCCCGTGACCGCCACCACCTGGTAGCCCAGTGTTGCCAGCACCATGACGGCAATGCTGCCAACCCCGCCCGTTGCCCCCGTGACAAGAACAGGGTCGCTGGCGGGCCTGACTCCCTCGCGCTCAAGGGCCTGCACACACAGCATGGCTGTAAAACCGGCCGTGCCCAGCGCCATGGCGTGATAAGCGCTCAAACCCGGCGGCAGTGGCACCAGCCAGTCCGCGGGCACACGCACACGCTGGGCAAAGCCACCCCAATGCAACTCACCCGCGCCGCTGCCATTCAGCACCACCTCCTGCCCGGGGGTAAATGCCGGGTTGGATGACTGTTCCACCACACCCGCACAGTCGATACCGGGCACCATGGGCCATGCCCGCACAACGGGGCCGCGACCGGTTACGGCCAGCGCGTCCTTGTAGTTCAGGTCCGACCAGCGGACCCGGACTGTCACATCGCCCGACGGCATGTCCCGTTCGGAAACCTGCCGCAGGGTGGCGCTCTGCCCGGTTGAAGTTTTTTCGACGTACAGCGCCTCGAACATTCTATATTCCGTCATGCCAGAACAGGGAAAAACGGCACACAGCCGCCCATGCGCCCTTTTGCACGCACGGTAACACCGCGCTAACGCCAGCAAAGCCCCACCGTCGCGCTGCTGACAGTTATGTGAAGCCCCCCACCCCCCTGCCGACTTCAAAAATACATTAGGGATCGCGACCGGGCGGGACTATAACTGCGTAAACTGGCCACCGGGCCACAATCATGCCGGATCATATCGTGCTTCTGTTTTCACTGGGCCTGCTGGCCCTGATGCTGCTGATCGCCTTCAGCGTCCTTATTTCACTCTCCGAAATTTCCTTCGCGGCGGCGCGCGAGGTACGGCTCCGTAGCCGTGCCGACGCAGGCGACCGCAAGGCCCAGGCTTTCCTTGCCTTGCGCCGCAACAGCGGACAGGTCATGACCGCGATCCAGATCTGCCTGAACGGGGTGGGTATTCTGGGCGGTATCGTCAGTTCCGAAATGCTGGCCCCGCCTCTGGCACAAAGCCTTCAGGACTGGGGACTGTCCGCATGGCGGGCGCAGAACCTCTCCTCGGCTTTCTGTTTCGTGTTCGTGACCGGCATGTTCGTGCTGTTTGCCGATCTGCTGCCCAAGCGCGTGGCCATGAACAACCCTGACAAAGTGGGTCTGTCCGTGGGCTGGTTCCTGCGCCTGGCGCTGCGCGTGCTCTACCCGTTCGTATGGATTTTTTCCAAGATTTCCGATGCGATCCTCAGCGCACTGAAAATTCCCGCAGCCTCCGCCGTGGAGCCCGTAACCCCCGAAGACCTGCACGCCATCCTGGCCGCGGGCACGGCGTCGGGTGCCCTGTTGCAGCAGGAACACCTGATGATCGGCAACGTGCTGGCCCTGCAGGACCGCTCAGTGACATCGGCCATGACCCCGCGTGATGAAATCGTGTTTCTGGATATACAGGATACGCCGGAACATAATTACGACAAGGTGCGCGCGGCCCCCTATTCGCGCTACCCGCTGTGCAATGGCGGGCTGGACAGGGTTATCGGCTCCATCCGCTCCGAGGACGTGCTGGCCTCCGTGGTCAACCCCGCCGACGCGGCCCGGGGCAAGACGACAGACAACCCCATAGCCCGCATGCGGCGCGACGTGCTGTCCGTGCCCGAAACACTGCATTTATGGGACACGCTGGCCCAGTTCGACAGCCACAATACCGGCTTTGCCCTGATCGTGAACGAATACGGCCTAGTTGTGGGGCTGATCACGTTCAAGGATATCATGGGTGTGCTGATGGACGGGCTGGCCAGCCCGTTCGAGGAGCAGGCCATTGTCAGGCGCGACGAAAAATCCTGGCTGGTGGATGGTGCGGCCCCCATTGGCGATGTCATTCGCGAGTTGCAGATCATGGACCTGCCCGGCCATGAACAGTTCGATACGATCGGCGGCTTTGTCATGCACCGCCTGCGCCGCATGGCCCGCAGAACCGACCGGGTGGACGCCGCGGGCTTTCGCTTCGAGGTGGTGGATGTCGAAGGGTTCCGTATCAACCAGCTTCTTGTCACGAACCTGACCGCGCGACCCTGAACGCCCGTTTGTCAACGCTCTGTCCTGAGCGCCGGTGACTGAATGCGCGTTACTGAACGCAAAGCCCCTTTCCCGCCATCTGGTCAGGGCGCGGGGCCAGTTACCATATCCGGTGGCTGAAAACACAGGGTACCGGCCACCTGCACGGCCGTTATATCGCTCGCCCTGTACGCCTGTTAGCCCAGCCGGAGACCGGAATTTTCAGGGCGGCATAGACCCCCGACCAGCCGCGAAACACTAGGTGAAACAGCCTGCCTGACGGGTTGCCCGACGGGTTACCTGACCGGCTGGCGCATTTTTTAAAGCGGTGTCTAAAAGCTTTCATAAGCATTATGCGGCATGCTGTGTCGCAGGTCGGCTTGCGTGCCCATTGCCGTGCGCAGGCCCGTGCGGCACGGAGGGCGGCAAAAAGCGGGAAGGGCCGCATGCAACACCTCTGCCCGGTTGCACGTTGCATAGGCGGCAACCACCTGAAAAAAGACATATTTGCGGACTGTTCTTCACACAGAAAAATAGAGGGAAAAACACCATATGCTCCCGAAGAAAGCGATCTTTGCGGTAGTGCCGTTTTTACTGCTGAGTGCTTGCGCCGAAACACCCATGGGCCCGACGGTCCAGGTCCTGCCCACACCGGGCAAGGATTACGGCACGTTTTTACAGGAACAGAATTTCTGCCGCTCGCAGGCCGAACAGGCCGTGCGGGGCCAGGCTGAACACCAGAACAAGAAAGCCCTGATCGGCGGGCTGGCGGCGACCGCACTGGGTGCCGGACTTGGTGCGGCCGTTGGCGGCGGCACAGGGGCCGGCATTGGCGCGGCGGCTGGGGCCCTTGGCGGGGGTGTCGGTGGCGGCGTTTATTCGCAGGGCCGCCAGGGTGGTATTCAGGGCCAGTACAACAATGCCTATGTGCAGTGCATGGCGACGTACCACAACGTCATTCCCGCCGCACCCTACGGCGCACCGCCCCCCGGTTCGTATTACGGCCAGGGCAGTTATGGCGGCGGCTACGGGCCGGGCTACCGTTAAGAAACGCGACCTTCCGTACACACAGCGCCAACAGAAAACGGGCCATTCTAATGGAATGGCCCGTTCCCGTTACTCTATGCTGAAATTCGCGAAGTCGGCTTAAATCAGAAGGCGGCCTGCACTCGGGCAGCGACGGAATTACCCGACCGACCCCAGATGTTTTCGACCGCAGCCGTTTTCGTCCCGTTACCCGTGACGATGAAGTGATTGAAGTCAAGCATGATACGGAAGTGACGGTTGGGATACCAGTTCAGCCCACCGGACCACACTGTCTGCTGGTTGCCCATCACACCCGCACCCGCATCGCGGAAATTCGCGACACTGTAGCGGCCGCTGAGTTCCAGAGCACCCCAGTGACCATGTGCGGGATCGAATTCCTGCTCCACGCCGGGTGCGCTGAATGCGCCTTCCTTCTCGTTATAGGCACGGCCCTTGCCCATAAGGGTGTAGTTGGCAGCGCCGTAATAGCCTTCGAAATTGGCGGCAGTGCTGGATGCGGCGTTGGTCGCATTATCGCCCCGCGTTACGCCGATATGGTAGTATTCACCTTTAAGCACCAGCTTGCGCCACCGGAAACCCAGTTCCGGACCCGCAGCCCAGACAGAACCGACATTGCCGATCGTGCCGCTGCTGAGCAGGCTGGTCGTCGTCAGGTTGACTTCAGGCTGGTCGCTGAAGGACGTCGTGCGACCGGTTGAAGAGTTTTTCGCAACCTTGAAAGCGCTGATCGCGGACAGACCGACATGCAGGTCGATATCCTTGGACACGAACGGACGGCCCGCAACGCGGAACGTGCCACCGGTCTGGCTGTCGACAAGGGCGGTATTGGCGCCACTGGTGTTGGCGCGGCCACCGAAGCTCTGCCCCGTAAAGTAGGCGGCAATCCACCAGCGCTTGTCGTAATGCAGGCCACCAAAGCTGAAGCGGGCGTCACCGGCGGCGATCTTACGCACGATATCGGTAATGACGGGACGTTCCATCATTTCGAAATCGTTCGAGCTTTCGGAGTCTTCTTCCGTCACGCGCGGCTGGAAGTAACCCACGGTCAGGATCGTGTTGTGCAGACCGGTGTAGTTCAGGTTGGCTTCATACAGGGTCTGGTCGGTGGTTGCGCCGTCGGCACTGCCCGCACCAAAGTCGGGGGTCACGTTCGCCACCCAGTCCTTGTAGCGGAAGGTGAACGGAATACGGATACGACGGGCGTTTTCGGTAAAGCCCGCAAAGTCGCCCTTGGTTTCGTTCCCGCGCGGAGACATGCCCATGAAACCGCCAAAGTCTTCATGGAAGGCAAGACCGACGGAGAAGGCATAAGCCCCGTCTTCGGACGAAATCGTAAAGCGCCCCTTGGGGAAGCCCACGATCATGCCGCCCACGCGCACTTCTTCATCGGCGCGGGTGGCTGCGCGGAAGTCTTTCCACGACATCGTATCGCCACGGTCTGAGGGCGGGCGGCCAACCGAGGAGGCTGCCAGAATATTCTTGTGCGGCGGCGCTTCTTCACCGAACTGCACGCCGGGTTCGGCCGGACCGGATGCAACCTGGCTGCTGCGATAGCCGCCGTGCCGGTTGGCAACATCGTTCAGGCGTGAGCCGAGATGTTTCTGGTTGCTTTCGTTCCTGGCAAGCTGTGCCTTGAGAGATGAGATCTGGCCCATCATCTCGTGGCGCATTTCAGCCATTTCGGCTTTCAGCGCTCTAAGCTGCGCGTCGTCGGAGGGTGCGGCCTTGGCAATTGGCGCAACGCCCGCCATCAGGGCCGCGGAAAAGGCAAGAGAGGGAAAAAATGAGTTACGACGCATCTTGGCGATTCCAAAACTGAAATGGTGAGCGATGGATATCGTGCCTGTTCCGCCTTGCGTGTGACGCTTCGATGATAGTTGCATGACGGATTTATGAAAAAAGCGGCTTGGTATGCCAAAGCCGCTTTCCAGGACAAACACGTCCGAATAGTCCGATAAAATAACCTGTTCTTACTTGCCGCTTTTCCATGCGGAGAGGATGCTGTCCTTCACGGCCTTGGGCAGCGGCACGTAGTCGAGCTTTTCAGCCGTGCTGTCGCCATTGGCGAAATCCCACGCAAAGAACTTCTGCACCGCGGCGTCGCGCGAGGCATTGCGCACAGGCAGGGGCACCAGCACGTAGGTGGCCGACACGATGGGCCAGGCGTTCGTGCCCGGGGTGTTCAGCAGATCCACCGCGAAATGCGAGGCATTTTTCCAATCCGCTGCTTCCGCCGCATGGGAGAAGCTGGCCAGACCGGCAGCGACATTCGTGCCCGCACGGTTCTTGAGGCGCACGGTCGTCAGGTGGTTGCGGCTGGCATAGGCGAATTCGACATAGCCGATCGCACCTTCGGTGTTGCGCACGGTGGAGGCAACGCCGTCATTGCCGCGCGCGCCCAGGCCACCCGGCCAGCTGATGGACGTACCGGCACCCTGGTTCTGCTTCCAGCTATCGGACGAACCGGCGAGGTAGGACGTGAACACGAAGGTGGTGCCAGACCCGTCGGCCCGGTGTACCGGAGCAATGGCCGTGTCAGGCAGTTTCACGCCGGGGTTGAGCGCCACGATCTTGGCGTCGTTCCAGGCCGTGATGTCACCGGCATAGATGCCAGCCAGAACGGCGCCATCCAGGGTGATCGCATCGGCCTTCATACCGGGAATATTCACAACCGGCACAATCCCGCCCATGACGGTGGGGAACTGGAACAGGTGCCCGGATTCGAGCTTCTGGACATCCATCGGGGCATCGGAGGCGCCGAAATCGACAGTGCCGGCCAGGATCTGGTTCTGGCCCGCGCTGGAACCCACGCTCTGGTAATTGACGGTCACGCCGGTGGCGGACTGGGCAGCGGCACTCCAGGCGCCATAGATCGGTGCTGCAAAGCTGGAACCCGCACCGGTCACGCTTTCAGCCCGGGATATCGCGGGATGGGCGGCCAGAAGGCACGTAACGGCTGCCAGACATACTCCGGACCTGATTGAGAGACGCATTGTTGCTGTAATCCCTTAGCAGTGAGCCTGCGACACAATGCCGCGCCCACGGATGCTTAAAGGAGCAGACACCAAAACGGTGTGATGTTTTCAGGACAGTTCCGTTACGCTTTTATGACAGCAGGCAGCGCACGCGGCACCAAAGGCAGCCAGATGCGGCATGTAGTGCCCTGCCCCACGCTGCTTTCCACCACAAAACGGCCCCCATGGCGGGTCACGACATGCTGGACGATGGCAAGGCCCAGCCCGCTGCCCTGCACGCTGGCGGCCGTCCGGGCCACACGGTAAAACCGCTCCGTCAGGCGTGAGAGGTGCCGCGCGGGAATGCCGGGGCCGGTATCCGTAACATTGAGCAGCACACCGGGCTCGCCCGGCCAGCAGCCATCGGGCGGGGGCTGCTCGCAGCTCAGGGTAATGCATAATGGCTGGGCGTGGCGCCTGCCCCGGTCGGCCAGGCCATATTTCAGGGCATTTTCGATCAGGTTCATCAGAACCTGCTGCAACTGCACCTCATCCCCCGCAACGCTCAGTCCCGACTCCGCCACCGGCAGGACATCGAGCCGCGCCGCCTTGCCCGCCATAAGCCCTGCCGCCTCGGCACGGACATGCTCGAGCAGGGCTGCCACGGCAACGGTATCGGTCGGGCGCAGATGTTCCTGCATCTGCACGCGCGACAGGTAGAGCAGGCTGTCGAGCAGGCGCTGCATGCGCCGGGCCTGCACCGCCATGATGTCCAGAAACTCCTTCTGGGCGGCGGGGTCATCGGCCGCCGGGCCCTGCAACGTTTCGATAAAGCCCAGAAGTGCCGCAAGCGGGGTACGCAGTTCATGACTGGCGAAGGCCACAAAGTCCGTATGCTGACGTTCGGCAATCACGGCTTCGGTTTCGTCATGCAGGGCGACAAAAACCAGGGTGGTGGGGGTGGTGGGCGAAAAACCCGGCTTGCGATACCCTTCGGGCACAAGGGCCGATGGCACAACGGCCTTGCGCATCCAGGCCCGCACGACACGGTACTGCGGAATATCCAGCGTCAGCACCGCCTCCCCCGGGGGGGAGCTTTCATCCGTATCGGCCAGAACATGATCCAGCCGGTTCTGGAACGCGGGATGGCGGATGATACTGCCCACACTGTCCCGGAACTGCCTGTGCGCCTCGGGCGAGACCACACAGGGCTGGCGTGTTTCGTTCAGGGCCAGCGCGGCCGCAGGCAGGCAGCCCATGAGCTGCTCAAGGGTCATGGATGCGGGTTCGACCCGGCTGGCGCGCCGGGCCGGCACGCTCGCTGCCTCAACAACGCCGCCGCCAGCCAAAGCGCGCATGAAGGTTGGCAGCATACTGACCAGCACGCCGCCCCCTACCATTCCATAACATGCGGCCAGCCACGCGTGCACGCTCAGAGCGCCTTCATACGGTTGCGCTCAGTCCTGCTCCGTGGGTTTGTCCAGCGCATACCCACGCGCCCGGACAGTCCGGATCAGGTCCGGCTCGCCCCCTTCGTTCAGGGTCTGGCGCAGGCGGCGGATATGCACATCGACCGTGCGCAGTTCGACGCTGGAACTGCGCTCCCATGCGTGTTTGAGCAGATCCTCACGCGAGAAAACCTGGGCAGGGTGCAGCAGCAGGAATTCCAGCAGCCGGTATTCGGTCGGCCCCAGAGCCAGGACACGGCCCGCGCGCTCCACCTTGTGGGCGACGCGATCCATGCTCAGGTCTTCGAACTGGAGCGTCTTGTCGGCGGGGGGGGCGCGGCGCAGAATGGCCTTGACCCGCGCAAACAGCGCATCCATCCCGAAAGGCTTGACCAGATAGTCATCCGCGCCGGTATCGAGCCCGCGTACGCTGTCTGTCTCTTCCCCCCGCGCGCTGAGCATGAGAATGGGCAGGCCAGCCGTGCGCGCCTGCTCACGCAGGCGGCGACAGACCTCCAGCCCGGAAATACCGGGCAGCATCCAGTCCAGCAGGACAAGATCGGGGCGGCGCTTGCGCACCTGTTCCAGCGCTTCTTCCCCGTCAGGTGCGTGCCTGACGACGTAATGCTGTTTCTCGAGATTGTAACATATCAGCCGCGCAAGGGCCGGATCGTCCTCGACAACCAGCAGATCAGCCTTTTGCATTCGTAGTTTCGCCTTGTTCCAGACCATGCGCAGGATATGACGCGCATATGACAAAAAACAACTCTCCCCGCATGGGCCGCAAAGACACAAAACGGGGCCTGCCGGTCCCAACATGCAAAAAGACCAGCATATTCGGCCATGAAATCACCCTGTGACGTTTTTATGAAAACATTTGCCCATGACCGGGCGGACTGTAACATACCATAACGGACCGGTAGCCATAGCTGCCACAGGCCCTGACACATGACACACGCCGCAGGCTCAGGCGGCGCTGTCATGCGCGCCATGGCCGCGACCGCGCCCGGTCCCGCCCCCCGTGCGCCGCAAGCCGGATTGATCGAGCGCAACGCTTTGCACGCCATGGTGTTGTATGCAGTGCGCAGGCAGACGTTCCTGCATGGGGGAGCCGTATGAAACCGTTTCCGCTTGACCGGGCGTTTACCCTGCTCGAACCCGGTCCCGTGACCCTTGTTGCAACCCATGACGGCCAGCATGACAATGTCATGACCATAACATGGACAATGGTGCTGGATTTCGCGGCCCGCTTTGCGATCACGACCGGCGCGTGGAATTATTCATGGCACGCACTGACGACACGCCGTGAATGCGTGATTGCCATTCCACCGGCGGACATGCTCGATACGGTCGTGGGGATCGGGCTGTGTTCGGGGCGCGATACGGACAAGTTCGCCAAGTTCGGTCTGGCGCGCCACAAGGCCACCCATGTGCAGGCCCCCCTGCTTGGCGACTGCCTGGCCAATATCGAATGCCGCGTGATCGAGGTTATCGCGCAGTATGGTATTGTCGTTCTCGAAGGCGTGGCGGCCCATGCAGACCCGACCCGCACGGACTGCGGAACCCTGCATGCCGTCGGCGACGGGACGTTCATAACCGATGGCCCCGTTCTGGACCGGCGGGAAATGATGCGCCCCAAACTGCCTGACAGCGTTCTGCCTCCGGCTGGCGTCGTAGGCAACGGCATCATCCGTTCCAAACCAACACACAAAGGAAAGACACATGGCACGCGTTAATGGCAAGGTTGCGATAATCAGCGGAGCCTCGCTGGGGATCGGCAAGGCGACCGCCCTTCTTCTTGCGCAGGAAGGGGCTGCGGTTGTCGTGGCGGATATCAACGAGGATGCAGGCCAAAAGGTGGTCTCGGAAATCGAGGCGGGCGGTGGCAAGGCCATTTTCGTCAGGCTCGATGTCCGCAAGGAAGAAGACTGGCAGGCCGCAATGGCGGCAACGCTGGATGCCTTCGGGCGGCTGGATATTGCCGTGAACAACGCCGGTATCGCCTATAACGGCACGGTGGAAAGCACCAGCCTGGACGACTGGCGGCGCGTGCAGTCCATCAATCTCGACGGCGTGTTCCTGGGCACGAAATACGCGATCGAAGCCATACGCAAACACGGCGATGGCGGCTCGATCATCAATCTCTCCTCCATCGAGGGGCTGATCGGTGACCCGACCCTTGCGGCCTACAATGCCAGCAAGGGCGGTGTGCGGCTGTTCACCAAGTCCTCCGCCCTGCATTGCGCGCAGTCGGGTTACAGGATCCGCGTCAATTCCATCCATCCGGGCTATATCTGGACACCCATGGTGGAAGGGCTGACCAAGCAGGACGAAGCCGCCCGCCAGCGCCTTGTTTCCCTGCACCCGCTCGGCCATCTGGGCGAACCCAACGACATTGCCTATGGCATTCTTTTCCTTGCCTCCGACGAATCCAAGTTCATGACCGGCAGCGAACTGGTGATCGACGGCGGCTATACCGCGCAGTAACGCCCGGTGTGGGGGCAGGCATGGCCCCCACACATCTTGGCCTCACCTTGCCCCCCCCTGAACCTGTCAGAACGTGGCTGTCAGGCTGAGGTTGAAAGACCGCCCCAGCCCCGGAAGCGGGCCCAGATACCCGGTCGCCTCGTAATCGCCCAAAGACAGGCCACCCAGTGGCAGGTCGTATTTCTGGTCCAGAACGTTATCGATGCTGCCATTGAGCGTAAGGTTGCGCCAACGGTAGCTGCCCCCCAGCCCCAGCAGGGCATAGCCGGGTGTGCGGGGCTCGTTACGCAGCCAGTCCACCGTGTCCTTGGCCTTGACCAGGGTGACTTCGGCGTGGCCTGTCCAGTTCCGCCAGGTTTCATGCAGGGTGATGGAGCCGTTGGTCGGCATCTGGTGGTACAGGCCGGAATGCGTGACCAGATCCTGCCCGCGCACCCAGTTCAGATTGGCGCGCAGCTCCCCCATGCCGTAGCGGGTGGTGTTCCACAACCGCACGAAGGCCGAACTGTTGATCCCGTAACTTTGCGCGTTGTGGTTGGCGAACTGCAGTTTCGACAGCCCGCTTGCAAATTCCCCGATCCGCATGACGTTGATGTAGTGGTGGGTATAGGTGTAGTACGGCTGCACCTTGACTTCCCACGCATGATCCACCGGGTCGTGCCAGGTCAGGGTCATGCTGGCGGTATTGGCGACTTCGGGCGTCAGGTTCATGTTGCCGACATAGCCGTTGCCGTCCCCGAACCAGCCGATCATGGTGGTGGCCATCTGCCCCCTGGCCCATGCGTAGCGTTCATACAGGTTGGGGGAGCGTGTCTTGCGGGCATAACCGGCGTCGATCATCAGGCTGTCGAGCGGGTGCCAGTGCATGAGTGCCGTCACATCGAAATTGGTGTCGGTCCGCCCGCGCCGGGCGGCATTGAACTGCCGGGCCGCCATGGCGTCGGTCATGTTCATCATGCTGGTCCATGAATAGGGCGAAACCTCACCCGTATTCATCATGACAAGGTCGCTGCGCAGGCCCAGTTCAGTGAAAAAACGCGGCAGCCACCGTGCCTTCCATTCCACATAATGGCCAAGCCGGTCGCGATGACCGTTATTGACGTTGTGGAAGGTGCCCGGCCCCATCATCATGCTGCCCGCAAGCGGGGGCCACCAGTCGTTCAGCCCGTTATGGTCGAACGAACTGCCAAGCCCCAGCGTATGCACCCGCCCGAGCGGAATGCTCGCCTTGATGGAATAGCCCGCCGTACGGGTTGCGGTGTTCATGGGCATGCCGGTCGTGGCGGTGTGCCCGCCCTTGTCGGACAGCATGTCCATCGCATGCTCGACCCGCTGCCAGAAACCCCGCGCCTCCAGCGTGCCCCAGTTGAAATCGCCCTTGTACTTGCCGTTGACGAAAGTGGAGCGGTTATTGGTCATGTCCATGTACTGGTTGGCAAAACCTTCGTAGGGAATATCCTGCTGGCCGAAGGTCAGGGCCAGAAGGTGGTTTTCCTTTTTGACCCCCAGCGTCACGGCATGATTGAAGCTGAGATAGCTGGTGGACAGCACGCGCTGCTCGTTCCCGCCGCTATGGTAATCGCTCGCATGGCTGTACGAGGCCGTATAACGCAGGCTGAGCCAGTCATTGGCCAGTGTGACCGAGCCGGAAGAGCCCGACCCGCCGCCATTGCTGCGATAATCGCCCCGCACATGCCCGGTCACCAGCAGTTTCGCGGTCGCGGAAAAAATAGGGTCGCGCCGGTTGACCTCTATGGTGCCACCCGTACTGTCCCCGCCCTGGCTGACGGAGGTAATTCCCGCGATGGCCTGCGCCGTTTCCACCGCGTCGGGGTCGATATAGGACATGGCCGGGTTCATGTGGTTGGGGCAGGCCGACTGAATCCGCATGCCATCGACAAAGGTCGCGACACGATCGTCCGCCATGCCGTTCAGCACCGGCAATGCCGACACACCACCCGCCGCATAGGAACTGAAACCCAGACTATGGCGGAACAGATCGCTCGTATCCGGGGAGGTTGTGCTCATATGCCGGATACCGTTGACCGTTATCAGTTCCTGCCGGGGGGAACTGGCATGCACATGGGCGGGCAAAGCCTGCGCCGCATGCGATGACGGTGCCGCCACAGGCTGTACGGGATCGGTGGGAGCAGCGGTATCCGCACCATGGGCCGATGGTTCATGAACAACCAGTACGCCAAGGCACAGACAGGCCAGCACGCGCGCCCGCGGGGCGCGACAGGGAAAAAACAGGATCATGATAAAAGCTCTGGTCTGAAACGGTAACAGCCAGCGCCCCGCATTGTCCTGTTCGGGACAGATGCGCGAACCGCTGGCGCTCAGGGTGTCTCAGACCGGGGCGGGCGGCCCTGTCGCGGGGGGCAGAACCGTTATGCGGCCCCAGAGCGGGGTGCGAGGCAGCACGGTCGCATAACCCGGCCCGCGCAGCACGAACCCGAGCAGGACCAGCGCACAGGCGAGCGCAAGAACAACCGCGGGCAGGTGCAAAAGCGGGCAGAGCGGGCATTCGCCATCGTCATGATGATGGTGGCCACCATGCGCCGGATGAACAGGCGGTGAACTGTCCGGCCCGTGGCCGGTAGCGGCCTGCACCACCGCGGCAGGCAGACCGGGCGCGGCCATGACAGGTGCCGCCATGCCGGGGCCGGTCATGCGGGACATGGCCTGTTCAGGCATTGCCCGGTCGGGTCTGGTCCGGTTTGATCTGGCTTGGCTGGGGCTGGCCTGGTTGGGGCTGGTCCGCTCGGACATATCCGGCATGCTCATATCCATGCCAGCCATAGTCCCTGAACGGGCTTGCGGGGCCGAAAGACCGCCCGCATCGCCCCGATCACGGTCAGGGCCGATATGCAGGCCCGTCAGGCGCTCGAATGTCGCACGCGGCGCTTCATCCAGCCGGGCCTGACTTTGCAGGGCAAGCTGCCCGACAAGCCCCAGCAGCACGCACAGCACCACCAGCCAGCGCATGACAACGCCGGAACCCTGTCTGGACCATGCGGGACGGAACGCGTTCAGAAGCCTACCTTTCATGACACCGGTGCGTTATCACAAAATGCAGAGCGACGCGGCCATGTAAACCCCATAAATATCAGAACTGCCCCGCCCTGCCGGTTGCATGCCACAGGCATGACGACACGCACCGGCACACCCGGCAGGCGGCCCGGGCGGCACAACAGGTGAATGATCCCGCCCCCTGCGCCGAACAGGGTGCGACAATGGCCGATAAACGCTATAGTCACGCCATGAAACACCCGAACACGCGCACCAGAACACCCACGGGCCGCACCCTGCGGCATGACCGCAGGGCGTTCCTCCTGATCGGGGGGATGGCCTTGGCCCTGCTGGCCGGAGCGGCAGGGTTTCGTACCCTTCTGGGCATGCGTCAGCCGGGTGTCGGTGGCCCTTATGCCTTGACGGACACCGCCAACCGTCCTGTCACACAAGCGGATTTCAGGGACCGGTATACGCTGATCTATTTTGGCTACACGCATTGTGTCGATGTCTGCCCCCTGACACTGGCAACCGTCTCCGCCGCGCTGGAGGAACTGGGCCCCAGAGGCCGGGCAGTGACACCCATCTTCATTTCCGTGGACCCTGAGCGCGATACGCCCGGGGTTGTGAAAAACTACGTCGCGCATTTTTCGCCAGACATTGTGGGGCTGAGCGGCACCACCGCGCAGCTTCGGCCGGTGCTGGCGGCGTTCCATGTCACGGTCAGGCATCATGCGGGGGCGAACGCGCTTATCGACCATAGCTCCCTGCTGTATCTGATGGACGGACACAACCATCTGGCTGGCATGATCCCGGTCGATTCCAGCGCGCATGACATCGCAGCCGACCTTGCCCGCATGCTGCCCTCGTCCTGACGTCATCGGCCATGCCCAAGCTGTCGGGCAAGCCATGCGGCACCCGCCAGCACGATCAGCGACAGGCCAAGTTCGGGCAGCAGCACACCCAGAACACAGACAAGCCCCACCGTTGCAACCCCCATCCGTTGCGACCGATGGGCCGGGGGTGCGCCCAGTTCGCCAGGCGGCCTGCGCCGCAGCCACAGAACCGTCGCGGCACCGCTCATCAGCATCAGCGCGATGGCAACCAGCAGGTTGAGTACCTGATTGGCCCAGCCGAACAGATGCCCCTCATGCGCCGCCACGCCATAGCCTATGATACGGTCCACAAGACCCTTCTGGTCGAATGTCCCGTGCGAGAGAATACGCCCGTCCGGGCTGACCGTCACACTCTGGCGCAAAGGGCGGTTCTGCGTATCCGAACGGATGGTCCATGGTCCATCCGGCGTTGCGGGGGGTGTCACCAGCACTGGCGGGGGCAGGCCCAACCCCGTCGCCACACGCACGACTTCATTCAGTCCCGACATGGTACCAACCGGAAAGGACACCGGCACGGCAGGGGGCGGCATATCCATGCCCGGCATGTCCATTGCCCTATCCGCTGCCGATATGGCCGTGCCCGATCTGGCATTATCCGAACGCGTTCTGCCCAAGCCGGCACTGGCCGAACTGGCATTCGCCGCGCTGATACCGGCCGAACTGATACTGGTCGAACTGGTACTGGCCTGACCGGCCATGTCTGCCGTGGCAACCCTATGCCCCGCTCCTGCCTGTGCTCCACCGGGTGGCAGTGGCCTGCCCGCAAGTGTGTCCCTTACCGGCACAGCACCTATTTCCCAGTCGCGCACCGTGACCAGCCGCCCCACCCTGTGCTGAACCGATGAAAGCGCATGGCCCCACACAAAGGACCAGGGCAGACCCGACACCAGAAACAGCACCAGCACGCCCGACACCCACACACCGCTCACCGCATGAATATCCCGCCAAAGGGCCCGGCCCGTCCGGCCAAGGCGTGGGTAGAGAAGCCCGCCAAGGCCGCGCAGGTCTGTCGGCCACCACAGCCACAGGCCGCTCAGAACCAGCACGACCGTCCAGGACGCAACCATTTCCATGATGACGGAGCCGACATTCCCCAGCAGAAGCTGGCCGTGCAACTTGAACACCAGCCGTTCGAACCGCTGTTCCTCCGCCACTGTTTTCAGCACCTTGTGGCTGGTCCGCTCCACATAGACACGTATGGCCTGACCATTGCGGTTGACGATCACACGCGCCGCACCCTGCACGGTGGGTGGCACCTCATAGGCCAGCAGGGTGCTGCCGGGTACCGCCTCCAGTGCGGCCTCAACCTCCCGCATGGGGGTCGGGGCGCGGGCTGCGGGCAGATGGTCATAGGGATAATCGATCAACGCCTCTATCTGGGGCTTGAACAGATAGAGGCTCCCTGTCAGGGACAGGAGCACGATAAACGGCAGGCAGAACAGGCCGGCAAAAAAATGCCAGCGCCAGACCGTGCGGCGGTCTGGCCACAGGCCCGTGGCCAGATGTTTCATGGCGGGTCTCATCACAGCCGCACCCGCACGCCGCCATAATACGCCCGTGGCGATCCGGCGTAGATCGACCCCGTACTGGTCATGAGCGTGCCTGCCCCTGCCTGTTGCCCGTTGGCCAGCAGAACGTCACTGATATTGGTGGCACCGGCAATATAGGTCTGGTTGGCAACATTCTGGACCTCGAAATACCAGTGCAGGCGCTGCACCCAGCCCAGACGCCGTGGGGGATCGTAATGAATTTCAAGGTTGAGCAGGGCATAGCCCGGCGCCTTGAGCCTGTTGGCGTTGTCCAGCCAGTAAGCATCCCGCCAGGTGACTTCCGCATAGCCACCAAGCCCTTCCAACCTGCCTGAAGGCTGGTCGTACAGAAAACGCGCATTCAGGAAATTGGGAATGACGCCGGGAATATAATCGCCCCTGCGGCTGAAGCTGCGCGAGATCAGGCTGTTGGACAGCACCTCCGTATAATTGGTGTAAACCTGATTGTCATAGGTGTAGCTCAGCATGAATTTCCCGCCCGGCAGGGTGCGGGGCAAAGGTGTGCTGTCAAGGCCCAGCACCACCCCGCGATGCTGCGAGGCCGGCGCATTGAAAGTATAGGCCCCCACCGTGTTGACACCGGCAGACTGGCTGACCAGTTCATTATTATAGAATTCGTAAAATCCCGTTGCCTGGACATGAACGGTTTTGCCCAGCCGCCAGTCTGCCCCCACATCCACCCCGACACTGCTCTGGCTTTTCAGCCGCGTGTTGGCGCCATACTGCCCCTGCGGCGTAATGAACAGGTTGGAGGCAGATGGCGTACCGTAGGCGGTGCCAACGCGCGTATGCAGTGTCCAGTCGTCGGTCGGGGTATAGATCAACGCCCCTTCGGGGGCGAGGTTGAAGAAGCTACGACTGGCCGTAACAGGGGTCCGGGTCATGGCCGTGGCGGAATAGCCATAAAGCGTTTGCGTGGCCCCGATATCGGAATACGTGCCACCAAGCCCCACCACCGCCCGCCAGTTCGGCGCGAAATGCCAGTCTTCCTGAAAACGCGCGCCCAGGTTCCACTGATGGCCGTAGGACTCTGAACTCATGGCCCCACGCGCGGCCCCGCCCAGCGGCATGATATTATAGGTCTGATACCCGTAATCGAGATAATCGAAGCTTATTCCGGCAAAGCTTTCCAGCACGGTGCCCGCCACCGTAGCCCGGTTCGTAACATCGCTGCTGACAGCGTAGGAATTATACGGCCCGACAAAAGACGTGGGCGATGTCGGCTGGTCGACATGGCGCTGGTCGTATGTGAACTGGTTGCGCCATGTCGTCCGGCTGCTGAAATCGTGTTCCCACCGCAGGCCGGTTATCGTACGCCGGTCGAAACGCCCAAGCCCTGCGGCCTGCGGGCTTACGGCCTGTTTTGCCCCGAACCGGCCGTTGACAAGCAGATTGACCGATGCACACCCGGCCGCAGCGTTTGCGGCATCCGCGCAGCCGCGCTGGTATGGGTTGGCACGGTACTGGTCGAGGGAAAGCCGAACAGGCAGATAGGCGTGTGTGATATTATTGACGACTTTGAAAATCAGCCGGTCAGATGGTGCAAGAGACACACGCAGGCGCAGGTTTTCGGTCGAGGTGTCATACCGGCTGTTGGCGATAAAGCCGTTGCCCCGCACATTGCTGCCAAAAACCATCAGATCGTAGGCGCGGTTTCCCAACCCGAGTGTCGCGTAGGTGTTGACCGTGCCAAAACTGCCGAAATCGGACCCCAGTTCCACCCCGTTGATGTCCGCACCCTGACGGGTCCGGAAATTGATGGCGCCATTTATGGCGTAGTTTCCATACACGGTGGAGGCAGGCCCCTCGAACACATCCACCCCGTCATAGGCATGCGGGTCGATCAGATCCGCACGGGCCGTGCCGTCAGGCTGTGTCATGGGAAAACCGTCTTCAAGAACCTGAAGGTTCTTCAGCCCATAGGACTGCCGGTCCCCCGATCCCCGCACAGAAACAACCGTGTCGCGCGGGCCGTTGCCCTGCGTAAAGCTGACACCGGGAATGGTCACGACCATATCGGCCACCGTCTGCCCGACCTGGTCTGCAAAGCGGCTTCTATCCGCGCTGAAGGTTGTCTGCCCCGCCGGGCGAACGGTGGCCGGCGCGCGGCTGGACCCGGTGACGAGAATATGTTCCGCCGTCACGGGGGCAGCAACTGCCCCTGCAACTGGCCCTGTCGCTGGCCGTGCCAATGGCCTTGCCGCCACAGGCTGTGAGCCGGAGCCGGATCGGGACCCGGAGGCATAATGGGACCGGGTATCCGGCTTGCGGTACTGCGGCCCGGAATGGACCCTGTTTTCAGGCGTGGCGGCCTGCGCTCCGGCCCAGACAAACACGATGGCACCCGCCGTTACGCCGCACATCCGGCGAACGGTGCAAGAAGAAAAAGACATGGATCAGAACCTGAACAGTCGACACGAAAAACCCCACACGTGTCATCGTCACGCGTGGGAGGCTCGGTGGCAGTCAGGTCAGGCGGGAGGGCCCTGCGGGCAAAGCGGCGATCGCACCCGGAACGGAGGGCCGCGAACGGGTGGAAAAACCCAGATCCGGTCAAGGCAGTTCAGCAGGACCGTAACAAAAAGGACAATGCTGCCAGCAAGGGCCACAAGTTCCAGCGCGTCCGCCAGAAGAAAACCCCCGCTCTGGTCATCATCCGCCGGGTGATGTTTTTCATCCGGGTTGGGCAGGGGCGCCGTGTCGTCGCAGAGAACGGAAAGCTTTGACAATTCCCGCAGGGGATCGTCGAACACAGACATGGGCTGGGCCATGCTGCCAAAGGACAGGCGTGCCAGCAACGCGAGCGCAACCAGCGGCCAGACGACCGCCCAATGTGCCCTGCTGCGAAAAGACATGCTCATGCAACGCTGCTAGCCCAACCCGCGCCCGATGACCAGAGCGTGATCACGCAACGCCCCATGCTCTGGCAACATCTGCCCTGCATGTGCCCTGCATGACTGCTGGCTATGCATGGCATTTTCGCCGCTCTGCCCACAGCACATGACGGTATCGAGCGGGCGTATACATAAAAAAAGCCCCCGCCTGCTGGCGGGGGCTTTCCTGTCTGTGGCCATGACGACCGGGTAAAAAATATGTCGTTCAGCCCTCGAACGGATCGCGCACCAGAATGGTGTCCTCCCGGTCCGGGCTTGTGGACAGAAGCGTTACCGGAGCCCCCACCAGTTCCTCGATCCGGCGCACGTATTTGATGGCCTGGGCCGGCAGGTCGGCCCAGCGACGGGCCCCAAAGGTGGTTTCCTTCCAGCCTTCGATGGTTTCGTACACCGGCCTGATCCGCGCCTGTGCCGCCGGAGCGGAGGGGAAACGCTCGGTTTTTTTGCCGTCCAGTTCATAGCCGACACAGATCCGGATTTCGTCCAGCCCGTCCAGCACGTCCAGCTTGGTCAACGCCAGACCGTTCACCCCACCCACGCGCACGGCGTGGCGGACCAGCACGGCGTCGAACCAGCCGCAGCGGCGGGGGCGTCCGGTCACGGTGCCGAACTCATGCCCGCGCTCACCCAGGCGGCGGCCCGTATCGTCGAACAGTTCGGTGGGGAACGGCCCTTCGCCCACGCGGGTGCAGTAGGCTTTGGCAATACCCAGCACAAACCCGGCAGCAGCAGGCCCCATACCGGAACCCGTACCCGCATTGGACGCCACGGTGTTGGAACTGGTCACGAACGGATAGGTGCCGTGGTCCACGTCCAGCATGACCGCCTGCGCCCCTTCAAAAAGGATCCGCTTGCCTTGGCGGCGGGCATCGTCCAGCACGTCCCATGTCGGCGCCATGAAGGGCAGGACCTTGGGGGCCACGTCCGCCAGCCAGGCCAGCAGGTCGGCTTTGGTGAAGGTGGGGGCACCCAGACCCGCCAGCAGCGTGTTGTGGTGCAGCAGAAGCTCGTCCAGCTTCCAGTCCAACGTTTCGGGCTCGGCCAGGTCACACAGGCGGATGGCGCGGCGGGCCACCTTGTCTTCGTAGGCGGGACCGATGCCACGCCCCGTGGTACCGATCTTGCGGTCGCCCCGCGCGGCTTCACGCGCGCGGTCCAGCGCGCCATGCACGGGCAGGATCAGCGGCACGTTTTCGGCAATGCTCAGCGTTTCGGGGGTGACGTTCAGCCCCTGTTCGGCAATGCGGGCAATTTCGGCCAGCAGGGCCTGGGGGTCCACCACCACGCCATTGCCGATAATGCCCAGCTTGCCGCTGACCACGCCCGAAGGCAGCAGCGACAGCTTGTAAACCTGATTCCCCACCACCAGCGTATGGCCCGCGTTATGGCCACCCTGAAAGCGCACGACCACATCAGCCCGGCTGGCCAGCCAGTCAACGATCTTGCCCTTGCCTTCATCGCCCCACTGGGCGCCGATCACGGTTACGTTGGACATAGAGGGTCTGCTCCTGAAAACTCTGTCTGCTGGTCACAAGGAAGAGGCGGCACCGTGTGCCGGAATGCTAGGAAACGGCGGTACACACAAGGCCGGACAACACGAAATCGCACCCCATGCGTCTGGCGTCTTCCGTGGCCTGAACACCGGCTGAAAAACCGCCGATCGTGGCAAAGCCTTCCGCCCGCAGGCGGGCTGCCTCCGTGCGGTCGGCACCCAGGGCAAGGTAGACGCGCGCGCGCGGCGGGGCGGCGGGGATCAGGCGGAACAGCACGTCGGGGCGGAAAGTCAGCCCGCAGGCGGGTTCGTTATCGTTGCACAGGTAACGCCCACCCCGGCCCAGTTCTTCCGAACGGCCGGTGGCAAACACCGTGACACATACGCCGGTATGGTATTTCCAGCCCCTGAACTCCACCGGGTCCACGGTCAGGCGCAGGTCGGGGCAGATTTCCCGCACGGCGGCGACCGTCGCCACCAGCCGGTCCAGAATGGCGCGTGCGCGCGGCGGCAGGTCCAGCCCGCTCAGCCGGGCCACGGCATGGTCTGCCGCGCCGCTGGAGTCCAGCAACGCCGTCAGGGTCGCGGCCAGCGCGCCACCGTGTTCGGCCACGGCCACAGCGTCCTTGCGGTCGAGCGCCCGCAGCAGCGCCGGGCGGGAGGCCACGGGCACGCCGGCTTCTTCCAGCAGGGCGGGAATGAAAGGGGGCATGGTCAGGTCGAAGGACACACCATCCACACCCAGCCGTTCCAGCGCCTCGGCCCCGACGGCAAGAATTTCGGCATCGGCCTGGGGCGAATCCGGGCCGATCAGCTCAATCCCCGTCTGCATGACCTGGCGCCCGCTTTCCTCGGCGGCGACAGGGGCCACAACCACGCAGGTGCCCGCATAGGACACGCGCAGCGGCCGCAGCATGCCGCCTGCACGAGTCGCGGCCATACGGGCGATCTGGGGCGTAATATCGGGCCGCAGCACCATCATGCGCCGTGTATCGGGGTCCATGACCCGGAAGCTCTGTTCCGCAAGGGACGCACCGGCACCGGCCAGATACGTTTCCTCGAACTCCATGAGCGGGGGACGCACGCGGTCGTACCCGTGGGAGGCAAAGACATCCATCAACGTCGCAACGCCCTGGGCTTCCGTACGGGCGTCGGGTGTCAGCAGGTCAACAAAGCCGGCGGGCAGCAAAGCCGGGCTCAAGGGCGGGTCATCCGTCATGCCACGGCCTATAGCATCCCCTGCCCGGCCCGTCATGCCCGCAAAACAGCACTTTTTGCGCAAAACCCCAATGCGGCACCCTGCACGGGGTCCTGCCCACCCGGGGGATACGCCAAAACACCGGGGGCACCCGCTCAGCCCTCCGCAGCACCGGGCAGTGTTTCCCAGCCCGAACCGATAAAGGTCAGCACCCTGCGGCCCACGCCGTCGGCACGCAGGACGATCAGGTTACGGTCTTCCAGCCAGCCCAGCAGGCGGCGCGCACGCCCCTTGGACACGGTGCCGTAAACCTGGGCGATCCGTGCATCGGACGGGCAGGCCTGCTTTTCTATGGCCGCGCGGGCCAGGAACAGGAACACGGCCTGAATGTCCTCCGGCAGGGTGGTGGCCAGGGATTCGGCCTGCTGCCAGTCGGGCGAGCCTGCCGTATCCTCGCCAACACCGCTGCGGGCCGTGGCCAGCAGGCGGTTGAAACGGCGCATGTCCAGCGCGTTGCGGCCCAGAGCGGCAATGCGGCAGCGCACCAGAAAGTCCTGGTACAGGACCGGGGCGGGGCGAAAACCCTGGTCCTCGTCGGCCAGCATGTCGCGCAGGATGGCGGTCATCTGGGCCTCACGCTCCGCGCGGGACTGGGGTGAGGCCTCCTCATCCTGCTCCGGCCTGTCGTCGGGGCCGCCATCGGGCTGGCCCTGCCCGTCCCCCGCCTGCCCGTTCAGCGCGCCGCTGGCCTGGGCTTCCCCATGGGCTGCAAGCTGGCTCAACAGGTCCGGCATGGTGGGCTGGGCGGGCCTGCGCGGGCGGGGGGGCAGGTCCTGCACGGGCACGGGAGCCAGAATCAGTTCATGCACCGGGGCGGAAGGCGGCTCGAACGGGGCCAGCACAGGGCCTGCGGACCGGCTGCTGGTTTCCACCGCCCCGATCCTGATGGTGGTGGGCCTGCGGCACAAGGCTGGCCCGAGCGCCACAAACGTGCCGCGCGCCAGATCGCGGAACGCTTCCGCCTGCCTGCGCTCCATGCCCAGCAGGTCGGCCGCGCGGGCCATGTCGATATCCAGAAAGGTGCGGCCCATCAGGAAGTTGGAGGCTTCCGCCGCCACGTTCTTGGCCAGCTTGGCAAGGCGCTGGGTCGCGATAATGCCCGCAAGCCCACGTTTACGGCCACGACACATCAGGTTTGTCATGGCCCCCAGCGAGGCCCGGCGCGCCTCGTCCGAGACCTCACCCGCCACGGCGGGAGCAAAAAGCTGGGCTTCATCCACCACCACCAGCACCGGGTACCAGTGTTCGCGCGGGACTTCGAACATGCCGCCCAGAAACGCCGCCGCCCAGCGCATCTGCTGATCCGCATCCAGCCCTTCGAGGTTCAGCACGACAGAGGCGCGATGAACGCGCATACGCTCACCCGCCGCATGCATGGCCGCCTCGGAATGATCAGCCGCGTCTATCACCAGATGGCCGAATTTTTCCGCCAGACTGACAAAATCGCCCTCGGGGTCGATAATGGCCTGCTGCACCACGCGAGCGGTCTGTTCCAGCAGGCGCCGCAGCAGATGCGATTTGCCAGAGCCCGAATTGCCCTGCACCAGAAGCCGCGTTGCCAGAAGTTCGCCAAGGTCCATCTGCGCCGGGCCGCCACCCGGTACCGCACCCATCGTAATCATGCTGTTCATGGCTGAGGGGGATACCGCCTGACACCCTGCCCTTGCAACCAGTCCAGCGCACCACGGCCCGCGGCCCGCCCGGTGGCCAGACAGGCATGCAGCAGGTAACCGCCTGTCGGGGCCTCCCAATCCAGCATTTCACCCGCTATGAACACACCGGGCATGGCACGCAGCATGAACTGGTCCGTGCAGGCCTGCTGCATAATGCCACCCGCGGTCGAAATCGCCCGGTCGAGCGGTTGCGGACCGTCCAGCACAACAGGCAAAGCCTTGATCCGTGCGGCCAGCGCCGCCAACTCCACAGGCACAGGCCCGGCCTCGCGCAGCAGCCCTACCGCCACGGGGGGCAGGCGCAGCGCCTTGCGCAGGCGGTTGGCCATGCTCTCGCGCCCGCGCACCTGCGCCAGCCGGTGGGCAATTTCGGCCTGGGTCATATCGGGGCGCAAATCGCACAGCACGACCGCGCGCCCCTGTTCCGCCACACGCTGACGCAACGCGGCGGACAGGGCGTACAGGGCTCCACCCTCCAGCCCGGCCTGCGTCACCACGACTTCGCCACGCACGCGCACGCCGTCGAACGACAGCGCTACAGGCTTGAGCGGCGTGCCGGCAAAACGCCGGGCAAACACATCGGACCAGCTTGCACGAAAGCCGCAGTTCGCGGGCTGGAGCGGTGCGACCGCCACACCGCGCCGCATAAGTACGTCCACCCAGCCGCCGGTACTGCCCAGCCGGGGCCAGCTTGCCCCGCCCAGCGCCAGCACAAGAGCATCGGCCTGCACGCAGAACGTGCCGGGTTCTCCCCCCTGCTCACTGTCGCCCGACGACTCTCCCGTCTGGGGTTCATGGGTAAAAACCGGCTGCCCCTGCTCGTTCCAGCCGGTCCAGCGGGCACGGGGCGTGAACACCACCCCCAGGTCGCGCAGGCGGGCAAGCCAGGCCCGCAGCAGGGGCGACGCCTTCATGGCCGTGGGAAAAACCCTGCCCGACGAACCGACAAAACTGGCCTGTCCCAGCCCTGTCATCCAGTCGCGGATATCCTGCGCGCTCCATGCTTCCAGCGCGGGCCGCAACCATGCGCTGGCAGGGCCGAAGCGTTCCACGAACAGCGGCCAGGATTCGGAATGGGTGATGTTCAGCCCACCCCGCCCGGCCATGAGCAGCTTGCGCCCGAAGCTGGGCATGGCGTCCAGCACCTGGACCGCGCAGCCCGACCGGGCCAGATATTCGGCGGCGGCAAGGCCCGCGGGCCCCGCGCCGACAATACAGATCCGCGCAGGCCCCGTCATGCCGGCATGGGCAGGCGTGTCATACCGGAGTCCGGGTTGTGCCGCGCACGGCTCTGGCCAGGTCTTCGATCTGGCCCAGCACGCGCGGAAGGGTCTGTGCGCTTGCCCGGCCCTGGTCGTCCAGCGTTTCGGCCAGTGTCGCCAGCAGGGCGGACGCCACCACGGCCGCGTCCCCTATGGTGGCGGCCTCGGCCGCCTGTTCGGGGGTGCGCACGCCAAAGCCTATGGCCACGGGCAGGTCTGTCGCGGCACGCAGGCGGGGCATGGCCGCGCGCAGGTCCTGCGCACTGGCCGAACGCGTGCCGGTAATGCCGGTAATGCTGACGTAATAGACAAAACCCGACGCATGCGAGAGCACATAGCCCAGCCGTTCGGGCGTGGTGGTGGGCGCCACAAGACGGATGATATCGAGCCCGGCCCGGCTGGCCGGTCCTTCGAGCACGTCGGCTTCCTCGGGCGGGAGGTCGACCAGAATCAGCCCGTCCACCCCGGCGGCGGCGGCGGCGGTACAGAAGCGTTCGTAGCCATAGGATTCCACCGGGTTCACATACCCCATCAGGATAACCGGCGTGGTTGAATCGCCCTCGCGGAAGGCGGCCACCATGTCCAGCACGCCAACCAGCGTCGCCCCGGCCTTGAGCCCACGGATGGCGGCGGCCTGAATGACCGGACCATCGGCCGATGGGTCGGAGAACGGCATGCCGACCTCGATCAGGTCCGCCCCGGCGGCAGGCATGGCCCTGAGCAGCGCGAGCGAGGTCTGCAGGTCGGGGTCATAGGCTTCGAGATAGGGAATGAGCGCGCCGCGACCTTCAGCCGCAAGCGCTTTGAAACGGGCGGCGATACGGCTCACAGCGTGACCCCCAGATGTTCGGCTACGGTAAAGATGTCCTTGTCCCCCCGCCCTGACAGGCTGACGGCGATCAGCGTGTCCTTGGGCAGGGTTGGAGCGATCCTGATGACATGGGCCACGGCATGGGCGGATTCGAGGGCGGGAATGATACCCTCCATTTCGGTGCAGAAGCGGAAGGCCTCCAGCGCTTCGTCATCCGTCGCGCCAACATATTCCGCCCGGCCGATATCATGCAGCCAGGAATGTTCGGGACCCACGCCGGGGTAGTCCAGCCCGGCACTGATCGAGTGGGCTTCCTCGATCTGGCCATCGGCGTTCTGGAGCAGATAGGTGCGGTTGCCGTGCAGCACGCCCGGCCGCCCCCGTTCGATGGAGGCCGCCGTCTTGCCGCTGTCCAGCCCGTGGCCTGCCGCCTCCACCCCGATCAGCCGGACGGACGCATCGTCCAGGAAGGGGTAGAAAATGCCCATTGCGTTGGATCCGCCGCCAATGGCGGCCACCACCACGTCGGGCAGGCGGCCTTCGGCTGCGTGCATCTGCACTTTTGTTTCCTCACCGATCACGCTCTGGAAATCGCGCACCATGGCCGGATACGGGTGCGGCCCCGCCACGGTGCCGATCAGCATGTAGGTGTCGGCCACGTTCGCCACCCAGTCCCGCATGGCGTCGTTCATGGCGTCCTTGAGCGTGCCCGCGCCGGACGTGACGGACACGACCTCCGCCCCCAGCAGGCGCATGCGGAACACGTTGGGTTTCTGCCGCTCGACGTCGGTGGCCCCCATGTAGATCACGCATTTCATGCCGAACAGGGCGCAGACCGTGGCGGTTGCCACCCCGTGCTGGCCGGCCCCGGTTTCGGCCACGATACGCGTGCGGCCCATGCGGCGGGCCAGCAGGATCTGGCCCATGACGTTGTTGAGCTTGTGCGAACCGGTGTGGTTCAGTTCCTCGCGCTTGAGGTAGATTTTGGCCCCACCCAGCTTTTCGGTCATGCGGCGGGCGAACCAGAGCGGACTCGGACGCCCCACGTAGTCTTTCAGGTAATAGGCCAGTTCTTTCCGGAACTCCGGATCGGCCTTGGCCTTGGCATAGGCGGCTTCCAGTTCCAGAACCAGGGGCATGAGGGTTTCAGCCACGAAACGTCCCCCATGCACGCCACCGAAATGGCCTTTTCCGTCCGGTTGGCTTTGCAGGGAATTCCCCCCCCTTTGGGGTGCCGCATGTTCAGTCGGGTTCGCCATGACCAGTCCTACCGCTCCTTCGTTTCAGCCCGTCTACCCGCCCCCGCCGCAGCGACCCGCAGGACATCATGCCCTGTTCGGGTCGCTATGGCGGGGGCTCCCGGCACTGTGACGCGTCCATTTTCTTTGGAACCGCCTTACCAGAAGCAATCCCGAATTGCACCGTCCCGCACCGCAATCTTGTCAGGATACAAAAACCTGTTTCATAGTCGCGGCGCACAAAGACGGGGAAAAAGGCCGTGCGCGCAGGCGGCCTGCCCCACAAAGCGGGTGGCGGCCCCCCGCTGCGCCGCCACCGGAAAGCCACGACGCACCCGGCCGCGACAGAACAACAAAGGGAGACTCGCATGTTTCTGGCCCACAGGCCCGGAATGCCCGCGCAGGCCGTTCAGACACCCAACGACGCCGAAGGCTGCGTATGGCTGGACCTTCTGGACCCGACCCCGCAGGAACAGGCACTGGCCGAACAGCTCTGCGGCCAGCCGCTGCCAACCCTTGCTGAACTGAACGCCATTGAAAGTTCATCGCGGATCAGCGTGCGCAAGGGGGCAGCCTTCCTGTCCTCGCCCCTGCTCAAGAAAACGGGAACAGAGTTCCAGACCATGCCGGTGGGTTTCATCCTGACCGAAGACCGGCTGTTCACCATCCGCTTTCAGGCCTATTCCGCTTTCGAGGCCCTGACCCAGATCGTGGCCGAACAGGTACCGGCCGTGCCCGCCCTGCCCCCCGCCAGCACGCCGGCCACCGGCCCTGTCGCGGCACCGCATGCCCTGGCACTCCACCCCAGCGAAATTCTGGTGACCCTGATCGAGACCATCGTGGACCGGCTGGCCGATATTCTTGAAAGCGTGGGCGACCTGCTGGACACCCTGTCGCACGATATCTTTCGCCAGCGCCCCCAGACCCGTGTGAAACGCAACATCGCCTCCTGGCAACGCGACCTGCTCCAGCGTGTGGGCAGTTCCGGCAGCCTGTGTTCACGCATGCGCGATACACTGCTGGGCCTGGAACGGATTGCCCTTTTCCTTGGTGAAAGCCGCAAGGCCGCGGCAGCAGCCCCCGGAGCGGGGGGAGGCATGCTGTCGCTGGGATCACGCCGGATTACACCCAATCCCCCCAGCACCCAGGAGGACAGCGGAGCCGCCGCCTACACCCTGCCCGGCGCGCTGCGCGCACGCATTGCCACCGTCAGCCGCGACCTGTCATCGCTCGACGCCTATCTGTCACAGGCACAGGACAAGGTGGAATTCCTGCTGGACGCCACGCTGGGCTTTATCAATATCGAGCAGAACGGCGTCATGAAAGTGCTGACGGTCGTCAGTTTCATAGGGGTCGCCCCGACCCTGATAGCCGGTATTTACGGGATGAATTTCAAATACATCCCCGAACTGAACTGGTCGTTCGGCTACTGGTACGCGCTGGGGCTTATGGGCGCCACCACCGTGCTGCCCCTGCTATGGTTCTGGAAAAAAGGCTGGCTGGGCGGGATCGGCTGAACGCCCACCACCCTGCACCCGGGCACAAGACCGCTTATATCTTGACGGGGGCTGACAGTCCGGCTAAGATCCGCCCCCAAGACGCTGGCTGACTTCACCTGCCCAGTGCTTTCCTCATCCCCTGTCAGGATTGTCTTTTCCCTGAACGCCCGCCTTGCAGGTGGGCATGCAATCGGCCGATCCCCTTGGCCATGTTCAGGGCATGACGCGATCCAGACCTTCCCCATCTGAACTTTCTTGCCAGTCAGGGCAGTCCTCTATGCATCTTGCGGAACTCAAGGCCAAGTCGCCCGCCGACCTTCTGGCCTGCGCTGAAGACCTGAATATCGAAAACGCATCCTCCCTGCGCAAGCAGGACATGATGTTCGCCATTCTCAAGGCGCTGGCCGACAACGATCAGGCCATCTACGGCGAAGGCACGCTTGAGATCATGCATGACGGGTTCGGCTACCTGCGTGCGCCCGAATCCAACTACCTGCCCGGCCCGGACGACATCTACATTTCCCCCACCCAGGTGCGGCGCTTCGCCCTGCGCACGGGTGACACGGTGGAAGGCCAGATCCGCGCCCCGCGCGACGGCGAACGCTATTTCTCGATGCTCAAGATCAACACGATCAACTTCGAGCCGCCGGATGCCGTGCGCCACCGCATCAACTTCGACAACCTGACCCCGCTCTACCCCGAGCGGCGCCTGCAGATGGAAGTGGAAAGCGAGGCGACAGCCCCCGAACCCAAGGCGGAAAAAGGCAAGAAAGGCGCGCAGAAAGACTTTACCCCGCGCGTGATCGACCTTGTGTCCCCCATTGGCATGGGCCAGCGCGCCCTGATCGTGGCGCCGCCGCGCTCGGGCAAGACGGTCATGCTCCAGAGCATTGCCTCCTCCATTACCGCCAACCACCCCGAAGTGTTCCTGATCGTCCTGCTGATCGACGAACGCCCCGAAGAAGTGACCGACATGGCCCGCTCCGTGCGGGGCGAGGTCATTGCCTCCACCTTTGACGAACCGGCCCACCGCCATGTGCAGGTGACCGAAATGGTGCTGGAAAAAGCCAAGCGCCTGGTCGAACACAAGCGCGATGTGGTCATTCTGCTGGACAGCATCACCCGTCTGGCCCGCGCCTACAACACGGTCGTGCCGTCATCGGGCAAGGTACTGACCGGTGGTGTGGACGCCAACGCCCTGCAGCGCCCCAAGCGCTTCTTCGGCGCGGCCCGAAACATTGAGGAAGGCGGCTCCCTGACCATTATCGCCACCGCCCTGATCGATACCGGCAGCCGCATGGATGAAGTGATTTTCGAAGAGTTCAAGGGCACGGGCAATTCGGAACTGGTGCTGGACCGCAAGCTTGCGGACAAGCGCACCTTCCCCGCCATCGACATCACCAAGAGCGGCACCCGCAAGGAAGAACTGCTGGTGGACCGCGCCACACTGTCCAAAATGTGGGTACTGCGGCGTATTCTGGCCCCCATGGGCACGATGGACGCCATGGATTTCCTGCTCGACAAGCTCAAATACAGCAAGACCAACAACGACTTCTTCGAAGCCATGAACAACTGAGCCTGCACGGCCCCGGCTGTCATGCACACATGGCCCGCTCCGGTTTACGCCGGAGCGGGCCATTGTGTTTCGGGCCGGGTATGACCGCCGCCCGCGCGGGCCTGCCGGGGGCCGCCGCTCACACGGGTTTTACGGATTTTTTCAGGCAGCAGGTCCGTCTTTTTTGCGGATAACCAGCATCACGCTGCCGTCAGGCTGAGGGGTGTCGGCCACGATCTCATGCCCCAGCGCCCTTACGGAACGGCTGACATTGCGGTGAGGTTCATCCCCTTTCAGCCGCACACCCAGCATTCCGCCGGGGGGCTGCCTGTCCAGTGCAAGCCGCGTCCGCACAAAGGTCATGGGACATGTCTCGCCCGTAATATCCAGAACCGGGGGGCAGGACGTTGCGCCAGCGGACACAGCACCCGGCGGCTCTGCTGGGGGTGTCATGGTGGCATCACGCATGGGACAACTCTCCTTCCATAAACCGGACGTTCTGGAAAACTGGCATTACCGGCCAGAGACCGCAAAACAGTCCAAGCACCGGCTAACCGGGCCGCGCCTGACAGCGCCTTGCCGCATGGAAATCAGGACGCCACCGGGTAAGATTGGACAAAGGCCCCTTACTTCGGCTACCTAATCGATGAACATGAAGATGGCAACGTAAGGCAGGGTTTGCGACCTTGAAGATACAGGCGGCAGAGTCAAGAATTGAGCAGTTATGTATCGAACACGGCCTGAAAATGACCGGACAGCGGCGTGTTATCGCCCGAGTCCTGTCAGAAGCGGATGACCATCCGGACGTAGAGGAACTCTACCGTCGGGCTCTGGTCCTTGATTCGCGGATTTCCGTTGCCACGGTATACCGGACAGTACGGTTGCTGGAAGAAAAAGGCATTCTGGAACGACGGGATTTCGGCGGCGGGCGCGCCCGATACGAAGCAACCGAACATGGTCGACACCACTACCACCTGATTGATGTCGACAATGGCAGGGTGATCGAGTTTGAAGACCCGGAGCATGAAAACCTGATGAAGAAACTGGCGGACCGTCTCGGGTTCGAGTTTGTTTCCATGCGTCTGGAACTGTTCGGCCGTAAAAAGCAGCCGGTTGGCAAGGCCCCGGCCCGGACTCCGGCCAAGAAAGCACCCAAGGTTCACACAAAGGGAGACATCGCATGAGTTCCGCACGCGCCAGCGGGGGCGGACTGTCGACCCTGGACCTTGACCGTACCATTTTTCCCGAATTGCGGGGCGGCAGCCTGAGCGTACGCATAGCCGCCACGGATGATGAGCGCGATGCGGCGCAGGCGCTGCGTTACCGCGTTTTCTATGAAGAAATGGGGGCGACCGGCAACCCGGAAGCCCGGCTGCTGAAACGCGATATCGATGAATTCGACGCCGTGGCGGACCACCTGTTGGTGATCGACAACGCCATTGCCTCGGACGCGCGCGGCGTTGTCGGCACCTACCGCCTGGTGCAGAGCGAGGCCGCGGCCAGGATCGGGCGTTTCTATTCCTCCAGTGAATACGATATCACCCCGTTGCAGGAATTTCCCGGCAGGCTGCTTGAAGTCGGCCGGTCCTGCGTGGACAAGAACTATCGCGGTCGCACCGCCATGCAACTGCTATGGCGGGGCATTGCCTCCTATATCTTCCTGCACCGGATCGACCTGCTGTTCGGCTGCGCCAGCCTGCCCGGCACCGACCCCGACCGCATAGGCGACGAACTGACCTATCTCTACCACAACCATCTGGCCCCGCCGGCCCTGCGCGTCCGCGCGCTGGAAGGCCACAGGGTGGAGATGCTGCGCACGGACCCCCATGCGCTGAATGTGCGTAAATGCCTGGCCGGACTGCCGCCCTTGATCAAGGGCTACCTGCGGCTGGGTGGCTATGTGGGGGACGGGGCCGTTATCGATCCGCAGTTCAACACCACGGATGTCGCCATTCTGGTCAAGAGCGAACTGCTGGCGGACAAATATTACCGCCATTACGAACGTCGGCTGCGTGACGCGCTGGACTGAACCCCTTCCCGCCAAGGTTCCACCTGGCGGGGCGTACCACCCTACTCCCGCCCGGACACCAACGGGAACTGGCAGGCTACGGTGCAAATTACCGTGCTGATGTCCAGTCCATGACCGGGCAGACACGTCTGGCCCGCGCAGGGGCCTTTGCCCAGAAACCGTGGCAGATACAATGCCTGTCCCGCTACCGGCGGGTACAGGCTTTTACCCACAGATACATCCCGCCAAAGCTCCGTTTTGCAATGCGCCTGCTGGCTTTGGGAGCCACAAGTGCACTGGCCCTGCCACCGCTGCATGTGCTGCCTGTACTGCTCCTGACATTCGGGCTGCTGGGCCGGTACCTCAATACCGCCACAAGCTGGCGGCGCGCGGCATGGGCTGGCGCGCTGTTCGGTTTCGGGTTCTACGCCACCGGATTATACTGGCTGGTCAACGCCGTCATGGTGCGTGCGGCCGAGTTCTGGTGGTTTGTCCCGTTTCCCTCCATGGGCTGCGCGCTCATTCTGGCCCCCACGGTGGCGGTCCCCGCCATGCTCAGCCTTGCGGTGCGCCCCGGGCTGGGCCGCATGGTGTTTTTCGCCGCCGCATGGACACTGGCCGATATGAGCCGCACTTTCCTGTTCAGCGGCTTTACATGGAACGCACTGGGCAGTTGCCTGGCCATTCCCGGCCTCATGGGAGATATCCTGATCCAGCCTGCCGCCTGGGTGGGGGAGGACGGAATGACCCTTGCCGTGGTGCTGCTGGCAGGCCTGTGCGGGACCGTGCTTGTGGACCGGTGGTGGCCTGACGTATCAACTCGGCACTATTCCAGCCCGCAACGCCTGGCAGTACTGAGCGGAGGCGCGCTCTTCTGCCTGATCTGGATCGGGGCGGGCACGGCACGGTTCTACACCGCCACCCCGCAGGGAGAGCCCGGTCCGATTGCCGTGATCGTGCAGGGCAATGTGCCCGAAACCGAAAAAATGGGCCGCCAAAACCCGCGTGAAATCTTCGAACGTTACCTGCGCCTGACGGCACAGGGCGTGCGCGAGGCGCAGCAGATCCAGAACACGCAGGCAACCAGCCAACCTCCCGAACGACAGGCAGGCGGGCCGGATGGCTCGACCGGGCGTTACAGGCCCATCGTCTTTCTATGGCCCGAGACCTCTTTCCCCGGCTATACGCTGCTCCAGGACAGCCCGCGCGCGCGTCAGATCATCATGCAATGGGCCAACCCGGCCGATGCCGGGCTGATCGGCGCCCTGCGGGTCGATCAGCAGGACCGTTACCGCAACTCCATCCTCGCCCTCGCCCCTGACGGCGCGGTGGAGGCGGTTTATGACAAGGCAAGGCTTGTCCCGTTCGGTGAATACCAGCCGCCGTTCATTCCCCTGCAGATCGTACCCCAGGGCGGCATGGCGCCGGGACCCGGCCCCCAGACGCTACACCTGGCGGATATACCCGCCGTAGGGCCGCTAATCTGCTACGAGGTCATTTTCTCGGGCGAAGTCGTCAGACGCGACGACCGGCCACGCTGGCTGGCCAATGTGACGAATGACGGCTGGTTCGGGAACAGCGCCGGACCGCGCCAGCATCTGGCTTCGGTAAGGCTGCGCGCGGTAGAGGAAGGCCTGCCCGTGGCGCGGGCGGCCAATACAGGCATTTCCGCAGCTTACGATGGCAGAGGCCACAGGCTGGCATGGGCCGGGTGGGGGCGCAGCGCGGTTCTGGCCGTTCCCTTGCCGGCACCTCTTGCCCCCTCCCTGTTCGGCCGTTATGGACAGGGCATTCCGTTAGCGCTCAGCCTGTTTGCCGCACTGCTTGGCGGGCTGCCATACTGGCTCGGGGCGCTACGGCGAAAGACCGCTTAACAGCGATGGGGCGAGAACTGGCGCCCATGAGCAACCCGTTATATAAACAATCGTTCATCTTGCGTCCGGCAGAAGCTACTAGCGCATGATCCGTCGCGTGACCTATAATTCTTCGCTTGATGACTTGTGTCGCTCTCTTCTTCTTATCGTGTCGGGGAAAGCTTTAGCGTGACACCCTCAGAAAACCACCTCGCTGGCAACGTCACGATCGGTTCGTCCCATGCCAGCGTGATTGACGCCCATGTCGGCAAGCGCATCCGTCTGCGCAGGACCCTGCTTGGGCTGTCCCAGGAAAAACTGGGAGAAGCCCTGGGGGTGACCTTCCAGCAGATCCAGAAATACGAGCGTGGCGCAAACCGTGTCGGCGCGTCCCGGCTGTACGACATCGCCACCGTGCTCGATGTGCCGATCAGCTTTTTTTTCGATGACATGCTGCCCCTGCAACCCCAGGCTGAAAGCGCTGTTTCATCGCCGGTTTTCGACGGTTTCGCGGACACACGCAAACCCTTCCCCACCACGCCGCAACGCCCCTCGGTAACGAACGAGGACCAGGCGCTTATGAGCAAGAAGGAAACGCTCGAACTGGTCAGGGCCTATTACCGTATCCGCCAACCAGCCCTGCGCCAGAAAGTGCTCGAGCTTGTCCTGTCGATGTCGGCGGATGATGCGGACAAGACCAGCCAGTAAGGCACCTCTCTGCCCCACACCATACCGCTCCGGGTTCTGGAACCGGGCCTTTGCCGCACCGGCCTTTGTCAGCAGTCTTCAGGACGTTTTTACGGCGTAATGTCATAATCAAATTATACAGGCGCTCAAAAAACCCGGATCTGTTACACTTTCAAAACCCTGTAACAAAAAAGGGGGTGGCAAGACCTGCCACCCCCTTTTTGCCGTCATATGTCCGGCCGGTCTGGCGCGTCAGAAGCTCTGATCGTCGCCACCGCCCCAGTCACCGCCAAAATCACCACCGGAGTCCCCCCCGACACTGAAATCCTGGTCGGCGGCACTTCCCGCCCCGCCGAACGGATCGGCGGAGGCCGTGTCGCCATAGTTGTTGTTGATGATGGTCTCACCCCCCTGGCCGCCACCAAAGCCGCCGGCACTTTCATGCGAGCCGCTGAAAAGGCTTGTCAGCGCATTGGCCGCCAGCATACCGCCCGCGACACCCGTGGCGGTGCTGAGCGCGCCCCCCAGAAAACCCGACCCGCCCTGGAACATGGAAGGGCGCATGCCATACGGCATGGGCTGGGCTGCCGGCTGCTGGTACCCGGGACCGGGCGCACCGCCCCACCCCGGAGGCGGAGCCGCCTGCGGCGCTGCCTGCTGCTGGCCACCCCCGAACAGCCCGCCAAAGAAACCGCCCGACTTCTGCCCCCCGCCCTGCTGCTGGGCCGTCTGCAGGGCCTGCTGCGCCTGCTGAAGCTGGAACTGAAGCTGCTGAATGCGATTCTGCGCCTGAACCAGTGCCGCTTCCTGCACGACCGCCATCTGGGTGATACGGTAACGGGCTTCGGGGTATTTCTGGAAGCCCTGCGCAATCAACTGGTCAGCCTGCGGGTCGATGGGCGACAGGGCAGGCTGGGTGCCGGGCACGCTGCCAAAACCCTGGGGCGAACCACCCACGCGGGCAAAGAATTTCTCGATAAGATCGCGTTCCTCGTTGGTCATACCATCCCTTCCTGCCCGCGACGGGCTGCTGTGCTGCGTCGTCCGTAGCACCTTACCTTGACCAAGATGTGGCAAGCACACAAGCCCGTTACAAGGGCCTGCGCAGGGCCAGCACCCCATCGCACCCCGGCCGTATGCCAGACACGCCGGCCGACACCGCGTAATACCTGCCCTCTCTCTTCCTGTTCGGGGCGCGGGAGCGTATGGTGTGCCGCCGCGTGCAAGCCACGCATCCGATATCAGTCTCATTTGCGGAGTTTCATCCCGATCATGGACCCGGCGTCTCCCCGCCCGACAGAGCGACCTCTTTCCTTCCAGGACCTGATCCTGACCCTGCACCAGTTCTGGTCGAAACAGGGTTGCGCCATCCTCCAGCCCTACGATCAGGAAATCGGCGCGGGCACGCTGTCACCGCATACGACCCTGCGCGCCCTGGGCAACCGGCCATGGCGGGCCGCATACGTGCAGCCCTGCCGTCGCCCGTCGGACGGGCGCTACGGCGAAAACCCGAACCGCCTGCAGCATTACTACCAGTATCAGGTGCTGCTCAAACCCACGCCGGAAGAAAGCCAGAAACTGCTGCTCGACAGCTACCGTGCGATCGGCATCGACCCCGAACGCCACGATATCCGCTTTGTGGAAGATGACTGGGAAAACCCCACCATCGGGGCCTGGGGCCTGGGGTGGGAGGTCTGGTGCGACGGCATGGAAGTGACCCAGTTCACCTATTTCCAGCAGGTGGGTGGTATTCCCGTCAGCATGCCCTCCACGGAACTGACATACGGGCTGGAACGTCTGGCCATGTATGTGCAGGGTGTGGAGAACGTCTACGACCTGGACTTCAACGGCGCGGGCCTGACCTACGGGGACGTGTTCCTGCGCGCCGAAAAAGACTATTCGCGCCATAATTTCGAACTCAGCGACACCGCCATCCTACTCCAGCATTTCAAGGACGCGGAGAAAGAAAGCGTTGCCCTGGCCGAAGCCGGCGTGGCCCAGCCCGCCTATGACCAGTGCCTGAAAGCCAGCCACCTGTTCAACCTGCTCGACGCCCGCGGTGTCATCAGCGTCAGCGAGCGCGCGGCCTATATCGGGCGTGTGCGCACACTGGCGAAACTGTGCTGCGAAACCTGGCTGGCCGGCGAGGACCAATAACACCATGCCCGAATTGCTGATTGAACTGTTCTGCGAAGAAATTCCCGCCCGCATGCAGCAGCAGGGGGGAGAAACCCTGCTCCGCCTGCTGGATGAGGCCCTGGCCCCGCTGAACCCCACCAACGCCGTGGCCTATACAGGCCCACGCCGGATTGCGGCCTCCCTTACGGTCATGGACGAAGTGCCCGGCCGCACAATTTCCGAACGCGGCCCGCGTGAGGGCGCGCCTGAAAAAGCGCTGGAAGGCTTCATGCGCAAGCATGGTGTCACGCGCGAGGCACTGGTGCTCAGCAACGGTTTCTGGCTGCTGGAGCGGGACGAACCCGCTTTGGGCGCGCAAGCCCACATAGCCGCCACCCTGCCTGACCTGCTGCGCCGCTTTCCGTGGCCCAAATCCATGCGCTGGGGCGTGGGCAGCGCCTTTACATGGGTGCGTCCGCTGCGCCGTATCCTGTGCCTGCTGGATGGGGCCGTCGTGCCTTTCTCGCTCGCCCATGGGGATGATAACGGCCATGGCCTTCAGGCCGACGCGCTGACGGAAGGCCACCGTTTTCTCAGCCCCGGTGCGGTCAGCGTGAACAGCGTGGCCAACTGGGCAGAAACACTGCGGGCCCGCCATGTCATGGTCGATGCCACCGAACGCCGCCAGAGCATTACGGAAGGGCTGAACGCCCTTGCCACGTCCGAAGGTCTGTCCGTCGTTCCCGATACGGGGCTGGTGGACGAAGTAGCCGGGCTGGTGGAATGGCCCGTGCCTTTTCTGGGCCGGATCGACAGCGTGTTCATGGACCTGCCGCCCGAGGTCATGCAGGTGTCCATGCGGGTCAACCAGCGCTACTTCGCCCTGCGCGGCAGCGACGGCTCAGCAGCACCCCGCTTTGCCTTTGTCGCCAATATCGCCCCCACGGATGACGGCACCCTGATCGTGACCGGGAACGAGCGCGTGCTGCGCGCCCGCTTTGCCGATGCCCGCCATTTCTGGGATCTGGACCGCAGGCAGAGCCTGGAGTCCCGCCTGGGACTGCTGGATGCCGTGACCTTTCATGCAAAGCTCGGCTCGCTGGGTGAGCGCACACGTCGCATGACGCGCCTGGCGGGCCTGCTGGCCCCGATGGTGGGAGCACCCGTGGCCGAATGCGAACGCGCCGCCCTGCTGAGCAAGATAGACCTGACAACCGGCATGGTGGGGGAATTCCCCGAACTGCAGGGGGTCATGGGCGGGTATTATGCAACCCATGACGGGGAAGCCGCATCCGTGGCCCTTGCCGTGCGCGAACAGTATACGCCGCGCGGCCCGGGAGATGCCGTACCCACCGCCCCTGTTTCGGTCGTGGTGGGGCTGGCCGACCGGCTGGACATGCTGTGCGCGTTTTTTGCCGCCGGGGAAAAACCCTCGGGTTCGGGTGACCCGTTCGGCCTGCGCCGCGCGGCCCTTGGCATTATCCGCCTGATCCGCGAGAACGGCCTGCGGCTCGATCTGGTCAGGCTGTTCACGCTCGCGGCCGAGGCCCTGCCGCCCGAACTGCGCGACGCACCGGACCTGGCCCTGCTGCCGCAGTTCATGGCCGAGCGCCTGCGCGTGCAGCTTCGGTCCGAAGGGGCGCGGCATGACTGCCTGGCCGCGATTTCGGTCGGCAATACCGATACCGACATCGTACGCCTGCTGGCCCGCGCACAGGCGCTGCAAGCCATGCTGGAGACCGAAGACGGCACCAACCTGCTGGCAGCCACCCGCCGCGCAGCCAATATCCTGCGCATAGAAGACAAAAAGGACGGCCCGCACGAAGGCTCGCCCGACCCGGCCCTGTTCCAGCAGCCTGAAGAGCACGACCTGTTCACGGCTCTGGAGCGGGTGGAAACACCGGTGGAAGCCGCCTTTGCCGAAGAACGCTTTACAGACGCCATGCGCGAGGCCGCGAGCCTGCGCCCGGCACTGGACAGTTTTTTCGAGCAGGTGACCGTCAACGCGCCTGAACCGGCGCTGCGGCTGAACAGGCTGAAGCTGCTCTCCCGCCTGGTGCGGATGATGCGACTGATCGCCGATTTCAGCCAGATCGAAGGCTGACGGGCCAAAGCTGACAGAACAAAAAAAGGGCGGCCCCGATACGGTGGCCGCCCTTTTTTTAATTCTGCCGGTCTCGCGCCTGCCGGTATCGTCCCTGCCGCGGCAGCCCGACAACGCGGCGCAGCGGCAGGAGTGCTCCTGGCCAGCGCCGCTACGCGACCGGCCTAATGATCCCCCGCGCCGGGAATGACGTCGTAGCCAGCACTGCCCGCAGGAGGGCCGGGTGGAGGCACCTCGCCCACGGTCACGGAAACAAGCTTGTCCGCGGACGGGCCGATTTCACGCGCATCGATCGCCGTACCCAGTTCGCCACTGCTGCCCGTACCCACGGCATAGAGCATCTGGCCGGGCTGGAGCAGGCTGGCCACACGGGCCGCCTCCGCCGGAGACAGGTAAATGACGGCATGGTCCTTGAGCACAGCGCCCGTCAGCTTGCCGCCCACGCTGTACAGCGGCATCCACACCTCGCCATGCTGGACCAGATCGGGGCCTGCAATCATTTCCGTGGAATGCACCGGCATGCTGATGAAATTGTCCTGCACGCTGCGGCCGCGCGGGCTTGTAACCTCGAAAGCCCGGATGATCGGCAGCCCGACACCCTTGAGCCCGCTGATCTGCACCGTGTCACCCGGCTTGATAAGCCCGGCAAAACTGTGCCCTTCAGCCACAGAAACAAAAACCTGCGTGCCGTCGGTCAGGATAAAACCGATGATCCCGCCATGGGTGGAAGGCAGGAACTGTTCGATCCGGCCGGTAAACACCGGCAGGGGCGACAGGTCATAGACGCCCTGCGTGCTATGCTGCGGAGCCGTATGGGCTGGCTGGGCCGTCTCGATCTGGGGGGACACCACCTTGCGGGCGGGGGCCGCGACAGCAGCAGAAAAAGCCAGTGCTGCAACCAGGGGTGCCGCACAGAAAAAAGACAGATGGCGCATTATTCAACCGACTATAAAATCGCAGCCCCGATGGGCCAGAAACAGGCCCCGCACCCCATGTACCAGACATGAGAGCGGGATTCGCCCGTTATTCTTCGCCACGAAAAGCATTTACCGCAAGAGCGTGGGCAGCGTGTCAGTGCCGGAAATGGCGCATACCAGTAAACACCATGGCAATACCCGCCGCATCGGCCGCGGCAATAACCTCATCATCACGGATGGACCCGCCGGGCTGGATAACGGCGGTGGCACCTGCGGCCACAATGGTTTCAAGCCCATCGGCAAAGGGGAAGAAAGCATCGGACGCCGCGACGGAACCCTGGGTCAGCGGGGCTTCCTGCCCGGCGGCCTTTGCGGCTTCCCCGCTCTTGCTGGCGGCGATACGCGCTGAATCGACCCGGCTCATCTGCCCCGCACCGATGCCAACCGTCGCCCCGCCCTTGGCATAGACAATGGCGTTGGACTTCACATGCTTGGCAACCCGGAACGCGAACACAAGATCCTGCATTTCCTGCGCGGAGGGTGCGCGCTTTGTCACGACCTTGAGGTCTGTCGGCAGAACGCGGCCATTATCGCGCGTCTGGGCCAGAAAACCGCCCGCGACCGAGCGCACGACAATGCCGTCCGCCGCCGGGTCGGGCAGACCACCGGTCAGCAGCAGGCGCAGGTTCTTCTTGCGCGCCAGCAGGGCCTTTGCGTCGTCCTGGGCATCGGGGGCGACAATCACCTCGGTAAAGATGGTGGCGATTTTCTCGGCCGTGGCGGCGTCGAGCGTGCGGTTCAGCGCCACAATGCCACCAAAGGCGGACACAGGGTCGCATTTCAGGGCCTCGTCCCACGCGGCGGACAGGCTGGGGGCTACGGCTACGCCACACGGGTTGGCATGCTTGACGATAACCACGGCCGGGCTGTCGAATTCGGCAACGGCTTCGAACGCGGCGTCGGTATCGTTGATGTTGTTGTAGGACAGGGACTTGCCCTGCACCTGCACGGCGGAGGCAACGCCAGGACGGGGGCTGCCATCGCGGTAGAACGCGGCGTGCTGGTGCGGGTTTTCGCCATAACGCAGGACTTCGGCACGCTGGCCCGCCAGAATGAACCGCTCGGCCAGAGGCTGCCCGGCCTGGGCCGAAAACCACGCCGCAATGGCTGCGTCATAGGCGGCCGTGCGGGCATAGGCTGCCCCCGCATAGGCCCGGCGTGCGTCCAGCGTGGTGCCGCCATCGCCCAGCGCGTCAATCAGGCCCTCGTACTGCGCAGGGTCAGTCAGCACCACCACATGGGCGTGGTTCTTGGCCGCTGCCCGGATCAGGGCCGGACCGCCGATATCGATGTTCTCGATGCAGGTTTCGGCATCCGCACCGGAGGCCACGGTTTTCTCGAACGGGTATAAATTCACCGCCACCAGATCGATCGGGCCGATGCCGTGCTCTTCCATCTGGGCCAGATGGGCGGGCAGGTCACGCCGCCCCAGAATACCACCATGGATCTTGGGCACCAGCGTCTTGACGCGACCATCCAGAATTTCGGGGAAGCCGGTATAATCCGACACGTCCATCACCGGCACTCCGGCGTCGCGCAGGGTCTTGGCCGAACCACCGGTCGAGAGGATTTCCGCCCCCTGCGCCGCAAGAGCGCGGGCCAGATCGAGCAGGCCGGTTTTATCGGAAACGGAAACAAGGGCGCGGCGAACGGGCAGCGTCGTCTGGCTCATGGTTGGGACCTCTCACACGGCGGAAACGAGAATGCGGCTGGCACCATCATCCCGCGCGGAAGGAACCAGCCAGAAAGAACTGAAAATCCGGGCACCCCCTAGCGGCGGGTGAATGTCCAGTAAAGCGGCTGGCGTCCGGCGGCTATGGCCTTGGCCTCGTAACGGGTGGGGAACCAGCCTTCGGGGCGCTGCATCACCGGCGGCGGGGCGTCGAAACTGGTCTGCTCGGCCATGACGTCGTTCACCCAGGCCTGATAGGTTGGGTCATCGCTCGCCACGCGCCACACAGCACCCGGTTTGAGCGCATGCGCTACCAGGGCCACGTTCTGCGGATGCACGAAGCGCCGCTTGGCATGGCGGGCCTTGGGCCACGGGTCGGGGAACATCAGGAACAGCCGGTCCAGACTGGCTTGAGGCAGGGCGCGCAGGACCAGACGGGCGTCATCGTCCCACAGGCGCAGCATTTCGGGCAGCGGGGCCGTGGCTTCCTGCTCCATGGGCACAAGGTGCGTCAGCAGGGAACACAGGCCGTTATGGAAAACTTCGGAGGCGATATAGCCCACATCGGGGTGGGCGCGGGTCTGGGCGAGAACATGCTCGCCCCCGCCAAACCCGACTTCAAGCCAGATCTGCTCCGGCCTGTGCCCGAACACGGCAGCCGGGTCGGCCGCCTGTTCAAGCGGAAAACGCAGCCGGGGCAGCGTTTCTTCCAGCAGGCGTTCCTGCCGGGGCCTGAGCGGATGACCGCGCTGGCGGCCATACAGCCGCTCGGGCGGGGGTTTGACATCCGCCGTATCAGGCTGGCTGGCTATGGCACGCGCCATGGCAGCCTGATCTTTGACCTCCGGCATGGACAACGCGCCTTCTTAGCCGTTCAGCGCGCCACGCAGGGCGTCAACCAGGTCCGTACGTTCCCAGGTGAAGGTATCCAGCGCGTCATCAGGCGTGCGGCCAAAGTGACCATACGCGGATGTCACGGCATAGATCGGCCGGTTCAGACGCAGATGCCTGCGGATACCGCGCGGTGTCAGATCCATGACCTGGCGCAGCACTTCACCCAGACGGGCTTCATCCACATCCTTGCCGGTTTCATCCAGGTCGACATAGACGGACAGCGGATGCGACACGCCGATGGCGTAGGACAGCTGGATCGTGCAGCGATCGGCCAGACCAGCCGCCACGACGTTCTTGGCCAGGTAACGGCAGGCATAGGCTGCCGAACGGTCGACCTTGGTGGGGTCCTTGCCGGAGAATGCGCCACCGCCATGGGGGGCCGCACCGCCGTAGGTATCCACAATGATCTTGCGCCCGGTCAGGCCGCAGTCGCCATCGGGGCCACCGATCACGAACACGCCGGTCGGGTTGGCGTAGAACTCGCTCTCGGGCGGCATCCAGCCTTCGGGCAGCACGTCACGCGTGATGGCCAGCAGGCCTTCGCGCAGGACGTCCTGCTTCACACCTTCATCGTGCTGGGTGGAAATGACCACCGAGGTCGCGCCCACGGGGCGACCGTTCACATAACGCAGCGTGACCTGGCTTTTGGCGTCGGGCTGAAGGCCCGCCACGCGCGGGTCACCCGCACGGCGCAGGTCGCGGATCTGGTGCAGGATGCGGTGCGCGTAATACAGCGGCGCAGGCATGAGGGTGTCGGTCTCGTTCGAGGCATAGCCGAACATGATCCCCTGGTCGCCAGCGCCTTCGTCCTTGTCGTCGGTGCTGTCCACACCCACGGCGATATCCGCCGACTGGGCATGCAGGTAGTTCGCCGCATCTGCGTGGCGCCATGAGAAACCGGCCTGATCGTAGCCGATATCCTTGACCGCTTCACGCGCTGCTTCGATCAGCTGCTCGGACGTGACACTGGCGGGACCGCGCACTTCACCCGCCAGGACGATGCGATTGGTTGTCACCAGCGTTTCACATGCCACGCGGGCTTCCGGGTCCGCAGCCAGATAAGCGTCCAGAACGGTATCGCTAATCCGGTCAGCTACCTTGTCGGGATGGCCTTCGGAAACGGATTCCGAAGTAAACAGAAAATCGCCGTCTTTACGCATAATGGTGCCGTTCGCCCCACGCAGAGTGAAAAAGGAAACAGGTGACCACCCCCTTGAAGCACAAAGGGGATGGTCCGCGTATGGCGGTATAGCGGCCAATGGTCAAGGGCTGAACAGCGCCACAACGGGCTGATCTGCGGTTTTCAGCCCCGCAGCACGCACATAATGCGTAAATCAGCCGCCAAAAACACGCTAAAGCGGGGGAAGACCCAGAACATCTTCCATATTATACAAATCCGAATCGCGATTTTTCAGCCACAGGGCTGCCCTGACAGCCCCGGTTGCGAAAATACGGCGGTCGAAAGCCCTGTGCGACAGGGTAATCTGCTCGTCCGCCGAGGTGAACAGCAGTTCATGCTCACCCACGATCTGGCCTCCGCGCAGGGCCGCAAAACCAATGGCGCCGGTCTTGCGCGGACCCGTATGACCGTCGCGCCCGCTTTCGCGCACATCCGCCAGCGCCACCTCCCGCCCGCGGGCCACGGCCTCACCGATCGCCAGCGCCGTGCCGGAAGGGGCGTCGACCTTCTGGCGGTGGTGCATTTCGACAATTTCAGCATCGTAGGATTCGGCTGGCAGAGTGCGGCCCATCAGGGTGGCCAGACGCTGCACCAGCGTAACGCCGGGCGAAAAATTGGCTGCATGCACCACGGCGATCCTGCGCACGGCCGCCTGCACGGCAGCAAGCTGCGCCCCGGACAGGCCGGTGGTTCCCAGCACCCAGGCAGCCCCACCTTCAACCAGCGCTCCGGCATGGGACACGACCGTATCGGCATGGGTGAAGTCGATCACCACATCGCTGATGCGGGCAAGCCCGACCATATCCGTCAACAGCACCGCCCCGTCAGGAAGGGCAAGGTCGCGGGCCTGTTCGGGGTCGCGGGTGGTGCCCCCGGACAGGACAGCCCCTGCCGCGAGCACTTCCTGCACCAGCAGTCGCCCGACCCGGCCCGTAATACCAGCTATGCCAATGCGCATCGGGCTTATTCCGTTCCTTCAAAAAAATCGCGGACACGGCGGAAAAAGCCGGTGTGTTCGGGGCTGTGCTTGACGTCCTCGCCCGCTTCGGTCTCGAATTCCTCCAGCAGTTCGCGCTGGCGCTTGGTCAGGTGCTGGGGGGTTTCCACCGTGACCTGAATGTACATGTCGCCCCGGGCACTTGAACGCAGGACGGAAAAACCCTTGCCCCGAAGGCGGAAATGCGCGCCGGTCTGTGTGCCCGACGGAATTTTCACCGTCGTACGGCCCCCGTCTATGACAGGAACCTCGATTTCCGTGCCAAGGGCGGCCTGCGCCATGCGCAGGGGCACACGGCAATAGACATTGGCGCCGTCACGCTGGAAAATACCATGCTCGGCCACCGAGACATGCACATACAGGTCACCCGGCGGCACGCCATTGCCGCCAGCCTCACCCTCGCCCGTCAGGCGAATGCGTGTGCCGTCCTCGACGCCTGCGGGAATCTGCACGGCAATGGTGCGTTCACGCTCGACCGTACCCTCTCCATGGCAGGTCTTGCAGGGGTCCTTGACGATCCGGCCTGCCCCGTGACAGGTCGGGCACGGCCGCTCCACAATAAAAAAGCCCTGCTGCGCCCGCACCTTGCCGGCACCATGGCAACTCGGGCAGGGCTGCACCCCGGCATCGCCATCGCCCGACCCCGTGCCGTTGCAGCTTTCGCATGCGACACGGGTAATAATGCGAACATCCTTTTTCACGCCCGTAAAGGCTTCTTCCAGCGTGATTTCCACCTGGGTCTGGATATCGTTGCCGCCGCGGGTCTGGCCGCCGCGCCGACCCATCATGTCGCCGAACATCTGTTCGAAAATATCGCCCAGACCGCCACCGCCAAAGCCGCTGAAGTCGAACCCGCCGGGCCCACCGCCGCCGCCGCCCTCGAAGGCGGCATGGCCGAAGCGGTCATAGGCGGCACGCTTCTGCTCGTCCTTGAGGACGTCGTAAGCCTGGTTGATTTCCTTGAACTTGGCTTCAGCCGTCGCATCGCCCGGGTTGCGATCGGGGTGGTACTGCATGGCCAGCCGGCGATAGGATTTCTTGATTTCCTCGGATGAAGACGTGCGGGAAATTTCAAGAATTTCGTAGTAGTCAACCTGCGTGGCCATGGGTGTCCTCTTGGGCTGCCTCTTGCCTGAGCACAGCAACTGTCCAGAATGAAAAAAGGCGCCCGCCTTCAGGAAGCACGGGCGCCGGAACTCTCAGGCGGAGTGGCCATTCTGGTACAGGCCACTCCGTAAGCGGATGTCCGTTCAGGACTTCTTGCTGTCGTTCACGTCTTCGAAGTCGGCGTCGACAATCTCTTTCTCATCCGCTGCGGCACCGGCGGCAGCACCTGCTTCCGGCCCTTCCTGGCCTGCCTTGTAGGCGGCTTCGCCCACTTTCATGGCTGCCTGGGTCAGACGTTCGGTCGCGGCCTTCAGCGCTTCCGCATCGGTCCCTTCCAGAGCGGACTTGACCGCGGCGACAGCGCTTTCGGCCTCGGCCTTTTCAGCCGCGGGAACCTTGTCGCCCGCTTCGGTCAGAGATTTCTCGACCTGATGGATCAGGGCTTCCGCGCTGTTGCGGGCTTCCACCTGCTCGCGCTTGGCCTTGTCAGCCGCCGCATTGGCTTCGGCTTCCTTCACCATCTTTTCGATATCGACATCGGACAGACCACCAGACGCCTGGATCTTGATCTGCTGTTCCTTGTTGGTGGCCTTGTCCTTGGCAGAAACCGAGACAATGCCGTTGGCGTCGATATCGAACGTGACCTCGATCTGCGGCACGCCACGCGGTGCGGGCGGAATACCGGTCAGGTCGAAGTTGCCCAGCAGCTTGTTGTCAGCCGCCATTTCACGCTCGCCCTGATAGACCTTGATGGTCACGGCACCCTGGTTGTCATCCGCCGTGGAGAACACCTGGCTCTTCTTGGTCGGGATGGTGGTGTTACGGTCGATCAGGCGGGTAAACACCCCACCCAGGGTTTCGATCCCCAGGGAAAGCGGCGTCACGTCAAGCAGCAGCACGTCTTTCACGTCGCCCTTGAGCACAGCGCCCTGAATGGCCGCACCGATGGCCACCACTTCGTCCGGGTTCACGTTGCGGGCCGGGTCCTTGCCGAAGAACTCCTTCACCGTTTCGATCACCTTGGGCATACGGGTCATGCCGCCGACCAGGATGACTTCATCGATCTGGGACGCGGACAGGCCGGAATCCTTCAGCGCCGCCTTGCAGGGTTCAAGCGTGCGGGCGATCAGGTCGTCCACCAGGCTTTCCAGCTTGGCGCGGGTCAGCTTGAGCACAAGGTGCTTGGGGCCGGACGCATCAGCCGTGATGAACGGCAGGTTGATTTCGGTTTCCTTGGAGGAGGACAACTCGATCTTGGCCTTTTCCGCCGCTTCCTTCAGGCGCTGAAGGGCCAGCTTGTCGGACCGCAGGTCAATGCCCTGCTCGCGCTTGAACTCGTCAGCCAGATAGCCGATCACGCGGTTGTCGAAATCTTCACCACCCAGGAACGTGTCGCCGTTGGTGGATTTGACTTCGATCACGCCGTCGGAAATTTCCAGGACCGATACGTCGAACGTGCCGCCGCCAAGGTCATAGACCGCAACCGTGCCACCGCTCTTCTTTTCCAGCCCGTAGGCCAGTGCCGCAGCCGTCGGCTCGTTGATGATACGCAGGACTTCAAGCCCGGCGATACGGCCCGCATCCTTGGTGGCCTGACGCTGGGCGTCATTGAAGTAGGCCGGAACCGTAATGACGGCCTGGGTCACCTTGTCGCCCAGATACGCCTCGGCCGTTTCCTTCATCTTGCCCAGAATGAACGCGGAAATCTGGGAAGGCGCGTATTTCGTGCCGCGTGCCTCGACCCAGGCGTCCCCGTTGTCACCCTTGACGATGGTGTACGGCACCATGCCCTTGTCCTTCTGGACAGTGGCGTCTTCAAAACGGCGACCGATCAGGCGCTTCACGGCGTAAAGCGTGTTGGCGGGGTTGGTTACGGCCTGGCGCTTGGCGGCCTGACCGACGAGCATTTCGCCGCCTTCGGTAAAGGCGACCATGGACGGCGTAGTGCGCGCGCCCTCGCTGTTTTCGATAACCTTCGTTTCATTGCCTTCACGCACGGCCACGCAGGAGTTGGTGGTGCCAAGGTCAATACCAATAACTTTGCTCATGTATATTCCCTCCAGCGACCTCTCGCGGCCCGAAGCACCACGTAAGGCCCCTTTTATTTATCTATGCCGACACCGTTCCATGATCCATCGGAACAGTCTCGAATGACACTCTTGGATGTAAGGGAGCGTTTTCCCTTTTTCAAGACGACGCCCCCGGCAGGGACGGGTTTTTTCGCCCCGTCAGCCATGTGCCCGCGCCCCATCCCAGGTGCGGGCACATACTGCTTACGGTGTCTTGGCAACAACAACCATGGCGGGCTTGAGCAGACGGCCATGCAGGGTCCATGACGGTGTCCATGCCTGGATCACGGTGCCATGGGTGTGCTCGGCGCTGGGCTGTTCGGCCATGGCCTGGTGCAGGTTGGCGTCGAACGGCTTGCCCGCCGGATCGTCACTTTTGATGCCGTGGCGTTCCAGAATACCCAGGAAGGACCGTTCGGTGCTTTCGATGCCTTCACGCATCTTGAGCAGCACCGAATCCTCGCCCTCCTGCGCAGGCGGCAGGCTGGCCAGCGCGCGGCGCAGGTTTTCAGCCACTTCCACCACGTCACGTGCGAATTTCTGCACGGCGTACTGGCGGGCATCCTCCACGTCGCGCTTGGCGCGCGCCAGCAGGTTGTGGTTTTCAGCTTCGGCGCGCAGCCATTTTTCCTTGAATTCCGCAACGGAATTTTCAAGTTCGAGAATGCGCGCATCCCCTTCGGCCGGATGTTCGGCCTGGGGGGCTGTCTGTTCGGCCTGGGCCGGCTCCGCCGGTGCCTCGACCTGGGTGGGATCTGTATCGTGGGTCATATGTCATTAGGTAAGCAACACGACCGCAGCCGACAAGACCTTGCCGGTGCATCCGCGACATGATTTTACGCTACCCCCGCCAGCCCCGCACCCCCACGATCCGGGCCGGGCGGAAAAAACAGTGTTATTCGTCGGCCCCGCCTCTTGGCATGGCGGGTCCGGCAAGCCTAATCTGTGTCGCCTGCCGATGGCTGTGAAGGAACACGCAAACAATGACTGAGCGCACCAAACAGACGATTGCGCTGGTTGATGACGATCGCAACATTCTGGCATCGGTTCAGATGACGCTTGAAGCCGAAGGCTTCACTGTCCGCACCTATACAGACGGAGAATCGGCGCTGCAGGGGCTGACGGCCTACCCGGTCGACCTTGCCGTGCTGGATATCAAGATGCCCCGCATGGACGGCATGGAACTGCTGCAACGCCTGCGCACGCGGTCCAACCTGCCCGTGATCTTCCTGTCTTCCAAGAACGAGGAAGTCGACCAGCTCATGGGCCTGCGCCTTGGGGCCGACGACTACATCACCAAACCGTTTTCCCAGCGGCTCCTGCTCGAGCGTATCCGCGCCCTGCTGCGCCGCAACGACGCCAGCCGCGCGGAAGCCAACGGCGCCCCGGCTGGCGGCGCGCTGATACGGGGCGAACTGGCCCTGGACGAGCTGCGCCACAAATGCACCTGGAAAGGGGAGGACGTGCCCCTGACGGTCACGGAATTCCTGCTGGTCAAGACACTCGCGCAGCGCCCCGGTCTTGTAAAATCGCGCGACCAGCTGATTGATGCGGCCTATGGCGATACGGTCTATGTGGATGACCGCACCATAGACAGCCATATCAAGCGCGTGCGCAAGAAGTTCCGCCAGGTGGATGACGACTTCAACCAGATCGAGACCCTTTACGGGATCGGCTACCGTTACCGTGAGGAATAGGCGCGGCTCAACGCGCCCGGGTGCATGACGGACCGGCCCCGCATGCCCCGTCTCGCGCCGCTGGCGGACAGGGTGGCTGACAGGCTTGACGCCCTGCGCGGCAAATCCCTGCGTGGGCTGCGCATGCCGGGACAGCGGCCCCACAGGAACAGTGTCGAGGCCACGGCCGCCTATCGGGCGTCACGCACACGGCTGGTTTCCCCCCTTATGCGGCGGATCCTGCTGGTCAATATCCTGCCGCTTGCCCTGCTGGGTGTGACGCTGCTGTTCCTCAACCAGTTCCGCAACAGCCTGCTGGGCACGGAAGTCACGGGCCTGCGCGAACAGGCCCGCATTTACGCGGGCGCGCTGGGGCAGAGTGCCGTCCGCAGCGTTCACGGCCGCGCGGCCAACCCGGCCGACAACGGCTACGTGCTCGAAACCTCGCTGGCCCGCCCGCTGGTGCAGCGCCTGACCGAGCCAAGCCCCACCGCGCATGCCCGGCTGTTCGGGCCGGATGGGCGGCTGGTGGCGGACAACCTGATCGATGTTTCGGACACGCAGGACCTGCCGCTGCCCCCGCCGCCAATGCACCACCATGCCCGGACCATTCCCTTCCCCCCGTCCATGCAGCCCGGCCTGTACGAACGCTTCCTGACCTGGCTGTGGTCCAGCCACAATCCGCAGATCATGACGCTGCCGACCGATGAGGAAGATATTCCCGACCGGCCACCGGGCCCCGGCGGACCGGGTGGCCCCGCAGGACCGGACGGACAGGGAGGCCCCGGCGGGCCGGGTGGACCCGGATGGATGGGGGGGCGGGCCATGCCCGAAAGCACGCCCCGCCCGCTGGCCGAAACCCCGCCCTACATCCGCCGCACCGCGCGGGGGCGACTGCTGATTACCGTGGCCGAACCCGTGATCCATGACGGGCACACGGTTGGGGTGTTGCAGCTTACACGCGTGGCCTCGCAGGTGGACCGGTCCCTGTTCGCCATCCGCTCCACCATTCTGTCTCTCGTGTTCATGGCCCTGATCCTGACCGTTCTGCTGTCATGGTACCTGTCCCTGACAATCGCGCGGCCGCTGCTGCGCCTTGCGGCCTCCGCCCAGATCATGCGCGATACGACCGGCCGCACGGGTACCGTGCCCGCCCGCCTGCTGGCCCGGCGCGACGAGATAGGGGATGTGGCACGGGCCCTGCAGGCCAGCGCGCAGGCATTGTGGAAGCGTATGGACGCCATCGAACGCTTTGCCGCCGATGTCAGCCATGAAATCAAGAACCCGCTGTCGTCCATTCGTTCGGCGATCGAGACCCTGCTCAGGATCGAGGACCTGAACCAGCAGCGCCGCCTGCTGACCATTATCAACGACGATGTCCGCCGTCTGGACAGGCTGATTACCGATATCTCCGACGCCAGCAGGCTGGACGCGGAAATGTCGCGCGCCAAGGCCAAACCGCTGGCCATTGGCCCGTTACTGTCCGTGCTGGCGGAAATCCACCAGGCCACCCGGCAGGACGGCCAGCCCGTGATCGTGACCGATATCCACCACGACACACCCGAACGCCCGCTGGAAGTTCTGGCGGTGGAAGACAGGCTGGTTCAGGTTCTGCGCAACCTGATCGGCAATGCCATCTCCTTTTCCCCGCCTGACGGGCGCATTGTCCTGCACGCAGCCCCCAGCGGCACAATGGTGAATATTTCCGTCTCGGATCAGGGGCCGGGCATTCCGCAGGGCAAGCTCGATTCCATTTTCGACCGGTTTTATTCCGAACGTCCCAAGGACGAGAATTTCGGCCAGCATTCCGGGCTGGGCCTGTCCATCAGCCGCCAGATCGTGGAAGCGCTGCACGGCGCGATCAACGTGGAAAACCTGCATGACGGCCACGGCCATGTCAGCGGGGCGTGCTTTACCATCCAGCTTCCCCGCGCCCCGGCTCCGCCCGCACCAAGCCGCCGGACCTGACACCCGCCGCTGACAGCGCGCGCCACCCGGCACAGAATACCAGACACGGCAGGGCAGGTAAGGGCGTCAAGCGCACCCATCCGTCACGCGGCGCAGGACAGGACCACGCGCTCCTCCCTAAAGGGGGGCTTCGTCGTCCTCATGCGTCTGGACCACCAGGTCGAACGCGATGGCAGGCACACCCGCCCCCCTGTTTTTAAGCCATATCAGGGTCAGAACGGGGGAGCCGGAGGCAAAATAGTGCCTGAAAGCCGGAAAACAGGCCCGAAAGCCATCCGCATCGCCAATAATACAGACAAGCTGGGTGACATCGCGCAGCGCGAAACCATGGGCCGCCAGCAGTTCCGCCCCGATATCGAACGCCGCCCGGCACTGATCGACCATATCCAGGGCAGCGCCCGCCGGAGCCTGCAAGCCGCTGACCACCAGCCCGTCATGTGTCTGGCTGACACGGGGGCCCGTCGGCTGGGACCGGCCCCCACGGGGGCGGCCCGCGCGCGCCTTTTCCAGATGGGGTGCCGGCGCATGGGCAATATGGGCGTCATCCTGCTTGCGCGGCACGTTTCGTCTGTCTGTCATCACGGAAGCATGATGTAAGCGAGGAATGACCTGACCGCAATTTTTCTTTGCGGATGAAGACGATATTTATTCCCCCAAAGGAACGACCGCCCTGCCCTGAAGTGATGACTGATTTGATGAGAAAGCCTTCTCACGAGACAGAGAATCGCTCTACAGTGCTGCGTCGTCCCGGGGGGTGACACGGTTCTGGCGCACGCGCCCCGACCGCACCTTCCTGACCCATGGAGAGGAAAGGCCGTCAATGTTTTCGGCGGATGACACGCCCGCGCCACGCCGCATTCTGCTGGTTTCCGGCCTGTCCGGGGCGGGCAAATCGTCCATATTGCGGATTCTGGAAGATCTCGACCACGAGGTCATCGACAATCCGCCGCTGGGCATGCTTGACGATATTGTGGCCCGCGCGGAACGACCGGTCGCCATTGGCGTGGACTCGCGCACCCGTGGGTTTGACGCGACCGCTGTGCTGGACGCCGTAGCCAGGCTGCGGGTCAACCCGCATCTGCGGGTGGAACTGATCTACGCCACAGCGGATGAAAACGTGCTGCTGCGTCGCTACACGGCCACGCGCCGCCGCCACCCGCTGGCCCTGCATGGCAGCATAGCCGAGGGAATCGAGGCTGAAACCGCCCTGACAGCCCCCCTGCGCGCCGCCGCCGACCTTGTGATCGACACCACCGACATGCCCCCGCCGGAATTGCGACGGTTTGTGGAAAGTCGGTTCAGCCCGTGGGAAGGCGGGGGCAGCGAGGGCCTGACCGTGGCCCTGATGTCCTTTGCCTACCCGTCCGGCCTGCCGCGTGAGGCCGATCTGGTGCTGGATGCGCGTTTTCTGCGCAACCCGCATTACGTGCCGGACCTCGCCCCCAAGACCGGGCTGGATGCGGATGTGGCGGCCTATGTCATGGCCGATCCGGACTATGCCCCGTTCCTGGACCAGATCCACGCCATGCTCCAGCTTGTGCTGCCGCGCTTCGTGCAGGAAGGCAAGAAATACGCCACCATCGCCATAGGCTGTTCAGGTGGACGGCACCGCTCTGTCACCATTGTCGAGGCATTGGCCGCACGCCTTGCAGCCCCGGACGGCATGGGGGCGTATCAGGGCGCGGGGCAATGGCCGATCATGATCATGCACCGCGAACTTGCCCGCCAGGGCATCAGTTCATGGCGCTGGGCCAGGAAACCGGTGGAAGGTTTCAAGCCTGATCTGCCCCAGCTTTCAGCGGGCTGAAAACAGCGGAGCAAAATCCGCAGGAACACGCCGGCAGATTTTTCACCGCACATGAAAACAGGGGAACGCCCAGGGTAAAGTTCAGGCATGCCCCGTCTGGGAACTCAGCCGGGCAGGATCGATCCGGATCGACGCAAGGGCGCGGCGCCATTTGGCGGTCTGGTCCGTGCCGAACAGCAGTTCCCGCGTGGCCGGGGCGACCAGCCATGCATCATGGTGCAGAATTTCCTGTTCCAGTTGCCCAGCCGCCCAGCCGGCATGGCCCATGGCCAGCAATGCGTCACGCGGTCCCTGCCCCACGGCAATATCCTTGAGCACATCCATGCTGGCCGTGAGCGTGACGTTGGATGTCACACTCAGGCTTTCCTCCCCCTTCCAGTCGGAGGAATGCAGCACGAGCCCATGGCCTTCATCCAGTGGGCCGCCTGCACACAGCCCGATGCGGCGCAGGGACGGCACGGGCTGGATATGAAGCTGTTCGAGCAGTTCGGCCAGGTCGGGGTGGGGCAGACGGCGGTTGACCACAAGCCCCATGGCCCCGCCCTCGGTCGTGTGGGCACAGAGATAGATGATGCTCTGGGAAAACGGTGTTTCCCCCAGCATGGGGGTTGCCACGAGCAGCATGCCCGCAAGAGAGACGCCATCTTCCAGCATGGCATTGGCGCAGAGAGCTGAATGCAAGGATGTCATACCAAAAAATATGAGGTCTTTAACGTTTTTGACAAGATTACAGCCGTAATTTCGGGCCATCCTGTAAGCTTTACAGCACGGAACCCTTGCAGCAGGCATGCCTTATGACACTTCTCACGCATTTTCTCGACGCTCTGGACAGCTACCAGGTTACCGATGGCCAGAGCTTCAAGCTCAGCGACCATGACCCGAACGATGACGGCCATCTGGGCCTGAACAAGCAGGACGGGAAAAAACTGCTCAAAAAGGTCAAGGGCCTGCTCCAGACCCTGCAGGAACTGCTTTACGCCAACCAGACACGTTCGCTGCTGATCGTCCTGCAGGGTATGGACACCGCCGGCAAAGATGGCACCATCAAGCATGTGATGTCCGGCGTGAACCCGCAGGGGGTGGCGGTCACGTCCTTCAAGCAGCCTGGCCCCACAGACCTGCTGCATGGTTTTTTATGGCGTATCCACGCTGCGGCCCCGCAGGCCGGGCGTATCGTCATTTTCAACCGCAGCCATTACGAGGACGTTCTGGTCACGAAAGTCCACCCCCAGCTGCTTGAGAACGAACATCTGCCCTGCGCCACCAACACCCCCGAATTCTGGGACGGGCGCTACAGCGACATCCGCCATCTGGAACGCTACCTGACCCGCCAGGGCACTGTTGTGCTCAAGTTCTTTCTTCATATCTCGCGCGAGGAACAGCGCGAGCGCCTGCTGGCCCGGCTGGACATACCCGACAAACACTGGAAATTCTCGCCCGCCGACCTGCGTGAACGCGAATTCTGGGATGATTATCGCACCGCCTACCAGGACGCCATTGCCAATACCGCCCGCCCTTATGCGCCATGGACCATCGTGCCTGCCAACCATAAATGGTACGCAAGGCTGGTGGTGATCGGCAGCATTATCCGTGCCTTACGCGGGCTGCACCAGGTCACACCCAAACTGGCCCCGGAAATCGCCAAGCAGATCGACGACTACCGCACCGTTCTGCACAACGAAAAACAGACGAGCCATTCGTAACAGTCCGGGCCGACCTGTGTGCGGGCCTGCGCCCGTTCGCCTCCATGCCATACTGGCACGCACAAAGGCAGGCACGAGGGCGGCTGCATGAGGCAACGCCCCCCCTGCCACTCCTTTCATCACTGGTGAAATAGCTGTTTTCTCGCCCCGTCCAGCAGGACCGGACAGGTCACGCAACGGACGAAAAAGCCGTGACAAACAGGTCAGGCATATGTGAGGCGATACCAAGGTTAGCCCGGGCTGGTATCGTCACTGCGCAACAGGGATAGGGACAAGAAACAGGCACAATCCGCCCCGCAATTTGACATTGCCCAGAGGGGCGGCCATGGCTTTTGTGTCCTGTTTTACATGCACAGTCAGGCTTGCCCTATCATGACAGAATTTTTCCGCCCCCGCCCTGCCCCCTGCACCCCGGTCGATACGTTCCGGCAAGGGCGATCCACAAAAAGCCTGTCCCTGCCTGCAATCGGCCTTTTGACGGGTGTGATGCTTTCCCAGGCGGTCATGCCTGCAGCGCTGGCCCGCCACCACAGACATCGGGACGAAACAGCGGCAGCACCCACCAACGTGGCGGCCAGTTGCGACAATGCCGACTTCCAGGCCAAGCAGCAGGCATTTGAAAACGGTGGCCCCAAGGGCGATGTCGCCGTGCATATCTGCGGCACGGTCGTGGCCGTGGCGGCCCGTTCAAGCCAGACCCGCAGCGGCATGCATGGCTATTTCTATGTTGCCGTGGCTCCCAACATTTCCATCAGGATCGTCACCAACCTTGATGAAATGCACACACCCGCATGGCCCTGGGTCAGCAAGGGCGACACAGTGGACGTAGTTGGACGATATTACTACGATTCCTACAAAAGCCAGGGCATTGACTGGACCCATCGCGGCACGGGCCGTTCCTGGCCGATCCCCGGTTCTGTTACCGTCAACGGCACGAAATACGACTAGAACCGCCTGTTGCCGCCGTGCCCGGGCATGACGGATGCGCATTGCGGTGCCGCATCAAATGCCTCCCAAAAAAACGGTCGGCCAGAATATTCTGGCCGACCGCTCTTTTTAACGCTGGGCAGATAACCCCCGGAACCGCTTAGTCGGCGGCTTCTTCCTCCCGTTCGCTGCCCCGCTCGTCTTCACCCGAGCCCAGAGCTGTGGCGCTGTTGTTTTCAACAATATCAAAAGTCAGCTCGCCATTTTTAAGGCCGATCTTGACCGCCCCGCCCTTGGCCAGACGGCCGAAGAGCAGTTCTTCCGCCAGAGGTTTCTTGATCGACTCCTGGATGACACGCCCAAGAGGACGCGCCCCATACAGCCGGTCGTACCCCCGCTCGGCCAGCCATTCCTTGGCTGCGGACGACAGTTCGATCGTCACGTTGCGGTCGGCCAACTGGGCTTCGAGCTGCAACACGAACTTCTCGACCACCTGCCCCACGATCTCCTGCGTCAGATGCGCGAAGGGAATGATCGCGTCGAGCCGGTTGCGGAATTCCGGCGTGAACAGGCGCTTGATCGCTTCTTCATCCTCACCTTCGCGTACCTTGCGGCCAAAGCCCACAGCCTCCTTGCTCATGTCGGACGCACCGGCATTGGTGGTCATGATCAGGATGACATTACGGAAATCCACCGTCTTGCCGTTGTGATCGGTCAGCTTGCCGTTGTCCATGACCTGTAGAAGCACATTGTACAGATCGGGATGCGCCTTTTCGATCTCGTCAAGCAGCAGCACCGCATGCGGGTGCTGGTCGATCGAGTCGGTCAGCAGCCCGCCCTGGTCGAACCCCACATAGCCGGGCGGAGCACCCAGCAGGCGCGAGACCGAATGCCGTTCCATGTATTCGGACATGTCGAAACGGATCAGTTCGATACCCAGAGCCGTTGCAAGCTGACGGGCCACCTCTGTCTTGCCGACCCCCGTAGGGCCGGAAAACAGGTAGTTGCCGATCGGCTTTTCCGCATCGCGCAGGCCGGCACGCGCCAGCTTGATGGCAGCGGACAGCGCATCGATCGCCTGATCCTGCCCGAACACCATGCCCTTGAGATCACGCTCGAGCGAGCGCAGCACTTCCTTGTCATCGGCGGAAATGCTCTTGGGCGGAATGCGGGCAATGCGGGCGATAATGTCCTCTACATCCTTCAGGTTCACCGTCTTGCGACGGCGGCCTTCGGGTTGCAGCATGCGCGAAGCCCCCACTTCGTCGATCACGTCGATCGCCTTGTCGGGCAGCTTGCGGTCGTGGATATACCGCGCCGACAATTCCACCGCGCCACGAATGGCTTCATCCGTGTAGCGCACCTTGTGATGCTTTTCGTAGCTGCCTTTGAGGCCGCGCAGGATTTTCACCGCATCGTCGATTGTGGGTTCAGGCACGTCGATCTTCTGGAACCGCCGCACAAGAGCACGATCCTTTTCGAAGTGCTGGCGGAACTCGCGGTAGGTGGTCGAGCCGATGCAGCGCAACGTGCCCGCCGCCAGCGCCGGCTTGAGCAGGTTGGACGCGTCCATGGCCCCCCCCGATGTCGCACCGGCCCCGATCACGGTATGGATTTCATCGATGAACAGAATGGCGTGCGGGTCCTGATCCAGTTCGGTCACGACCGCTTTCAGACGTTCCTCGAAATCGCCCCGGTAGCGGGTTCCGGCCAGCAGGGCCCCCATGTCCAGCGAATAGATGGTGGACTGCAACAGCACATCGGGCACGTTGCCTTCCACGATCCGGCGGGCCAGACCTTCGGCAATGGCGGTCTTGCCCACACCCGGGTCGCCCACATAAAGCGGGTTGTTCTTGGTGCGGCGGCACAGGATCTGGATCGTGCGTTCGATTTCCGTATCGCGCCCGATCAGCGGATCGACCTTGCCTGCTGTCGCCTTGTCATTGAGGTTGACGCAGTAGGTCGACAGCGCGTCCTGGTTTTTCTGGGGTTTGCTTTCCGTGCTGCCGCGTTCGGGTTCCTCGCCCTTGTCCGCACCAGACCCCGTGCCGGTCCCCGTGACCGGGCGGCGGGTGGACCGGTCGGGCGCCTTGGCGATCCCGTGCGAGAGAAAATTGACGGCATCCAGCCGGGTCATGTCCTGCAACTGCAGGAAATAGACAGCATGGCTTTCGCGTTCGGCAAACAGTGCCACAAGCACGTTCGCCCCCGTAACCTCGTCCCGGCCAGTGGACTGAACATGAATGGCCGCACGCTGGATAACGCGTTGAAATGCTGCCGTCGGCTTGGGTTCGGTCGGCCGGTCGGACGCAAGACCCGCCAGATCCTTGTCAAGAAAGCCGGTCAGATCCGTTCGCAGGCGGTCCAGGTCGACCCCGCATGCCCGGAACACCGTGACGGCATCCGCATCATCAACCAAGGCAAGAAGCAGATGCTCAAGCGTCGCATATTCATGATGCCGGTCCCCGGCCAGAATAAGTGCCCGATGCAGCGTCTGCTCCAGATTGCGTGACAACATGACGAGACGCTCCTTTCCTCAGGCTTTACCGACGTAGCAGAAGCATGAAGCGCCACGACCGGATGCCCTGATGATATATTTGGCCGCTTCGTCAGGAATTGCGAGTCATAAGCGCATAAAAATTGTCACATACGCTTTTGGGAACCGGAAAATGCTGGCCCGGCTCAGTCTTTCTCTATCGTGCATTGCAGGGGGTGCTGGTTCTGGCGGGCCAGATCCATGACCTGGGACACCTTGGTTTCCGCCACTTCATAGGTAAAAACGCCGCACACCCCCACGCCACGCTTGTGGACGTTGAGCATGATATCGGTCGCCTCTTCCCGGTTTTTCTGGAAAAAGCGCTCAAGCACATACACGACGAACTCCATGGGCGTGTAGTCGTCGTTGAGCATGAGCACCTTGTACATGGCAGGCTTGCGGGTCTTGGGCTTGGCGCGCACCACCACGCCGATATCCGCGTCCTCCCGGTCCGACTCCGTACCGTCGCCCCCACGCCGCGACGGCCCATTGCCCGTATGCAAATCAGGATAACGACGCGAGACCATAACGGTAGAACTCCAAAAAACGGGTTTTGATACAGGCCCTTCTTTTCCATCATATTGGAAAGCGCAAGCCGGATAAAAGGCCGACCAGACCTGAAACGACCGTAAAATCCGCCTCAGACCGGCAGAAATCGCCATATTTGTGCCATATAGGACCTCAACATGTCATGAACAAACTGTTGTGCGACGATCCGCATGCCACCTCACGCCGCTCGAGTTTTTTGCAGTCGCGGCCTTGCGATTCTGAACAACAGACGGAATAGTGCTTTGTAGTGAGCAGGCGGGGGTAACAGTGGCGAAAAAACACGCGTGTGGGTGGACACCCCGACGGACTGACGCAACAGCCGCGAAAACGCAGCGCGCATCCCGGACATGGCTTGGCCTTCTGGCTGGCATTGCGTTCAGCAGCGTAACCCTTGGCACGGCCCATGCCCAGTACGCCGGGCAGATCAGTTCCATCGTGGTGGACGCCAATACAGGTGCCGTTCTCTCCCAGGCCGACCCGGACCTGCGCCGCTACCCTGCCAGCCTGACCAAGCTCATGACCCTGTACATGGCGTTCCGCGCCCTCAAGGCCGGAGCCATCACGCCGGACCAGACCGTGCCGGTCTCCATCCATGCCTCGACCATGGAACCCTCCAAGCTGGGGCTGGTGCCCGGCACGCATCTGAGCGTTGAGGAAGCCGTTCTGGCGCTGGTGACCAAATCCGCCAATGACGCCGCCTGCGCTCTGGGCGAACTGATCGGCGGTGGGGACGAGCAGCAGTTCGCCGCCATGATGACCCAGCAGGCCCGGTCCATGGGCATGACGAACACGACATTCCGCAACGCATCGGGCCTGCCGGACCCCGAACAGATGACCACCGCCCGCGATCTCGCAACGCTGGGCCGCAGGCTGATTGCCGATTTCCCCGAATATTACCATTACTTCTCGACCGAGTCCTTCCGCTTCCACCGCCGGATCATTCCCAACCACAACCCGATGCTGAAAGCCTATGCGGGGGCCGACGGCATGAAGACCGGCTACACGCAGGAAGCAGGCCACAACCTCGTGACATCGGCCATACGCGAGAACGTGCGTCTGGTCGGCGTTGTCATGGGGGCGTCGAACAATGCCGTGCGTTCGGTCGCCATGGCGGACCAGCTCGACCACGGTTTCGACGCTGAAGGTGTCGCACCTGTGGCACGCCCGCTGCTGCTGGCCCATGCCGGCTCACGCGCTGCCGGTCGTGGCGGACGCCATGCCCTGGTCATGGCCGCGGCCCGCCACCGGCCGCTTGAAGTGGCGGAAGCCCCCACCCCGCGCGCCGTCCGCCACGGGCATGCCGCCGTATCCGCCGCACATGGGCACCATGTGCGCCTGGTGGGTGCGAAGGTGCATGCCATTTCCACCGCTGGCACGCACCGCGTCACCGCGCGGCATTCCGCCTCCAACCGGACCTGACAGCCTTTTCCGCCCTGCCTGACGGCAGGGCCGGTTCTGCCATGGTCACGTTTTCAGGCCGAAAACGGGTTGCCTTTATGGCTGGCCATCTTCATCTTTGCCGCCTTGCAGAAAAACGCGCCGGCACGGACGGCGTGACGACAGATGAGACGGAGAGCAGGACATGGCGGCCAGGGGCGGTATCGTTATCCATACTGAAGAAGACTACAAAGGGCTGCGCGCCGCAGGCCGCCTCGCCGCCGAAACGCTGGACATGATCACCCCCTACGTGCGGCCCGGCATGTCCACGGGGGAACTGGACCGCATCATTCATGACTATACGCTGGCCCACGGCGCCACACCGGGGCCGCTGAATTATCGCGGCTACCCCAAGTCCTGCTGCATTTCCATCAACCATGTGGTCTGTCATGGCATTCCCGGCGAGCGGCTGCTGCAGGAGGGCGATATCGTCAATATCGACGTTACGCCCAAGCTCAACGACTGGTTTGGCGACACCAGCCGCATGTACACGGTGGGCAAGGTGGCCGTGAAAGCCGCCAAGCTGGTGAACGCCACATACGAAGCGCTGATGCGCGGCATAGAAGTCGTGCGCCCCGGCGCGACCCTGGGTGATATCGGCCATGCCATTCAAAGCTATGCGGAAAAACAGCGCTATTCGATCGTGGAGGATTTCTGTGGCCATGGCATTGGCCGGACGTTCCATGCCGAACCCAACATCCTGCATTTCGGCCGACCGGGAGAAGGGCTGAAACTCAAGGCTGGCATGGTGTTCACGATTGAGCCCATGCTCAATATCGGCAAGCCGGAAGTCAAAATCCTTGAAGACGGGTGGACCGCCGTAACCCGTGACCGCTCGCTTTCCGCGCAGTTCGAACACATGCTGGCCGTGACCGAGACAGGCTACGAAATCTTTACGCTCTCGCCTGCCGGCTACACCTGCCCGCCCTACCCCACCGAAGGATAATTGCCATGAACGCCAGGCCCGCAAGACCGGCCCGTTTTGTTGCGGGCCTTGCGTTCACAGCCCTGTTAGCCGCCCTGCCGCCGGGCCTTGCACTGCCGGGTATGGGATGCGCCGGGAGTAGCGCGGCTTTTGCAGCCAGCGCGCCCGCAACCGTGCCAGAAACCGTACCAGCACCTGACATGTCCAACCCCGACCCGCTGGCACTGGGCCCGGCGCAGGCGGCGGGCTACACCCCCCTGGCCCCTGCTGTGGGCCAGCACGGCATGGCCGTGTCGGCCCAGAAGCTTGCCTCGGCCGTAGGGGCGCGCATTCTGGCTGAAGGCGGCAATGCAGCCGATGCCGCCGTTGCCATGGGCTACGCGCTGGCCGTGGTGTACCCTGCGGCCGGCAATCTGGGCGGGGGCGGGTTCATGCTCCTGCGCGAGCCCGGAAAGCCCGCCGTTTTTATCGATTTCCGCGAAAAAGCGCCACTTGCCGCCACGCCCGACATGTATCTGGACAGCAAGGGCAACGTCATACCCGGTCTGTCCACCCTGGGCTGGAAGTCCGTCGCGGTACCTGGCACCGTGGCCGGGCTTGAAAACGTACAGAGCCGCTGGGGCCGCCTGCCCCGCCATACAGTGATGGAACCGGCCATTGCCCTCGCACGGGACGGGTTCGTTCTGGGCGAAGGCGATGTGGAACTGCTGCATACCTCCACGCAGGCTTTTGCCAAAGACCCCTACGCCCGCACCATTTTCCTGCGCCCCGATGGCAGCCCCCTGCAGGTGGGCGACAGGCTGGTGCAGACAAACCTGGCCCGCACGCTGGAACTGATCGCCCACGACGGTGCCGACGCCTTTTACAAAGGCCCCATAGCCCGCACCGTGGTCGATGCATCGCAGCGCGGTGGCGGCATTCTGCAAATGGCCGATTTCGCGGGCTACCACCCGCGTGACCTGCCTCCGCTGCAATGCAGTTACCGTGGGTATGTGGTGGAAACCGCCCCCCCGCCCAGCGCCGGGGGCGTGGCCCTGTGCGAAATGCTCGATCTTCTTTCCGGCTACGACATGCACGCACTGGGCCTGCACACCGCCCCGGCCCTGCAACGCGAAATAGAAGCCATGCGCCACGCCTATTCGGACCGGCGCGACCTAGGCGACCCGGCCTTTGTGCAGAACCCGGTGGCCCAGTTGCTGGACCTGTCCTATATCGCCGCCGTACGCGCGCAGATCCCGACCGACCGGGCCGTGCCCTCCGCTGCGCTCAAGCCCGGACAGGCAACTCCTGAAAAGCTCGAAACCACGCAGTTTTCGGTAATCGACAAAAACGGTTTCGCCATTTCCACCACTTATACGCTGAACGGCTGGTTCGGCGCGAAGGTCATGGCGGGGGATGCCGGCTTTTTCCTCAATGACGAGATGGATGATTTTTCCATCAAGCCCGGTGCTTTCAACATGTTCGGCATTCCCGGCAGCACGGCCAACGCCATCGCCCCGGGCAAGACGCCGCTGTCGTCCATGGCGCCCACCATTCTCTCACGCGGGGGCAAGCCCGTGCTCGTGATCGGCAGTCCCGGCGGGTCGCGCATTCCCACCATTGTGCTCTCGGTCGTGCTGGGTGTGGTGGATTACGGGCTGGATATCCAGCAGGCGATCGACCTGCCCCGCCTGCATGAACAATGGCTGCCCGAGGTGGTGGAGATGGAATCCGGCGCGCTGAGCCCCGACGTGCAGCAGACGCTGGGCCGGGAGGGCTACCGTTTCACGCCTCATGCGCCATGGGGTATTCCCGAAGGCATTCTGGTAGGTGGCCCCCGGCTGGGTGTGCAGGGCAGCGCGCGCTATTATGGCGGGTATGACCGCCGCCACCCCGGTGGGGGTGCCGTGGGCCAGTAAATACGCCCCGGCCAGTTCTCTCCCGCAACGGCCCGGCCTGCGCAGGAAAAATACGGACGACGGCGACAATGCGCACCGGTATGCGACCTGCCAGAGCGGTATTTACACCGGGGGAAGCAGGCAGAGCTGTTCGGCCTGGGCTTGCGGGGCGCACAGGGCCGATACCGTAACCCCCAGCAGGCGCACCGGGCTACGCAGGGGATGAAGGCCACGCAGCAGTTGCAGGCTGGCCTGCTCCAGTTCCGCCCCGCTTCTAATCGGCTGCATGACCGAACTGCTGCGTGTGATCTGGGTAAAGTCCGCATGGCGCAGCTTGAGCGTAATGGTGCGCCCCGAAAGCCCGCGCTTTTCGCAGCCTGCCCAGACCCTGGCCGCCAGATCGCGCACCGCATGGGCCAGATCCGCCTGAACGTGCAGGTCCTGGTCGAAGGTCGTTTCCTTGCCCAGCGATTTACGGGGCCGGTCGGGGTCCACGGGGCGGTTATCCTCCCCCCGGGCGATGCCGTAATAAAATGCGGCCGCCTTGCCGAAATGCTGGGCAAGAACGGCCAGCGGACAGGCCCGCAGGTCCGCCCCGGTCTGAATACCCAGCGCATTCATGCGCCGGGCCGTAGCGGGACCCACACCATGGAACACCTTGACCGGCAGGGTGGCCACAAAAGCCTCGCCCCTGCCGGGGGGGATAACGAACAGCCCGTCGGGCTTGCGGTAGTCGGACGCCAGCTTGGCCAGGAACTTGTTGTAGGACACCCCGGCAGACGCCGTAAGCCCGGTCTGCTGGGCAATAAGAGCGCGGATTTCCTGCGCAATGGCGGTGGCCGACGGCCGTTGCACCAAAGGCTGCGTGACATCCAGATACGCCTCATCCAGCGAGAGGGGCTGCACCAGCGGCGTGAACCGCGCGAAAATGGCCTGAATCTGGGCCGAAACCGCACGATAGACCTCAAACCGGGGTGGGGTGAAAACAAGGTCCGGGCAACGCCTGCTGGCCAGCAGCGACGGCATGGCCGACCGCACCCCGAACGCCCGCGCCTCGTAACTGGCTGCTGCCACGACGCCACGTTCCTGACAGCGACCAACAGCGACGGGCAACCCCCGCAGGGCAGGATTGTCACGCTGTTCGACGGATGCGTAAAAGGCATCCATATCGATATGGATAATGCGGCGCTGGCTCGTCGTCATGACCATACGCCATAGCACAGCCCCGCCCATTCTGGAACAGAATGGCAACAGACAAACAAGCCCCGACAATCGACACCCCACGGCGCGGCCATGGACAAAGGTTTGCCCGCACCTGCCCCGCGCGCTTTTGTCAGTCTTTACCCGGACCCTCTGCCCCGTGGCTGTGGGGGTCAGGCACGTGTCGCATCGGCCATATATGCAACGCGCGACAGGCTTGCGGGGGCAGCCCCGGCCAGCCCCATGTCGTGCCAGCGCGAGAGGGAAAGCGCCTGCGGGTAGGCCACCAGCGCTCCGCGCCCCCGCTCATCCATGCGCGACACAGGTATCCGCGACAGGGGCATACGCGCCACATGGTGCGACAGCCAGTACCCCGCCCCCGCCAGACACGCGCCCAGGGTGGCAAGGGCGCTGACCATGCGCGCGCGCAGGCCCCCAAAGGGCAGGACGTGCCGCAGCACGGCATGCATTTCGGCCTCGCGCTCGTTCTGCCCGGCGGCCGTGGCCAGCAAAAGCGCGTATTCTGTCTCGGTAACGGCCAGCGCGCTGCCCGAGCGAATATCCAGGCGTGGCATTTCCAGGGCCGCGATATCGGTCATCGCTTCATGAAAAGCCTGCGAAACCGCCATGAACTCCCGCCTGAAACACGGCAGGAACAACCCCGCCGCAGTGCCTGACGATGCTGCGCCACCGCGCGACGACCGCCCCCCTGCCCCCAGGCAGCGGTCGGGCATGTTATGCCCCGCAAGGCGACGGATAGCCCATACTGTCAGCCGTTCGCTGGCGGGCAGGTCGGTCAGGAAAACGGGTGAATCTGTCATGGCGTGTACTGGAGGCGGGTAGCCTCCATCCCCCTGTTCTGCGATATCACCCTTTTATTGATAATCATTCTCATTTGCAACAAAGAAAATGACCCCGCATGGGCTCCGCTGGGGCCTGACCATGTTTTTTCTTTCCTTGCCGCAGGAGTTGGGGCAGTACTCAGCCCATGTCCAGCCTTACATCCCTAGCACTGCCGGTGCTGCGCCAGTTCGATCCCGAAAAAATGCATGAGCTCGCGCTCGACGCCCTTATGCTGGGCGTGGGCGTTCCCTTCCGCCGCCCGGAGGATGACCCCGCCCTGGCCACGCGCGCGCTGGGCATGCGGTTTTCCAACCCCATCGGCATTGCCGCGGGATTCGACAAGAACGCCCGCGTGCTGCGCCCGCTGGCCCGGCTTGGCTTCGGCTTTGTGGAAGCCGGAACCGTCACCCCCCGCCCGCAGGCGGGCAACCCCAGGCCGCGCCTGTTCCGGCTTGAGGAAGACAGGGCTGTCATCAACCGCATGGGGTTCAACAACCAGGGCATAGACCGTTTCGCGGTCAGGCTGGCACGGCTGGCACGCCCCCTGCCATCGGGCAAGGGCGGGGGTGCCGGGGTGCCGGTGGGGGCCAATATCGGCATCAACAAGACCGGGGCCGACCCGGAACGGGACTATCCGGCCCTGGTGGCGCGCGTCAAACCCTACGTGAACTATGTCGTGCTCAACGTCTCCTCGCCCAATACGCCGGGCCTGCGCGGGTTGCAGGACGCAGCACGGCTGAAGGGTATTCTGGACGCGATAACCGCCCGTCACCCTGATGACTGCCCCCCCATTCTGGTCAAGCTGGCCCCCGATCTGGAAGACGACGCCATTCCCGCCATTGTGGAAGCCGCAATCGCGGGCGGGGCAAGCGGACTTATTCTGAGCAACACCACGCTGGCCCGCCCGTCCCACCTGCAAAGCCCCAACAGGGGCGAGGCCGGTGGCCTGTCGGGCCGCCCGCTGGCCCCGCGCGCAACCGCCGTCCTGCACCTTGCCGCCAGGGTGGCCGCCGGACGCCTGACGCTGGTGGCCGCCGGCGGCATAGAGACCGGGGCCGATATCCTCCAACGGATTCGCCTGGGGGCCGATCTGGTTCAGGTCTACACCGCCTTCGCCTATGAAGGCCCGGCCCTTGTCACACGGCTCAAGCAGGAAATGCTGTCCATCATGCGTCAGGAGGGTATCGAAACCCTGGCCGATCTTCGTGGAGCAGACCTTTGAACGCACAGCTTCCCCCCACCCTGCCCCTGCTGAACGGGCTTGCGGACCTTGCCCCGCATTATGACGGCTATATCGTGGACCTGTGGGGCACGGTGCATGATGGTGTACGCCCGTTCGACGGCGCCGTGGCCTGCCTGCAGGCCCTGCGCAAGGCAGGCAAGCAGGTCGTGCTGCTGTCCAACGCGCCGCGCCCAGCCCATGTGGTAGCCAGCCAGCTTGAAGGATTTGGCGTATCCACCGCGCTGTATGACGGGATCATGACCAGCGGGGAGGAAACCCACCGCCTGCTGCGTGAACGAACGGACCCCTGGTTTGCCCGCCTTGGAGGCACCATGCTCCATATCGGCGGCACGTACGACCAGGAACTGTACGACGATCTGGGGCTAAGACGCGTAACATCCGCGCGGGAGGCGGATTTTGTCATGAATACCGGCCCGGACCTGGACCGCGGCGTGGCCTCGCTGGACCCCTACCTGCCCGAACTCCAGACCTGCCTTGCCCGGGGCCTGCCCATGATCTGCGCCAACCCGGACATGATTGTGGTCAAGGGCGGGGTGCGCCAGATCTGCGCGGGCGCACTGGCCGCATCCTACGCCGAACAGGGGGGCGATGTCTGCTGGATCGGCAAGCCGTATCCGCGCGTGTACGAACCTGTTCTGTCCATGCTGGACATGCCGCGCGAGAAAATTCTGGCCATAGGCGACGCACTGGAAACCGATATCAAGGGGGCGGCCGCAGCCGGGGTGGACAGCCTGTGGATTCTGGGCGGCATTCATCAGGAAATGATCGGGAACGACGCAAATCTGGCCACGGCGGAAGCCCACGCGGCGGGCCTGCGCCCTGTCGCCGCCCTACCCCGCCTAGTCTGGTAGCACAGCCCCGGCAGGGGCAAGAAGGCAACAGGGGACACGCACGCTCGCACCGGCCCTGTTGGGAGCCTGGGCTGCCGTCCCCTGACGGCTGGCCCCCTTTACCCCCGTGCGGTTCAGAAATCCGGCAGGGTCTGGGCCAGCAAGCCGCCCTGACGCAGAGGGGCCACGCGCATGGCAAGGCCCGTGCTGTCATCGGTTTCGACCATCAGCCCGCACAGGGTCGCTTCCCCTTCCGCGGGCTGGAGGCGTTCGGTCGGCATCTTGCGCACGAAACGGGTTATGGCCGGTTCCTTCACCATGCCGATCACGCTGTCATAATCGCCGCACATGCCCGCATCGGTCTGAAACGCCGTGCCCGCCGCCAGAATGCGGTGATCCGCCGTGGGCGTATGCGTATGCGTGCCCACCACGAGCGAGGCCCTGCCGTCGAACATATGCCCGAAAGCCCATTTTTCGCTCGTCGCCTCGGCATGGATATCCACCACCACAGCCTGCACCGTGCCCCCGGCCGCGACCGCCCCCATACGGTGACGGGCCAGCAGATCCGCGACACAGCGGAACGGATCGTCCAGCGGGTCCATGAACAGCCGTCCCATGACATTGACCACCAATGCGCGGCGTCCGTCCGCCAGGTCCACCACCACGCTGCCCTGCCCCGGCGTGCCGGGCGGATAGTTCAGCGGCCGGACAATACGGGGTTCCGCGTCGATATGACCGATCAGATCACGCCTGTCCCAGGAATGGTTGCCAAGGGTAATGACGTCCACCCCGGCTTCGAACAGCGACACGCCTATGGCGGGTGAAAGCCCGAAACCATGGCTGGCGTTTTCCGCGTTGACCACGACAAGATCCAGGGCCAGAGCCCGACGCAGCCCGGGCAGGCGGGACATCACGGCTTCGCGCCCGGTCCGGCCGACAACATCGCCTAAAAACAGAATTCTCACACGCGGGACTTTCTCTGGCAGTACGGCTTGTCAGTCAAAACAGAGGGTCTCCTTGTCAGTCACGATACAGGGAAGAGGCTGGTCATGCGGCCCGGCGGGCAGGGACTCCACCTCCTGGGTGGAGGGCGCATATCCTATGCGCGCCACATGCGGCATGGCGGCCAGCGTGCGGTCATAGTAGCCTCCCCCATAACCCAGCCTGTTGCCAGCCCGGTCAAACCCCAGCAGCGGCACCAGCACCATGTCGGGCTGCATGACCGGACCATCGGGCACCTGCGTGCCGAACCGTCCGGCCAGCATGGCGCAGCCCGGACGCCATTGCCGGAACACCAGCGGGTTTCCGCGCGGTGGCGTTTCGGGCAGCACAACGGTTGCGCCATTCAGGTCCAGCCAGTGGCACAGGGGGCGCAGGTCAAGCTCGTGCGGCAAGGGCCAGACACAGGCCACGACAGCGCTCGCCCTGCCTGGCTGCGGAGCGATAACCGGCGCATAAGGCACGCCGGGTCCGGACGCCCCGGCCGGCGGAGCCGCGCCAGAGGCGTGCATGGCGGAACCGCCGTTCGGCTCCGCCCCGGGTAGCGGCAGGGCAAAAAGCTGGCTGCCGAGCAAAATTTTCAGATTGGTCAGAACGCCCGCATCCTGCCGCGTGTCACGCGCGCGCAGACTGGCCACGCAGCGTTCACGCAGCCGGGCCTTGTGCCGGGCGATTTCGGGTGGATCGCCGTGATGGGGGGATAAGTGCGGAGCCACCATGACCGTGGGTCTTTTCAACCTCCAGGACCTGCTGTTGCAGGTGGGCGCCGGATAATGTGACCAGGGCCACAACAGAGCCAGCTCCCTAGGAAGTGCTTATCGGCCCAGGGGATGACATGCCTCACGCGTCGGGCAGCCCCGCATCCTCTATGTAGGCGCGCTCCAGTTCGGCTGCAAGGGTTTCCGCACGTTCGGCCAGATCGGACAGGCGGGCGGCCTGCAACGCGCGTTCGGCCCGCATGCGTTCGGCTTCGTGTGCGGCTTCAGCCGTGGCTTCGGGCAGGCGGTTGCTGGCCAGATCCTGAATTTCATCGGCCATGACCAGAGCGGCCAGAACCAGCAGGCGGCTCTCGCCCGTAAAACCCTGGTCGCGCATGCGCTGGACGCGACGTTCCACCTGCTGGGCCATGACCTGCACGTGGCGTTCCTGGCCGTTTTCGCAGCCCACCGTATAGCTGTGACCGTTGATATGCACGGAGACAAGCGCCATGGTTCAGCTCTCCCCCACGGGTTGCGTGGTGCCCGGGATGGGGGCCGTCCGCTCAAGGGCTTCCTGCACGCGCAGGATCAGCGCATCGACATTGGCCAGCAGTTCCTGCCGGTCCGTGTCGCCCCGGCTTTTTTTCTGCCTGCTTTTTTCCAGAACGAAAGAAATGCGCTGCAGGGCGCGGTCCAGCCGGACCACCGGGTCATCCGTGGCGGAAGCACCGTGCTGCATGACACCCGTGCCGGTCTTGTCGGGGGAGGAGTACGGCTGCACGACTTGATCCTGCATTCTTTTTCCCTTTCTGTAAGGCAGGAATCACCTGCAAACGCGATGGCGTCAAGCATGCCTATGGAAAACAAGCCATTTTCACGCCTTTCTTTTCTGCCCCCGCACCTCTTCACCATTGCCGACAGTGCCGCAGGGCTCACGGCCATACGGGCGATGGAGGCCGTGCGGGCGGAACGGACAGCGCCACCCGCAAGCCCGTTGGCAAACCCGTTGGCAGGCCCGATGGCAGGCCCGTCGGCCCCCCACCCGCTGGCAGGCCCATTCCTGAACGCGGCAGGGAACCCGCCGGTGCCCGGCACGGTATGCATTCCCCCACCCATGCCGGGGCACCCCCCACACCACGACGCCACAGGCCCGAGTGGGCCCCCCCCCCGGCACGGGCCGCGCCGCCGGCGCCCCGCCCGGCGCGCGGCACGC
>NZ_JBDOBQ010000007.1:6644-135832 GCF_047723915.1 Acetobacter sp. | reverse complement strand
GCCCGCGTGCGCGAACTCTGCGCCAGATTCCCGATCTATACACGCTAAGATCGGGCCATATCGGCTGAAAACGGGGTGCGGGGCTGCAAGGCTCCGCACCCTTTTTTGTTGCCACCATGACCCGAACAGTCTTGCCAGACCGTTAAAAGGCGCTTGCAAAAAAAATCAGCACCCGATCCGCCCCCGCCTGCTGGCTTTTGCAGGCCGGACAATGCGGGTTGTTTGTCCGGCTTTGCTTTTTGCCGCATCGGGCTGCAAAATCCGCCATGAACTGTTGGCCGCGTCATGTGCCGGGGACGGGCGGTCACGCTCAGGCGCTCAGGCGGGCCAGTCTGACCGCCGTATGGCCGCGCCTGGGGCGCAAATTGGGCATGACCAGCAGGCAGTCATCGTATGGGGTGCGGATTTCGTCCGCCCCATCAAAGGCGATAACCGTGCCTGCCGTGGCGACGATATCGCCACTCCGAAACGGGCGTATGAAGGTGAACTTCGCTGTCAGGGCTTTGACGCAGTCCGTCACGACACCCGATGGCGGGGGGGCGGGGCGTTCGTCCGGTGGAATGGGGGCGTGGCTGTGGGGTAGCGCGCACTGGCCTGCATGGGTCAGGAACAGCCGTGCCGTCAGCAGGGCCTGTTCGGCGGCGCTGCCCTGCCAGTGCTGCCCGGCTTCCAGCAGGCAGGCCCGTGCCTGTCCGCGCCGGGCTGCAAACCGCCCGTAATCGATCAGGCGCATGCCATCATGGTGGCCGTCATCCTGCACCACGGCAGGTGTGTGGGGGGTGGCAATATGGGTTTCGGCCTCGGCCAGCAGGCGGGCCAGGGTCTGGTTCCTGCTCGCGGCATTGGTCAGAAAAAGCGGGCGTCCGGGCCAGGGCATGGTGTGCAGGTCAAGCAGGAGGTCGGCTGTTTCTATGACGGGCAGTACTTCGCGCAGTCTGCGCATCTCGACCGAGGCATGGGCCGAGCGGATCAGATCGGGCTGCCACAGGCGGTTCAGATCCTCGTCCACAAAACGGGCCTGCATGGGGCGCGTGGGGTCGAACATGGCGTAGGCGTCAAGGTTGAGGAAAATCAGGCTCAACCGTCCGTGGCGCGGCGTGGTGCGTTCCGCCAGCAGGCGGGCCAGAGCATAAGCGCCTGTCGGCTCGTTGCCATGCATCAGCGCCGTAATAACGGCATGGGGGCCGGGTTTGCCGCTTTCGAAATGCTGCACGCCACGGATTCCGCAGTTTCCCTCCAGCCAGGGCGAAAGGTCGGGCAGGTCAAATTCCGGCATGCCAGCAGGCAGGGGGGGCAAAGGCGGGGGCAGGGTTTCGGACAGGGTGCGAAAGCGGACGCGGTGGTCCGTTTGCGTGTGGCGTTTGGACGCACACGTCATGGGCGGCCCGCACCATGCGGCGGAGCCGGGGCCATATGTGTCCAGCAGGGCAGGTGGGAAAGGAAGGAGCCGGGCTGCATCGCGCCAAAGTATGGTTCGGCTGGGCGTATGCTGCAATCCCCCGCCATAATGGCGTGCCGTGGGCCGGGCGCCTGACATGGTCAAGGGCAGGGGCAAGCGGGGCGTTCAGCCCCGGTTTTACCCCAGGAACTGGCTGTTCAGTCGGCCCGCCCGGCCCGTTCGGTTTTGGGGCGGCTGGCTTTTGGCGCGGATTTGATCGGGGCTGCTGCCGGAAGGGCCTGGCTTTCGCTGAGAATCCGGAGTTTGACATCCACCCCGACTTCCACCTGCCGCAGACGCGCGCGTTCGGTGGCGGCGCATAATGTCAGGGCCGAGCCTTTCTGGCTGGCCCGGCCTGTGCGGCCAATCCGGTGCAGATAGGTTTCGGGCTGGTCGGGTACGTCGTAATTGATAACCTGGCTGACCGAGGGAATATCCAGCCCGCGTGCCGCCACGTCGGTCGCCACCAGAATGAACAGCCGGCCAGAAGCAAAGCTGGCCAGCGTGCTCGTGCGTTTGTCCTGTGTCAGGTCGGCATGCAGGGGGGCCGCCGCCAGTCCCGCTTTCCTGAGTATTGCGGCCAGTTGGTCCGCTTCGGCCTTGGTGCGGACAAACACGATGCTGCGCATTTTGGGGGCGCGGAGGAAAAAAGCTTTCAGGAAGTCGGGTTTGCGGGTGCTGTCGATGAACAGCGCCCCCTGGCGGATGGGGCCGCGCTGCCCTGGCGTGCGCTCGACCACGATATCTTCGGGCTTGTGCAGCAGGCTTGCCAGCAGGGTCTTGTGTTCGTCGGGCCGGGTGGCGGAAAATACCAGCGTCTGTCGCGGCTTGGGCAGAAAATCGAGCACGGCCGATGTTTCTTCCAGAAATTCGGGGCAGAGCAGCCTGTCCCCTTCGTCCAGCACCAGATGGGTGCAGTCGTCCAGGTTGCAGATCCCCGCGCGCACCAGATCGAGCAGGCGGCCGGGGGTTGCGATCAGGACGTGGCTGCCGGTTCGGGCCGCGGGGCTGTCCAGCATGGCGTCAAGGGCTGCGGTCTGGTCTCCTTTGTCCACGCCCCCGAAAATGGGAATGACAGGGAGCAGACCGGGCGTATCCTCCGCATTTTTGGCTGCATTGCCATTTTTGCCGGTGCTGCGGGCGGTGGCCGGTTTTGTGGCGGCCCCGCTGCAGGCGCGGAACACTTTTGCGGTCTGTAGCACAAGGTCACGCGTGGGCAGCAGCACCAGGGCGCTGCGGGGTTTGCGGGCGGCCAGCAGTTTCTGGATAAGGGGGAGCGCATAGGCGGCTGTCTTGCCCGTGCCGGTGGGGGCCGTGGCCAGCAAATCCCGCCCGGCCAGAATGGCAGGTATGGCGGCAGCCTGAATGGGGGTGGGTTCCGTCAGGCCCGCCTGGGTGGCCAGCGCGCATAAAGCGGGAGAAAGACCCGTATCCTGGAAGCCGCCGGACATAGTATCGCCTTATCTGTGGTCTGGAATGCTCAAACATGCCTTGCATATCCCCTGCGCAGGTAGCAAGGACAGCAGGCCATGGCGCGCAGATTGCCCGCATGCGCAGGGTGTAGCAGGGGACAGCGCCATATGACGAGCGCAAACTATGCCGAGCTGAAAACAGAAGCAAACCCGCATTCCGCCGGAACGGCCGGCAATGTGGCCGGGAGCGCTGCGCCCCATGCCTTTGTGGTGGGCGAGGATTTTGCCGGTATGCGGTCGCAGGCTCTGGGGCTGATGGAGCGGGCCGGCTGGCGCGGCGTGTTCTGCCCCGTTCGGCCCGACCGCATGGCGCGGCTGGCCCTTGGCGGCCCCCGTTGGCTTGGGCAGTCCTTCATGCGCGATCAGGACGGGCAGGACCTGCTGGGCAATCTTGCCCTTGCGGCATCCGATGTGGTGATCAGCGTCGGCGGCAAGGGTGGGGCTGTAGGAGCCGCGTTGCGGAATATGGGCCGGCCCGTGGTGCAGGTGCAAAATCCGCGCCAGCGCCTGTCGCGCTTCGATCTGATCGTGGCCTGTCGGCATGACGATATCAGCGGCCCCAACGTGCTGCTGGGACGCACGGCCGTTCACGGGCTGACGCCGGAAATCCTGACCGAAGCCCGCAGGGTCTGGGAACCGCGCTTTGCACACCTGCCGCGCCCGTTGACCGTCGCACTGGTGGGGGGGGCAAATGGCCGTTTCCGGTTCGGTGAGGCCGAAGGCCGCAGGCTGGGGCAGGTGCTGGCGCAAACGGTGCGGAACCAGGGTGGCAGCCTTGTCATTACCCCCTCGCGCCGGACGGACCCCGCCGCACGGCAGGCGCTGGATGACTGCACGCGCGATGTGGGCGGCCAGATCTGGGACGGCACCGGAGAAAACCCCTATATCGGGCTGATTGCCTGTGCCGATAATCTGGTGGTGACCATAGACAGCGTGTCCATGATGTCCGAAGCGGTGGCGGGCCATGCGCCGGTCACCGTCTTCCCGCTACCGGGCCGTTCACGCCGGATCAGCAGCTTTGTCGAGGAACTGGAACTGAGCGGGCGTGTACGGGTGCTGAACGACGTTCATGATCACCTGCCCGACCCGTGGGAGACCGGGCCACTGGACGACACGCCCGAACTGGTCGAGGAAATTCACAGAAGGCTCGGGTTCTAGCCGGGCAAGAGCCCCGACGGATCAGGATATGCCCTGCTTGGTCGTGCGGGGTATGGCCAGCTGGTAGCGGCCGGGGCCTGCGGCTGCAAGGGCTAGCAGGCCGCCCGCCACGCTGATGTTCTTGTAGAAATGGATCATCATGTCGTAGCGGAGCATGCCACTCATGGTCCAGAAATGGTGCCCGATAAACCCGGTAACGACGGTATAGAGGGCAAGCGCCATGGCCAGCGGTTCGACCAGAACCCCCAGCGCAATAGCCAGGCCAAAGCCCAGTTCCACACCTGTCGCCACAAGTGCCGCCAGGGCCGGAAAGGGGGCTCCGGTTTGCGTCATATACGCAATAGCCCCCGAATAATCGGTCAGCTTGCCCCAGCCCATGACAAGGAACAGGCTGGACAGGGCAAGGCGGGCGACCAGCAGAACGGAGTTGCGCCAGGCTGAGTCGCGCATGATGGGGTGAGTAAGCATGGGTGCGTGATCCTTCGATATCATGGGTGCAACGTGCAGGCACCGGCCATGGTGCCGGGCCGATGCACCCACGATATGAAGAATGTGGTTTGCGATAAACAGAAACGATAGAAATGTATTGTTTCTATTTATTATCTTTTAATGAGGATGCCGCGGCTACCTGTGCCGGGACTGCGGAAATTTTAAAAATAGTCTTGAAGAATATGATGTTTTCCTGAATCTGCTCTTGCCGTGAAAGCAGGCGGTTTGTCCGGTCACGGCCATTCGCAGCCGATCCGGGATGTGTCGCCGTTTTTTGCAGGCGTGTTCAGGCCCAGATGGTGCCGAGCAGGAGCAGCGTTCCTACGATCAATGCGGCAATATGGCGCATGACATGTTCAGGCGTTTCCTGTGGCAGGGCGATATAAAAGGTCAGGCAGTATATGACCAGACCACAGCCCAGAACAGCGCAGATGATACGGACAATCGGGTAGTTGGAAATATCACGCGGGTCGAACTGCATGGTCTGCCTTTCTGTCGTCGTGTTCGGCGCCGGGCCGTTGCTTTATTGCGCCCTAGTCGGAAACGAAAGCCGACGCGGGGTAGCCCTGCGCGAACAGGGCAGTGCGCAGGGACGTATGGTTGATCTGTGCTGCAATATCACGCTTGACCACCGGTTTGGCATGAAACGCGAGCCCCAGACCAGCCTTGCGCAGCATGGGCAGGTCGTTGGCGCCGTCGCCTATGGCCAGGGTGGCGGCAGGGGGGCAGGCATGCGTATGGGCCAGGGTTTCAAGCAGGTGCAGCTTTGTGTCCGGCCCCAGAATGGGCTGGCCGGCCTGGCCTGTCAGCGTTGTGCCTGCGGTATCGGTCAGGAGTGTGTTGGCATGGTTCTCATCAAAGCCGCACAGGGCTGCCACACGGGCGGTAAAGAACGTGAACCCGCCCGACACCAGTGCCGTACGCGCGCCGTGGGCCCGCATGGTGCGTACCAGTTCGACCGCGCCGGGGTTGAGTGTCACGTCGCGCCAGGCTTTTTCCAGCAGCGATGTCGGCAGGCCCCGCAGCAGCGCCACGCGTTCGCGCAGGGAGGCCGCAAAATCCAGTTCGCCATTCATGGAGCGGGTTGTAATGGCGGCAATCTGTTCGCCCAGCCCGGCATGGGCCCCGATATCGTCCAGCGTTTCGTTGGCGACGATGGTGCTGTCCATGTCCGAGACAAGCAGGGTCTTGCGTCGGTTTTGCGTGGGCGTGAGAATCGCGTCCACGGCCTGTGCGCCCAGTGCGGTGCGCAGCGCGGGCAGGGCGTCCCGTGCGGTGGGGGCGGCCGGTATGTCGACGGCTTCGCCAGCGCTCAGGGTTACGGTCTCGCCCGTCGCACCTATGGCGTCGCGGGCAAGGGCGATGGTCGCGGGGGTGAGGGTCGTCGCTTCACGCCGGGCGACAAGGGTTAGAACAAGGCTCGTCATGGCAGGTGGGTGTGTGGCAGGAATACGGCCATGAAGCAAGCAGAACACCCAACGCCAGCCCGCCATGACGGTGCGGTCGACAGCAGCGATAGCCCTCCCGGTACCAGCGCCTCCGTTGTAGCGGTTGCGACCGGCCTGCCCGGTGGCGCCCATGGGGCAGGGCAGGCTTTCGCCGGGGGCAATGCTGCCGGGCCGCCAGCCGCTGGGGGAAGGGTGCCAAGCGTAGCGTTGCCGCATGGTGGGCGGGAGGGCGAGCGGGCCTGCCCGCATGCCCTGATTGTGGCCGGGCCCACCTGTTCGGGCAAGTCCGCCCTTGCCATGGTTCTGGCGCGCAAGGTTGGCGGCACCGTTATCAATGCGGATTCCATGCAGGTTTACCGCGACCTGCGGGTGCTGACCGCCCGCCCGACCCCGGCGGATGAAGCCGAGGTACCGCATTGTCTGTACGGTGTCTTACCCGCATCCGAGACGGGCAGCGTCGCATGGTGGCGCGAGCAGGCACTGGCCGCCATGCAGGCCGCATGGGCGGACAACCGCCTGCCGATCCTGTGCGGGGGCACGGGACTGTACCTGCGTGCCCTTACCCATGGCCTGTCGCTGGTTCCCCCCTGCCCGGACGAGATCCGTGCGGCGGCGCGCGATCTTGTCGCGCGTGAAGGCTCCCATGCAGTGCATGCGCGTCTGGCAGGGCTGGATCCGCAGATGGCAGCCCGCCTGAAACCCGAGGATTCCCAGCGTGTCACCCGCGCGTGGGAGGTCTGGCAGGCTACGGGCCGCAGTCTTGCGTGGTGGCAGGCGCAGCCGGGCCTGCCACCCGCGCCTTGCCGTTTTGCGGCTATCCGTCTCCTGCCCGAGCGCGGCGTTTTGCGCGCGCGCATAGCCGCCCGGTTCGAGGCCATGCTGGCAGGCGGCGCGGTGGAGGAGGTGCAGGCCCTTGTTGCCCGGCGGCTGGACCCCGCATTGCCTGCCATGCGGGCCCATGGCGTGCCCGAACTGGCAGCCATGCTGGCAGGAGACCTGACGCGGGAGGAAGCCGCCCGGCGGGCCATTGTGGCAACCGGACAATATACCAAACGCCAGGCCACATGGTTCGCCCATCATGACCTTGCGGCCGAAAATCTGACCTGCACGATCGGTGCGTGTTTTTCAGGCACGAATTTTTCCGATTTTGCGCAACTTTCGGAAAGAAATATCGAAAATATCGTTTCTTTTATTTCTGAGTGGGGTTGACGCCCATTGTAACAAGGCATAAAGATGCGCCCTGCTCCCAACTCAGGGAAGAGAGGACACCATGACAACGACCATCGCTCCGACTGCACCAGCTGCCCAGGCCACTGTGACCCTTCCGGGTGCGGAAGTGCTTATGCGCGCTCTGGTCGAGCAGGGGGTCGAGGTCATTTTCGGCTATCCCGGCGGTGCTGTCCTGCCCATTTACGATGCCCTGTTCCGCCAGAACCAGATCCGCCATGTGCTGGTGCGGCATGAACAGGCGGCCGTGCATGCGGCGGAAGCCTATGCCCGGTCCACCGGCAAGGTGGGTGTGGTGCTGGTGACCAGCGGCCCTGGTGCTACCAATGCCGTGACCGGCCTGCTCGATGCGATGATGGACTCCATCCCGCTGGTGTGCCTGTCCGGGCAGGTGCCCACGGCCCTGATCGGTAACGACGCCTTTCAGGAGGCCGACACAACCGGCATTACCCGTCCGGTGACCAAATATAATTATCTGGTGCGCAGGCCCGAGGATCTGGCTCCGGCGGTGCATGAAGCCTTCGCCATTGCCCGGTCCGGTCGGCCCGGCCCGGTTCTGGTGGACCTGCCCAAGAACATCACGGTGGGGGATGCGCCTTATATAGCTGCGCAGGCGGTTACGCCGCGTACGGGCAAGGTGCGCACGACCCCGGACCGTGCGGCGGTCGTGCGGGCCGTGGCGGCCCTGAAAGCGGCCAAGCGTCCGCTGTTCTATATCGGTGGCGGCATTATCAATTCCGGCCCGCAGGCAAGCGAGGCCCTGCGCGAACTGGCCAGGCTGACCGGCTTTCCCGTAACCTCGACCCTGATGGGGCTGGGCGCCTACCCGGCGACGGACAGCCAGTTCCTGGGCATGCTGGGCATGCACGGCACGTATGAGGCCAATCTGGCAACCCATGGGTGCGATGTGCTGGTCGCACTCGGCAGCCGGTTCGATGACCGGGTGACAGGGCGCGTCAATGCGTTTTCTCCCGGTTCGTTTAAGATCCATGTTGATATCGACGCATCGCAGATCAACAAGATCGTGCATGTGGATGAAGGGATCGTGGGCGATGTGGGCGAGACCATCGCCATGATGATCGAGGAATGGCAGAAGCAGCCTGCCTACGCGCATGGGGCTGACCTGAGTGCGTGGTGGGCCCAGATCGAGGGCTGGCGCGCCCTGGACTGCCTGCGTTTCAGGCAGGACCCGGCACCCGACGCCGTTATCAAGCCGCAGCAGGCGATCAGCCGGATTTTCGAACTGGCGCGCGAGACCGGACGGGACATGTATGTCTCTACCGAGGTCGGGCAGCACCAGATGTGGGCGGCCCAGTTCTTCAAGTTCGACAAGCCCAACCGCTGGCTGACATCGGGCGGGCTGGGCACCATGGGGTATGGTCTGCCCGCCGCCGTTGGCGCGCAGGTGGCCCATCCCGACGATCTGGTGATGGATATCGCGGGTGAGGCCTCGACCCTGATGAACATTCAGGAACTGGGTACTATCGCGCAGTATCGCCTGCCGGTGAAAATTTTCATCATCAACAACCATTACATGGGCATGGTCCGCCAGTGGCAGGAACTGCTGCACGGTTCGCGTTATTCCGAAAGTTATAGCGATGCGCTGCCGGATTTCGTGAAACTGGCGGAAAGTTTCCATGCCCGTGGCCTGCGTGTGACCCGGCTGGACGAACTGGACGACACCATTCGCGAAGCTCTGGCCCATGACGGACCGGTGATGGTGGATATCTGTGTTGCGGAAGGGGAAAACTGCTTTCCCATGATCCCGTCCGGGGCCGCGCATAACGAAATGATCCTTGGCCCCGAACAGGAAGACAGCGGGGCGCAGATCAGCCAGGAAGGGCAGATGCTGGTCTGAGCGCCACGCGGGGGGTAAACGACGCCACCTGCGGTCTTCATTCCGATCTGATTTGGGGAATTCTGGTTTATGCAGCACGAAATTTCCGGTTCCGCCGTGATCTCGCTTCTGGTGGACAATGAAAGCGGCGCCCTGGCGCGTATTGTCGAACTGTTCTCGGGGCGTGGCTATAATATCCAGAGCTTGACGGTCGCCCCGGTGGACGAGGCGGGAGAGATCTCGCGGGTCAATATCGTAACCACGGGCACACCCTCGGCCATCGGTCAGGTCAAGGTGCAGATCGAACGCCTTGTCCCGGTCTCGCGCGTGGTGAACCTGACGGCCCAGGGCCCGCATGTCGCGCGTGAAATGGCGCTGGTCAAGGTGGTCTCGTCCGGCGAACCCCGGACCGAGGCCTTGCGCATTGCAGAGGCGTTCCGGGCCAGAGCCGTGGATACGACAGCCACATCCTTCGTTTTCGAACTGACCGGCTCGACCGACAAGCTGGACAGTTTCATCGATCTGATGCGTCCGCTCGGGCTGGTCGAGGTTTCACGCACGGGCGTGGCTTCCATCTGCCGGGGACCGCAGACAATTCAGAATTTCTGAAGTATAGCACACAGCAACGCCGGAGGGTGTCTCCGGCAGGAGGGAGAAGAAAGAATGGCTATGCGCGTGTATTATGATCGTGACGCCGACGTTAACCTGATCAAGACCAAAAAAGTCGCGGTCATCGGCTATGGCAGCCAGGGCCACGCCCATGCCAACAACCTCAAGGACAGCGGCGTCAAGGACGTCGTGATCGGTCTGCGCGAAGGGTCCACGGCGGCTGAAAAGGCCCGCAATGCCGGCTTTACCGTCATGACGCCCGACAAGGCTGCCGCCTGGGCCGATGTGGTGATGGTGCTGACCCCGGACGAAGGCCAGGGCACGCTGTACAAGGAATCGCTGGAAAAGAACCTCAAGCAGGGTGCCGCTCTGGCGTTCGCGCATGGTCTGTCCATCCATTTCCGCCTGATCGAAGCCCGCCCCGACCTGGACGTGTTCCTGATCGCCCCCAAGGGCCCCGGCCACACGGTGCGTTCCGAATACCAGCGTGGCGGTGGCGTGCCCTGCCTGGTGGCCATTGCGCAGGACAAGTCCGGCAAGGCGCTTGAAATCGCCCTGTCCTATGCCTCCGCCATCGGTGGTGGCCGTGCGGGCACGATCGAAACCAGCTTCAAGGAAGAAGTCGAAACCGACCTGTTCGGTGAACAGGCTGTTCTGTGCGGCGGTCTGGTCGAGTTGATCCGCGCCGGGTTCGAAACGCTGGTCGAAGCCGGCTACGCGCCGGAAATGGCCTATTTCGAATGCCTGCACGAAATGAAGCTGATCGTGGACCTGATCTACGAAGGCGGCATTGCCAACATGAACTACTCCATCTCCAACACGGCGGAGTATGGTGAATACGTGTCCGGCCCGCGCGTGATCACGGCGGAAAGCAAGAAGGCCATGAAGGACATCCTTACGGATATCCAGAACGGCACCTTCGTGCGCAACTTCGTTGTTGAAAACCAGTCCGGCAACGTGTTCTTCAAGGCAACCCGCGCCCGCAACGACGCTCACCAGATCGAAGCGGTTGGCGAAAAGCTGCGCGGCATGATGCCCTGGATCGCCAAGTCCCGTCTGGTGGACAAAACTAAGAACTAAGCCGTTTTCACCCGCAAGGGCTGAGTAGCGCAAAAAAGGGCTCTTCCTCATGACGGGGAAGGGCCCTTTTTAAATGATGTGGAATGATCGGTGATGGCCCGCATGGATATATTGGGCCCGGCAAATTTATATTTAAAAAATGATGGATTGCTCCAGCCAGCATGTAAATTCGTGCGGATGGGCAATGCAGGGAAACGTCGTTTTGCGGCATAGTACTGACACGTCTATGCCCCGTGCTGCCAGCGGGGCGATGCTACTCTTCCCGACCGACGGGAAGACTGGGCAGGATGATGGTCGTTGCCCTCCTGCTCGCCGCAGCGCGTTGGTGGAGGTCCGCCAGGCCCTTGCATATTCACGGGTGAGCTAGGCAAAAATGCAGTTGGTATCGCTCTGCCCGAACGCCCATAGTGCCATGATGCAAGGTTCCAGAACCCTCCCCGCGCTGTCACCCGCACAGGAAGCGGGCTTTCGTCTGTCCACCCGGGCTGAGCGCCATGCAAAGGGTGTTCTGCTGCGCAAAACCGTGGCCCGCAGCAGCCATGCGGAGTGGACACCGGCCTCCAACCGGGCCAGTCCCGTCGCCATTCTTGCGGCACAGGGCAAAACTCGTATCGCCGACCTGCTTCCCGTGCGTTACGCGCGGATGAAGGCGTCCCCCTTTGCGTTTCTGCGGGGAGCCGCCGCCGTCATGGCCGCGGATCTGGCCCATACCCCCGTCACCGGCGTGACCGTGCAGGCCTGTGGCGACTGCCACCTTGCCAATTTCGGCAGCTACGCCTCTCCCGAAGGGGTTCCGGTTTTCGATATCAACGATTTCGACGAAACTCTACCGGCCCCGTTCGAATGGGACGTCAAGCGCCTGGGTACCTCCCTTGTCCTTGCCGGCGTGGAAGCAGGTCTGTCCGAAAAGATGGCCCGGTCCCTTCCCGAAAAAATGGCTCGCACCTACGCCCGGCAGATCAGCCAGCTCGCGGGCCTGAACCCGCTTGAAATCTGGACCAGTCGCATCGACCTGACGGCGGCCATCGCACAGTTTGAAGACCGCAAGGTGCGCGAGAGCGTAGAAACCCAGCTCGCCCGCCGCCTTGAGAGTGCCCGCAACCATTTCGGCCTTGTCGCGGATGACGGTCAGTCACCCTCCCTGCGTGAGCGCCCGCCGCTGGTGATGCGTCTGCCCGCCGAGGAAGAAACGATCAGGCACGCCTTCGCACGTTACGTCGCAACCCAGCCGCCGGAACGTGCCATTCTGCTCGACCGCTACCGTCTGCGCGATGTCGTGTTCAAAGTTGTCGGGGTTGGCAGTGTCGGTACGTTCTGTGCCATCGGCCTGTTTTCCACCGCCGATGGTGAAACGCTTCTGCTCCAGATCAAGGAAGCACAGCAATCCGTACTTGCCCCATTTACCGCGCCCTCCCGCTTCCATAACCAGGGCGAACGCGTCGTGACCGGGCAGCGCATCACGCAGGCGGTGTCGGACTCGTTTCTGGGCTGGACACATAGCGACGCGCCGCAGTCCGGTGCAGCCAAGCCGGTGCCAGATCTCTCCGGTGAGGGGCGGCAGTTCTATGTCAGGCGCCTTAAAGATGCCCGTCTCGCCGCCATTGGCTCGGATTTCGCGCAACAGGGGCTGGAGGATTACGCACGCCTGTGCGGTCGGGCTCTGGCCCGTGCCCACGCCCGGTCCGGTGATGTCGTGACAATCGGTGGATACCTTGGAACCGGCGCGGCTTTTGCCGATGCTATCTGTGCTTTTTCCTCTGCTTACGCAAAACAGACGCATGCGGACTGGGCAGAATTTATAGCCGCCCTCAAAGCCGGAGAACTCGCCTCAGCCTGAGAGTTGCCAATGGAGCGGCATTGCTTTTTCCGACGACGGTGGGTTTATGTCAGCGGCGTTCCGGTCTGGCCTGTTTTTTGAAGTTCCGGGCATGAGGCCGATCAGGTTCTGTAGAGACAGAACGGACCACACAGAACCGCCTGCCGACTGGCTGTGGTTTCATACGTCTGGTTCTTGTGGCGAAGAGTGAGCCACATGACCGGCATGAAAGGCGGTGGCCCGGCTTGTGCCGCGCCACCATGACCCTGCTACTGTAAAAGTCCGGTTTTCTGGGCCTGGCTGGCCTGCCATTTGGCGGCCTTGCGGGCTTTTTTGCGTTCGAGGCGTTCTTTCATGGCCATGCGTTCGTAACGGATACGCTGGCGGATCCAGTTCAGCATGCCCGATGCGGTCAGGACCAGAATGCCCACGAAGGTCCAGCCGTCGAGCGGCTGGTGGAACACCACGTAGCTCAGCACCACGCCCCAGACCATCTGGGTATATTGCGGCAGGGCCACGCGGTTGGCAGGGGCGCGGGCTGTGGCCAGCATCATCAGCAGTTGTCCCAGTGCCGCCAGAAAACCGTAGCCGAACAGGTAGGCCCATGCCGTCATGGTGGCGGGCCACGTCGCATGCAGCCCCATCAGCAGCCCATTGCCCACAAGCGGGCCGATCAGGCTGGACCCGAACAGCGACAGGCGTACGCTTTCGGCGCTGGCCAGGCGATAGGCGATCACACTGCCCGCATTGGCGAATGCCGCCACAAGCGCGCACAGATGCCCCAGGTTGAGCGGCCGCACGCCGGGGCGCAGGACGATCAGCACCCCGATAAAACCCAGCACGACCGCAAGCCAGGCCCAGAGCGTCACCTTTTCCTTCAGCAGCACGACCGAGAGAATGGTGACGAATAGCGGCATCAGGAACATCAGCGACAGGGCTTCCGGCATGGATAGCAGCATGAACGCTTCCACACTGGCGGCGGTGGCCACAAACACGCAGGCCGCGCGCAGCACCCACATGGCTTTTTTGCGCGGGCGAATGATGTCCAGGTAGGATTCATGCGGTTTGCGGATAAAGGGCAGGATCAGAAAGCCGAAGACCCCGCCCGAAAACGCGACTTCAAACGGGTCCATCTGCCCGGCCAGCAGCTTGGAAAAGGCGTCGCTGATCGAAAAGGAGGCATAAGCCCCCAATGCCAGCGCCATGCCGGAAAGAAGAGTCCTGGGGTCCATCGCCAAAATGCCATGTCAGTGGAGAAAGGAGCAGACCGGCGGGCGTAATCCGGTTCAAACATAAAGCCGTTGCCAGTCCTTGCGGGGGTCATACGCGCAAACGCGGGACAAATGAAAGCGGATTCCGTTTGCCATGCAGTCATGCTGCATCAGCACTGTTCTGACACGATGGCGGCGGCGGACACTCGGCACGTCCCGCATGCGGATTCACGGGGTGTTATGGCGCTGGGCGCCGTGCCGGAACCGACCGGCAGGGCCGCTACCTGTCCCGGCCCCTGTCGGGCCACCACCTGTCCGAACCACCACCTGTTCGGGCCGTTACCTGCCCGGATTATAGCTGAGCCGGAAAAGCCGGCCGTGCATGTCATCGGAAATCAGGACCGAACCGTCGGGCAGGGGTTGGACATCCGCCGGGCGTGCCAGGGGTGTGCGCCCGCTCAGCCCGTTGAGCAGCACGGTCTCGCCCACCGCCTTGCCGTCCCGCATCGCAACCGCGACCACGCGGTACCCCACAGGCGTGGAACTGTTCCACGACCCGTGCTCGGCTATGATCAGACTGCCGCGCAGGGGGGCGGGCAGCCTGTCGCCCTCGTAAAATCTCAGCCCCAATGCTGCAACATGCGGGCCAAGGAGGAAAATGGGCGGCGTATACTGCGCGCAGGACTGTCCCGCGCCAAATACGGGGTCCGGCAGATTGCCCTGGTGACAATGCGGGAACCCGAAATCCTGCCCCGCGCGGTCCAGTCGGTTCAACTCGTCGCTGGGCCTGTCATCGCCCATCCAGTCGCGGCCGTTATCGGTCAAGTAAAGCGGGAAAGGGCTTGTGGCCCCTACAGGCCAGGTCAGGCCCACGCTGTTGCGCAGCCCGAATGCAATATCCTCGCGCTGGGTACCGTCGGCGTTCATGCGCATCAGCTTGCCGAAGTCATGCCCGGTTGCGCAGATATTGCATGGCGCACCAATGGGCACATACAGCTTGCCGTCCGGCCCGAACGCAATGAATTTCCAGTCATGATCGCCTTCTTTCCAGGGCAGGTGATCGGCCGCCACCTCGGGGGCTGGCGGGGTGTCCAGATGGTGGGCAATATCGCGCAGCCGCACAATTCTGGTGGTGGCGGAAATAAAAAGATCGCCGTCATGGAACGCCACCCCGGCCGGGGCATCGAGGTCACGGGCGATGGTGCGCACCCGGGCTGGTTGTTCGGGGTGGGCGATATCCCATGATACGGCGTAAACAACACCTTCCCCCAGCGTGCCGACAAAGGCCAGCCCGGGTGGCCCCAGGGCGATTTCCCGCGCCCCGGGCACCTGGTCGCTCAGCACGCTCAGGGTAAAGCCGGGTGGAACGCTGGGGAGCGGGCGCGCCCGTGCGGCCCCTGCCACGCAACAGAGAGCCAGCATGGCCGCGACACCCCGCAAAAGCAGGGCCGATCGCTGTGGAAAGAATGGTTGGCGCATTGTTCATTCTCCTTTACGCGGGGTTTGAGGTGTGCCGCCGGGGCTTGACGCGCATTGCCGGGTTGCGGCCTTTCGGGTCGGGAGCACGCTCCCTGCGTTTAGCATGTCCGTGACACGTATCCGGCATGGTGGTGTGCCGGCCCGTGCCGTTCAGGTCATTCCGGCGTGTTCGCGGGCTACAGGGCGGGGCGTGATCTTGAACATGCCGCCCGTTGCTTCCATGATGGCCGCTTCGTTTTTGAACGCTCCTTTTTCAATCGGGTCTCCTACATGAAACAACGCGAACTTGGACGGACTGGTCTTCTGGTCAGTGAAATCTGCCTTGGCACAATGACGTTCGGCCAGCAGAACACGGAAGCCGAAGGCCATGCCCAGCTTGATCTCGCGCTTGAACGCGGCATCAATTTCATCGACACCGCCGAACTTTACGCCATTCCCCCAAAAGCCGAGACCTACGGGGCGACGGAAACCATTATCGGCAGTTGGCTCAAGGCCCGTGGCGGGCGTGACAGGCTGATTATTGCCAGCAAGGTCGTGGGGCGCAGCGCGTCCCCCTGGTTCCGCCCCGGCGGGGAAGAGGCCCGGCTGACACCACGCCAGATCCGCTATGCGCTGGAAGGGTCGCTGCGGCGGCTGGGCACGGATTATATCGATCTGTACCAGCTCCACTGGCCGGATCGCCAGATCGGTCTGTTCGGCGCAGGCGGCACGACTTTTGACGACATCACCAAAGCGGATGAAGTGCCGATCGAGGAAACGCTGGCCGTTCTGGGCGACCTTGTGGCTGAAGGCAAAATCCGCCATGTCGGCCTGTCGAACGAGACAGCCTGGGGCGTGTCCCGGTTCCTGGCGGAATCCAGAAGCGGGCTGCCCCGTGTGGCCTCCATCCAGAACGCCTATAACCTGATCAACCGCACGTTCGAGATCGGCCTTGCGGAAATGGCCCTGCGCGAACGGGTCGGGCTTTTGGCGTATTCGCCGCTGGCGCAGGGTTACCTGACCGGCAAATACCTGAACGGCGCGCGGCCCGCAGGTGCCCGCACCACTCTGTTCGACCGTGGGCAGCGTTACGAAAAACCGGGGGTGGATGTCGCGATCGAGGCCTATCTGGCGCTTGCGCGGGCAGAAGGGCTCGATCCCGTTCAGCTTGCCATAGCGTTTGTGACATCGCGGCCGTTTGTGACGTCCAATATTATCGGGGCGACCAGTCTTGCCCAGCTTGAGACCATTCTGGGTTCGGTCGACCTTGTCATCACGCCGGAGCTGGAAGAGAAAATCAACGCCATTCATCAGGTGCATTCCAACCCCGCACCGTAAGGCAAGGCTGCGCCACCGTGGCGTTTACGGTGGCGCAGCTTTGATCAGCGGCTTTGTAACGGCAGGAAAAAATCCGTCACGGCGTCCTTTGCCGGAACGTGCGGGAAAAAACGGACACGTTCGCAAAACGGCGGAACATGCTCCATCTGCTCGCCGCTGGCAGGCAGCCAGTCCCGACAGAGATACACAATCGCGCGGTCCAGCGCGTGCTCGTCCCCCACACTGCGCAGCACGGCGTACCGACCGCCGGGAATATGGCCGTGCCTCATGCCCTCGCCCAACGGGCCGGGTGCCGTATCCGTGCCGACACACAGGCCAAGCCGGTATTGCGCCGGGGGTGTGGTGTGGGGGTTGGAATAGAAAATGTTGAAAGTCCGGCTGGCGGCGGGGTTCAGCCCATGGGCTTTGCGCCAGGCAATAAAACGCTGGACCGTACCCCCGATCAGGGCCGGATCGCCCCTGTGCTCCATGATGGTAACGGGTATGGGGTCGATATCGCGCACCGTCACGTCGGCTGGCGTATAGGTCCTGTCCATGTACCTTCCTTCATGCGGGTTGGCAGGCCCGGCAATTGCAGGGCAGTCAGTCCGTCATGCAGTGCCACGCCGTGAATTTTTGCAGGCCCGGCGGCGGGCAGCCCGCCCGCGTATTCGCGGCGCAGAAAATTCTGCCCCGGCAATAAGCCGCGCGTTCAGGCAGGTTATCACGGTAGCAGATACCGATGGGTGTAGATATTGGCGGTCGCAGAGACTGGCTGTCAAAGGGCAAGACATCCGCAACAGGGTAATCCTTGCCCGGGGGCAGGCCCTGCGGGGTCTGCCTCATGGCTGGGGAAGGCGCGGGCTTTGAAACATCTGATGCAGGATGGCGCTCCGGGCTGTCCGGCGCTGCCCGTGCCCTGCCCGCGCGGGCCGGTGCGCAGGAGGCGTAAAGACAAAGCGGATGGGGGAAGGAGCACCCGGCCCCACCTCAATACAGGTCAGCCTCCTGCGCAGCAGGCCGCGTATATCTGAGCCCTGACGTGCTAGCGGATCATTTTTCTGATCACGCCCATCAGTTCCTCGATCGTGTCATCACCATCATGGTCCTGAACCGCTTCGCGCACGCAGCCTTTGGCGTGTGTTTCGAGAATACGGATGCTGACCGCATCAATCGCTGAGCGCACGGCGGAAAGCTGGGTTAGGATATCCACACAGTAGCGGTCCTCGCGCACCATGGCGGTAACGCCGCCGATCTGCCCCTCGATCCGGCGCAGGCGGTTGATCAGGGCTGTCTTGTCAGGCTGGATCACGTGCCGCCCGCTCGTCTGGCCGGCAGGTGAGCAGGCTTCGCATCCGGGTTTGTCGGTCGGCATGGCGCTACGCCTTCGTTTTGCGGTGTCTGCTCTGTTGTAGAGGCAATACCCCTGCCTGACAAAGCAGGGCCTGCGCAAAACCTGCCATGTCAAAAAACTTTAACAGCGTCGGCAGGGGGCAGGCTGTCAGGCGTGTGAGGGGCGGGTTGTCGGTGTCGTTCAGTACCAGGTGCGCACGCCAAAGGTAAAGCGCAGGTCCTCCGGTCCGCTTGCGGGTGCGTGCCGTCCGGTTGGCATATGGCTGGCCGTGTCGCCATAATGGCCCGTATAGGTCAAGGCAATATAGGGGGCCACCTTGCGCGTGAACTCGTAGCGCAGGCGCAGCCCGGCATCGATATCGGAAAAACCCGCACTGGTGTCACGCGCTGTGTCGGTGCGGGAATAAAAGTTCAGTTCCGCCTGTGGCTGAAGGATCAGCCGGTTGGTAATCAGCAGGTCGTATGAGCCTTCGAGCTTGCCCGCAACGCCCCGGCTGTTGAAATAGGCCGTGGCCGATACGTCGAAAAAATACAGCGCCAGCCCCTGTACCCCCACAGCACCCCAGGCCCGCACAGGCCCACTGTCCAGATCGAGCCGAACGCCGGTCTGCACGTCGAAATAGGTGGAAATGGCGCGGTCATACAGCAGTTCATGGTCGCCGTCGGTCATGGTGCCGTGCCTGTCCACACTGCCTTCGGATTTGAGCCAGAGCTTGTTGTAGTCACTCCCGTACCATGCCTGGCCCGAATAGCGGAACAGGGAGCCCCCCGCGCTGTAACGGCCTTCCATCTGGTCCATCAGCACATGCAGATAGGTACCACGGTCCATGACGGGCGGCATGTCATGCACGTAGCGTATGTGTGGCACGGGTGGCGCTGTCGCGGGCCAGCGCGCATCCGGCGTCAGGGGAGGGAGGGCGACATGAACGCCGCCAGCTCCCTTGCTGCCCCTGCCTGCCCCACCGGGTAACATGGCGGGTGCCGGCTGCTCGCCCCGGGGTGTGGCCGGTGGCCGGGTGGGCAGGGTATCCGGGAGGGAATGGGCATGGTGCGACCCCCTGGGGGGCACAGGCGCTGTGCCCGGTTTCGGCCCCGGCGGGGCTGCATGTCGTGTCATGCCGGACATGTCGCCCATATCGTTCATCCCGGCCATATCGTCCATGCCATCCATGTCGGGCATGGTGTCCATATCCGTATGTTGGTGTGTTGTGGCATGGGGGGCGACAGGCATGGCCATGCCCGGCATGGTGTTCGCATTATTGCCGGCAACAGGCCCCGGCGGTGTGCCCTGCGCGGCAAAGGTGCCGCAAAAGGCTGTCAGCATGCCAGCCAGTAAGCCGAAGAGCGGTGGAGCAACGCCTGTTTTCATGACACCACCACCGTGCGGAACATGCCCAGATCCATATGATAGAGTAGGTGGCAATGGAACGCCCACAGGCCGGGCGTATCGGCGGTGACCAGATAGCTCAGCCGGCTGCCCGGCTGGGAGATGATCGTATGTTTGACCGGGTTGTAGGCTCCCTGGCCATTTTCAAGCTCGCTCCATAACCCATGCAGGTGAACGGGGTGTTCCATCATGGTGTCGTTGATCAGCACAAAGCGTACCCGTTCGCCCAGACGCAGGGGTATGGGGTCTGCCTCGGAGAATTTTTTGCCGTCAAAACCCCAGATATAGCGTTCCATATTGCCGGTCAGGTGCAGCGTGATCCGGCGTGAGGGCGGGCGCGGGTCCACGGCAGGGCGCATGGCCCGCAGGTCGGCATAGGTCAGGACGCGGCGGCCGTTATTGTGCAGCCCATCGCCGGGGTCGGCCAGCTGGTCGGTGGGCATGGCCGCCACGTTCTGGTTTTCCACATTCAGCGGCGGGGGGCGGGTGGGTTCGGGCATGGTCATGCTGCCATGGGCATGGCTGCCGCCATTGTGGTCCATGCCGGGCATACCGGGCATATTGGTCATACGCCCCATGTCCTGCATGTTCCCCATGGCTTTCATGCCGTCATGGGCCATGCCCATATCCACCATGCTGCGGACCGGTCGCGGGTCCATGGGGGGTATGGGGCCTGCCTGTCCCATATGCGTGGCCAGCGTGCCGCGCGCATAGCCTGTCCGGTCCTCGCTCTGGGCAAAAATGGTATAGGCCCTGTCATCGGTCGGCTGCACGATGCAGTCATAGGTTTCGGCAACGCCTATGCGGAATTCATCGACCGTGACAGGGGCCACCGCATTGCCGTCAGCCTGGATCACGTCCATGCTCAGGCCCGGAATGCGGATATCGTAGAACGTCATGGCCGACGCGTTGATGAAACGCAGCCTGATGCGTTCGCCCGGCCGGAACAGCCCGGTCCAGTTTGCGTCGGGGGTGTGCCCGTTCAGCAGGTAGGTGTAGATAATGCCGCTGACATCGGCAATGTCGGTGGCCGACATGTTCATGCCCGCCCATTGCAGCCGGTCTTTCAGCACCGGTCCCACGCCGGACCGCGCGGCGTCGGGGAAAAACGACGCCACGCTGCGCTGGCGGAAATTGTAGTAGTCGCTCTGGAATTTCAGGTTGCTGACGATGTCGCGCGGGTCCACGTCCGACCAGTCGGAAAGCAGGATCACGTAATCGCGGTCGTAGCGAAGCGGTTCGCTGTCGCGCGGGTCAATGACAATGGCGCCATAGACCCCCAGGGCTTCCTGCATGTTGGAATGGCTGTGGTACCAGTACGTGCCGCTCTGCCGCACGGGAAAGCGGTAGGTAAAGGTGCCGCCCGCCGGAATGCCGCCAAAGCTCAGCCCGGGCACGCCGTCCATGTCGGCCGGACAGCGAATGCCATGCCAGTGGATGGAGGTCTCTTCCTCCAGGGTATTGTGGACGTTCAGCGTGACCGTATCGCCCTCGCGCCAGCGCAGGACGGGACCGGGTACGCCGCCATTGACGGTAGGCGCATGCTGGGGGCGGTCCAGAATACGCAGTCTTGCCCGCTCTATGACAAGATCGTACTCGCTGGCGGAAGTGGGGGGTACCTGCCCGGCTGGCAGGGGGGCTGCGTGTGCGGCGCGGGGCAGGGCAGTCAAAGCCGCAAGTGCGCCAGCCCCGGTCATGAACCGGCGGCGCGTCGGGCCCCTTGCCCCGGATGGGAGAAAAACAGGCATGGTCGGTCGTCCGTTAGGCACGCCATGGCAGCAAGGCCTGGCTCTGCGCTGTTACGTGAAGGGGCGTGGCCCATCAACTCGGTCAGGCGGCGTGCGGTCGGGGCGGGGGCAGTAACGGTGTCGTGCGTTGTCCGGGCAGAACGGTGGCGGCGCTCAGGGGGGCTGGCTCGCGCAGGTGCCAGAACATAGCGGGCGGAATGCCCGGCATGGACAAAAACATGGCTGAAAACTGCGAACCGGTATCGCAGCAGGGCATGGTATGCTGGTGGTGTGCTGCATGCGCCAGATGCTGGCCCGGCACATGGCCGGATACACCAGCCACGCCACCAGCGCAGTCCGGGCAGGGATAATGCGTGGCAGGACTGGGCAGGGCAGGCACCTGGGTAAGGGCCCACACACTCACACCTGCCGGTCGAAACAGCCCGGGGTCTGGCTGCAAGGCATGGGTATGACCCCCGTCGCAAGGCATGTCGGTGCGTGCGGTGGCGGCTGTCGCGGAATGGGGAAAAAAGCCAGCATGTGCCGCAAAGCCCGGCATGGCGTGGCCAGCCCGGACCGTACCCAGCCCAACCCCCAGGCAGAACAGGCATGTCACAGTCATGGCAAGCCAGCGTATCATGACTTGAATATACCCCCAGGGGGCATATATGGCAACAGGCGGGGTCATGATGCATGGGGCGCGGCGGGCTGGAAATTCATGCTTGGAAAGTCCCGGTCGAAACTGGCAGGTTCGCGCTGTATGGCAAGCGAGGGTGGCTGGCTGACTGATCGGCTGGTTAGCTGGCGGGCGGACTCGTGGGCTGGCTGGTGCATGGCCAGCGGGGCCGGGCCTTGTCCCGCTCATATCGTGGCAGGTGGGTGCAGGAACGGAGTAGTGTTGGGTATGAACCAGACAGTCAGTTTTCCCGTTGGTGGCATGTCCTGCGCAAGCTGTGCGGCGCGGGTTGAAAAAGTGCTGAACAGGCTGGATGGCGTTCAGGCTTCAGTCAATTTTGCCACAGGTCGCGCGCAGGTCAGCCTGCCTGACGGCGCAGCCCCCCTTGCAACTGTGCTGGCCGCTGTGGACAAGGCAGGCTTTACGGTGGAACGCCAGACCGTGGATCTGGCCCTGACAGGGTTGAGCTGCGCCAGTTGCGTGAACCGGGTGGAAAAGGCGCTGAACGCCCTCCCGTCGGTAGAGGCCACGGTCAACCTTGCCACAGAGCGCGCGCATGTAAGCTTTGCGCAGGGCGTGGTGGACAGTGCTGCCCTGATCGCCGCGGTCGAAAAAACGGGATATGGCGCACGTCTCTACCAGCCCGAGCCCGCCGGGCCGGACGTCGCGGGGGCGCAGGCTCATGGCGCGCGGGCCAGGGGGCCTTGGCTTGAATTCGTGCTGGCTGCTGTGCTGAGCATCCCTTTTGTCGTGCAGATGCTGGCCATGATGGCGGGCTACCACATGCTGGACATGCCGCGCCTGCTCCAGTTCGGGCTGGCGGCGGTGGTGCTGTTCTGGTGCGGGCGCGGTCTGTACGCGGCGGCCTGGCACGCGGTGCGTAACGGTGCCGCGACCATGGATGTGTTGGTTGTACTGGGAACCGGCGTGGCCTTCGTGTTCAGCACCGTTGTTACGGTCATGGGGCTGGACCAGCCGGTCTATTTCGAGGCCGCGGCCCTTGTCGTGACGCTGGTGCTGCTGGGCCGACTGCTGGAATCCCGCGCCAAGGCCCGGGCGCGCGCGGGCATGGAAAGCCTTTTGCGCCTGCAACCGCGTATGGCCCATGTCGAACGGGGTGGCGACGTGGTGGACGAACCGGTCGAACATCTGGGCGTGGGGGACGTGTTCGTGGTCCGGCCCGGTGAGAGCATTCCGGTGGACGGAACGGTGCGGTCCGGCGCATCCGAGGTGAACGAAGCCATGCTGACCGGTGAGAGCGTTCCCGTGGCCAAGACCGCAGGTGCCGGGGTATTTGCAGGCACCGTCAACCAGACGGGTGCCCTGCGGGTCGCGGCAACCGGCGTGGGGGAACAGACCGTTCTGGCCAGCATCGTGCGGATGGTGCAGCAGGCCCAGGGCAGCAAGGCCAGTGTGCAGCGGCTGGCTGACGAGGTTTCAGCCATTTTTGTGCCTGCCGTACTGGGCCTTGCGGCGCTGACCTTCGGGCTGGGCTGGTGGATCATGGGGGACATGACAGCCGCTCTGGTCAATGCGGTGTCGGTTCTGGTCATTGCCTGCCCGTGTTCGCTGGGGCTGGCTACACCGACTGCCATCATGGTGGGTACGGGGCTTGGGGCCAGGGCGGGAATTCTGTTTCGCAATGCCGATGCGCTGGAACAGGCCCGCAGGCTGACAACGCTGGTGCTGGATAAAACCGGCACACTCACCCTTGGGCGTCCCGGTGTAACGGCCATGCAGCCGGCTCCGGGCGTGGATTCTGCCGATCTGCTGCGTATCGCCAGCGCGCTGGAACAGAACTCCGAGCACCCGCTGGCGCGTGCGGTCATGGACTGCGCGCAAGCCCATTCCATTTCCGTGCCTGCGCTGGCCGACTTCAAGGCCGTGCCGGGGCAGGGTGTGACCGGGGTGGTCGAGGGTCAGGCCGTGCTGCTGGGTTCGCCCGCGTTTTTGCAGGCTGGCGGGTGTGCTGTGGATGAAACGCTAGTCCACAACTGGCAGGACCGGGGGCACACGGTCATAGGTGTGGCGCGGGCGGGCAGCGTACTGGGGTACCTGGCCCTTGCCGATCAGATCCGCCCCGAGGCGCGCGATGCGGTGGCGGCCTTGCGGCACCGTGGCCTGAACGTGGTGATGCTGACCGGCGACAATGAAAGAAGTGCCCGTATGGTGGCGGGCCAGGTCGGGATCGGGACAGTTCTGGCCGGCGTGCTGCCAGGTGGCAAAGCGGCTGAGATTACCCGCCTTAAAGGACCGGACACATGCGTGGCCATGGTAGGGGACGGTATAAACGACGCACCGGCCCTGGCATCCGCCGATGTCAGCTTCGCGATCGGGGCAGGGGCGGCCATTGCCCTGGAAACGGCGGATGTGGTGCTGGTGCGCAGCAACCTTATGGCGCTGGTCGATGCCATTGCCCTGTCGCATGCGACAGTGAGCAAAATCCGGCAGAACCTGTTTTTTGCGTTTATCTACAATATTCTGGGGCTGCCGCTGGCGGCATTCGGCCTGCTCGACCCCGTGGTGGCGGGGGCGGCCATGGCGTTCAGTTCGGTTTCGGTCGTCAGCAATTCGCTGCTGCTCAACCGCTGGAAGCCGCATGGCTGAACATGTCCGGTCATACCCGGGCGGCGGTTCAGCCAGCGTGCGATTTTAAAGGGCAGCAGGGTCGGGGTGGGGCTGCATGCCAACTGAGTTCCAGTTGCGTGCCAGCCGCATGGCGGCCTTTGCTCCATTCTTGGCCCCTGTTTTCAGCGCCCGCTTTTCAGCCCCCGTTGGGGACCAGTCGCGCCAGAGTGCGTTCCCGCCCGATCAGGGGCAGGAGGTCGCGCAGTTCGGGGCCGTGTTCTTCCCCCGTCAGGGCGACACGCAGGGGGTGGAACAGCGCCTTGCCCGAGCGGCCGGTCTGGTCGCGCACGCTTGCGGTCCAGGTTTTCCAGCTTGTCTGGTCCCACGGTTCGGGCGGGAGCAGGCTTGCGGCTTCCCTCAGAAAGCTGTCTTCCCCATCCTGCACGGGGGGAATGATGTCTTCCGTCGTGACCTGGAACCACAGCCGCGCCTCGGACAGCAGGTCGATATTGCTGCGAATGGCCAGCCAGAATGCCTCGGTCGCGCCGGGGGGCAGACGCTCGGCAACTGCCGTGAACGGTGTCTGTGAAAGTAGCTTGTGGTTCAGCCCCAGCAACTGGCGCGTATCGAACCGCGCGGCCGACCGCGAGATATGCGACAGATCATACTGTTTGGCCTGCTCGGCAAAGGGCAGAAGTGCCGGGTCGTCGGAACTGCCCAGGCGGGCCAGATAGGCCACCAGGGCCTCGGCCTCCACACCGTCCTGACGCAGGGTGCGCAGGGAACACGCATCGAACCGCTTGGACAGCTTGCCGCCGTTTTCGTCCAGCAGCAGCGGCAGATGCGCGAAGCGGAAATGCTCGGGCCGTGCCCCAAGGGCATTGGCAATGTCGATCTGCACGCCGGTATTGGTAACGTGGTCTTCCCCACGGATAATATGGGTAATGCCGCTTTCCAGATCATCCACGACCGAGGCCAGTGTATACAGCACGGTGCCGTCCGTGCGGACCAGCACCGGGTCCGAGACCGAAGGCAGCTTGACCTGGCAATCCCCCATCACCAGGTCGCGCCAGCGCATGATGGTGTCCGACAGTTTGAAGCGCCAGTAAGGAACCTTGCCGTTGGCTTCGGCCTGGGCGCGCTGCTGGGCGGTCATTTTCAGCATTGCGCGGTCGTAAACGGGGGCGCGGCGCTGACGGATCTGGGTCTCGCGCTTGGCGGCCAGTTCGTGTTCGCTTTCAAAGCAGGGGTAAAGCCTGCCGCTCTCCTTCAGCACCTCTATGGCGCGGGCGTAGCGGGCCAGCCGTTCGCTCTGGCGGAAGGTTTCGTTCCATTCCACACCCAGCCATGACAGGTCCTGCCGGATCGCCTCGACCAGTTCCTCGCGCGAGCGGGCGGTGTCGGTATCGTCTATGCGGAGTTGAAACTGTCCACCATGTTTGCGGGCGTACAGGGCGTTGGCAATGGCAAGACGGGCATTGCCAACGTGCAGAAGGCCGGTAGGGCTGGGCGCGAAGCGAAGTTTCATGACCGAGGCTTATGCCGTGAATGGCGCAAAAACGCCAGAGGCAACGCGAGAGACAGGCAGGCCGCCCGCTTACAGATGCGCGGGCCCCGTGGGCGGGGTATAGCCGTCTTCATCGTCCTCGCCGTCGCCATAGGCTTCGGCAATCGCGGCTTCGTCGTCTTCCACAAGACGGCGCGGGTCCAGCATGCGCCAGTCGCGTTCCATGGCGGTGGCCGGTGTGGCGGTAAAATCGTCCAGTTCGTTGGCCGAGCGCCAGCCATCGTCCCCGGCGTCGATCACCTGCGCATCTTCCCCGAAGGTAAACCACGCTTGCAGCACATCACGGGCGGAGGCACCGGGCACGCGGCAGCGTTCTATACTGTCGCGCACGTAAGCGCGGGCAAAGGCGTTGGCATGGGCCAGGTCATGAAAAACACCGACATTTTCAAGCGTGTTGTCGTCCTCCGGGGCGGAAAGGTCCAGAATGCGCACTTTCCAGCCTTCGGGCTCCTGCGTGCCGGGGGTAGCGTCCTGCGTGTCGGCGTTCTCGGTCATGGTTCAGTTGTCTCCGCCTTTTGGGGCCGGGCTGACGGGAAAAGAAATTCCCGTCCGATTTTCACCCGCTCCACCCCGTCATAGGCAATGATATCGGTTGTGGCGTAGGTCTCGTTCCACCATTCGGGTATATAGGAACCTGTGCCCACGACGTCTACCGGGGCACGTGCGTCGGCCATGCAGGCGCATTTGGTCACCCCGAACCCCGATGATGCGACAATCCGCACCTTGGGAAAGCCGGCTTCGTCCAGGGCTTCGCGCATTTTCCAGATCGCGGCGGCCGATACGCCGGTGCCGATCAGGTAACGCAGTTCCTTGTCGGAACGGAAACGGCGCAGTGCCTCGGGGGCATGACGGTTGACCACCGCATAGGATTCCTGCGGGTTCAGCCCTTCCATGAAGCGGCCGCCATGCGTGTCCAGCCGTACCGAAAGCCTGCCTTCGGCCGCAAGGTCGGGAAAACGGCGGCATACCGCCAGCGCGTCCGTAACTTCCTGCCCGAAGTAGTCCACCAGCACGACCAGATCGGTCTCGGGGAATTCCTCATGGAACATTTCTGCCGCCCGCACGGTCGATCCGGCATACCCGATCAGCGCGTGCGGCATGGTGCCAAGACCGTGGGGCGTTTCGAAAAACGGGGCCACGGCGTCATTGGCGGTGCCGACAAACCCTATGGCGCCGTCGCGGCGCGCGGCCCGCCCCCCGACAGAGGCGGCATAGGCCATCAGTTCCTGCATTTCGTATCCTGCGCAGTGGCGGGCATCCATGGCCAGAAAACGTGTGCGCGGGAGAGAAAGGGCAATCTGGTAGGCGCGGTGGGCGGCAACGCAGGGGCTGCCCAGCTTTTGCAGCAGCAGCGTTTCAAGGTCGGCCAGATGCGTGAAGGAGCCGGTAATGTAAACCAGCGGTTCCCCCGCACCCACCCATTCCCCTTCGGGGTGGAGCACATCGACCGAATACGGGCTGTTGCGCTCCGCCATGACGTTTGCCAGCCAGGCCAGCATCATGGCCGGGGCCGAAACCACCGGCCTGCGGATGAAAAACGCGTAGGTGACGGTGCAGTCCCCGAAGCGGCTGACGATCTGCCGGGTGCGGTTGAAGTAGGAATCGGTCCGGGCCCGAATGTCCTCTGCCGGGAGCGCGGCGGCAGCCTGCGCATCGGCCACGCCGGGTGGAAATTCGTTCGGGGGGGAGGCTATCATGCGCGGTCTGCTCTTTTCGCCAGTGGCACTGTCGGCATGATGGGCATTGCGGGCGGCGGCGTAAAGGCCACCACCCGTGTGTGTGATCGCGCGACCGGGTGCGCGATCAGCCCCGGGCGGAGAGCTTGCCCGTCAGTTCCTCGGCGATCAGGAAGGCGAGTTCGAGCGACTGTTCCGCGTTCAGGCGGGGGTCGCAGAATGTCTCATAACGGTCGCCCAGGTCGGCTTCGGTCAGGCAATGGGCCCCGCCGACGCACTCCGTCACATCCTGTCCGGTCATTTCCAGATGGACACCGCCCGCAGGCACGCCTTCTGCCGCACAGACCGCGAAAAAGCCCTTCACTTCCTGCATCACGGCATCGAAAGAGCGTGTCTTCACTTTCTGCTGAGTGGAGATGGTGTTGCCGTGCATGGGGTCGCTCAGCCATGTGACGGCACGCCCCGTTCCCTTGACCGCCCGCATGAGCGGGGGCAGGAATTCCTCGATCTTGGTGGCCCCCATGCGCGAGATCAGGGTAATGCGCCCGGCTTCGTTCGTGGGGTTCAGGATCTCGGTCAGGCGCTTGATGTCGTCCACGCTGGTCGTGGGACCGACCTTGATGCCGATGGGGTTGCGCACCCCGCGCAGGAATTCGACATGCGCGCCATCGGGCTGGCGGGTTCTGTCCCCGATCCAGACAAAATGGGCCGAGCAGTCATACCATTCGCCCGACGTGGAATCGACACGGGTCAGCGCCTGCTCATACGGCAGAAGCAGCGCCTCGTGCGAGGTGTAGAATTCCGTCTCGTCCACCTGTGCGGAAGACGCGGCATCGATCCCGCAGGCCTGCATGAAGGCAAGGGTCTCGCCAATGCGTTCGGCCATGGCGCGGTAGCGTGATTCCAGCGGCGAGCGTTTGACAAAGCCCAGGTTCCAGCGGTGCACCTCATGCAGGTTGGCATAGCCCCCGCGTGAGAAGGCGCGCAGCAGGTTCTGGATTCCGGCTGACTGGAAATAGCCGGTTTCCATCCGCACGGGGTCGGGAATACGCGCCTCGGGCGTGAAGTCCGGTCCGTTGATGATATCGCCCCGGTAAGACGGCAGGCTGACGCCATCGACCGTTTCCATGTCCGCGGAACGCGGCTTGGCGAACTGCCCGGCCATGCGCCCCATCTTGATGACAGGAACCTTGGCGCCAAAGGTCAGGACAACGGCCATCTGCAACAGCACGCGGAACGTGTCGCGCACGATGTCGGCCTTGAATTCACCGAAACTTTCGGCACACGGCCCGCCCTGCAGCACAAAGGCCTTGCCCTGGCTTGCCAGCGCAAGCTGGTTGCGCAGGCGGCGTACTTCCCCCGCGAACACCAGCGGCGGATAGGCGCCAAGCCGTTCTTCCACCGCGCTGAGCGCCGCCGCGTCCGGATAGGTCGGCAGCTGCTTGACAGGAAACGAACGCCAGCTGTCCGGCATCCAGGTCGGAGACGTCGGGGTGGGCTGGGTGAGCGTTGCACTCATAACGCGGTTCCTGTCAGTTCCATATCTATGTCTAGGCACATAGTGAGGGGATGGGTGAAAACAACCCGGTCGGAGGCACTCCGCCGGAAAAGGAGTGCCTTTATGTCTAAAATGCATGAATTACGCAAATCCGATCTGGATCGTACCGCCCGCGATATGCCCTGCGCGGTGGCGAGCCATGCGTGAAACAGACCTTTGAGGCGTAAAGTCTGGATTTTTGTGAGCGGGATGCCATACTGAAAAACAAGTCCGCCGCTGCATGCCATGGTTGCGTGCGGCGGCGGTGTGTTCCTTTAGCCTGCGGGGTGATGCGCGATGGCGCTGCTGCGTGAACGATTTGTAACCGCCGCGTGCGGTTTATGCATGGGCGTCGGCCTGCTTGGCGGCGTCTCTGCCGCGTATGCCGACCCCGCTCTGACACCGGACGACAATGTCTCCTTCTCCGAAGGGAACGGGAACATGGCGACCGACGGCGCATCTAACGCCGGTTCCGAGAAAAAGACGGTGCACGGGCATCGCAGCCTGCCGCCCGGTTATCAGGACGCGCCGTCCATGGACTTCGAACATGGTGACGACCCGGACCACTTGGCCAAGATACAGCGCGACCCCGTGACGGGGGCCAATATCTCGCGCTATGGGTCCGCGTATCAGAGTTCGGGGCCGTTCGGGTCAGGCGGGGTGGGCGACGCTACAGGCGGAAGCTGGGTCATTCCCCGCTAAAGTGCCGCTTTTTCAGCTATCCAGTACGTGAATATGGGCCTGGCCGTGTGTCAGGTCCATGATCCGGGCACTGATCTCGTCCTGCCGTTCAGCAGCCAGCGCCAGAACGAACTGGGCGCCGTCAGCGTCAAAAAAAGGCTGTTCGGCCTCCACCTTCCATTCGGGCAGGCGACCCTGCATGAGGCCGACCAGCGAAAACGGGCAGTGAAAGGTCAGCTTCACGCGCTCGACAAGTTCTTCCTTGGGGGCGCCACGCAGGCACTCCGCGGCGGTGCCAGCATAGGCCCGCACCAGGCCGCCCGCACCCAGCTTGATCCCGCCGTACCAGCGCGACACGACAACCGCCACGCGGTCCAGCTTTTGCGCGGTGATAACCTGCAGGATCGGTCGGCCCGCCGTGCCCGAGGGTTCGCCGTCGTCATGGCAGCGGCAATGCGGCCCCACCTGCCAGGCCCAGCAGTGGTGTGTTGCGTCAGGTCCAGCCAGGGCCACGCGTGCTATGAAATCCTCTGCCTCCGCGACCGAGCCCACGGGCATGGCGGAGGCCAGGAACCGGCTTTTCTTGATATCCAGCTCCGCTGTAAAGGGGCCGGTAAGCGTCTGGGTCATGGGACAGGCATACAGTCTCGCCCTGTCCGGCAGCAAGGGGCTGGAGCGCTGCTTGCCAGCCCGGCATGCGCCACCCATATTGCGGGCATGGAGCAAAAAATGGCACTGTCGTGCCGGATGCCAAAGAAAAAGGGACTTACAGGCATGATGCCGTTACGCCGCAGACAATCGGCCCTGAAAATGTGCAAGATCGTGGCATGCCTGTCGGCACTTGCCCTGCCGGTCATGGTGAGCGGCCCCGCCTTGGCAGATGACGACTCGGATGGAGAAGGCATGCATACGCCCGCGCAAATGCGCAAGCTTGCCGACAAACCGCCATTGCCCCGCGCGCAGAGAGATTTTGCAAAATACCGTTTTCGCCCCAAGGGCGATAAAGTCATGGAACAGCCGGAGAACAATCGTCTCCTGTTCTGGACACAGGACGGCAGGCCCGACGGCTACGCCCAGCGGCGCGGCAATAGTGTGATTTATTACAACGCGCAGGGGCAGGCCACGCAGATCCAGCGCCTGACACCCGCCGAAATGGCTGACTGAGCGACAGGCCGGCTTTCGCCCCATCCACCCCGCTGTGTTGCAGCAGGGTGGAGCAGGGTCAGTTATTCATATCCACAATGTCGAGAATGGCCGCAGATGTTTCTTCGATGGAACGGCGCGTAACATCGATCACCGGCCAGTTATGGCGGCGGCACAGCCTGCGCGCCCAGTGCAGTTCCTCCTGCACTTTTTCCAGATCGACATAGGCGTAATCCGCGGCTGAGGCAGCCTGTCGGCGGCTTGGCATCATTTGCGAAAGCCTGTTGCGCCGGATCTCGATCAGGCGTTCAGGGTCGATCGTCAGGCCGATTACAGGTCTTTTGGTGGTAAACAGCGGGGCCGGTGGTTCAAGCCCCATGACCAGGGGGACGTTGGCTGCCTTGATTCCCCTGTTCGCCAGGTAGAAGCAGGTCGGCGTTTTTGACACGCGCGACACCCCGACCAGAATGACGTCGGCGTTGTCCAGCCCCTTGGTTTCCTGCCCGTCGTCATGGGCCAGCACGTAATGCATGGCCTCAATCCGCTGGTAGTAGTTTTCGTCCATGATGTACTGGCCGCCGGGGTGGCGTGTCGCGGCCTCGCCCGTTTCTTCGGTCAGAAAATGCAGGGCGTTGTCCAGTACGTCCAGCAGGCGGACCTGCATGCTGGCACACCCGGCTTCCATGTCGGCCTGCAGGGTAGGGTCTGTCAGGGATGACATGACCGGTCCGCGATCTAGCGCAATATTGCGCAGCACGCGCCTGAGCTGGATCTGGGTGCGAATAAGGTTCCAGTGCCGGAGCCTGACATCGGTATTGGGGAACTGCGCAATGCAGGCCCGTGCAACCGAATCGAGCGTCTGGCCTGTTGCTTCGGAGACGAGGTGAAGGGTGAGTTTGTTTTGCATGACGTCTAATTGAAAATGGCCGTCTCCTGCGAGACGGCCATTATGGTCTCAGGCTTTGACAGCTTTGTTGCTGCGTTCGGCAAGGGCGGCCTGGGCTGCGGCCAGACGTGCCACCGGCACGCGGAAGGGCGAGCACGATACGTAGTCCAGCCCCACTTCCTCGAAGAAGGAAATGGAAAGCGGGTCCCCACCATGTTCACCGCAGACCCCAAGCTTGAGATCGGGCTTGGCCGCACGGCCCTTTTCCACACCCATGCGCACAAGAGCGCCAACGCCCTCACGGTCGATGGAGATAAAGGGGTCCTGGGGTAGAAGGCCTTTTTCCACGTATTCCGGCAGGAAGGACCCTGCGTCATCACGGGACAGCCCGAGTGTCGTCTGCGTCAGGTCGTTGGTCCCGAACGAGAAGAAATCGGCACTCTGGGCAATCTGGTCCGCCGTGATCGCAGCACGCGGCAGTTCGATCATGGTGCCTATGGTGTAGGACAGCTTGGCCTTGCGTTCATCCAGCACGGCATTGAGCGTTGCCTCGCAGGATTTGCGCACGAGATCGAGTTCCGCCTTGGTGCCAACCAGCGGGATCATGATTTCGGGAATGACGGCCTTGCCGGTTTCGGCCGAAACATCCAGCGCCGCTTCCGCAATGGCGCGCACCTGCATGGCGTAGATTTCCGGGTAGCTGATGCCAAGGCGGCACCCGCGATGGCCCAGCATCGGGTTGGCTTCCGACAGGGCGGAGCGGCGGGCCCGCAGGCTTTCCACATCCTTGCCCAGCGCCTTGGCCACGTCAGCCAGTTCGCTTTCGCCATGCGGCAGGAACTCATGCAGCGGCGGGTCGAGCAGGCGCACCGTTACCGGCAGACCGGCCATGATCCGGAACAGGTCGGCAAAGTCGGACCGCTGGAACGGCAGCAGCGCATCAATTGCTCTGGCGCGAGCGGTCTCGCTATCGGCCATGATCATCTGGCGCACATGACCGATCCGGTCCGGGCCGAAGAACATGTGCTCGGTGCGGCACAGGCCAATGCCTTCCGCTCCGAACCGGCGCGCGGTCTGCGCATCTTCCGGGGTTTCGGCATTGGCGCGCACGCCAAGGCGGCGCACGGAATCGGCCCAACCCATAAGGGTTGCAAAATCGCCAGACAGCGTGGGCGGAATGGTCGGCACACGGCCGTTATAGACAGCCCCCGTGCCGCCATCGAGCGTGATCCAGTCCCCGGCCTTGAGAACATGGCCATCCACGCTCAGGGTCTGGGCCGCGTAGTCCACGGCAATGCCGCCGGCACCGGCCACGCATACACGGCCCATGCCGCGCGCCACGACGGCGGCGTGCGACGTCATGCCGCCACGCGTGGTCAGCACACCGCGGGCCGCGTGCATGCCATGCACGTCTTCGGGCGAGGTTTCGATTCGGACAAGAATGACATCCTCACCCTTGGCGGCGCGGTCTTCCACATCTTCAGCCGAAAACGCGATAATGCCCGTTGCGGCCCCAGGGGAGGCAGGCAGCCCGCGCGTCAGCAATTGGCGCTGGGCCTTGGGGTCCAGAACAGGGTGCAGAAGCTGGTCGAGAGAGGCCGGAGGCACGCGGGTTATCGCCTGCTCCTGCGTGATAAGGCCTTCCTTGGCCATGTCGATCGCAACACGCAGGGCGGCGGCGGCGGTACGCTTGCCCGAACGGGTCTGCAACAGATAGAGCTTGTTGGCCTGGACCGTGAATTCAATGTCCTGCATGTCGCGGTAATGGCGTTCAAGCAGGTCGCGGACCTTCAGCAGTTCCTGATAGGCGCCGGGCAGGACCGTCTCCATGGGGGACTGGCCTTCAACCGCGCGGCAGGCCGCCATGGGCTGCGGTGTGCGGATACCGGCCACCACGTCCTCGCCCTGGGCGTTGATCAGGTATTCGCCGTAGAAAATGTTTTCGCCGGTGGAGGGGTCGCGTGTGAAGCACACGCCCGTGGCGCAGTCGTCGCCCATGTTGCCGAACACCATGGACTGCACATTGACCGCCGTGCCCCAGCTTGCGGGAATGTCATGGAGCCTGCGATAGGTGTTGGCGCGCGGGTTCATCCACGATCCGAACACGGCGCCGATGGCACCCCAGAGCTGGTCCTTGGGGCTTTCGGGGAACGGGGTGCCGGTCTCGCGTTCGACAATCTGCTTGTAGCCCTTGACGACTTCCTGCCATTCCTCGGCGGTCAGGGCGGTGTCGTCATGCTTGCCGGTGGCGCGCTTGACCTGCTCCAGCAGGTCTTCAAAGCTGTGATGGGCCACCCCGAGCACGACCGAGCCGTACATCTGGATGAAACGGCGGTAGCTGTCCCATGCGAAGCGGGCATCGCCCGAGGACTCGACCAGTCCCTTGACCGTGGTGTCGTTCAGCCCCAGGTTGAGGACGGTGTCCATCATGCCCGGCATGGAAACGCGCGCACCCGAGCGGACAGAAACCAGCAGCGGCGCTTTGGCGTCGCCAAAGCGCAGGCCCATGGTCTTTTCGATCAGGCCCATCGCGGCTTCAAGCTGCGCCTCGAGATCGGCCGGATATTTGCGTCCGTTTTCGTAAAAGGCGGTACAGACCTCAGTGGTGATTGTAAATCCGGGGGGCACGGGCAGGCCGATATTGGCCATTTCAGCCAGATTGGCGCCCTTGCCGCCGAGAAGATTGCGCATTCCGGCGTTGCCTTCGCTGTGGCCCGCGCCGAAATTGTAGATCCACTTGGTCATGTTGCCGTTCACTTCATTGTTGTGTGCAGCAGGGCCGCAGTCCCGGTTGTCAGGGTGGTGTGGGTACCGGGGCAAGGGGCCGTATTGCGCACGAATTTTTATTTTTGGTTCTGGACGACGAAATAATCCACCCTTGACGTCACTCTATCATGACGGAGTTTGTGCCGTCGAGCAATCTCTGCACCGGAGATGTCTCTTCTCATTCGGTCGGTGCAGGGCTGCTGTTTCTGCTATTGCAGAAGGCGTTCCATTCTGTCTCGTCCATGGTCCGGATGTTGAGTTCGAGGGCTTTATTTGCCTTGGAACCGGCTTTTTCACCCAGAACGACCAGATCGGTCTTTTTCGACACCGAGTCCGAGACCTTGGCCCCCATGCGTTCGGCGGTCGCTCTGGCTTCCGGGCGGGTCACGGTCAGCAGCGTGCCGGTGAACACCACGGTCTTGCCTGCCAGCACCCCGCTCTGGGGGGCGACCTCATCCGTAATATCAAGGGCCGCGTGCAGGTCCGCCAGTGTGGCAAGGTTGTGCTCTTCCGCCACGAAGGCCACGAGATCCTCGGCAATGGTGGTGCCTATGCCGGTTATGGACCCCAGTTCAAGCCGTGCATCCGACCCGATGATGGCGGCTGCGCGCATCTGTGTCAGCCAGTTGGTGTAAGACCCGTAATGGCGGGCGACCAGCCGGGCGTTGCTTGCCCCGATCCGGCGAATGCCCAGCGCGTAGATGAAGCGTGACAGGCTGATTGTGCGCCGGTTTTCTATGGCGGCCAGCAGATTGGCGACCGACTGTTCACCCCAGCCTTCACGCTTTTCCAGTTCGGCGGCATGGGTGTGCAGTGTAAAAATATCGGCCGGGGTGCGGACAAGCCCCGCGTCGTAAAATTCGCCGATACTGCGGTCTCCCAGCCCTTCGATATCGAATGCCTGACGGGACACGAAATGGATCAGCCGTTCCACTGCCTGGGCCGGGCAGGTCAATCCGCCTGTGCAGCGCCGCACGACCTCGCCCTCGGGCCTGACGGCCACAGCTCCGCAGACCGGGCAATGGGTGGGGAAAACGAAAGGTGCCGCACGGTCCGGCATGTCCAGCGAGGCGGGGGTGACGCCCAGAACCTGCGGTATGACATCGCCCGCGCGCTGGATGAACACCCTGTCGCCGGGGCGGACATCCTTGCGGGCAATTTCGTCCTCGTTATGCAGGGTTGCGCGTGTCACCAGCACCCCCCCGACATTGACCGGGTCCAGATGGGCAACGGGTGTCAGGGCACCGGTGCGCCCGACCTGGATTTCGATCTCGCGCAGGGTGGTGGTGGCCTGCTCGGCAGGGAATTTCCACGCTATGGCCCAGCGTGGCGCACGACCGGCAAACCCCAGCCTGTCCTGAAGCGCCAGGTCGTCGACCTTGTACACCACGCCGTCGATATCGTAGGCCAGAGCCGCGCGTTCGGCGCTGACATGTTCGAAGAACGCTTCGGCGTCAGCAGCACCGGCAATCCTGCGCGAGAGCGGATTGACCGGAAAACCCCACGCCTGCAACTGCTGGAGATAGGCCCAGTGGCTGTGCGTGGGGGCGGCGGAGGAAAAGCCAAGCGCATAGGCAAAGAGAGAGAGCGGGCGTTCGGCGGTAATGCGCGGGTCAAGCTGGCGCAGTGACCCTGCCGCCGCATTGCGCGGGTTGGCGAACAGCCTTTTGCCAGATGCCTCCTGCGCGGCGTTCAGGGCCAGAAAATCCGCCTTGGACAGAAACACCTCACCCCGGATTTCGATCAGCTCCGGGCAGGGGCCGGCAAGGCGCTGCGGCAGGTCGCGCAGGGTGCGCAGGTTGGCCGTGACATCCTCGCCCTCCGTGCCGTCGCCACGCGTGGTGCCACGGGTAAAAACACCATTTTCGTAGGTCAGGCTGATTGACAGGCCGTCGATCTTGGGTTCACCCACCAGCGCCAGATGCTGCGCTCCATCGGCGTTGAGGCCCAGAAAACGGGTGGCGCGGCTGATAAAGCCTTCAAAATCCTCGCGATCGAACACGTTGTCGAGCGAGAGCATGGGCACCATGTGCCGGTGCTTGCCAAAGGCGCTGTCGGGGGCGGCCCCGACCGCATTGGCTGCACTGTCCTGTGGTTCCGCATCGGGGTGGCGGGCGGCTATGGCGGTATAGCGCTGGCGCAGCCCGTCATAGGCGGCATCACTGATTTCGGGTGTGTCGAGGCGGTAATAGGCTTCGTTATGGTGTGCCAGCAGGGCTGCCAGTCGTGCCAGTTCGGTGCGGGCCTGTGCCGGGCTCAGATCTTCTGGCGGGAGTGTCCCTGCGGTTTCATCCTGGTCGGGCAAGGTCATGCGCCAGCCCCCAGCAGGCTGGCTGCGGCGGCGCGGGCCGCGTCGGTTATGGTGTCACCTGCGAGCATCCGCGCGATTTCTTCCTGTCGTTCGTTATGGTTAAGCGGTGTTGCGTGGGTCTGTGTCTGCCCGTTGCGTGTCAGCTTGCCAATACGCAGATGAGCATCCGCGCTGGCTGCGACCTGCGGACTGTGCGTGACCGCCAGAACCTGCACGGTCTGCGCCAGCCGGTGCAGACGTTCGCCAATGGCCGCGGCCGTAGCCCCGCCCACACCGGCATCGATTTCGTCGAATATCAGCGTGCCAATGCCCGATTGCCCTGCCAGCACCAGTTTGAGGGCGAGCATCAGCCGTGACAGTTCCCCGCCGGAGGCCACTTTGGAGAGCGGGCCTGCGGGTTGTCCGGGGTTGGCCGCGATCAGGAATGTGACCTGCTCCACCCCATGCCTGCTCCAGTTTTCTGCGGGTAGAGGCTGTATTTCCACCAGAAAACGGGCTTTTTCCAGCTTGACCGGTTTCAGTTCCGCTGTAACTGCCTGTTCGAGCTTGCGCGCGCAGCGTTCACGCGCGGCACTGAGCAGGCCGGCGGTCTCGATATAGGTCGCGCGGGCTTCCGCCGTGGCTTTTTGCAGGGCTTCAAGCTGGGTTGCGCCATTTTCAAGCCCCACGAGCCGTGCCGACAATGACGCCAGCAGCCCGGCCAGATCATCCACCGCGACATTATGCTTGCGGGCCGCCGTACGCAGCGCGAACAGCCTTTCTTCCGTTTCTTCCAGCAGGCGCGGGTTGGCCTGGGTGTCCGTCGCCAGGCGGGAGAGCAGGTTTTCGGCCTCCGCCAGAGCATTTTCAGCGTTTTCAAGAGCGGTTAGCGCTTCTGTGGCAAGGCCTTCCTGGGCGTCTGACGATGGGGCAGGTGCTGCGCCGCCCCCGTTGGGAAGAAGGCGAAGCAATGCGCGACTGGCCGCGCGCAGGGCCGCTGCCGGACCGGGGTTGCGCCGGTCGCGCGATGTCAGTTCAGACAGGGCGGCAGCCACAGCTTCACCCCGTCGTTCGGCCTGTTGCAGGCCATGGCGCTGTTCGGCCAGCAGGCTTTCTTCCCCCGGCTGGGGGGCAAGCGTTGCCAGTTCATCTACCGTGTGGCGTAGCCAGTCTTCCTCCCGGGCGGCGTTTTCAAGCTCACGCCGGGCGGTTTCCAGTTCCGCGCACAGGGTTTTCCATTGATCGAAACTACGTGCGACGTTTCCCGCCAGGGTCGGTTTGATGCCGTAGGCGTCCAGCAGGCTACGATGGGTTGCGCTGTCGGCTAGTCCCATCTGTTCATGCTGGCCCTGGATTTCGATCAGCGTCATGGCGATCCGGCGCAGCAGGGCAAGCCCCACGGGCTGGTCGTTCACCCATGCGCGTGAACGGCCATCTTTCGAGATGACACGGCGCAGAACAAGCGGGTCGCCCGCGTCAGCCGGAATACCCTGTTCATCCAGTATGGCGCAGGCCGCATGCCCCTCTGGCATTTCGAAACACGCGGTCACCCGTGCTTCGGCCGCCCCTGCGCGGACAAGGCCCGCATTGGCCCGTTCGCCCATGGCCAGACCCAGACTGTCGAGCAGGATGGATTTGCCCGCCCCCGTTTCCCCCGTCAGGGCCGTAAAACCCGCATGAAGCGACAGATCGAGCGCCTCAATCAAGACCACGTCTCTGATGGAAAGATTTGTCAGCATCGCGACATCCGGCGTTCCGCCTCTTACCCCGTTGACCAGGACTGCCTGCACCGTTCCTGCATGCATACGCTTTTGGGCGCGCAGGAATGGCAAGGCTAAGTTGCTCGTGCTGCCATGCCGACAGCCTTCCCTACCCTGTATGTTCCCGCTTCGTTCTTATTTCAAGAGAAAAGGATGTGACGCAGGTTTAATTGAGCACGCGTGACTGCGTGACCGGTGGCGGGGCCGGGCTGATGGTCGGGGCCGGTTCCGTGGGTTCAGTCTTGACCGGGGTTACGGGCGCTTTCTTGAGATCAAGAGGGGCCGCACCCTTGTTCAACGCGGCCGGGGCGGGGGCTACTGCTTTGCTGGCCTCTGGCGTTCCGGGTTCGGGCCCATGCTGGGTCAGGGTCGATCCAGCCGGTGTGCCGGGCAGGGGCATGTTCTTGTTCAGGGCGTGGTGGTACTTCAGCTTGTCATAGGCGTAGGCGTACCATTCGCTGCCGGGATAGTTGTAGCCCAGAACGGTCGCGGATTTGCGGGCCTGATCGGTCAGCCCCAGTGTCAGGTAGACTTCCACCATGCGTTCCAGTGCTTCGGGCACATGGTTGGTGGTCTGGAAGTCCTGCACCACGCGCTGATAGCGGTTGATGGCGCCTTCATAGTTCTTTTCGCGCTGGTAATAGCGGCCCACCAGCATTTCCTTGCCGGCCAGATGGTCGCGGCAGAGGTCGATCTTGAGCTGGGCGTCACGGGCATATTTGCTTTGGGGGAAGCGTGTGATCACTTCTTCCAGTGCGTCCATGGCTTCCGCCGTGCCCTGCTGGTCCCGCTGGACATCGGCAATCTGCTCGTAAAAGCACAGGGCGCGCAGGTAATAGGCATAAGCGGCGTCGGTGCTGGTCGGGTGCAGGCTGATAAAGCGGTTAAGCTGCTGAACGGATTCAGGATATTTGTCCTGAAGGTAGTAGGCGTAGCCCTCCATCAGCTGGGCATTGGGGATGTAGCCCGAATATGGATAATTCTGTTGCAGCACTTCAAATTCCATCGCGGAAAGCGCGTAGCGATGGGTCTGTAGCGCATCGATGCCGTTGTTGTACAGCGTTTCGGGCGGTGCGATCTGGGGCACGGCCTGTGGCTTGTCGGACTTGAACAGGCCGCAGCCCGCAAGCCCACTCAGCAGGGCAGTGGCAAGAAGGCGGGACAGACCAAGGCGGGCTGGCGAAGCTTTTACAGAAATATCAGACATACCGGCTCTTCAGATAGAGACAAGGTCTTATAGCATGCCGGCCGGTCAAGAAAAGTCAGGAAACGGCGTTTGTCAGCGGTGCATGGAAAAAATAAAGTTCCGGAATAATGTTCTGGGGTATGCCGGGGCCAATCCTGCCGCACCCGGTTCACGCCGCGGCAACAATGGCCTGACGTTCGGAGGCGTAGCCCCAGGCTGTGGGGTCGGCAAAAAGCTTGCGCAGCACCTGATTGTTCAGCCCGTGGCCTGAACGATGTCCGCGCAGATGCGCCGTCAGCGGGCCACCTGCCAGGTAAAGATCCCCCACGGCGTCCATAACCTTGTGGCGGATGAATTCGTCCGGGCAGCGCAGGCCGCCGGGGTTGAGAACCTGATCGTCATCGACCACCACGGCATTGTCGAGCGAGCCGCCACGCGCAAGCCCGGCCTTGTGCAGGGCTTCGATTTCGGCGCGGAGCGTAAAGGTGCGGCTGCGGGCCAGCTGGTCGCGGAAGGTGCGGCTGTTCAGATCCAGCGTGCAGCTCTGATGGCCGATGGCCCTGGCGGCAAAATCGATGCTCAGGGACAGATGCAGCTTTCCATCCGATGCGGGAAGCAGTTCGACGAAGGCATCGCCCTGTTCGACACGCACTGGCTTGAGAACCTCGATCATCCGCCGGGGCGCGCCTTGCGCCACCGTTCCAGCACAGTCGAGCAGAAAAACAAAATCAGCGGCAGAGCCGTCGAAAACGGGAATTTCCGGGCCGTCCACCAGCACGCGGGCGTTGTCAATCCCGCAGCCGTGGAATGCTGCCATAAGGTGTTCGATGGTGGCTATGCGGTTTTCGGACCGGGTGCTGTCACCCAGCACCGTGCTCAGGCGTGTTTCCACAACGGTGTCGTAGCGTGCGGGCAGGGGGGCGGCATCGGCCAGGTCGGTGCGCTGGAATACAATACCATGACCCGCTGGCGCGGGCTGGAGTACAAGGCGGATGGCCTGACCGGTATGCAGTCCCGTGCCGGATGCGGAAATGGGCTGGCGGAGCGTTTTCTGCACCGCGAAGGCGGGTTTGCCCCGCAGTTGAAACGCAGGAGAGGTCCGTGTTTCCGCTGTTACGGAAGAAGAGGACGTTTCTCTCAGCAGGCTGTCCATCATCCGGGTATCCCAAGTCTAGATGGCCGAAAATATCTATAATCACATTTAAAGCCCGTGATCGGCCAATGCGAGTCAATGATTATTGCGTAGTATTACATAAAAAAAGTGCCGCCCACGGGACGGGCGGCACAGTTTATGAATGAACTATGAAGAAAAAATGACCTTAACGGCGCAAAAAGGTCGGAATTTCCAGCCCGTTTTCTCCTTCATCCGGGCGCAGTCCCTGATTCTGGTCCGCCTGACTGACAGATGGGCGTGTCTGGGGGGCTGGTTCCTGTCGGGGGTCCATACCCGGATTGCGGCGGAATGCACCGGTTACGCGGCCGAACAGGCTGCGCGATGCGGGGTCCTGTTGCGGGTAAGGGGCGGGGCGCGGCGGTTCGCTGAACAGGTTGGCATGTTTGGATGCGGCGGGTGCGGCCTGCGACCGGACTGCGCCTGCCTGTCCGGGCAGGGAATGCGCGGGCGGGGCCGATGCATGCGGTGTCCCGGAAATGCCGCCGGGGAACACGCCCCCTGCAAACGCGCCACCCGGGCCCGTGGCGGGCGCGGGCTGCTGCCCAATGCCGGGCTGGGTCGGGCTGGTATGCTGGACAGGCTGGCCCTGGGCCGGGGCGTCGTACTGCGGTGCCACGCCGGGCGCACCCTGCTGGGTAGCGGGGTGGCGTGTCGCGGGGGCTTCGGCCTGCGGCGCCACCTGTGCATGGGGCTGCGCCGGGGGGGATTGTTGTTCGCCCGTGGTGGGGGTGTCGATGCCGGTCGCCACAACCGATACGCGGATCCGCCCGTTCATTTTTTCGTCGATCACGGTGCCGAAGATCATGTTGGCTTCTTCGGGCACTTCCGCGCAGATCCGGTTGAAGGCCTGCTCGGCTTCGAAGAAGGTCATGTCCTCGCCGCCGGTCACGTTGACCAGCAGGCCCTTGGCGGTGGCCATGCAGGTATCTTCCAGCAGCGGGTTGGAAATGGCTTCCTCCGCTGCTTCCACGGCGCGGTTTTCACCTTCGCCTTCGCCCGTACCCATCATCGCCTTGCCCATTTCGGCCATGACGCTGCGGATATCCGCGAAGTCGAGGTTCACGTAGCCCTGCTCGATCATCAGATCCGTGACGCCGCGCACGCCCATGTTCAGCACTTCGTCCGCCAGCTTGTAGGCCTCGCGCAGGGTGGTGCGCTCATTGGCGATACGGAAGAGGTTCTGGTTGGGAATGACGATCAGCGTATCGACATATTGCTGGAGGTCGCGAATGCCGTCTTCTGCAATATCGGCGCGGCGCTTGCCTTCGTATTTGAACGGCTTGCTGACCACGCCAATGGTCAGGATATTACGCTCGCGCGCCATGCGGGCAATAACGGGTGCGGCACCCGTGCCTGTGCCACCGCCCATGCCCGCGGTAATGAACACCATATGCGCGCCGTCCAGGTAACGGGCGATTTCGTCCGATGCTTCTTCAGCCGCGGCGCGCCCGACCTCGGGCTTGGCGCCTGCGCCCAGGCCATGGGTCAGGTGCGGGCCAAGCTGGATCCGGTTGTCGGCCAGACTTTTGGCCAGACTTTGCGCATCGGTATTGGCAACGACGAATTCCACCCCGTTCAGGCTGGAGGCGATCATGTTGTCAACCGCGTTCGTACCGCCGCCGCCAACCCCGACAACCGTAATTTTCGGGGAGAAATCGTCATGCGTCTGGGGCGGAACAGTAAGGTTGAGCGTCATGGGCGGCTCCCGAATGTTAACGGGGTTATCTTGAAGGGTCGTCAGACCGTTGTTACTGCAGACTCTACCAGTGTTCTTGGCACCAGATCAAACCCTCTCGCGTAGAAAAGCGACGAGTTTGCGTAAAAAACCACTTGGTGCCGCCTCGCGGAATTCAACATCGCCACATGGGCGCTCGGCACTGGCGGCCCAGAACAGCAGCCCCGCAACGGTTGCAAAACCGGCTGCTGCTGCGGTGTTTTCGGGAAGGCCGACAATGTGTTTGGGCCTGCCCATGCGCACCGAACGGGTGAAGCCGGTCCCCCCCGCGCGCCCGACTGTGGTGGGGGCGCCCAGAATGCGTTCGGCCAGGGGGCGTATGCCGTCAAGGAGCGATCCGCCCCCTGTCAGCACGATGCGCCCGCCCGCGGCCATGCCAAGTCCGGCGCCATCCAGTTTCTCGCGCACGAGTTCCAGCGTTTCCTCCATGCGCGGGCGGATGATACGGCCAAGCTGCGCGCGGGAGATCTGTTCGAACTGCGGCACGTCGTTACCCAGCAATTCGACAGTCAGCACGTCGTCCTCTACATCGGTGGCGAGGTCGGCGCTGCCGTAAACGGTCTTGAGCCGTTCGGCATTGTCGAGCGATGTGCTCAGCCCGCGCGCTATATCGCGCGTGACATGCAGCCCGCCCACCCCGATCTGGGCGGTGTGCAGCAACTGCCCTTCCCCAAAAACAGCAAGGGACGTGGTGCCCCCGCCCATATCCACCACCGTGGTGCCCAGGTCGCGCTCATCCGCGTCCAGCACCGACAGGCCGGACGCGAGGGGGGAGGACACAAGGGCCTCCATTTTCAGTTCTGTGCGGGCCAGCACGGTTTCGAGGTTGAGCAGGGCGGTGGTCGCGGCATCGATGATGTGCAGCCGCGCGCGCAGTGTTTCGCACAGGTGCCCCCTGGGGTCGGACACGCCTTCGGTATCGTCGACCGTGAAGTCTATGGGCAGGGTATGAATGACCTCGCGCCCCTGGACTGCGGCCTGCACGCGTCCTTCGGTCACGACGCGGCGGATGTCGGCTTCACTGACCACGCGCCCGCCAATGGGCCAGTGGACATTGAACAGGCGGCTGGCCGGATGCCCGCAGGACAGGTTGACCACAACCTTGTCTATGGGGCGTTCGGCCATGGTTTCGGCCTGCGCCACGGTTGCCCGGATCGCGGCTTCGGCCTCGCGCAGTTCGGTAATGGCGCCGTTGCGCACACCCGCCGACTTGCGCCAGCCATACCCTGTCACGCGCAGGGTGCCATTGGGCTCCCCCTTGCCGATCAGGCAGGTGATCTTGCTGGACCCGATATCGAGTACCGCCGTGTAGCCGCTGCGCCATTGCGGCACGTGGCGCTTTTTTTCGCTGGGTGGCAGGGGCACGGCGCCTTCCGCCCCGCCCACATGCAGCGACAGGCTGGCCGGGGCCGCGCCGCGTTTGCGTTGCAGCCGTTCGGACAGGTCGGACGGAGAGGGTGAACGCGCCGCGTCATTCATTCTGTGTATCCTCCGCTGCTGTTTTCCGGGCGGCTTTCGCCGGTGGGTGGGGTGGTCTGGCCTGGGCTTCACCCGTCGGGGCCGCGGGGTGGGTGCTGGCTCCTCCGGAGGTATCCACTGTGGCGCCGTCCGTGGGGGGCGTTGCGGGACCGTCGGCCTGCGTGTCCGGGATGGCCTGCGGATCTCTGGCCGGGGGGCGTTCGCGCACTGTCAGCCGGTCGGGCAGGCGCATGTCAATAAACGCCACGGGGCGGTCCAGCAACTGCGTTGTGGTGTTCAGTTGCATCAGGCGGTGAATGGCCGGGGCTTCTTCCCCCTCGGGCAGCAGCACGGTCGCGCCGTCGCGCAGGGTCAGGTTCCAGCGGCGGTTGCTGACGCGCACCGCCGCCGTGACCCGCGCTTTCAGGTCCGGTTCGGCCGCCAGTATGTCTATCAGGGATGTTGCGGCTTCGTTCGCGCCGTCGCCCACGACCAATGGCAGTTTTGTAAAGGCCTGGGCATCCTTGCCATTGGCCCCCTGGTCCGGTACCGGCTGGCCCTGACGGTCGATGAGCGTAAAATGGCCCTGATGCTGCCACACGGCATAGGGTGGGCGTTCGACAATGGACACGTCGATCTCGCCCGAGAGGTGGCGGGCCACGCTGACATGGTCGATAAAGGGCAGGGCGTTCAGCCGTTCCCGCGCCGCCGAGACGCTGAAGCTGAGCACCGGGTCCCCGACCGAAATGGCAAGGGCGCGGCGTATGGCGGCCTCGTCGGTCAGTTGCGCGCCTTCAATGGTGATGGAGGTAACCCGCAGGGCATTGGTGCCCAGCAGCCTGTTCTGCAGCGGGGCCAGCTTCTGCTGCATGGACGGGAGCTGGAGCGCCCTGTAAGCGACCCCGCCCAGTGCCGCCAGCACGATCAACCCCGCCAAGGGCCGTACAAGCTGCTTCTGCCGTTTCAGAAACAGCTTCAGGCGCGAAGGACGGTCCGGTGGGGTGCTTGGCCTCATGTGCGGCAGGCGGCCTGCTCAACCAGCCAGTTGCACAGTTCCGGGTACGAAATGCCGCAATAGGCTGCCTGTTCGGGCAGCAGCGATGTCGCGGTCATGCCCGGCTGGGTGTTGACCTCAAGCAGGATGAGTTCTGGCGTGGCGGTCGTGTCGTCCAGCCGGAAGTCCGCGCGGGATGCACCCGTGCAGCCCAGCGCCTGATGCGCCGCCACGGCGACTTCCAGGGCCTGTTGCGCGACCCTGGGGGCGATCTGGGCCGGCAGGACATGGCGCGACCCGCCAGCCGCGTATTTGGCGGTATAGTCGTAAAAATCGTGGCCGTCGGCGCTGGGGGTGATGTCGGTTATGGTCAGCGCGCGCGTGCCCATGACCCCGACCGTGATTTCCCGCCCCGGAATAAAGCGCTCCACCAGAGCCTGGGGGCCGAATGTCCAGTCCCGCACGATGGCCGGGCGGGCATTGGAGCCGGGGCGGATAATGGACACCCCCACGGACGACCCTTCGCACACGGGCTTGACCACATAAGGCGTGGGCAGGGGGTCTTTTTCCGCCAGTTCGGCAATGTCGATCACGCGGCCTTCGGCCACAGGCAGGCCGGCTGCCAGAAACACCTGCCGGGCGGCGGCCTTGTTCATGGCCGTGGCCGAAGCCCGTACGCCGGAATGCGTGTAGGGCAGGCCCATCCAGTCCAGTATGCCCTGAATGCAGCCATCCTCGCCAAAGCGGCCATGCAGGGCGTTGAACACCACGTCGGGCTTCTGCTCTGCCAGGCTGGTGACCAGGCCCGCAAGATCGGCCCCGGGGTCCAGCGTGCTGACGACATGGCCCAGGCTGGCCAGGGCCTCGGCCGCACCCTGGCCCGAACGCAGGCTGACTTCGCGTTCGGATGACAGGCCGCCCATCAGCACGGTTATACGTTTTGCGGATGTCATGGGGGCCGTCATCGGGGTGTTGTCTCCATTCTGCCAAGCCGCTTGATTTCCCAATGCAGGCTTACGCCCGAATGCTGGGCCACGCGTTCGCGCACCTCATCCCCCAGCCCTTCGAGGTCGGCGGCGGATGCGCCGCCCAGATTGATAAGGAAGTTGCAGTGTTTTTCGCTGACCTGCGCATCGCCCCGGCGCAGGCCCCGGCACCCTGCCGCATCGATCAGTTCCCATGCCTTGCGTGTGGTGACCGAAGGATCGGGGTTGCGGAAGGTGGAACCACCCGTGCGGGCGCGTACGGGCTGAGACCCTTCACGCGCGGCGCGAACGCCCGCGATACGGCGTGCGATTTCGGCCTTGTCGTCCGGGGTGGCGTGCAGGCGGGCGCGGACCACTACGGCCCCTTCGGGCAGGCCGGAACGGCGGTAGCCAAAGCGCAGGGTCGCGTTATCGAGTCTGATCAGGGCGCCGTCGCGGGTCATGACCTCCGCCCAGTCCAGCACGGCGGCCATGTCGGACCCGTAAGCCCCCGCGTTCATGCGTACCGCCCCGCCGATGGAGCCGGGAATACCCGCCAGAAACTCCAGCCCGGCCAGTCCTGCCTGCGCCGCGTGTTCGGCAACGGTCGCATCCAGGCAGGCGCTGCCCGCTACAATGCCGTCAGCCTCCACCGCGATATCGGCAAAGCCACGGGCAAGGCGGATCACAATACCGTCCAGCCCGCCATCACGGATGATGACGTTCGAGCAGGCCCCCAGCGTGGTCACGGGCAGTTCGGGGGAGAGGCGGCCCAGCACATCGGCCAGATCCTGCGTATCGGCCGGCTGGTAGAGCCATTCGGCAGCACCCCCGACGCGGAACCACGTGCGCGCGCCAAGGGGGGCCTGCGGGGTCAGCCGCCCGCGTGCCGTATCGAACGCGTGGCGCACCATGTCGTTCAGGATCGGGGCGTCCAGCGTGGTGTTAGCCGTGGCCGGCACGCCGGGGGCAGGGGTGTTCATGCCGCGCTGCCGCCTTTGCTCTGCGCTTTCAGGGCGGCAAGCTGGGCAGGCAGGGCCTGTGCCCAGTGGGTGATGGTGCCTGCCCCCAGGCACACCACGTAGTCACCGGGTTTGGCGATGGCATTGATCATTTCCGGCAGGTGCTCCGGGCTGGAAAGCGGCACTACCGAACGGTGCCCGCGTTCGCGCAGGCCTTCGATCAGCTTGTCGCGGCTGGCTTCGGGCAGGGGGTCTTCGCCCGCGGCGTAGACATCGCTCACGATCACGGTATCCGCGTCGTTCATGCAGGCGCAGAAATCCGAGAACAGCGTTTTCAGGCGCGAATAGCGGTGTGGCTGCATGACCGCGATGACATGGTTCGCCCCCGCCTGCCGCGCGGCCTTGAGCACGGCGGCGATTTCGACCGGGTGGTGGCCGTAATCGTCGATCACGGTAATGCCTGCCGTCTCGCCCGTGCGGGTGAAGCGGCGCTTCACACCCCGGAAACTGGCCAGGCCGGAACGGATCACGTCGTCGCTGATATCCATTTCGGTGGCGACGGCAATGGCGGCAAGGGCGTTCTGCACGTTGTGCGACCCCAGCATGGGCAGGCGGAATGGCCCGGCCTTGCGGGTGCGGCGGGTCACGCGGTCGGTCAGCGTGACCTCGAACGTTGCGCCCAGCTTGTCGGTTATCACTTTTTCGGCCCGCACATCGGCCTGGGGCGAAAACCCGTAGGTGACAATGCGGTGGTCGGACAGGCGCGGGATCATCTGCTGCACGGACGGATGGTCGATGCACAGCACCGCAAACCCGTAGAACGGCACGTTGGAGACGAACTGGTCGTAACCCGCTTCCATCGCTTCGGCCGTGCCCCAGTGGTCCAGATGTTCAGGGTCCATGTTGGTGATAACGGAAATGACCGAGGGCAGGCGCAGGAAGGAGCCATCGCTTTCGTCGGCTTCCACCACCATCCAGTCGCCTTTGCCCATGCGGGTGTTGGTGCCGTAGGCCTCGATAATGCCGCCGTTGATAACCGTCGGGTCCAGCTTTGCGGCTTCCAGCACGGCAGCGACAAGGCTTGTGGTCGTTGTCTTGCCATGCGTGCCGCCAACTGCCACGGCCCAGCGCAGGCGCATGAGTTCGGCCAGCATTTCCGCCCGGCGCACAACCGGGATCAGCCGCGCGCGGGCAGCCACCACCTCGGGGTTGTCACGCTTGACGGCGGTGGAAATCACGACAACCTGCGCGCTGCCCAGATTGTCGGCATTATGCCCGATGGTGACGGGAATACCCGTTGCCCGCAGGCGTTTGACATTGGCACTTTCGGCAATGTCGGTGCCCTGCACGCTATAGCCCAGCAGGTGCAGCACCTCTGCAATGCCGGACATGCCGATCCCGCCGATCCCGACGAAATGAATGGTCCCGATGGAAAGAGGGAGGGCTCTCATGGGCGTGTCTTCTCCCCGCTGGAGGCTGGGTGCGCAGGAAATGGAAAAAACTGGAGGCATTCTTCTACTACATTGGCGAGGTTCTGGGCGGCGTCCGGGCGGGCCAGGCTGGCTGCTCCCGTGGCGGCGCGCGCAAGGTCATCCGGCGTGTGGAACAGGTCCGTCAGATGGGCGGCAAGCGTGGTGGGCGTAAAATCGGGCTGGCGGATCATCCATCCCGCGCCCGCCTCGGTTACGGCCCGCGCGTTTTCGGTCTGTTCGTCGCTCGCGGCAATAGGCAGCGGAACCAGAATGGAAGGGCGCCCGGCCGTGGTGATTTCCGCCACCGAAGACCCGCCGGCCCGCCCGATCACCAGGTGCGCGGTGCGCAGCAGGTCCGGCACGTCGTTCAGAAAAGGTTCGACCCGCGCGGCAATGCCCGTCTGGGCGTAGGCGGCGCGCACGCTGTCCACGTCATCCGCCCGGGCCTGCTGGGTGACGTGCAGGCGGGCTTTCATGTCGTCGGGTAGGCGGGCCAGGGCCGCTGGCACCACCTGCGAAAACACGCGCGCCCCCAGTGACCCGCCCCACACCAGCAGGTTGATCCGCTCGGCCGGAGGGGACCAGGGCTCACCCGCAAGGGCGGCAATGGCCGGCCGTACGGGCATGCCGGTCAGCACCGTGGGCGAGCCGATGGGCAGCTTGGCCACAATGGGGAAGGATGTCGCGATGACATCGGCAAAGCGCGACAGCACGGCGTTGGCGCGGCCCAGCACGGCGTTGCCTTCATGGATGATCAGCCGGGGGTGCTTGCGGCCCAGCATGCGCGCCCCCAGCATTGGGGCCACGGAGGGGTAGCCCCCAAAGCCCACCACCGCGTCGGGCCGGATATCGCGCAGGATGGCCCTTGCCTTGTAGGCGCTGCGCAGCAGGACCAGACCGGCGCGGATAGCCCGCACCGGGCCGCGCCCGGCAACGCCCGCACCGGGCAGTACATACTGCGCCCCTTTTGCGAATACGCCGCTTGTCCGTCTGCCCGCGCGTTCGTCGGTCATGAGGATGAGCGTGTGCCCGTGGGCTGCCAGTGTTTCGGCCAGTGCCTCGGCAGGGAAAAAATGCCCCCCTGTGCCGCCAGCCGCGATAACAATGGTACAGGGCCTCATACCAACCGCCAGTGTCTGATTGTGGTGACAAAGCCGCCCGCCCGCGCGCCACCCGGTTGGGGCGGCATGAGCGCGGACTCGGGGCGAAAGGCGCAGGCGCTCGTGCATCTATGGCGCTGGAATTGATGGATTTTTATGTCACCACCCGTCACCTTTGTCACCCCAAATTACCCACGACGTGGCGCAGAAATGGCTCAGCAGGAACGCCCGGATCGGGGGCGACCGCGCCTGGATCAGGCATAGCGGGGCGCCTTGGACATTGCAACCGGGACCGGATGTGGAGCCGCCGCAATGCTGGTAAAGCGCCTGCTTTCTCCACGGCGGGTTTGTCTCCCACCGGGGCCTGTCTGTTTAAAGCCGATTGATGTGGCTGAACTGTGTCGGATTTGCTGAACATGATAGTCATGGATCGCGTGATCGGGCTATGAAATCGCGATGGCATCCATGCTGCATGAAAGACCTGTTCAGCCTGGGTCAAGGGAGTGTAGCCCCCGTGCCAGCGGGCATTATATAGAAAACGTTCACTGTTCCTGTCTGGATGTCTGCTTGCTTGTCACTGATATTGCCGATCGAAGCATCGATATGTCCCGACATTTTTTTTTCGCATCCACGCATATGATGGCCCAGAGCGGATATCTATGGAGGTCGTGTGATGCTGAATGTAGGCGGGGTAATCAGGAAGGTGGCGTCACGAAGTAAGCACGGTCATTTGCGAGGTAGGTGATTGGGCATTACTCTGTGTATGAGCAATTTATCTATTTCCAAAATAAAGGAAAAAACATATTATTTGTTAAATCAAGGTGTTTTCACAATGTGGAAATTCTTGATGCATTATGAGTGTGGATCACAGTTCGCCAATGTCAAGTCTTATCTCCTTGGTTGTGCCGTTTTATAATGAAGGGGAAAGTATTGACCTCTTCGCACGCACCATCATGCCTGTTCTCGCTGCCATTCCTGGTACAGAGTGGGAAATCGTCTGTGTTGATGATGGTAGCCGAGATAATACTCTCCAGCGGCTGATTGCGCTATCCGAGCGGGATCGTCAGTTCAGGATTGTTGAGTTATCCCGCAATTTCGGGAAAGAGGCCGCCATGACGGCCGGTCTTGATGCCGCGACTGGTTCCGCTGTCATTGTCATTGACGCCGATTTGCAGGATCCGCCCGAACTCATTCCAGATATGATAGACGCATGGAAAAACGGCGCTGAAGTCGTGCTGGGGCGACGCTTGGACCGGTCATCGGACAGTGCGGCTAAACGCCTGACGGCGTCATGGTTCTATTCCCTGCATAACAGACTATCCAAGATCAAAATCCCCTCCAATGTCGGGGATTTTCGCTTGATGGACCGATGTGTCGTCGACGCGCTCCAGCGGCTTCCGGAGCGTCAGCGCTTCATGAAAGGGCTGTATGCGTGGGTCGGTTTCCGCACGGTCACGCTGGATTATGTACGCGCCGCACGCCACGCTGGTGAAACCAAATTTTCAGGCTTGGCCTTGTGGAATTTCGCCCTTGAAGGTCTGACCAGTTTTTCGACCCTTCCGATCCGCGCCTGGACCTATCTTGGCACTGTTGGGGCGATTTGTGCATTGTTCTATGGCTTGTTTATTGTGGGACGAACGCTGTTGCTTGGAAATTCTGTGCCGGGCTATGCCTCAATCTTCTTTGCCGTAACATTCTTTGGTAGCATTCAGATTGTCAGTATTGGCATGCTGGGAGAGTATATTGGTCGTATTTATATGGAAACAAAGCAGCGACCTATATATTTGGTAAGAAAGATTTATCAGGCCAAGTAAATATGCTCTCTATTTCAGATGCTTAAAAGGTTTCTATTGCTTTTAAATGGCATCATATATTTTTCTTTGTGTGGCGTTATTCTACATAAAATAAAGACAATGGGATTAAAAGATCATGCAGAAAATGACAGAAAAGCCATTTATTGTATTATTTTTAATAGTTTTTTCTTCATCATTATTGAGTTTTGGGCAGGTCTTGCTTCCTGGTTACACGCCGGATGATTTTCTGACAGGTCGGACATTTCTTCCTACGGCCTTTTTTCTCAATCAAGGGCGTTTTACAGAAGGGTTTATCGTCCATTGCATGAACTCTCTACATCTGAGTATGTTCAATGTAGGCTTTGGATTTGAATGTCTAGCTTTATTGCTTTATTCGTTTTTGATTACTTATATTCTTTATAGCTGTACACCCCAAACCTTCAACCGTTGGCTTTTGGCTTCGGCGGGTACCTATATTGGTTCCAGTCCCTTTATGGTGACCCTGCTGAATTATCGGGAAGCTGCTTTCAATACAGGGTTTGGTTTTGCATTTATTGTGTGTGGTATATATTACCATGAAAAATATATGTCTCGGCAAACTAATTCTGTAACTATATTATTTTCTGCTATTTTTTCTGCGCTTGCTCTTGGTTGTTATCAGATTTTTATTATCTTTGTTTTTGTTTATCCAGCATTTCTTCTTATCAAAGAGAATTACGAAGGCACCAGACTTTCGTTTGCTTTTGTCGCGAAGGCTTTTGCTGCTCCTTTGGGGAGTGTTGTACTTTATGTAATTCTTTTTGCAGCGACCAAGCATCTTGCTGGAGAAAATGACTGGGATCAGAGAGGTGCTCTACTGCATTTTTCGGGTATTCCGCAAAGGCTTCACGATATATATGACATAACAAAATTCATTCTGGCTCTCAATTTGCAGTATGCGAGTGTAAAAATCTGTTTCGCTGTTGTGTTGGTTGGTTTGAGTATGCTGGCTTTTTTAAAGCGCGGCATGTCTGTCAGCTTGATCTTTTTAGCTGTGTTGGCTTTATACGCACTTGTTCTGCTGCCTCTTTCCATTCTGGAGCGTTGGGAGCCTACGCCACGAACATTGCTCGGCATCCATTTTATTATCGCGTTGTGGGTTGTCTGGATCTGTGGCATTTCTGATGCATTCAATCGGGTTCTGGCCGGGGTTATGTTCGCTTTTTCCTTGCATTCCATGATGATATGCAATGATTTCCTGACAAAACAGCTTAAGCAAAACCGCTGGGATATGAGCGTCGCATGGTCCTTGATCAAGGATGTGAAAATTCTTACTCAGAATCAACCTCCAGCTTCCCTTTCGGTAGTGCCTGACTTAGCGACTTATTCTGGCTCAACCTTCTTGGTTCCATGGTCAATCAAAGGGCTACTTTATGAAGCTGGTAATGTTGAGTGGTCTATCAGCACGCCTACCCTAGCCCAGGAAACCCAATGTCATAGCTCAGTGCGTTTTCCGGTGCCGGGATATCTGCATCATCTTTCAGATAATGCTATTTTGGCGTGCATGTGATGATGTGCGCAGACGATTTTAATGTATGGCCTGCTGCGTCGGCACATCGGGGCGCTTTTCGCACGTTATCGGATCGCATGGAAAAACGACCGATCATGCGTCGGAGAAGGATTGACCCGGCATCCTGACATGACGACGGGACCTATCTTGCTCCTGCGCAGTTGATTCTATCGACGACACCTGCGGCTCCCTCGCCGGGCCCCCAATGTGGGTTACATCTCAGCTACTATCGGGGGATCTGGTGAGGCATAATGGCCTAGCGAAACAAAGAGCTGATCTTGCGGGTTTCCAGTCCGGGCTGCCGCCGCGTGAGGGCAAGCACCATGCCAATGGCCAGCGCCACCGACATGGCGGAAGACCCGCCATAGGAGATGAATGGCAGCGTCATGCCCTTGGTGGGGATAAGGTGCAGGCTGGACGCCATGTTGACGAACGCCTGAAGGCCGAAGCCCGTTACCAGGCCCGCGGTGGAAATAACCACGAAAGGATCGTCCTCACGGATCAGGCGCAGCAGGGTGCGCACGACAATAATGCCGAATACGGTAATAATCAGCGCGCAGATGACCAGACCGTATTCCTCGCCAGCCACGGCGAACACGAAATCCGCATGGGCGTCGGGCAGCAGGTCCTTGACGCGGCCTTCTCCCGGGCCACGGCCCAGCAGGCCACCATTGCCAAAGGCACGCATGGCGGTGTCGATCTGGTAGTGGTCGCCCACGTCGGGGTGGAGAAAGCGCTCAACGCGTGAACGCACATGCGGGAAAATGAAAAACGCCCCCACGCCCGCCCCGATCATGCCCGCAAAGCCCATGCCTACAAAAATCAGGTTCAACCCATTCACAAAAAGCTGGGCAAGAAATACCGCGGTAATGACCGTAAGCATGCCGATATCGGGCTGGGACTTGAGCAGCAGCACAATGACCCCGAACAGCGCGAAACTGACCAGCATGCCGGGTATCAGCCCCGCTACCCGCCGCTGCGCAAGCAGCCACCCCGTCACCACGGCAAAGCAGGGCTTGAGAAACTCGGATGGCTGGAGCGACATCATGGGCAGCGCGATCCAGCGCCGCGCCCCCTTGATTTCGATGCCGTGCACAAGGGTAAGGGCCGTGGCCCCAAGCATGAGCGCCCCCCCCACTAGCGAGAGGCGCAGCACGGCCCGGCGCGACAGCATGGAGACACTGACCACGATCAGCCCGGCCAGCGTCAGGAACGCGACCTGCTTGAAAATGAACATGTTGCGCGATGCACCAATGCGCACCGCAACGGCGGGGCTTGCCGCCAGCATGAGAATATAGCCGAAGCCGATCAGAATGAAGGTGCAGACAAGGGTGGTGCGGTCGACATGGCGCCACCAGCGGCCAAAAGGCGAGTCATCGGTGCGGGAATAACCGGCCATGGGTCACGCTCCTGTTTCGTCCGTATACTGCGCGCAGACCTCCTGGGCCAGCTGCGCGAAACGGGCCCCCCGTGCCTCGAACCCCGAAAACTGGTCGAAACTGGCGCAGGCAGGGGACAGCAGCACAACCGGCACCCCGGTCTCGCTGGCTTGCTGGTAGGCTGCGGGCACCGCGTTTTCCAGCGTTTCCGCCACAGTATACGCCACGCCATGGTCCTCCAGCGTGGCAGCCAGCAAAGCCGCGTCCCGCCCGATCAGGTAGGCATGAACAATACGCCCGAAATAGGGTGCCAGCGTGGCAATGCCGCCCGCTTTGGCCATGCCCCCGGCAATCCAGACCAGCCGGTCGTAACAGCCTAGGGCCCGGGCGGCGGCATCGGCGTTGGTGGCCTTGCTGTCGTCGATGAATGTCACGCCCGCGCACTGGGCCACGCGCTGCTGGCGGTGCGGCAGGCCGGGGAAGGAGAGCACACCCTGTGCCGCCTGGGCATCCGCAACGCCAAGAAAATGCGCCATGGCCAGCGCGGCGGCCGCGTTCTGGGCATTATGGGTGCCGGGCAGGGCAGGGCCAGGCTGCGCTACGGCTCCTCCGTCATGCCAGATCGCGCCGTCATGCCCGTAATAGGAACAGGCCGGGTCGGAGCCGGAAATGGTTTCGCACCGGGCGGGGCCTTTGGCCAGTGTGGCGGCAAGTGCTGTGCAGAGCGCGTCGTCCATGCCGATCACGGCCTGATCCTGCGCGGTCTGGCGGGCAAAAATCTCGCATTTGGCGCGTGTGTAGCCGGCCATGTCGCCGTGGCGGTCAAGATGGTCGGGGGTCAGGTTCAGGAGGCAGGCGGTATCGAAGCGCAGGGTCGTCAGCCGTTCCAGCATGTAGGACGACATTTCCAGCACGTACACGCCATGATCGGGCAGGAGCGGCAGGCTGAGCGCTGCCGGCCCAAGGTTACCGCCCGCAGCCACCGGCACCCCGGACCCTGACAGGATATGGGCCAGCAGGGCCGTGGTGGTGGACTTGCCGTTGGTGCCGGTAATCCCTGCAAAACGGGCCTTGCTGCTAGACAGGCGCACGGCCTGGTACAGCAGTTCGGCGTCGCTCAGGACAGGAACGCCCGCGGCCTGCGCCATCAGCGCGATCGGGTGCGGGGCGGGCAGATAATGCGCAATGCCGGGTGAGAGGATCAGCGCGTCGAACCCGTCCAGCGTATCGAAGGGCCATAGCGCGATATCGCCCGCGCCATGGAGCGATGCGGCAATATGCGTGGCCAGTGCGTGGCGTGCGGCTTCCCCGTCGTCCCATGCCTGTACGCTGGCCCCGCAGGCCGCAAGGGTGCGCACCACGGGCAGGCCGTTGCGGCCCAGCCCGAACACGGCGAACCGCTTGCCCGCAAACAGCGTGGGGGAAAAAGTGCTCATCGCAGTTTCAGCGTTGCCAGGCCGCACATGCCCAGCACGATGGAAATGATCCAGAACCGCACGACAATCTTGGGCTCGGCCCAGCCTTTCTTTTCGAAATGGTGGTGGACAGGCGCCATCAGGAACACCCGTCGGCCGGTGCGTTTGTACCAGGACACCTGGATAATGACCGACAGGGTTTCCACCACGAATAGCCCGCCGACAATGCAAAGAACCAGTTCATGCTTGATGGCCACGGCCAGCGACCCCAGCGCTCCCCCCAGCGAGAGCGAACCCGTATCCCCCATGAAGACCGAGGCCGGGGGCGCATTGAACCACAGGAACCCGAGCCCCGCACCCACAAGGGCCGCGCAGAACACGGCAAGCTCGCCGGTGCCGGGCACCGCATGCACCTGCAGGTAGTCGGCAAAGACGTGGTTGCCCACCAGATAGGACAGAATGGCAAAGACAAGGGCTGCGATAATCACCGGCCCTATGGCCAGCCCGTCCAGCCCGTCGGTAAAGTTTACGGCGTTGCCGAAACCGGCAATGACGATCATGGCGAACACGGGAAAGAGAATACCCAGCGGCAGCAGCAGGTCCTTGGCGAAAGGAAAGGCAAGCTGGTTGGCAAGGTCAGGCGGCATCAGGGACTGGAGCCACACGCCACATACGAGCGAAATTGCGAATTCGCCCCCCAGCCGTGCGCGTTTGGAAAGCCCGTCCGTGTTGCGCCGGGTCAGTTTGCGGTAATCGTCCATGAATCCGATCGCGCCAAAACCCAGCGTGGTCAGCCACACGGCCCAGACGAACCCGTTCTGAAGGTCGCCCCAGAGCAGCATGGAGACGCTGAGCGCGATCAGGATCAGCACGCCACCCATGGTCGGGGTACCCGCTTTTTCCACAATGTGGCGTTCAGGCCCCAGGGCGCGAATGGGCTGGCCACCGCGCTGGATCCGGCGCAACTGAGCAATGAAGGGTCTGCCCAGCAGCAGGCTCAGGCCAAGTGCTGTCAGGCACGCGCAACCCGCCCGGAAGGAAATGTAGCGCAGCAGGTTCAGCAGCGTGACATGCCCGCTATGGATGGCGTCGGACGCCAGCATATACAGCATCAGCCTTCTCCCATCGGGCCAAGGGCCTCAAGGGTGCCGATTACGTCGCGCATGCGGCTGCCAAGGCTGCCTTTGACCACAATGGCGTCTCCTTTTCTAAGCGCCGCGCAGACATGGGGGGCCAGGGCGGCGGCTGTAGGGGCCCAGGCACCGCGACGGTCTGGAGGCAGTGCCTCGAAAAGGGTTTTCATATGGGGTCCGCAGCAAAAAACAAGATCGGCAGACAGGGCGGCCGGTTCGGCCAGGGTGCCATGCTCCGTGGTTGAAAAATCACCCAGCTCGCGCATGTCGCCCAGAACGGCAATGCGGCGGCTGGCCGGAATGTGGCGTAGCACGTCCAGCGCGGCCCGCACAGAAGCCGCGGACGCATTATAGCTTTCGTCCAGCAGGGTGATGTCGCCACCCGCAATCCGTGTCAGCGCGCCGCGCCCCTTGCCGGGTTCGAACGCGCCAAGGGCGGCTGCGGCGGCCTGGACATTCGCGCCCACGGCGGCGCAGGCGGCCAGTGCGGCCACGGCGTTGCGTACCAGGTGCAGGCCGGGGGCCGCCAGATGCACGGCAACATCGGGCCTGGCAGCCGGGCCGGCGAACACGACTGTAAAGTCCGATCCATCGGCCCCTGTGCGCAGTTGTGTCAGACGTGCCGCACTATGGGCACCAGTGCCTGCCGGCCATAACACGGCCCCGGCCTGCTGGCCCGCATGGGCCAGAATATCGGGCCCATGGGCGTCATCGGGAATAATGGCGATCCCCCCTGCGGGCAGGGCGGCCATAAGGGAGGCTTTCTCGCGCGCAATGGCGTCCAGACTGCCCATGTGCCCCAGATGCGCCGAACCGATGGTGGTGATGACAGCCACATCGGGGCGGACCATGCGGGCCAGCGGCAGGATTTCGCCCGGGTGGTTCATGCCGATTTCGCTGATGCAGAAGGCTGCGTCACGCGGCAGGCGGGCAAGGGTCAGCGGCACGCCCCAGTGGTTGTTGTAGGATGCTTCGGCCGCATGGGTGGGGCCGGTCGCCTGCAGGCACAGCCGCAGCATGTCCTTGGTGGTGGTCTTGCCCACACTGCCGGTGATTGCGACCACCTTGCCCGCAAAGCGCGCGCGCGCGGCCAGCGCCAGGTGCTGCAGGCCCGCCATGGTGTCGTCCACCAGCAGGATCCGGGCATCGTGCAGACCGCCGCCGTCATGCGCCATGACAGCGGCGGCGCCTTTTTCCAGTGCGGTGGCGATATGGGCGTGGCCGTCGCTGCTATCGCCCTTGAGGGCTATGAACAGGTCGCCCGTGCGCAGGGTGCGGGTGTCGATGGAAATACCCGTGATCTCTGCCGCGCAGTCGTTCCTGAACCGGTCGACCTGCCGGCCCATGAAACGCCCGCCGGTCGCGGCCTGCAATTCCGCGCGGGTCCATAAAACCGTCATGCCTGCCCCGCAAGTGTTCTGATCACGTCAACATCGTCAAAGGGCAGGGTCTCGGTGCCGATGATCTGCCCCTGTTCATGGCCCTTGCCTGCGACCACAAGCACGTCTTCGGGGCCGAGCAGGGCCAGTGCTTCGGCAATGGCGGTGCGTCGGTCCGCGATTTCGAGCGCGCTTGGCGCCCCGGCCCATATATCGGCCCTGATGGCGGCCGGGTTCTCCGAGCGGGGGTTGTCGTCGGTAATAATGGCGATATCCGCCCCGCGCAGCGCCTCCTGCCCCATGAGCGGGCGCTTGCCCCTGTCACGGTCGCCGCCCGCGCCGAACACCACAACCAGCTTGCCCCGTGCATGCGGGCGTAGCGACGCCAGAAGCCGGGCCAGAGCGTCGGGCGTGTGAGCGTAATCGACATAGGCGCAGGCCCCGCCGGGCAGCACGGCGGCGCGTTCCATGCGCCCGCGCACGCCCTGGAGCAGGGGCAGCATGCCAAGAATTGCGGGCAGTTCGGATTCGTCCTCCGCCGCCAGGCATGCGGCCAGCAGGGCGTTGTCGGCCTGGAAACGCCCAGGCAGCGCCAGCGAGACGTTCATTTTCTGCCCGTTGCAGTCCAGGCTGAGTTCCTGCCCCACGGGCAGGGCACGCTGGTTCAGCAGCCGCAGCGTGGCACCGTTTTCCCCCACCGTGCGCAGCCTGAGCCTGCGTACGCTGGCTATGTCCTTTATGGCTTCAAGCGTCGTGGGGTCCATGTCCGCGTTGGCAACGGCCAATGCCCCTTCTGGCAAAAGGGTGCGCAGCAGGCCAAGCTTGGCCTCGCGATAAGCTTCCAGCGTGCCGTGATAGTCCAGATGATCACGCGTGAGGTTGGTGAAAGCACCGGCACTCAGCACCAGCCCGTCAAGACGTTCCTGTGCGATCCCGTGGGATGACGCTTCAAGCGCGACATGGTGCACGCCCAGCCGTTCCAGCGCGGCAAGGCCGTTGGCCAGGGCTACCGGGTCGGGTGTTGTCAGGTGCGGCATGGTAATGGGGGCTGCCCCCGGCGGCATGTCTTCAAGCCCCGTCAGGCCCAGCGTGCCGATGGCAGCCGCCTTGTGGCCCTGCAGGGTCCAGATCTGGCGCAGAAAATCCGTGGTGCTGGTCTTGCCGTTGGTGCCGGTCACGGCAACCAGGCAGCCGGGCTGCGGTCCGGCAAGGGCTGCGGCCATCCTGGCCAGCGCGTGGCGCGGGCTGGGGGCGCAAACAAGCGGGCGCAAGGCAACGCCCCGCGGCCATTGCGTGCCCTCGGGGGCGACAATGCCCACGGCCCCACGTTCCACCGCCTGCCCGATATAGTCGCGACCGTCTGTTTTTACGCCGGGCAGGGCCGCGAACAGCGTGCCGGGCCGTACATCCCGGCTGTCGGCCGTTATGGCGCTGACAGATATGTCGTCCTGCCCGGTTGGCGGCAGGTCAGCCGCAAGTAACAGACTGGAAAGCGGCAGACTCATTCGGATAGCGTCTCCTGGCTGGATTTTCGGCGGTCTGCCAGAACCTGTTTGCCGGTCGCCCTGGATGCGCTCGTTTTTGCGGCACGTTGTTCCATGGCCTGGTTGCGGGGGTCTCCGGGGTCGTTGCCGGGGCCGAGCGGTCGGACGCCACGCGGTACGGACGGGTGCATGGGCAGGGCCAGTTGCGCATCGATCTGGGCTGCGTGCGCCATGTCGGGAAAAATCTGGAGCATGGGGCCGATCCGCGACACGATCTTGGACACGGTGGGGGCCGCGTTCCAGCCCGCGGTGGTCCAGCCATGGGTCTGGGGTGTGGCCTGCGGGCTGTCCAGCATGACATACACCGCGTAGCGCGGCGCGTTCATGGGGAAAATACTCGTAAACGCGGCAATGTTGACATGCTTGAGGTAGCCGCCATGCGGGCCGATCTTTTCGGCCGTGCCCGTTTTGCCACCCACGAAATACCCGGCCGATTCCGCCGTGCGCCCCGTGCCCTGCGTTACGTCAAGCCGCAGCAGCCGGCGCAGCAGGGCGGATACGTTCTCCGACATGACGCGCGGCCCCTGCGGGGTTACCACTGCGTCCGGACCGGAGGGGGACACCTGCGCCGCGTGCGCGGGTACAGGCGCGCCGGGCAATGCGGGTTGCTGGCCGACAGCCATCCCACGGGGTGTTCCGCCCGCCGTTGCATAAGGCGTTGCGTCCACCGTCCCGTTGGCCATTGCACTGGCTGCGCCGTTCGGCAGCCCGGCGGTCGGTATTCCCGCCTGTATTCCGGCCTGTGCGCCGGAAAGCAGGGGAGTGGTGTCCGCCGGGTCCGTATCGCCCCCGTCCTCGGTGTCGAGCAGGGTGGGCTTGACCAGTATGCCGCCATTTACGGTCGCGGCGGTGCCGCGCACGATGGCCAGTGGCGGTTCGGCCACGCCATGGCCGAAACCCACGGTCATGGTGGTGGCCAGCCCCCACTGGCGCGGCACCAGCGGGCGCGCGGCTTCGGGCAGTTCGATGGGAACGGGCGCGAAAAAACCCATGTCGCGCAGCCAGTTGGCCTGCCTGACGCCGCCCACGTCCAGCGCGATATGGGCCGCTGCCGGGTTGGATGAATAGGCCATGACTTCCGGCAGGGACAGCCAGGGCGCGAAATGGTCGTTCTTCATGTCGCGGATGGTAAAGCGCCCGATCCGCAGGGGAATGGAGGAAAAACTGTCCCAGATATGGATGGTACCGGTGGCAAGCCCCATGGCGGCGGTCTGGAGCTTGAAGGTCGAACCCGGTTCGTAAAGCCCGGTCACAGCCCGGTTGAAGCGTTCGTCGTTGGTGGCGTGGGCGAACCCGTTGGCGTCGAAATCGGGCAGGCTGACCATGGCCACCACCTCGCCCGTGCGCACGTCCATGACAATGCCGCACGCGCCAATGGCCTGGAAGGTCTGCATGGCGTTGGCCACTTCTTCCCGCACGGCGGACTGTACGCGAATATCCAGCGACAGGCGCAGCGGGCGGTGGCTGGACAGCAGGCGTTTGTCGAAAAACCGTTCGACCCCGGCAATGCCATGGTCGTCAATATCCACAGCCCCCATGATCTGGGCGGCCATGCGGCCCAGCGGGTAATGCCGCTGTTCGCCGGGTTCGAAATAAATGCCCGGAATGCCGAGGTTATTGATCGCCAGTTCCTGCTGGGGGGTGATGTCACGCGCGATGTACACGAACTGCTTGGGGCGCGAGAGCCGCTTTGTGGTTTCCTCCTCGTTCAGGTCGGGCAGGACGGATTTGAGCTTGTGGGCGATCTCCGCCGGGTCGATCAGTTCCTGCGGGTTGGCGTAAACCTGGGCCACGGGCAGGGACAGCGCCAGGGTCTGCCCGTTACGGTCGATAATGGAGGCCCGGTGCACCTGCGGCAGCGAAAAGTCGCCCGCAAGCCCCGCATGCGGGTCGATTTTGGGAATGTCGGGAACCTGCGGCGCGATCTGCCGCTTTTCCGGCGCCATGGGGTTGATGACCGTGGCCAGGGTCAGCTTGGCCGTGACACCGGCGAACAGCAGGCAGAAGCCCCCGGCCACCGCCAGCAGCCGGACATGCATCTGTTCACGGTGCGCGCGCACGCGCGGGCTTACCCCCGTTATGCCGCCCTCATGGGGTGGTCGGATGTCGTGCGGGGGTGATGCCATGTCAGTCTGAAAAAACGATCATTGGACAAAGTGTCAGTTCGTAACCGGCACGGGCGGCGGCAGGCTGTCGCCACCACGGCCCAGCAGAGAGCCCCCCGTATAACCGGAAGTCGCGCGCGCTTCCATATAGCCACTGGCGATTGTGGTCCGGGCCGTGCGTGCGGGGTGCCAGCTTGCCACCGAGGCAGGCAGCGGATGGCGGATGGCCGCCGGTGCATCGGCCGCCTGCGCCACGCGGTACGGGGTGCTGCCCGGTGTTACGCTGGCAGCAGACGTCCCGCGCGCGGTCGATGCCACGGCGGTTACGGCTGCTTTGCGGTGCTGTACCGTGGGTTCGGGGGCATTCAGCTCAGCCAGCATGGAATCCAGTCGGGAATCGGATTGTGCATGGGTGCGCTCGGCAATCTGGCGTCGGGCCTGTGGTGCGCGGGGCGTGGGAGCCCCCTCAGACATCGCCACCGCGACAGCGGCTGGCGCAGGGCGAGCCGCCGCGACCGATACGGCAGCAGGAACCGGCAGAGAGGTTGCCTGGCGGGCTGCGACAGGGGGGGCTGCGTTGGCAGCTACGGGAGCAGCAGCCATTGGGGCAGGCAGCGGTGCATGGGCCATGGCATGGGCTGGCAGGGCGCTGTTGTCGGCTACCAGAACGGGAGCATGTTCATGCGGTTCGGCAACGCGGTGCGCGGCGGCGACCAAGGCGGGTGCCGTCACGGTCTGGCTGGCCAGATCGGCGCGGTCACGCACGGGTGGCGCCTGTGTCACGCGGGTTTCGGCCGCGGCCACGAGTGCCACCGCAGGTGCGGCGGTCTCGGTTGGCGTGGCTTTGGTGACGGCGGGCAGGTGCTGTACCAGATCGGCCATGCGCACGAACTGCGCGGGGTCCATGGCGTGCAGGTTGGTGGTGTGGCGTGTCACCAGTTGGGCCAGCCGTTCAGGCTGGTTTTCAAGCGCCCACTCGGTGCGCAGCATGGAGGTCTGGGCCCGCACATGCTCGGTCTCCTGCACAATGCCCGAGATCTGTTGGTCAAGAACGGTGGTCTGGTGTTTTTTCGTATAAAGGAAGAACCCCGAAGCAATGGCCAGAGCGGCGCAGCAGCACGTGAACGGACGTGGGAACATGGGGTTCAATCCTCTGCCGGGATGGAAGGTGATGACGAGGGGACAGTGGGGCCGCGCCGGGCAATGGCGCGCAGCCGGGCGCTGCGGGCGCGGGGGTTTGCCGCGCATTCCGCATCGCCCGGGCGGATTGCCTTGCCTGCAAGAGCCGTAAAACCGGTCTGCGCCGACGGGGCCAGCGCTGCGCGCGGGTCATGGCGCGAAAAGCTGACATCCTTGCCCAGCGCATGCTGCATGGCCCGTTTGACCAGCCGGTCTTCCAGCGAATGGAAGGAGACCACAACCAGCCGCCCGCCGGGGGCCAGCAGGTCCAGCGCCTGGGTCAGGCCGCGTTCGATCTCGCCCAGTTCGTCATTCACCGCAATGCGCAGGCCCTGAAAGGTGCGTGTGGCGGAATCCAGCCCTGCACGGTCACGGGGTACGACGGAGCGCACCAGGTCCGCCAGTTGCGTGGTGGTGCTGAACGGGGCCTGCGCGCGTGCGGTGACAATGGCGCGGGCCACGCGGCGGGCGTGCCGTTCCTCGCCATAGAAATGGATGATGTCGGCCAGTTCCTGCTCGGGCGCCTCATTGACCAGATCGGCAGCGCTGCGTCCTGCTTTTTGCATGCGCATGTCCAGCGGACCGTCGAGCCGGAAGGAAAAGCCGCGCTCGGCCTCATCGAGCTGGAAGGAGGAGACGCCCAGATCCATGACGATCCCGTCAAGGCTGGTCACGCCTGCGCCCTGCACCATGTCGGCCATGGCGCCAAAACCGCCATGCAGCAGGTGCAGGCGCGTGCGCCCTTCCACCTGGGCAAGGGCATTGCTGAGTGCGAGCCCGCGCGCAATGGCGTCCGGGTCGCGGTCTATGCCCCATACGGTGCAGTCCGCCGCCCTGAGAATGGCCAGGCTGTATCCGCCGCCGCCAAACGTGCAGTCCAGAATGCGCTCGCCCGCGGCGGGGCGCAGGTAGTCCAGCACCTCGGCCAGCATGACCGGCACGTGACCGGCGACCGTGGCAATGGTGGAAGACGCATCCGGTATGGCGCGGGGCGCGGGGTGCGGGGTGGGGGCAGGCTGGGCGTTCACGCGGGCTCCCCGTTCGGGTCGGAGCGGCCGGGTGCGGGAATGCTGACCCGGCGCGAACGCTGGCGGGCTTCTTCCCGCCGGGCGCGGGCGGCCTCGGGTTCCCAGATCTGGAAAATACGGCCAAGCCCCATGAATGCCGCCAGCGGGCTCTGGGTCAGGCCCGCGTGTTCGCGCAGGAAGTCGGGCAGGATAATCCGCCCTTCGCGGTCGGGTTCCATGGGGTAGGCGTCGGCATACAGGGCTGCGGCCAGGTCGTCATGATCGTCGGAGAACATGTTCAGCCGGTCGAGCGGTTCGGTCAGCCGCGCGAAGGCCGAGGCAGGCCAGGCCTCCACGCAGGGCAGCGTGTGGGAGGGGCGGAGAATCATCATCGCGTCACCTTCCGTCTGCTGGGACCTGAGCACTGAGCGGAACCCGGCCGGAATCGAGACGCGGCCCTTGGCGTCGAATCGATTCTCATGCGTGCCGAGGAACACACCCACCTGATCGGAGTCCTTGCTAATCAGCCGTTTCGCTCACATGCGGACGGGGAGCGAACCCGTTTTGCCATGTCTTATGGTCAGCCGTGGGATAGCATGGGACAGTATGGGAAGTAAATAAAAAACGCGGGAAAAATGGCGGAAAACAGCCGTTAATTAAGTATTCATGGCGGAATGATGTCCAAAGCCGAGGTATTGTATGGCCATCGGGACGATAAAAGCTGATCCGTTATTTGTTCTTTTTTTGTTCTTGTTCGCGCACGCATGCCCGAGTCAATACCAGAACATCAGTAGAACATGTGGAGAGATGCTGAAGCACAAACCGGCACAAAGGCGGGCAGCCCTGTGGCAATAGCCCCGGTCCGCCCATAAATGCCCATGGGGTGTCGTGGGGAAGGTGCGGGGGCGGCCACGGGGTGCTCGCAGGGCGGTCATGGAGCTGTAAGGTCCGACCCGGCTCCGGTTCAGGTGCCGGACCATCGCCCGTCCCATGAAAACCCATGACCTGGCCGCAGGGGGCGCGGTGCGGTTCTGCCTGTGGTGTTTTGGAATGTTTGTGGTGCCAGACGGTCTGTAAGCCGGGTTCTGTCTGGCCCTGCGAACAGGGCCTGGACGATCATTCCTCTGGGACCTGCCTTGCGGCAGGCCTCACGCGACCAACCCGAACGACGGGGCGGGAGAACCCCTGAAGCCACAGGGGCTTCGGCCGTTCCTATTCGGTCTTGCTCCCGGTGGGGTTTACCATGCCTCCCCTGTTACCAGCGGAGCGGTGTGCTCTTACCACACCGTTTCACCCTTACCTTCAGCCTGTCCCATGGTTTCCCACGCAGCAGACCCGGAAGGCGGTCTGTTTTCTGTGGCACTTTCCCTAAGGTCACCCTCGCCGGCCGTTAGCCGGCACCGTTCTCCCGTGGAGCCCGGACTTTCCTCCATCCCGCACGTGATGTGCGAAACAGCGACCGTCCGACCGTCTGGCCCGCGCACCCTGCGGCGGCTTGGGCGGCAGGTCAAGGGCTGGTGGCACCAGCAGGCATGACCGAAGCGAAAAAAAACGTTACATTGGAGGCATGTCAGATGGTTCGCAGTCCCTCAACATGACGTCTGTTCCTCATCCGGCGCCGCACGGCCCCTGTGCCGACGTATTTGCGGGGCAGGCTTCATCGCCCGCGCCTGCTTCACGTCTGTCAGGCGTACCCCATGGTGCGGACCTGTCCGGGGCACCCGCGCGGCCCAATCTTGCGTCCCGCCTGTTGTTGCGCTGGCTCAGGTGGCAGGACGGCAGGCGGCATAAGAAGGTGGTACACGCTCCGTGGCACAGTTCTGCCCATGGGCATGACCCTGACGCGGCCGATACCAATGCGCATGGCGTGCGGCCGGCCGATGACTCCGCCCTATCGGGGCAGGTGCAGGCGCATTTTCTGCGGCACCTGCGCCGTGCGATGGATACGCCATCGTTCCCCTGTGCCCTGTCGTCGCTGCCGTTGCGCAAGGTTGTGTCGCTCTGGGTACCGGGCGCGGCCGGGCCCATGCGCGCCAGGCTGTTCCTGCCCCGTGGCCGGGTGCGCGGGGCGGTCCTGTACCTGCATGGCGGGGGGTTCGTGCATTGCGGGCTGAATTCCCACCACGGGATATGCTGCCGCCTTGCGCGTGTGTCCGGGGCCGCGGTTCTTCTGCCCGATTATCGTCTGGCGCCCGAACATCCTTTTCCCGCCGCGGTGGAGGATGCGCGCGCGGCGCTGGCATGGCTGGCCGCGCTGTCGGCACGGCACTGGGGCGGCCCTGTCGGGGTGGCGGGGGACAGCGCGGGTGGTAATCTGGCGGCCGTACTGGCGCAGGACGGGGCGGCGGGGCGCGGTCCCATGCCGGCCCTGCAACTGCTCTACTACCCCACCCTGTACGGAAAGCTGGAATTCCCGTCGCACCAGACCTACGCGAAGGGGTATTTTCTCTCCCGCCGGTCCATGGCGTGGTATGGTGCGCAGTATATCCAGGCCGAAAAAGATTGGGACGACCCGTGTTTTGTCCCCGGCCTGGCTGCCGGGCTGGCGGGCCTGCCACCAGCGGTGATCGTGACCGCGCAATGCGATCCGCTGCATGACGAAGGGTATTGTTACGCCCAGGCCCTGCGGCGGGCGGGGGTGCGGGTGCTTTATCGCTGCTACCCCGGGGCCCTGCACGCATTCCTGAACTTTTATGCGTTCATGCCCCATGGCAAGGCAGCGCTACGGCTGGGTGGCCGGGCGCTGCGCAAGGCCTTTCACGCCCACGGGTAAGGGTTTCCCCGGTGTGGCGGTGGGTCTTGTGTGTCAGGGCAGGGGATGGAATTCGCCGGGGGAATTCTGGTCGGACAGGATCAGGCGGTTCATCCTGTCCACCCGCAGGGTGAACAGCCGGGGCAGTTCGCCTTTGGGGCCGGGGCAGGCATCCGTATGTTTTTCCATGACATCGATCCGCGATCCCGTCGGCGGGTCGTTCCCGTTCACCACGAACAGCAGGCAGTCCGGCTTGTCATGTGTCATGCCATTGCGCGTGACCAGCAGGCGCAGGTGCCGGATCAGCGCCGTGTCGTCGTACCAGCTTGATGAGGTGAAGGTGTAGCGGTCCACCAGCGTGTCCATGAAGCCGCTTTTGGCCAGGACGATCATCAGCAGCGACAGGGGCAGCACAAGCGCCAGCCGCCGCAGGACATGCTGGCGCAGGGTGCGCTTGGTCAGCGGCCCGCCGGGCAGGCGAAAGGATTTTTTTTGAGGGGTATCGGTCATGTCAGCATGTCCTCATGCCACAGGGCGCCATCACGGGCCAGAAGGGCGCGGGCCGAAGCGGGGCCCCAACTGCCAGCGGGGTAGGGTTCAAGCGGGGTCAGCCCCTGCTGCCAGGTGTCCAGAATGGGTTCCACCCACCGCCACGACGCATCCACCTCGTCACGGCGGATGAACAGGGCGGGGTCGCCGCGCACGGCGTCCAGCAGCAGGCGTTCGTAGGAGTCCTGATAAGCGATGGAAAAACTGTGCTCGTAGGACATGTTCAGCGTGGCGTTGCGCACCCGCAGCCCCCCGGCCCCCGGATCGCGCACCGCCATGACGAAGGACAGTTCCTCTTGCGGGGCGATGCGGATCACCAGCCGCCCGGGTGAGGGCATGTTGGTAAAGATCGGCCAGGCCTGCGGGCGGAACTGCAACACGATTTCCGTGGTCTTGGTGGCCAGGCGCTTGCCGGTGCGCAGATAGAACGGCGTGTTGCCCCAGCGCGCGGTGCGGATCTTGGTGCGGATGGCGACAAAGGTTTCCGTGCTGCTGGTATGCTTGGTGCCCAGGTCCTGCGTGTAACCCGCCACGTCCTCGCCTTTCAGGCGGCCTGCCGTGTACTGCCCGCGAATGACGTTCTGGCGCACCATGTCGGCTGTCATGGGCCGCAGGGCGTTCAGCACCTTGAGCTTTTCGTTGCGCAGGTCATCCGCGCGAAGTGACGCGGGGGCGTCCATGGCCACCATGCACAGCACCTGCAGCAGGTGGTTCTGCACCATGTCGCGCAGGGCGCCGGCCTCGTCGTAATAGGGGCCGCGACTGCCGACCCCGACTGTCTCCGCCGCCGTGATCTGCACATGCTCGATCGCTTCGGACGACCAGAGTTTTTCAAGGGCGGGGTTGGCAAAGCGCAGGGCAAGGATGTTCTGCACCCCTTCCTTGCCCAGATAATGGTCGATCCGGTAGATCGCCTCCTCGGGGAAAAAATGACCCACCCCTTCGTTCACGGCACGTGCGGTCGCAAGGCTGGTGCCAATGGGTTTTTCCAGCACCACGCGCGAAAGCGGGGTGATCAGCCCATGGGTGGACAGCGCCTGGCAGAGCGATGCGTAAAGCGCAGGCCCGGTTGCAAGGTAGAATACCCGCGTGCGTTCGGTGTCGGGCAGGGCGGCCTTTATGGCCTGCCAGTCCGCATCCGGCTGGGTGGCGTCCAGTGTTACATAGGTCAGCAGACCCAGGAAGGCGTGCAGCGTGTCTTCGTCCCGGGCGGTGTCGGGGGCGAATTCGCGCAGGTCCTGCTGGACATTGCTGCGAAAGTCGTCGTTGCCGTGGGGCGTGCGGGCCACGCAGATGATCCGCGCATCCGCCCCGAACTCACGCGCGACAAAGCGCCGTAGGAAGGCGGGCAGCAGCTTGCGACGGGTCAGGTCGCCAGTTGCGCCGAAAATAACGAAGTCGAACGCTCCGGTGCGATGAACATGAGCCATGGTGGGGTTCCAGGTGCGGGGCCGGCGCACTGCCCGTCATGTCGGGCCTGCCGTGAAAAAGACGGGATTGCGGTCCACAAGGGGTGCCATGCAATGCTGCTGCGGTTATGGGAGAGGCGTCGCATGTTTGCAAGGGCAGGTCTGTGTGGGAACATTGACCGTATGCCATTGGCGCGATAAGTCCGCGCCTTCGGTATGGGGCGCGGGCAGGCATACCCGCGACGCGACGAAAATTTCAGGTATTGTGCGAAAGAGGTTGGCTGGCCATGGATGGTGAACATTTCTCCGGTGAGGAAGACGCAAGTGTGGGCGGGATCGCCGCTGACCGGCTGAGAAGCATTATCGAGCGTGTCGAACGTCTGGAAGAAGAGCGCAAGGCGCTGGCGGGCGACATTAAAGACATTTTTACAGAGGCGAAGTCGGCCGGTTTTGATGTAAAAGTCATTCGCCAGATCATTCGCATCCGCAAGCAGGAACCAGCCGAAGTGGAAGAGCAGGAAACGCTGCTCGACATCTATCGTCGCGCGCTGGGGATGTAAGTTCGGGTGTGCCGGATTCGGGCATGCGGTAGCAGGCAGGTTCAGGTCGGTTTGCCATGATGTCATTGTCCTTTCCGGATTGGATGCCCCTGTGGGGCCAGCTTCTCATGCTGGCTGGCGGGGTTGTGTTCGGTCTTGCGTTCCTGATGATGCCTTTTGCCGTTTTCGGCGTGAAAGGCAGGCTGGCGGAACTGTCTTTCCAGGTGCAGGAACTCCAGGCCGAACTGCGCTCGCATGTCCTGCGCGGCGATGCGGCTGGCCGGGCCGATGTGCCCCCCGCGCACCTGCCCGCACAGGCTCGTGCCGGTGTGGGCTTTGCCCCTGTGGTGGAGGAGGTGCGTGTTCTCGCACCCGCCGCCGGGCCTGAACGCGGCACGGCCGAACCCGCGACGGCGGAGGTGCCCGCCCGCCCCACCCCGCGTGAACTGCCTGTTTTTCCCGAATTGCGTGCCCCGCACGTGTCAGACGCCTATGATGCCCGCCCCGATGCCCCGCCTGAGCCGCAGGCGGAGGCATATGGTGCGGCCCCTGTGCGCCGCATGCCATGGCATGAGCCCGAGCGGGTTGAAACGGGTGAGGAAATCATGCGCAGGCAGCGCGCGCCTGATGCCAATCAGCCTGCTTACCGGCCCGATTTTTCGCGCGAGCAGATGGCCAACGCCCGTTTTTCCGCCACGCGCGATACGGCTGGCGGGGCGCCTTTGTCCGCCACGCGCCAGGATGAGGCGAGGGGGCGTGTCGAGCCGGTGCTGAAATGGCCTTTTACAGCATCACCAGATCATCGCGGTGAATGATTTCGTCCCGGCCTGCGCGGCCGAGGATATCCGCCACTTCGGTTGAACGGTGGCCGGCAATGCGCCGCGCATCCTGCGCGTCGTAGCCGCTCAGGCCGTGGGCCAGAACGTGGCCGCTCATATCCACGATCTCGACCAGTTCCCCCTGTGTGAACGTGCCCCGCACGTCCAGCACGCCGGCTGGCAGCAGCGAGCCGCCATGACGCAGCGCATGGGCGGCACCCTGATCCACCATGATCTCGCCCGCCGGGGTCAGGCTGCCGGCAATCCACTGTTTGCGCGCGGTATGGGCCTGTGCCTGGGGCAGGAACCACGAACAGCGTGCCCCGTCCATCAGGGCGCGCAGGGGGTGGAGCGTGTTGCCAAGGGCAATGGCCATGGCGCAGCCCGACCGGGTGGCAATGCCTGCGGCCAGCAGCTTGGTGCGCATCCCGCCCGAGGAATAGCCGGGTGGGGGTTCGCCCCCCATGGCCTCGATCTCGGGCGTCAGGCTTTCGATAACGGGCAGGTGCTGCGCCTGCGGGTTGCTGCGGGGGTCCGCCGTGTACAGTCCGTCGATATCGGATAGCAGCACAAGCTGGTCGGCCTCGGTCATCTGCGCGACGCGGGCTGCCAGCCGGTCATTGTCACCAAAGCGGATTTCGGCTGTGGCAATGGTGTCGTTTTCGTTGATGACGGGAACGCAGCCCAGTTCCAGCAGGGTGTTCAGCGTGGCGCGTGCGTTCAGGTAGCGGCGGCGGTCTTCGGTGTCATCGGGGGTAAGCAGGAGCTGCGCTGCCGTCAGCCCCTGTTCGGACAGCACGTTGCTCCAGGCCTGTGCAAGGCGGATCTGCCCGACGGCGGCGGCGGCCTGTTTTTCAGCCAGGCGCAACGGGCCGCCTGTCAGCCCCAGGCTATGGCGGGCAAGGGCAATGGCCCCGGACGATACGACAGTCACCGTCGTGCCCTGCTGGCGCAGTACGGCGATGTCCTGCGCCACACTGGCCAGCCATGCCTGCCGGGGGGCGGCCTGCTGCGGGTCCACCACCAGTGCGCTGCCGATCTTGACAACCAGCCTGCGGGCGTTGCTCAGGCTGGGGGTGACGGTGGGCTTGCTCATTGCTCACTCCCTTGGGGCGTGAAAAATCCTGTGTGACGGCGGCACGCGGTGGCAGCCCTGAGATCGGGCGCGCGGCAGATGTTGCGTGGCGTCCGCGCCTTATATGTCCGTATCCGTGAAGTCCGTATCCCGGGGGGCCGGGGGCGGGTTGTCCTGCGCGTCCCGCCGGGCCTGGGTGACCTGATCCTGTATGATGCGCAACAGTTCGGGAATGCCCTGCCGTGTCGCGGCGGAAACCAGAAGAACCTGCGCGCCGCTGGCTTTTTCCAGCGCCACGCGCCGGGCCGACGCTTCTCGCGGGGTCATGGCGTCGTTCTTGTTCAGGGCGATGATTTCGGGCTTTTCGGCCAGGCCGCCGCCATAGGCCGCCAGTTCGTGCCGAATGGTGCGCCATGCGGCCACCACATCGCCCGCCGCGCCATCGATCAGGTGCAGCAGCAGCGCGCAGCGTTCGACATGGCCCAGAAAGCGGTCGCCCAGCCCGGTGCCTTCATGCGCGCCCTCGATCAGCCCGGGAATATCCGCAACCACGAACTCCTCGGTCATGGACAGCCGCACAACGCCAAGCTGGGGGTGCAGCGTGGTAAAGGGGTAATCCGCAATCTTGGGGCGGGCGGCCGACACGACGGACAGGAAGGTGGATTTGCCCGCATTGGGCAGGCCCACCAGCCCGACATCGGCAATCAGCTTCAGCCGCAGCCAGACCCAGCGTTCCTCGCCCGGCCAGCCCTTGTCGGAGCGGCGCGGCGCGCGGTTGGTGCTGGTCTTGTAATTGGCGTTGCCAAAACCGCCATCGCCACCCCGGCACAGGGTCACGCGCATGCCGGCCTTGTCGAGGTCGGCCAGCAGGGTCGTGCGGTCGTCATCCATGATCTGGGTGCCGATCGGCACCTGAATGACCACGGGTGCTGACGCGGCCCCCGTGCGGTCCGAGCCGGCCCCGTTGCCGCCCTTGCGGGCGCGGAAATGCTGGGTGTAGCGAAAGTCGATCAGGGTATTGAGGTTGGGCACGGCTTCAAAAATAATATCGCCGCCGCGCCCGCCGTTACCGCCGTCCGGGCCACCGAATTCGATATATTTTTCACGGCGGAAAGCGGTCACGCCATCGCCGCCGTCGCCCGAGCGGATGTAGATTTTCGCCTGATCGAGAAATTTCATGCCACACCTTCGGGGCTAACGTAATGGCCATGCCGTCTGGCCCGCAACGCGAAAAAGGGCCGAACCTTCCGGCCCGGCCCTGTTTTACGTTCCGGTTATGTGCGCGGGGCACATGCCGGAAAGTCTGGCCTGCTTACTCGGCGACCAGCGGCAGTGCTTCGACGGAAACATGCACGCGGCCTTCGCCACGGCGTTCGAAGCGGACATTGCCCTGCACCAGCGCGAACAGCGTGTGGTCGCGGCCAACGCCGACATTGACGCCAGCCTTCACCTTGGTGCCGCGCTGACGCACGATGATGTTGCCGGCGAGAACCAGCTCGCCACCGAATTTCTTGATACCCAGGCGGCGTCCGGCGCTGTCGCGCCCGTTACGGGATGAACCGCCAGCTTTCTTTTGTGCCATGACCTAAACTCCTCCGTGGTCGTGACCAGCCTGCCCCCAAAGGGTTCAGGCGGCGTTGATGTCCTGAATGCGCAGAACGGTAACCGGCTGGCGGTGGCCGTTTTTGCGGCGGCTGTTCTGCCGACGGCGCTTCTTGAAGATGATGATCTTCTTGAGACGGTCCTGGGCGATGACGGTTGCCGTCACCTTTGCGCCAGCCACGGTGGGAGCGCCGATCTTGGTGCCGTTCTCGCCGCCAACGGCCAGAACGTCGTCAAAGGTAATGGTTGCGCCGGCTTCGACTTCCAGCTTCTCAACCTTCAGCACCATGTTGGGCTCAACCCGGTACTGCTTGCCGCCCGTGCGGATAACTGCGAACATGAATTCTCTCTTTCCGATCTCTTGATCCTCGCGGCGCGTGGGGCGCAGGCGAATGATCCGCTCGCTTTTTCTTCTTTGGCCGCCTGTTGGGCGACATGCGTCCATCTTTGTGGATCAAGGGCGGCTTTTAAGGGCAGATGCCCCGCATAGTCAATAGGAATTACCCCGTATGCGAGGGTCTTGCGCATTCCGCGAAAGCATGGTTATAAGCCGCTACCCGTTGGAGAGGTGCCGGAGCGGTCGAACGGGGCGGTCTCGAAAACCGTTGTGCTAGCAATAGTACCCAGGGTTCGAATCCCTGCCTCTCCGCCATATGGCGTTCCCCCTCGTTCGTAGCTGTCGCATCCCCGGTCGGGGGCTGTGTGCGTGAACGAAGGTGTGCGCAAAAAATGCCGGGCTGTAATCCGCCAGAATTCCTGCCAGAAGTCAGACCAAAGATCAGGCCCGTATCCGGCTTGGCGTTCAGGCCCGATATAAACGGGCTGCGCGGCATTGCCGTGCTGGCTGTCGTGCTGTTCCACGTATTTCCAAAAATCAGCCCCGGAGGATTCTGCGGGGTCGATATATTTCTCGTTATTTCAGGGTATCTGATAACAGCTCATGTCGCCCATGGCCTGGAGACGGGCAGTTTCAGCTGGACCGATTTTTACGCAAGGCGCATCTGCCGTCTCGCCCCCGCGCTGATTGTGGTTCTTATGGCCGTTGCCGCGGCAGGGGCGGTGTGCCTGCTTCCCATGGAACTGGCCGATCTGGGGCTGGACGAAGCCGCTGGCGCGACATTTCTTTCCAATATTCTGCTCTGGTCGCAGCAGGGCTATTTCGACCGTTCGGCTGCCGTAAAGCCGTTGCTGCATTTATGGTCACTGGGGGTGGAGGAACAGTTCTACCTGCTCTGGCCTGTCGTTCTGGTGCTGGCGGGGGCGTCGGGCCTGCGGCGGCGGCGCGTTGTCATGGTGGTGGGTGCGCTTTCGTATGTCGCGGGGCTGGCGTGCGTCGCTCTGTCGCCCGATTTCGGGTTTTACTGGATCATGCCCCGCGCGTGGGAGTTTGCGGCCGGAGCCCTGCTGACAACGGGCCTGCCGCAGGGAACGCAGCAGGCCCGGCGTGTCATGGCGTGGGCCGGTCTGGCGGTGCTGGTCCTGTCTTTTATCCTGTTGCGGCCGAGCGCCATGTTCCCCGGTCTGACAGCGGTGTTCCCGGTCATGGGCACATGTCTGCTGATTGCGGCCGGACCCTCCGCCGGGTACGTGACCCGGGGTCTGGGGGCAGGGCCGCTGCAGGCGCTCGGGCGTATCAGTTATCCTTTATATCTGTGGCACTGGCCCCTTGTGGCGTACACCAACATTATTCATGGTGTCGCCAATACAAGGAACAGTATCGGGCTTACGGTGATCGGGGTTTCTGTCGGTTTTGCGGTTTTGACGGAATGGCTGGTCGAACGTCCTGTCCGGGGCAGGGCTTCGAAAAAAGGAACAGCCCTTGTACTTCTGGCGGCACTGTCCGGTCTGGCGCTGGCTGGCCTGATAACCTGGCACGAAAAAGGGTGGCCGGGTCGGTACGGAACCACGGCCACGGATATGGACCTAGGTAAAATCAACCTGGCCGAACGTGACGGAATTTTTCCGTGCCCCGAGCATATGCAGGTCCGCAACGAAGGGGGGCTGATTATCGGCATCTTCGGTCCGGAGCTGGGCAATCCGATCATTTTCGCGGGCGACAGCCTGCTGTTCCAGTGGACACCCCGGATCGAGACCCTGTTCCGCGAACACCGCCTTGCCCGCACTGTCATTTTCGTAGGCGGGACAACCTGCGACCCGTTTCCGGGCAGGACGTATGACGTCAAGGTTCGCTTTTGCACAAGACTGCCCGATACGGTCCTCAGGCTGGCGGTCCAGCATAAAGCCACGCAGGTTGTGATCGGCGCAAACTGGGATGCGTTTTTTACCCCGTCGCATCCCGGTTTTTCTGAAAATTTCCGGCAGGCCTGGCATTTCCTGCAATCCCTGTCGGATAACGGCGCGCGTGCGGTTTCCCTTATCGACCAGACCCCGGTGGATGAACGGTTTTCTCCGGCCACGATGGTGCAGCGGTCATTCTTTCATGTTTCGGTAAATGCCGATGCAGTGCGGGCCGGTATTCCCATGGCCGATATCCGCACGCTCGGTCCGTCACGCGGCCCCCTGGAACAGCTTGCCAAGCTGACCGGTGCGAAACTGATCGATCTGACAGCCGAAATCTGCGGGAGTGCCACACGGTGTTTTCCCCTTATGGAGGATGGAACACCGAAATTTGCCGATCTTGCGCATCTTCGCCCGGTTTTTACCCGCACGCATGTTCACGGGCTGGACAGTCTGGTTGAGTAGGACATGAAATATAGGCATGGTCGCAGGGCGCTCTGGGGGCGGGGCCCATGCCGTAAGGCGCATGTGACGGGAACTGGCTTATAGTCGCTCCGACCGATAGGCTGATGGCGATCAGGGCACTCTTTCAGTCAACGGGGCGGAAAAGCCCGTGCCTGCTCCACCGGTGATCGCTGTCTGATACGACTTATATGCGTTCCCGTTCCGGCTTGAACGGCCGGGCATGTCGGTTCAGGGGAGGGGGTGTCGTATTCCCCGCTCCGTGGCGAGCGAGGTCGCGGATAAGTCAGTATAGGGCAGATCGATAATATGATGTTTCCAGACCTGAGCGTGCAGGACTGTGCATATTGGCTGTAAGCCGGTTACGGTTAAAAGGCATGAACCCGCGATCACATCGGCAGGCCCCGCAATGCCGGGTATTGCTACCTGTGCGGGGCTGCCGCGTTGGAAAGTCCGAATGCAGGTCTTATGGCCTGAAAACCGTGTTCAGGAACGACCGGTGCCCGGTCCGGTAATTGGAACTGTACCATGAAAATTGCAATTGTCTGTGATTCGTTCAAGGAAAGTTTGAGCGCGCTCGAAGTCGCGGACGAGGTGGAGGCCGGCTTTGCGGATATTTTCACCGATGCGGTCTGTATCAAGCTACCCGCGGCAGATGGGGGAGAGGGCACGGCGGCGGCGCTGGTGCAGGCCAGCGGCGGGCAGCTTCGCCACCGCACGGTCAAAGGCCCGGCGGGCACTCCGGTGCGGGCCGGTTACGGCCTGATGGGCGATGCCCGCACGGCCGTGGTTGAAATGGCCAGTGCGGCGGGGCTCGATCTTGTACCGCGTGCGGCCCGCAACCCCCTGACCGCCACCAGCTACGGGGTGGGTGAACTGATTGCGGCTGCGCTGGATGACGGGTGCCGCCATATTATTCTCGCACTGGGTGGCAGTGCCACGAACGATGGCGGGGCGGGCATGGCCCAGGCCCTGGGTGCCCGGCTGCTGGACGCGCAGGGGCGCGATATCGCACCCGGCGGCGCGGCTCTGGCGGATCTGGCAAGCATGGACCTGTCAGCGCTCGACCCGCGTCTGGCGACCTGCGAGATCGAAGTGGCCTGCGATGTCGACAACCCCCTGACCGGCCCGGCTGGCGCGTCCGTCGTGTTCGGGCCCCAGAAAGGGGCGACGCCCGACATGGTGGCCACGCTGGATGCGGCCTTGGGTCATTTTGGCAGGGTGCTGGAAGCTGCTTTCGGGCAGGGTGTGGCCGACCGCCCCGGTGCGGGGGCGGCGGGTGGCATGGGGGCGGGGGCTATGGTCTTTCTCAAGGCGCGTCTGCGCCCGGGGGTCGAGATCGTGACCGACGCGCTGGGGCTGGATGCCATTCTGGCCGATGTCGATCTGGTCATAACGGGTGAGGGCCGGCTGGACGGGCAGACCGTGCGTGGCAAAACCCCGGTGGGTGTCGCGCGCGTTGCCAGGCGGCACGGCAAGCCGGTGATTGCGCTGGCCGGCGCATTGGGCGACGGGCATGACGCCGTTTACCCGTGCGGGATCGATGCGGTGTTCAGTGTCGTGAACGGCCCGTGCAGTCTGGAGGACGCATTGTCCCGCGCACGCGCCAATATCCGCCGCACGGCCCGCAATATCGCTGCTGTCATACGTCTGTCGGGCCAGTTGGGGGTGTGAGCCGCCCGCCAGTCCGGGGCGCGGTAATTGAGGGGCGGGGGCCTGGGGGGGGGGGGCGCCCCCCGCCCGCCGGGGGGGGGTAATTGGGGGGCCCGGCGCGGGGGGGTGGGGCGGATGGTGCGCCGCTTGCATGCGGGCGTCTGTGTCGGAGGCGGCAGGATTCGGGGGTGTCGCGCCGGGGCGCGCGGGTGGGCATGTATCCATGCTCGCAGCCCAAGTGTCTCAGCCGTGAAACACTCTGTTCATCCGCGGACAAACTGCTGTGATCGCCCGCACTCCTGAGTTGGAGAAAATCGCATCTTTCAAGAATGAATACCGCCATGGCTCACGCCGTACCGAATGAACCGACAGGACCAGCGACTGGGGGACGGCGGTGCGGCGCGACGTGGTTCAAAGGTATGATAAGATGCAGCAAAGTCATGCAAGAACGTGGTCCGTCATAACGGCTGTGCTGTTCGGCGCGTTCGGATTGTTTCTTTTGGTCGGTGGGACGGAACTGCTCGTGCTGGGTGGTTCGTGGTTCTACGCCCTGGCGGGTGTGGCGCTGCTTGCGGCCGCCGTCATGGGGTTTCGCAGGCCTGTTATGGCCATGCGGCTTTACGCCGCTTTTCTCGTTGTCGCGACCGTGTGGTCCCTGGCGGAGGTCGGGTTCAACATCTGGGGGCTTGAGGTCAGGTTGCTGACGCTCATGGGGCTTGGCGCGTGGCTGCTGCTGCCCGGTGTGTGGCGTACTGCGCCAAACTGGCTGGCCGACAAGCGCGAGGTGGCTGGCGCTCTGGCTTTTTCCTTTGTGGTCGTGTTTGCAAGCTGCTTTGCGTCCTATTCGATCGACGGCACGGTTCCGGCCGATCGCATGGCGGCGGCGGTGCCGGACCTCAAGGACGGTCAACCCGCGGGGGACTGGCGGTATTACGGCCGCAATGCGCAGGGCGAACGCTACAGCCCGCTTGGCCAGATCACGCCCGCCAATGTCGCGCATCTGAAACGGGCATGGATGACCCGGACAGGGGACATCCAGCAGGCGGGTGAAGCCGTGGTGGCGGGGCCGGACGCAGGGCACGAGTTCAATCTGGAACTGACCCCCATCAAGGTGGGCGATACGCTGTATATGTGCACGCCCCATAGCTGGGTGATGGCCATGGATGCCGCGACCGGCAGAATCAAATGGAAATATGACCCGCATCCCGCCAAGGCCGATCTGGACAGCAACGTGTATCTGGCGTGCCGGGGCGTGTCTTATTACCGTATTCCCGACGAAATCCAGACCTCCTGCCGCGAACGGATCTATTCCCCCGTGGCCGATGCAAGGATTGTGGCGGTCAACGCCCAGACCGGCCAGCCCTGTGAGGATTTTGGCGATCACGGGTTCATTTCCATGCGGGATTACCTGGGGAACGTGCCGCTGGGCTTTCATTTCATTACCTCGCCGCCTCTGGTCATGAAGAACCGCCTGATCACGGGTGGGTGGATTTTTGACAACCAGGCCAATTTCGAACCGTCGGGGGCCGTGCGCGCGTTCGACGCCACAACAGGCAAGATCGCCTGGGTCTGGGATGCGGGACATACGCCCGAGACCTTCACCCCCAACCCCGGTGACATGCTGACGCGTGACACGCCCAACGCCTGGGGCGTTTACACGGCGGACCCGGAACTGGGGCTGGTCTATCTGGGCACGGGCAATGCGCCGCCCGATAACTGGGGCGGTTCACGCCGACCGTTCGACGACGCGATATCCAGCGCGACGGTGGCACTGGATATTGTCAGCGGTGAACGTCGCTGGCTGTATCAGACCGTCCATCACGACCTGTGGGACATGGATATTCCCTCCGGCCCGTCCATGGTCGATCTGCCCGGCCCCGATGGCACGACCATTCCCGCACTGGTGCAGAGCACTAAACGTGGCGAATTTTTTGTGCTCGACCGTCGCACCGGGCAGACCGTGCCGGGTTACCCCGTGGTGGAAAAGCCAGTGCCTACAGCCGGTCACGCGCCGGACGACCGGGTATCGCCCACGCAGCCGTACCCGACCGCCATGCCCAGCCTGACCCCGCCCGATCTGAAAGAGGCGGATATGTGGGGTGCGACCCTGCTGGATCAGATGATCTGCCGTATAGAATACCGCCAGTCCGCGTATGACGGGCAGTTTACCCCGCCGCATGTGGGCAGGACCACCATTGTGTACCCGGCATTTTACGGTGTGGTGGACTGGCAGGGCATTACCATCGACCCGGCGCGCAAACTCCTGTTCGCCAATTCCAGCTATCTGCCGTTCCGCATCAAGCTCGACCATCGCACCAGCCTGGAGCAGGAAGGCGTGCTGCCCAAATGGACCGGCCAGGGGAACGAGCCTGCTGCCAAGGGGAATGCGCTGGCCATTTCCCCCGATTACGGCACGCCTTACGTGGCTTATACCAACCCGTGGCTGAACCCGCTGCAAATTCCGTGCAAGGGGCCTGTCTGGGGCACGATTACCGCGATCGATCTGGTCAGCAAAAAGATCGTCTGGCAGCACCCTGTCGGCACCACGCGGGATACGGGGCCGTTCAGAACCCATAACAATATCCCGCTGCCGACCGGCATGTACAATATCGGCGGCAGTATCGTGACCCGGGGTGGCGTGGTGTTCATGGGCGCTACGGCGGACGATTACCTGCGCGCCTTCGATGTCGCGACAGGCGATGTGATCTGGAGCGACCGTCTGCCAGCCGGCGGGCAGGCAACCCCCATGTCCTACGAAAGTGGTGGCAGGCAGTATGTGGTCATGGCGGCTGGCGGCCATGGTGGCCTGGGCACGCGTAGCGGCGACTACATTATCGCCTACACGCTCGACGGCCAGCAGGGGAACAGCGCCCCGTAACGCCCATATCCCGGCCGGGTCGTCCCGGTCGGGCCAGGCATTTCAAATCTCCTGTGAGAACAGGGCGTGCAGCCACCCGGCACCCTTTGGGCAAGGGTGGCTGCACGGTGGAGAGATATCATGCGTTTTTCCAGCAGATATGGCCGGGCCGCCCGGGTGCTGGGCCTGTATGCGCCCGCTCTGTGCGTGATCGTGGCGGGGGGCGCCCGCGCGGCGGATGTGACGCTGGGGATCATCGGCCCGCACGAATACGATCTGCCGGTCGATTTCAAACCGTTCAACGTGCTGGTCCAGTATGGGAACGGCAATGCGGCGGGCAACACCTATAATGGCAGCGGCCAGCGCAACCCGGCACATGGCGGCAGCCATACCTGGTCTGGCATGACGAAATACGTCCATTTCCGCAGTTTTGACGCCATTCCGCATGTGGGCTTCGCTTTCGAACTCATTCAGGGCGAAAGCTACACGCTTGCCGGGGGCACGAATTACGGCGGGCTTGGCGGGACCATTGTGGGGCCAGCGGCATGGTTCAAACCCGATGCCCACAGCACTTTCGGTTTTCAGACATTCATGCAGACGCCCTCTGGCACGCGGGATACGCTGGCCGCCGGGTACTGGTCCAACATTTCCAGCTTTATCTTCGATTACGAATGGCGGCACTTCAGCTTCGACGGGGATGCGGGAACCGTCGTGGGCTCGACAAAGCACAGGCCGGGGCAGGACAGTTATTTCCCCGGCGTGGTGTTCTACAGCAACCTGCGGTTCAGCTGGAAAGCGACACGGCTTGTGGAACCGTTCTTTGCGCTCGACTGGCAGAATGTGACCGGCACCTACAATCATTCCCGCCATCGCTACGTGGACAATTCCAGCAGCCGTGAAGTCGCGCCGGGTGTCGGGATCATGTTCAACATCAACAGGCGTTTCAGTTTTACGGCGCGGTACACCCATTCGGTGGAAGGGCGGAATGTTCCCGAAAGCAACGCGTATTATGTGAAATTCGTCTATCTGTGGCCCTGATTGCAGGCAGGCGCACATACCTTGTCGATCTCGTGCTGGCTATAGTGCCTGTGTATAAATGGCCGAATCAGCGACAGTCTTATATTGTTTTCCTATAATTCATAAAAAAGAACGGGCTTGGGGCCGGGGTTCCTGCCAGACTGGTTTTTGGTCCCTGACCCCATGGAGACATGTGAGAGATGAGTGTGCCAGGCGGGGACCCGCGCGAGGCGTTGGCGTCTTCTTCGAGCGAGGTGGTGCGGTCGTGGCAGAGATGCCAGGCAACCTACAACCTCGACCCGGCCCAGACATGGGCGGCCGATGTCCTGTCCAGCATGGAGTTTCGCTATATCAATGAACGCTCGGCCTTTCTGCTCAGCGTGGCAATTCCGGAAATGCAGCGCCTGTATGCGATGGTGCGCGACCTGGGGCTGATGGTCCTGCTTTCGGACCCGCAGGCGGTTATTCTGGCCCGCTGCATTGGCGAAAACCATAAGGCCGTCTGCCGCCGCCTGCGCCTGCAGGAAGGGGCGATCTGGGATGAAGGGGCCGCCGGCACGAATGGTGTCGGCACCGTGCTCAAGGATGGCTGCCCCATCACCCTGACGCGGGGCGATCACTGGCGGTTCTGTTTTTCCCTGCTTGAAAGCCATGCCGCCCCCATATTCGGCGAGCACGGGCAGACCCTGGGCGTGCTCAACCTTGCCACGTTCAGCACCACCACCACGCGCCCGCTCGCCCCCGTGTTGATGGAAACCCTGTGCCAGGCGGCCCGCAGGATAGAGGAGCAGATCCTGCGCAATGCCTGTCCGGGGCAGCGTATCGTGGCCCTTGGGCTGGCGGGTGGCCCATCCGCGCCACTGGTGGCCATGAACGACGGCGGCATGGTGACCGGGGCCACGCGTGCGGCGCGCACCCTTATGGGCTGGCCGGAAAAAATGGACGGCACAGGCCCGGCCACGGTCATGAAACTGTCTGACGGGCCCATGACATTCCGTATGGCGGAAGAGCAGGTCGTGCGCACGGCACTCAGTCTGGCGCGTGGCAATGTCACGAACGCGGCCCGGCGGCTGGGTATCAGCCGTGCGACATTCTACCGCAAGCTCAAGACTTTCCAGACCGGGGGTGGGCAGGACTGCTGAACGGGCAGGCGTGCTCTACCCGGCCGGGTTATGTCTGGCCGGGTCATGCGCCGGCCAGACTGCTCCGGGTGGCCGGCTGCGGGTTGTGCCACAATCCATGACGGGTGGCGCAGACTGCTGCTAGGGCCGATGCCGCCCAAGGTGGTGCGGCCTGATCCGGGGCGATCAATGGGGCTTGCGCCAGAGTGCTTCGTGCCAGAGTGGTCTGAACCAGAGTGCGTCGCGCTACAGTGCTCGTGCCGGGTGGTTCTCGTCAGATCTGTTCGATGGTTGAAAAATCGAATGTCTGGCCCGGCGGGTTCTCACCCAGGCGCAGGGTGGTGGGTGTGGGCATGACATAAGGGGGTACGGGCAGGTTGTAAGGGGCGGGCACGTCCTTGTAGACCCGGCCGGCCAGGTCGAAATGCGAGCCATGGCAGGGGCAGGTATACCCGCCCGGCGCCGCGCTGTCGGCGCTGCCTGCGGTCTGCGCGGCCGTGTAGCTGGGTACGCAGCCCAGATGTGTGCATATGCCGACATACACGCCGTATTCGGGCACGAGCGAGCGGTGCCAGTTGCGGGCATAGGGGGGTTGCTGGCGGGCGGTGGACTCGGCGTCGCGCAGGTTCTGGTTCAGTTCCGGGTTTTGCAGGGCGGCCAGCGTTTCGGGCGTTCGGCGTACGATGAACACCGGCTTGCCCTGCCATGCCGCTGTCATCTGCTGGCCGGGGGCCAGTCTGGAAATATCGATATCCACCGGCAGGTGTGCTGCCAGACTGTCCTGTGGTGTCAGGCTTTCCACAAACGGTATGGCGCAGGCGGCCAGCCCTGTAACGGTGCCTGTGGTGGCGACAAGACCCAGAAAATCACGGCGCCCGGTTGATGACCCGGCACTGGTCCCGCCGTCTGGCGTCGTGTCTGCCGCGCTGGTGCCGGGCTGCGCGGCACATGCGGGAGGCTGTGCGGCAGCGGGTTCGGGCCTGTCTGTGCGGGGCGTGCGGGAGTCTGTCGGCTGGGTCATGGTTGTGCGTGCTTGGCCTTGTTCACGATGCGGGCGCATCAGTCCCGCGCCAATTTGCCCGCTCCGCCCGGCAAGGGCAAGCTGGCGCAAATGTGTAGCACCCGGCGTCGGGTCCCGTACTGGCACGGTTTTGCGGCAAGAAAGCCCGGGAACGACCTGAAGGGAGCCCCGTGGGCGCAGTCGGGTGCGGCGGGCTGCACTGGCCTCTGGTGTGGTGTGGGTCTGTCGATGTGGCTGGCTGTGCATTCATAACCGTGTGTTAAGTAAGGTATAAGGGGTTTTACTCTTGCAAGATGGTGAGATTAGCCCCATCATAAATGAATAACCGCAGAAATGCGGGTAAGACGTTCTCAGGGCGGGGTGAAAATCCCTACCGGCGGTAAGCATTGCCTTGGCACTGCAAGCCCGCGAGCGCCTGCTTATGCAGGGTCAGCAGATCCGGTGCAAATCCGGAGCCGACGGTCACAGTCCGGATGGGAGAGAACGCGAGAGGGAAATGCACAGCCGTGCCCTTATGCCTGCGCATAGGGAATGCGGCGGGTGCAACGTCCTTCTGCCGCCCTGAGTCTGTCTGATGTGTGGTTTTTTGGACAGGACCGAGGGTGAACAACGTTCAGCATTCCTTTGCATATGACATGCCCCATGGGATCGGCGCCGCCTTTGCGCTTGCCGTGTCCGAGGCATGGCGTTTTGCGGGGCAGACGGCACCCAACCCCCCGGTGGGCTGTGTGCTGCTGGACGCGCAGGGTGTCGTGCTGGTTATTGCCGCCCATCACCGCGCGGGAGAATGGCATGCCGAACGGCTGGCGGTGGAGCAGGCCCGCGCCCTGGGTGTCGTGGACCGTATCCATAGCGCCGTAGTCACGCTTGAACCGTGCAACCATACAGGTCGCACTCCCCCCTGCACCGAGGCCCTGCTGTCCACCCCCGTGCAAACCATCTGGGTCGGTTGCGCCGATCCCAATACCCATGTGCAGGGTGGTGGTGGCGCGCATTTGCAGGCTGCCGGGCGTGACGTGCGCTGGCTGGCCCGCAGCGCGAACGGGGCCGAGGCCTTGGCGCAATGCCGCGCGCTGATAGCGCCTTTCGCCAGCAAGGTGGCAAAGGGCCGGCCGTGGATTACCGTCAAGCAGGCGCTGGACAGCCGTGGTTCCATGATCCCGCCTGCGGGGCGCACCACCTTTACCACCCCGGCATCCCTCCGCTTTGCCCATGCGCTGCGCCGCGTGACCGATGGCGTGATTACGGCCACCGGCACTGTGCGCGCAGACAGGCCCGGCCTTGGCGTGCGCCATGTCGAAGACCACCCCGCCCGCCGCCGGCTGCTGGTGATCTGCGGGCAGGAGACCAATACCCCCGCAGACTGGCTGGACAGCGCGCAGCAGCGTTTTGACGTACGCTTCTGCCCCGACTGTACCGATCTCGCCCCCCTTCTGGCCGGGACCGACGCCCTGTGGCTGCTGGTGGAGGCAGGCCCGACCCTGCTGGCCGCCCTGCGCGCGCAGGGCCTGTGGGACGACTGGCTGACAATCCGCCACGACACGGACGGGCAGGACCATCTTTCGGTCATGACCCGGCACGACACCACTCCCCTTTCCCTGTTTGCGGAATGGGCGCACTGCACGCAGGAGCACGTATGTTTTCCGGTATCGTAGAATCCCTGGGCCAGATCGTTGAACTGGAGCGCCAGCCCCAGTCGCTCATGCTGGAGGTCGAAACCGGCCTGACCGACGTGGCCGAGGGCGAGAGCATTGCCGTCAACGGTGTGTGCCTGACCGCCGTGGCCCCTGTGGCCAGCGGGCCGGTACGTTTTTTCGTCAGCCGCGAAACGCTGGACTGTACCACGCTCGGGCGGCTGGAAATGGGCGGCCATGTCAACCTTGAACGCGCGGTTACCCCCGCCACGCGGCTTTCGGGCCATATCGTGCAGGGGCATGTAGATGGCGTGGCCCGCTTTGTGGCCTGCACCCCGGTGGGCGATGCCCGCCGTGTGGAGTTCGAGGTGCCGGCCGGGCTGCGCCGCTACATGGTGGAAAAAGGGTCTGTCGCGCTGGACGGTATCAGCCTGACGCTGAACGAACTCGGCCCGGAACAGAACGGTGTGTTCCGGATCGCCCTGATGATCATCCCCCATACGTGGGACCACACGACGCTCGGCACGCTGAGCGTGGGGGATACGGTCAATATCGAAGTCGACGTGATTGCAAAATACGTGGAGGCACAATGCCGGACAAAGTAATGAACGACCGCGCAGGTCTCCACCGGCCGTCCGCCGCGCTGTCTGACGCCGTGGCTGCCCTGCGGGCCGGGCGCATGGTCATCATGGTCGATGACGAGGACCGCGAGAACGAGGGCGATCTGGTCATGGCGGCGCAGTACATGACGCCCGCTGCCATGAACTTCATGATCACCCATGCCCGCGGTCTGGTCTGCCTGCCCCTGCCGCCCGAACATGTGGACCGGCTGGGTCTGTCCATGATGGTGCGCCAGAGCGAGAACACCGCCCGGCACGGCACGGGGTTCACGGTCTCGATCGAAGCGCGTGAGGGGGTCAGCACCGGTATTTCCGCCGCCGATCGCGCCCATACGGTGCAGGTGGCCGCAGCGGACGCGGCAACGGCCGCCGATATTGCAACACCGGGGCATATCTTTCCGCTCCGTGCGGTGCCCGGCGGCGTGCTGGAGCGGATCGGCCATACCGAAGGCTCGATCGACCTGCTGCGCCTGGCCGGGCTGAAGCCCGCCGCCGTGATCTGCGAAGTCCTGAACGAAGACGGCACCATGGCCCGCCGCCCGGAACTGGAGGTCTTTGGCGCCCGCCACGCCATGCCCATCATCTCCATCGCGGAACTGGTGGAATGGATCGCGGCCAACGGGCTTGCGGCCCTTCCCGAAAGCACGCCCACAGCGCCCGAGCCGGTGGCTGTCGGTTCTGTGTCCGATCTGGCGCAGGCGGCGCTGCCCAGCAGCTACGGCGGGGATGACCTGCTGATCCATGCTTTCCGTGACGATCGCGGGGTAGAACACGTGGCACTGGTCAAAGGCGATGTCGGGGCGGCAGGCGCGGTGCCTGTGGTGCGCCTGCATTCGGAATGCGTGACGGGCGATGCGCTGGGGTCCCTGCGCTGCGACTGCGGTTCCCAGCTTCAGGCCGCGCTACGGACCATTGGCAAGGCCGAATGCGGCGTGCTGGTGTACGTGCGCGGGCATGAAGGGCGCGGGATCGGTCTTGTCAACAAGATCCGGGCCTATGAACTGCAGGATGCCGGGCTGGATACGGTTGACGCCAACCACCGCCTTGGGTTCGCGACCGATGCGCGCGACTGGCGTGCCGCGGCCAGCATCCTGCGCGAACTGGGTGTGGCGGAACTGGACCTGCTGACCAACAACCCCGAGAAGGTGCGCGCGCTTGAGGCGCGGGGTTTTGCCGTGCGCCAGCGCGTCGGGCTTGAAGTGTCGCCCAATGTGTTCAATCGTGCCTATCTGCATGCCAAGCGGCAGCGGATGGGGCACCATCTCAGCGGTTTTTCCGCCTCATCCGCCGATCACAAGGCGTTGGCCTGAGTTTTTGACCAGGGCTGAATTTTACCAAGGATAGTCAAGCTTATGGGCACTCGTTCCCCTGTTACCCTGCCGGACCTCAAGGCACTGACCCCCACCCCCCGGCTGGCGCTGATTGTCAGCCGCTTTAACGAAACCGTGACAGGCGGTCTGCGCGACGGCGCCGTGGCGTGGCTGGCCGAGCATAACATTACGGTGCAGGCGGAAGATATTTACGCAGCCCCCGGCGCTTTCGAAATGCCGCTGCTGGCCCAGGCCCTGGCCAAAAGCCAGCGTTACGAAGGGGTGATCTGCCTTGGCTGCGTGGTCAAGGGCGATACCGCGCATTTCGAATTCATCAGTCTGGGGGCGACGATCGGGATCTTGCAGGCCTCGCTCGCGACGGAAGTGCCGGTGGCCTTCGGCATTCTCACCACCTACACGGAAGAACAGGCCACGCTGCGTTCGAGTGACGACGTGCATAACAAAGGGCGCGAAGCCGCGGCGGCCTGTGTGGAATCTCTGGCCTTGCTGCGTAACATTCGGGCGGGATAGACTGCACGCGCGTTCCGTAATTCCGGCCCGGGCGCGACAGCCGTTCCACGGAGCCCCGCGCGAACAGGCCGGCGTGAGAGGGAAAAACGCATGAAGCGGATCACTCTTGTCGCGGGTCTGCTCGGTCTGGGGCTGGCTGTATGGATGTTCGCACAGTACGGGGTGCATTCCATTCTCTCCCTCATTGCCGCATGCGGGTGGGGGGTACTGGTCGTTATCGCCTTTCATGGCATTCAGGTCTGCCTGTCCGCGCAGGCGTGGCGTATTATTTCCAGCGGCGATCCGGGCAGCCCGCACCCGCCCGCGCAGGATGTTTTTTCTGCTGATACGCGTTCGCGCAGTCATGGCGCGGCCTGTGCCGGGGGGCACAGCAGGCTGCCGCTGGGTGACTATGTGCTGCTGCGCTGCGTGCGCGAAGGGATCAACAACCTTCTGCCGGTCGCCCAGGTGGGGGGCGAGGTTGTTTCAAGCCGCCTGCTGGCCCGGCGTGGACTGGGTTTGCGGCAGGCCGCCGCCGGTACCATCTGTGACCTGACGATCGAGCTGATCAGCCAGATCGTGTTTACGCTGGCCGGGGTGGGGCTGTTGCTGTTCCTGGTCAAGCGCTCCACCGCCACTGACCGGCTTATGGAAAGTGCCGTTGTTCTGCTGGCCATTGGCGTGACCATGTTCGCCAGCCAGTGGCTGGGCGCGGTCGCCATCATGGAAAAACTGCTGCTCCGTATTGCGGCGCATCTTGGCTGGAGCGGGGCCGCGGGCATACGCGGCATTCATGCCGCCGTGCTGTCGTTGTACAAAACCCGCCACAATGCACTGACCGGCCTGGCGATCCAGTTGCTGGCCTGGGCGCTGGGTTCGGTCGAGGTGTATCTTATCCTGCATTTCATGGGGCACGACCGCTCCATTGCCGTGAGCTTTGTCATAGAAGGGGTGGGCGAGGCAGCCAAGTCGGCCGGTTTTGCCGTGCCCGGAGCGCTCGGGGTGTCCGAAGGCGGGTATGTCGTGGTGGGCAGCCTGTTCGGCATCGCCCCCGAGGCCGCCATGGCGCTGTCGCTTGTCAAACGCCTGCGTGAACTGGCCTGGGGCCTGCCGTCGCTGGCGTTGTGGCAGTGGCTTGAACATGCCTGGGTCACCCACAATCCCGGGCAGGAAAGATCGTCATGCCCCTAGTTCCATCTGCCCGAAAGGCGTGTGGGTCCATATCGCCTCTTGCATCTGGTGGGGGTGTTGGGCAAATCAGGCCAAATCCGGAGTTGTATGCGGGGTTGTATTCGGGGCTGTTTCCGGCGCGGAGCCGAAAGAGCGGGTACCGGAAGCAGGTCGCCATTCATATTGGCCCCAAGCCAAGACCATAGCGGGAACCAGTCGCACGTCATGCTGTTTGCATTCATAGGTCGTTTCATCACGTTATGCGCGCGCCATGCCTGGGCGGTTGTGGCGTTGTTTGTCCTCCTGTCGGGCGGCGGGATTTATGCGGGCATGACACGCCTTGGCGTGACAACGGACACCAGCAAGATGCTGTCCCCCCGTCTGGCCTGGAAACAGCGTTCGGACGAAATGGGCAGGCTGTTCCCGCAAAAGGAGAACCTGCTGGTTGCGGTGATCGAGGCCGATATTCCAGAGGAAGGGGCAGAAACAGCCCGCGCCCTGGCCGATACCCTTGCCGCCGACCACAGGAACTTTACGTTCGCGCGCAGGCCCGACGCCAACCCCTACCTGATGCGCAACGGCCTGATGTTCCTGGATGAACAGCCCCTGACAACGGTGCTGAACGACACCATCACCGCCCAGCCGTTCCTGGCGGCACTGGCGCAGGACCCCTCCGCCCGGGGGCTGTTTGGCGCGCTTTCGCTTATTGCACAGGGTATCAAGCTGGGGCAGGGCAATCTTGCGGGCTTTCAGACACCGCTCAACGGCTTTGCCACAACGCTGGAGCAGGCCGTGGCCGGGCACGCGCAGGACATGTCCTGGCAGCGCCTGCTGGGCGGGCAGTTGTCCGATCTGGCGGGGCGGTACCAGTTTGTCGTAACCAAGCCGGTGCTGGACTATGGGTCGTTCCAGCCGGGCGGTGCTGCGGCCGATGCCATGCGCAAGGCCATCAGCACGCTGGAATTTGTCCGCAACGGGCATGTCAAAGTGCATGTGACCGGTCAGGTCCAGATCGATGATGAGGAATTTGCAACCGTGGCCGAAGGTATGGTCGCGGGGCTGCTGGGCTCTCTCGCTCTGGTGACACTGTGGCTGACGCTGGCCGTGCGGTCATGGCGGGTGGTGCTGCCCATTGTACTGACGCTGGTTGTGGGCCTGCTGCTGACCACGGGTTTCGCTGCGGTGGCCGTGGGTACGCTGAACCTGATTTCCGTCGCGTTCGCCATCCTGTTCGTGGGTATCGCGGTCGATTTCGCCATTCAGTTTTCGGTACGCTTTCGGGCGCAGAACCCCCCGGCCCTGGGCGAGACAAGGCTGTTCGAAGCCCTGCGCATGACGGGAGAGGAAACGGGGCACCAGATCCTGGTCGCAGCCCTGGCCACTTCCGCCGGGTTCATGGCCTTTACGCCCACGGCGTTTCTGGGTGTGGCCCAGCTTGGCCTGATTGCGGGCGTAGGCATGCTGGTGGCCTTTATCTGCACCACAACTTTGCTGCCCGCGCTGCTCAAGATCTGTCGCCCGCCCCTGAACTGCCCCAGCATGGGTTATGCGTTCATGCGCCCGGTCGATGTCAGCATCCGCCGCCACCGCAAGGTGCTGCTGGTGGTGTTCGGGGTGGTGGCGCTGGCAGGACTGGGGCTTGTGCCCGCCCTGCAGTTCGATGGTGACCCGCTGCATACCAAAAACCCCAATTCCGAGGGCATGCGCGCCCTCAATCTCCTGATCGACAACCCCCAGACATCGCCCTACAGCGCGGAACTGCTGACTGCGTCCGTGCAGGAGGCGGAGCAGAAGGCCGAACGCCTGTCCGCGCTGCCCGACGTGCATGATGTCATGTGGCTGGGCTCCTTCGTGCCGACGGACCAAAAGCAGAAGCTGGCCCTGATCCAGGATGCGGCGTCGCTGCTGCTGCCTACGCTGATCGTGCCGCAGCCCAAACCCGCCCCGGATGCGGCAGCGCTGCGTGCCTCCGCCGCTGACACGGCCAAGGCGTTGGCCGAGGTCGTGACAACACTGCCCGCCAAAGACCCGCTGCGGCGTATTCAGGCTGCCCTGGCCAGTCTGGCGCAGGCGCCTGACCCTGTCGTGCTGGCCGCCAACGAGGCGCTGGTGCGCTTCCTGCCCGCCGAACTGGACCAGTTGCGCACCATGCTTCAGGCAACGCCAGTCACCATCAAGGATATTCCGCCCGTTATCGCGGATGATTATCTCCTGCCCGATGGCCGTGCATTGGTGGAAATTCACCCCAAGGGGGTCATGTCCAGTTCCAACGCGCTGCACCGGTTTGTCGCGTCGCTGCAGAAGGTCGAACCCGATATGGCGGGCACTGCGGTGGATATTGTGGAAAGTGCCCGTTCCATCGTGCTGGCGTTCGAACAGGCGGCGGGGGCTGCGGTGGTGATGATCGCCATCATCCTCATGCTGGCCTTGCGCCGCGTGAAGGATATGGCGCTGGTGCTGGCCCCGCTGCTGCTTTCGGCCCTGATGACCGTCATCCTGATTGTCATGCTGCCCGAGACGCTGAACTTCGCCAATATCATTGCGCTACCCCTGCTGCTGGGGGTGGGCGTGTCTTTTAATATCTATTTCGTCATGAACTGGCGTGAAGGCATTAAATTCCCGCTGGCGTCGCCGACCGCGCGGGCTGTCATGTTCTCGGCCCTGACGACCGGCACGGCCTTCGGTTCGCTCGCCCTGTCGCACCATCCCGGCACGGCCAGCATGGGCCGCCTGCTGCTGCTCTCACTGGCCTGCACGCTGATCGGCACCCTGATATTCGTGCCAGCACTCCTGCCCAAACGACCGATCGACGACGTATAAAACACGTCGTCAGGCTTGGGGGCGCATAGCCCCCAGGCCGGTTGGTCTGTGTGGTTTGGAAACGAGGTGTGTGAGCGAGTTATGTCTGTTTACGCTCGCTTTTCGGACATCTACAGGCAGCTGAAAATTTCGCAAAACCGGACATTGGTGGAGTCCGGTCACCGTGTTTTCCATCTGGTATATGCGCGCGGTTTTTGCTACATATCAAATATAGTTCCGATAGTGTGTTCACTGATCCGGACTTTCCCACCAAATCATGATCCTCCCAAAAACGCCTTGGCATAAGCCACGGCGCGGATCACCGTGCGACACGTAAAGCCCGCCCTTACCGGCGGGCTTTTTTTGTGTCTGCGTTTTCAGGACACGCCATGCCGAATACCAAACAGCATCCCGCTCTGACATTTGTCATGAGCGAACAACAGCTTGTCAGCATCGTCAGACGCTACCTGCCGAGCCAGCAAACAATCAACCGGGCCGAAGGACTTGCCACGATAGGCTTCGGGGCTGCGGAAATGGCCGGGGCCACTGGCCTTCTGGTCGCCCCTGAACCGTTGCTCAGCAAAGTGGGCGGTATTGCGCTCGCAGCTCACGGCGTTGACATGATGGCCGCCGGACAGCGTGCATGGAACACCGGCACATCACCCCAAACCCGGACCGAACGTGCAGTCCGTAGCGCGGCCCTGAAGGCGCATGCATCCCCCGCTGTTGCGGGTCTGGCAGGTGCCGCCGCAGACGCCCTGATCCCGGGCGGCCTGCTGCATGCGGCCGGGTCTTTCGCAGGCACCCGGGCCATTCGCGTCGCATCGGCGGATGCAAGCCGACTGACCTTCCGGCATGCCGATATCACGACGGAGCACTTCCACCGACCGTCCCCCTATACCCCGCAGCCTCCAAGATCTCCCACCAACCAGAACCTTCTTTCACCCCATCGACAGAAGCGGCTCAATCTCAACCACCATGAGGCACCGCCACATAATCGCAAGGCGGGTGGCCATGTGCTACGAAAACACGTCGACCCGACTGACGAATATATCGAACGTCGGTTCACGAAGGAAAACCGTCCTATCGTTTCATTCTTTATTTCAAAGGAAGAGGCCGAACGTACTATTCACAAAGTGCTCAGAGATAATGCCTCCAAGATTGATGAGTGGCTCACGAAGGCCAGAACCGGAACCAAGACAGAGATTGAAGGATATATCTCGGGCAGTGGAGCGGTTGTTATTAAAAACAGTGATCGTCTGCGCAAAACTGCTCGACGTATCCGCGTGACAATTATCAAAAAAGAACATAATGGAATGATTTACTATGTCCAAACTGTTAAACTTGACTAAATATGATATTCTCGACATGTTCCCGCGTCTGGCTGACCTCGGCGGCGGCGCATTCGGCGAAGATGCCGATACATTTGGCGATACGTTACGTGAAGTTATTCAGGATGAACCACAAACGCGGGTTTTGTCATTCAAATGGCAAACAATCAGCGAATTAAGAACTTTATTAGCTGGCAGTGATGCAGATATCGAGTGCGTCAGTGAGGCTGTTCTTGGCATAATTCCAACCGTTGCCCCTGAGGAACCACCGAATTGGGGTCGTTTTCCAAGCCTGAGGGCATTCTGGTCAGCCGTCCTGCACGCTTTTGAAAGTGACCCCGAGGTGCAGGCAGGAAGAGAGATTGACCCCGACGTGTAGGAGTGGGTTGTTCACCAACATCAAATACAGGGTGTCTGTGTTTCATATATTGGCGTTCCAGAAGCGGACATTCCGTTCACCCCCCCCCCCGAAACTGCCGCGTGAACGCAGGTATATTCATAAAAAAAGAGCCTTCTCCATTAAAGGGGAAGGCTCTTTTGTATCATGCAACTTAAGTGGCACGGCCGATCAGGGGCCGCGCCAAGGTATCAGTTCAGTCTTTTGCCCATTGCGGGTGATGGGGCAGGTCGATGTCGCGGCCCTTGAGCATCATGTCCCAATAGACGCGGGGGAAGACTGTCGTTTTCAGGAACCATGCGAAACGGCTGGGTTTGCGCTGGTCGTAGGGGAAGCTGGGGGCGGGCTTGCCGCCGTACAGGAATTCCGCCAGCACGATCTTGCCGTATCCGACCGTAAGCGGGCAGGCGCCATAGCCGTCATAGGTGCCCGCCAGGGGTTTGCCGTCCAGCGAGGCCAGGAGATTGGCCGTGACCACCGGCGTCTGCGCACGGGCAGCGGCCATGGTCTTGGCGTTGGTGGTGTTCATCACATCGCCTGCGCCGAAAATGAACGGGTAGCGCGTGTGTTGCAGCGTGGCCGGGTTGACCTCAAGCCAGCCACCGGCGTCGGCCAGGGGGCTTTTCTTGATAAAATCAGGTGCGCTTTGCGGTGGCGTGACATGCAGCATGTCAAACGTTCTGATCTCGTGCGTGACTGTGCCATCGGCTGCTGTCACGGCAAAGGTCGCCTTGCGTTCGGGGCCGTTCACGGCAATCAGGGTGTGCTTGTAGCGCAGGTTGATGCCGTAATAATCCACCGCTTCCTGTAGCGAGGGGCGGAAATACGCGACGCCGAACAGGGCGTCCCCCGCCAGGCAGAAATCGACATGGGTGCGGTTGAGCGTGCCCTGCTTGCGCCAGTAATCGGCGGCCAGATAAGCGATTTTCTGCGGAGCGCCCGCGCATTTGATCGGCATGGGCGGCTGGGTGAACAGCGCCGTTCCGCCGGATGTGGACTGGATGCAGGTCCAGGTATATTCCACCGTGTCCTTGGAATAGTTGGAGCATACACCGTTGCGGCCCAGCGTGTCTTTCAGCCCTTCGATCTTGTCCCAGTCCAGTTGCAGGCCCGGGCAGACCACCAGCCGGTTATAGGCGATGATGCGCCCGTCTTCCAGGGTGAGGGTATTGTCATCGGGCTGGAAGCTGGCCGCCGCCGCGCGCAGCCATGTGCAGCCGGTGGGAATAACCCCGCCTTCCTGCTCCAGTGTCGCGCGCAGTTTCATGGCCCCGGCCCCTACCAGCGTCCAGCCGGGCTGGTACGCATGGGTGGTGGCGGGTTCGATAATGGCGATATCGAGCGACGGACGCTCACGCTTGAGGCGGGCGGCAACGGCAATCCCTGCCGAACCACCCCCCACGATCACAACGGTAAACCGCAGATCGGGGGCTACGCTGTCTTGTGTCTGGGCCATGGAGTATCTCCCTTTCCTGTCACGACGTTGTGCGTATTATCCTCAATATAAACAATTAAATAAAGTATTTAATTGTTTGCGTGGCATGTGCTGGAGGCAGGTCGGTTCCTGTGTCTGCCTTTTGCTGCGTCAGCCTTTCAGCCAGACTTCGACCGGGCCGGTCAGTTTCATGGTCAGCGGGTTGCCGCGCCGGTCGACGGTCTTGCCTACGGCCACGCGCACCCAGCCTTCGCTGATGCAGTATTCTTCCACATTGGTTTTTTCCACGCCTTTGAAACGCACGCCAATGCCGCGTTCGAGCAGGGATTCGTTGTAGAAGGGGCTTTCGGGGTTAACGGACAGGCGGTCGGGCAGGGTATCTTCGGACATTTCGGTTCTCCTGTGTTGCTGGGTCGTATCCGTGCCCAGGTTCTTAGAATCTTTTGGCGTGAAAGGCCATGTGGCCTGCGACCGCGCCGCTCAGCCGGGGGTGCGCGGGCTTTCGCGCGGGGTGTCGGGGCCACCCGTATGGCGGCGGTCCGGGCGGCCAATGCGGCGGCATATCGCGGCCCAGCCCTGTTCGGTTCTGGCGGCCAGCCGGTGCATGAGTACATAGACAGCCGGGGTGGAATACAGGGTCAGGAGCTGGCTTGTCGCAAGGCCGCCCAGAATGGCAATGCCCAGCGGCAGACGCAGTTCGGCCCCGTAACCACGACCGAAAATAATGGGTGCCGCCCCGAAGGCTGCTGCCAGCGTGGTCATCAGAATGGGGCGGAAGCGCGTCAGGCAGGCAATACGGATGGCCTGGGTGGGGGACAGGGCCTGGCTGCGTTCGACATCCAGCGCGAAATCCACCATCAGGATGGCGTTTTTCTTCACGATCCCCACCAGCAGGATGACCGAGATCATCGAAATCAGCGAAAAGGCCTGCCCGCAGACCCATAGCGTGAATATGGCCCCCACCGCGGCTGACGGCAGAGTGGACAGAATGGTTAAAGGCTGGACATAACTTTCGTACAGCATGCCCAGCGTGACATACATGGTCACGATCGCGAGCACGAAAATCAGCAGCTCGTTGGCCAGATCCTTGTGCAGGTCTCCCGCCTCGCCCGAAAAATTGCCCCGCAGGCTGGCGGGCGCGTGCAGCGCACGCAGGGTCTGGGCAATGGCGCGTTCGGCATCGCCCAGCGCGGCTCCTTTGGCCAGGTCGAAGGATACGGCGGCCGATATGGCCCCGTCTTCATGGCTGACTTCCAGCGGGGCAGGCGCACTTGCCAGACGCACCAGCGGGCTGAGCGGAACCATGGTTTCCGTGCTGGCGGAAACGGCCGAGCCGTTCGACGCTCCGCTGCCCCCGCCCGCCAGCCTGTTGGCCGTGGCGTTACGGAAGGACTGCTCATTCAGGCTGGCAATGCTGGATGTGGCGGTGCCGCTGCCGGTTCTGACGCGGATTGTGTTCGACGCAGCCGCCCCCGACGCCGTGCCCCCGGCGGTGGATACCCGCAGCGTCTGGAGCGCCTGCGGCGTGTCGCGGAACGGCCGGGCCACCGACATGGTGACGTAGTAGGTGGTGAACGGTGTGGAAATGGTCGAGGCTACACGCTGGCCATAAGCATCGTAAATCGCATTGCCGATCAGTTGCGGGGTTATCAGGTAGCGTGCCGCCGTATCCCGCGCGATCTGCACATGCAGGGCCGTGGCCCCCCCGCTGAGATGGCTGCTGACACCGCGCAGCACGGGGCTTGCGCGCAGGGCTTCGGTTATGCGGGGCACCCAGGTTTCGATATCGCCGTCCCGATCGCTGGTGAACACATAGCTGTATGTGCCCTCATGCTGCATCTGCCCGCCGCCGTTGATATCCCCCGCGTTGGACAGGCTGACATCCAGCCCCGCAATATCGGACACGCGCCTGCCTATGCGCGCGGCAATGCTTTCGGGCGTGGTGGTGCGCAGGCTCTTGTCTGTCAGCTGCGCGAAAATCTGGGCCTCGTTCGCGGTGTCCTCCCCCGTAAAGCCGATCACATCGGCAACGTCGGGGTCGGTCATGGCGGCCCGGATCACGGCCCGGGTCTTTTGCGCCATGACGGTGAAGGATGTCGTCTGGTCCGTGCGCAGAGCGCCCTGGATAAGGGCGATGTCCTCGGCCGGGAGAGCGGCCTTGGGCATGATGATCAGCAGCCCGATGGTGGCGGCAACGCTCAGCGGCAGGGACATGACCATCAGCCACGGGTGGCGCAGGGTCCAGTCCAGCGTGCGGGCATAAAGACCCACCGCGTGGGCCATGGCCCGGTCGGTGCCGTCGGCCAGCAGATGCGCCCCCCGCACGAAAGGGTTGGCCGGCGGGGCAGGGGGTGCCCCGTCGCCCGTTTCATGACTCGTCTCATGGCCGCGCACGCTCAGCAGGCGCGCACACATCATGGGGGTGAGCGAGATGGCCAGAAAAAACGAGAGCGAGACCGCAATGGTCAGCGTCATGGCGAATTCATAGAACACCTTGCCCGGCACCCCGCCCATCAGCAGCATGGGCAGGAAAACCGCGATCAGCGATATGGTGATGGATAGAATGGTAAAGGTGATCTCACGCGCGCCAAGCAGCGTGGCGTTCATCCGGTCCAGCCCGTCTTCCATATGGCGGGCAATGTTTTCCACCACCACAATGGCGTCATCCACCACAAATCCGGTGGCGATGGTCAGCGCAAGCAGGGAAAGCGTGTCGAGGGAAAAGCCCATCAGCCCCATGATGGCGACAGACCCGGCGAGCGAGACAGGCACGGTCACGGCGGGGATAAAGGTCGAACGCCAGCTTCGCAGGAAGGCCAGCACCACCACAACCACCAGCAGGACCGAGACAAGCAGCGTTTCCTGCGTGTCGGCCAGCGCCCCGCGAATGGAAATGGACCGGTCGGACACAAGGGTAAAGCTGACATCGGCCGGCAGGGTGTTGCGCAGGGCGGCGGCGCGGGCGCGAATGGCGTCTGTCACCTCGATCACGTTGCTGCCGGGCTGGGCGCGGATAATGGCCAGCACGGCGGGCTGGTCGTTCAGCCACCCGGCCTTGCGGTCGTTCTGCGGGCCGGTATGCACCTGCGCCACGCTGGACAGCCGCACGGGCCGGTTGTTGCGATAGGCAATGACAAGGTTGCGATACTGTTCGGGCGTGCGGGCCTGGTCGTTGGTCTGCAACATCATGCGCTGGCCGCCGGAATCGATAAATCCCTTGGGCGTATTCGCATTGGCCGAGGCCAGCGCCGAGCGGATATCCTCGAACCCGATCCCGAAATGGTAGAGAAGGTGGGGGTTCATTTCCACCTGCACGGCAGGCTTGTCCGCCCCCACGACCTCGACCCAGCCAACGCCTTTTACCCCGGCAAGCTGGGGTTTCAGCCGGGTTTCGGCCAGGTCGCGCAGGGCATAGGGCGGGCGTGAGGGCGATGTCAGGGCGGCCACCATGACCGGGCTGTCGGACGGGTTGGCCTTGTAATATTGCGGCGGCATCAGCAGCGTTGTGGGCATGTCCGCGCGGGCGGCACGCAGCCCGGCCTCCACATCGCGGGCCGCACCGTTGATATCGCGCGCGTTGTCGAAGAACAGCAGAATGAAAACGCTCGAATCCGTCGTGGTCGAGCGCATGCTGCTGACCCCGGCAATGGAGCCCAGCCGTCGCTCAAGCGGTGCGGTGACCGCACTTGCCAACTGCTGGGGCGAACTGCCCGGCTGCGTTGCGATAATATAGATCACCGGCACCGAGATATTGGGCAGATCGGCAACGGGCATGGTGCGATAGGCGAACAGCCCTGCAACCATGAACGCCAGAGCCATCAGGGTGGTGCCGACCGGACGCATGATGAACAGCCGACTGAATAACACCCTGCGTTCTCCTCGATATCGAAAGGGGCAGGGTCAGCCCCGCATTGTGGTTTTGGCCCTCGTCCCGGCACTAGCACGGCCTGTGGACGGGGATGTTACGCGTCGTCGTCGTGGGCGGGCGACGCAAGGGGCATAGGTTATACCCAGCACCGAGGGCGAGGGCATTTTGCCGGTCCCGCTGCGCGCGCCTTGTGTCTGGCGTGCCCCTGTGCCCCTGTGCCCCTGTTGTGCCCTTTGCTCCAGTGCTCCTGTGTTCTCGTCTCAGTGTGGCGATGTGGCGGGCATGGGCGGGTGTGGGGCGGGCTCCGGCGGCGGGTCTGCGGGTTCGTTCACGCTGATACGGCCCGGCCCGTCGCGTTCCGTGGCCAGGATACCCGTGGCCTTGTCCACCACAATGCTCCCGCCTGCCTGCACATGCAGGGCCGCCGTATCCGTCGTGCCATGGAAAACCGCGTCATGCGTGCTGGCGTTCGTGATCTGCAACGCCTTGAGCGTGCCCGTATGTGCGACAAAACCGGCCGAGCCCGCCAATGAAAGCATGAGCGCGTCCGCCTTGATCCGCCCGATCTCGATCGGGGCGGAGCCGGTCGCGGCTACCCTGGCAGACCCCGTGACAGCCCCGATGCTGACCGGGCCCGAACTGTTGGTGGCAAGGTCAAGCCCGCCCACGGTGCCGATCCGCACCGGCCCCGGCCCGGCCTGGAGCGACAGCAGGCCCTTGCGGTCGCCAATATGCAGGCTGGCCGCGCCGCTGCTGTTGATGGCAAGGGGCATATCCGGCGGGGTTGCGACCGCCAGAGCGGTGTCGCCCTCGCAGGTCCGCTGGGTGATGTAAAGGGTGCCGTCGGGGGCGGTGTCGTGCGTGACACCGCGCGGCCACGTGCCGGACACGTCCACCTGGTCGTCCAGCCCCTTGCTGGCGCTGACATCGAGCGTGCCGGGGCAGACAAGGCTGATCTCCACACGCTGGCCGGAAAGCCGTGTCGTCTCGGCGTCTGCCCTGGGGGGCAGCAGACTCTGGGCGGCGCCAAGACAGGCGACAAGTGGCGCAAGGGCAAGGGGGCTGGCGTGCCGGGCGCGCACCCTGTCGCGTGCCCGGTTGGAAAACATATGCTGCATGGGGCGATCTTGCCAGTCAGCGGCAGGCACGTCTACCGCTGCGACCGGGGTGCGGGCCACGGAATGCGGCACGGCATCACTGGGCCGGGTGCGCTGCGGGGGCGGGGGGCGGTTCCTTATGCGTGCCGCTGCCCCCGGCACCGCCCAGCAGGGCGTCGTGCAGGCGGTCGAACACTTCGGTCATGGTGTCATGCATGCGCTTGCCGTCACTGCCGACAACGGTGACGGTCGTTGTCATGCCCGCACTCAACTGAATACCGGCGGGAATGCTGTCGATCTGCACACGCACGGGCAGGCGTTGCGCCAGCCGCACCCAGGTGTAAACCGGATTGACCGAGGGCAGGCCCTGGGTGGAGGGCGTGGCGTTGGCCGTGGCGATCCCGCGGGTAATGCTGACCACATGCCCCCACATGGGTTTGGAATAGCCCATCAGGTCAAGCCGGACCGTGTCGCCCGGATGCACCGCATGGATTTTCGTTTCCTCGAAATATCCGTCCACCCAGTAGGATGACGCATCGATCACGCGGATATTGGGGTTGCCCGTGGTCGCGTAGTCACCCACACGCATGATCAGGTTGGTGACATAGCCCGTCACCGTGCTGCGGACCTCGGTTCGTTCCAGGTTGATACGGGCCTGCGACAGGCCGGCCAGTGCCTCCGCATACTGGGCCTGCGCCATTTCCGCCGTGACACGGTAGACCTGCTTTTCCTCCTGGGAGGCAGCGGCCTCGGTCAGTTTGTTGCGCCGGGATTCCTGGGTGGTTTTCAGGGTCAGGTCGGCCTGGCGTTCGTTGACCTTGGCCGTGGCCACCGCCAGCGCGACCCTGAAGTCGAACGGATCGATTTCGTACAGCACGTCTCCGGCATGAACGAACTGGTTGTCCTGCACTTTTACGGCAATGATCTGGCCTGACACGCGCGGGGCGATATCGGCCACCTGCACACGCACCTGTCCGTTCCGGGTCCAGGGGGCGGCGGTGTAATAGTCCCACAGCACCAGCCAGACAACGGCGGCAATCGCCAGAATGATCCCGGTGGTCACATATTGCAGCAAGCGTCGCGCGCGCTCAAACACAGTCCAGAAATCCTTGTTACAGAAGAATGGTATACAGGCCGACAAGGCCCACCAGGATGCCGAACTCGGCCAGGGGCAGATTCCAGATCACGCGGCGTGCGCGGACCTTGGCCAGAAGGGGGTTGAGGGCCAGCAGGGTGACAATGGCCAGCCCCGCATGCACCACAAAGGACGAGACGAGCAGCCCCCCCACGTCCAGAACCGGTTGCAGGCGCATGTCAGCGGGCCTTCCATCTGTTGGCGGGGGTGGGCAGCAGGTCATACAGGTGCACGGCCGAACGGTTGTGTTCCAGCAGGTGGATCGCCCCCACCATGGCGGATACGGCGGCAAGTGCTGTGGCCATCTGCCCGTGCGGCAGGTTTATGGACTGGTCGAGCAGGATGCGGGCCTTGTGTTTCATGTCGTACAGGGCCGCATCCACATTATAGATCTGTGTTGCGCGGTGGGCGGCATGGGCTTCGGCCCGGATGGCGGGAATGGTCGCGGCCCGCGACAGGTGGCGGTGCGCGCGGGCCAGTTCGAGGTTGAGCGAATCAAGACTGGCCATGCGTGAGAACACGCGCTGGCGGGCCAGTGTCGGGGGCAGGTAGCGGTTCCATTCCAGAATGCGGTTCAGCCGGTCGTAATGGCGGCTGATCAGGGCCGAACCCACCTGTTCGCCATGTCCCTCGAACTGGTTGCGCAGGTCATGCCCGATGCTGATCCCCACCCGGAACCGCCTGCGCGACGCCGAGGGTGGCAGCAGCAGCACCAGGGAGATGAAGATGATGACGGCCGAGAACAGGTACAGCACGTTACGGTCGATAAACACCGAAGGCTCGTAGTTCTGGACGTTGTCCACCCCCATGATGACGAAAAAGAACACCCCGGCATTGAACCCGACAGCACTGGTCTTTGCGTTCATCAGCAGCAGGCAGCCGCCAAAAATCACGGGTATGATCACCATGGCCAGGAACGGCATGTCCGCTCCCTTGAGCAGTACGCCAAAATCCAGGAAGGCGGCCACGGCAATGGCCAGCGGCGTGCCGATCAGTGCGCCCATGCCAAAGCCCCGCGCATTGTAGGTGGTGGCCGCGAGTGTCAGGATAATGGCCACCTGCGACAGCGCGGAATAGGTGGCGGGAATGTCCGAAATTACGCACAGCCCGGCCGCGACCGAAAAGCCGACAAGTGTGCGCAGGCCGTTGAGCAGGGCTGCGATCACGTCATGATGCTGGTCGATCTTGAGTTCGGGGGCCTGCGTGCGGGCGCGCTGGCCGTGTTCGAATGCGTCCAGCCCGTCTTCGATCCAGCGGGCGTCGGACAGGAGGGCCATGGAGCGTTCGATCAGCCAGGCTTCGTCCAGCGTCGGGCCCATGCCGGCTTCGGCCGTATGGGCCTCCCGCGCGAGGTCTTCGAGGTCATGCACCGCCTGCTGGGGCGATGCCACGGCTGTACCGTCGCCAAAGGCCGCGCGAATACGCTCCAGCACGGTGTCTGAAATGGTGCTCCTGTGCAGCACCTGGGCAATGGCCTGGCTACAGTTCAGCATTTCCAGCAGGGACACCATGGCCGAACGTGCGCCCGCCAGCCGTAGCCGTGCGTCGGGCAGTTCGGTTCTGGCGTAGGAGACCTGGGTGGTCAGTGCGATGATTTCTCCCGCAAGGCCCGCGCAGGTCGTGTCGTCGGGAATGCTGTGGCCCGCCATGGCGTCACGGGCGATGCGGCGCACCATCTGCGCGCAGTGGCGCAGGCTTGCGGTCAGTTTTTCAAACGCGGTGGGCGAGCCAAAAATATCGTTCACCGCCGCGGTGGCCGCAATCCCCACCACAATGGCCGATACGCGGTTGACCGTGACATCGAAAACCGTGTCCGGGCTGTCTATGCAGCTGATCCCGACAATGGCCACGGTATAGCCCGACAGCATGGCGGCATAGGCGCGAAAATCGCGTTCCAGCGTGCCCATGACCGTGCAGAGCGTCAGCCACAGCGCCACCCCGCCCAGAAACACGCCGCGCTCCTGATTGAAACACGCGGTCAGGAAAATGGCGACAAAGGCCCCGATAATCGTGCCGGCAAGGCGGTACAGCGCCTTGGAGAGCACCTGCCCACGCAGGGGCTGGGCCAGAATCATGACCGTGACCGCCGCCGTGCCGGGGGATGAAAGCTGGAGCCAGAACGCCGTGCTGAGCGCGAGAACGGTCGACAGCCATGTACGCAGGCAGAACGACAGCCAGCCCGGTGGGGCCACGCTGCGGGGCGGTGTTAGGAACCACCCGTGCCAGGCCGCCCTGCGGGTGGCTGCCGGGGTGTCTGCGGCCATAGTCTTCGGTGCTTTCTTCGTACGATGAACCCAGGGGGACCCCGCGGACTCCTTCCCCACGGACAGGATATTAAAATAAAATATAATATTGGGAAGGTGCTCCGCAGCATACTCCCCCTGCCTTGCGCGCGGGGCAGCCCTGAGGCTGGGTGCAAGGCCTGTCTCAGGCTGCGCTGTCCGCCCATGGTCCGGCATGTCCTGTCTCGGTACCCGGTGCGGCAATGGGTGCGTATTCGCGCTTGCTCCGCCCTGCCGCTAAGGGCAGACAATGGAGGCATGAAATTTCTTCACACATCGGACTGGCAGGTCGGCAGAACCTTCGCCTTCGTGGATGATGACACGCTGGGTGCGCTTCAGGCCGAACGGCTGGAGGTTATCCGCCGTATCGGCGCACTGGCCCGCGCCCAGGGGGCGGCCTGCGTGCTGGTGGCGGGAGATATTTACGAACACGAAACCCCTGCCAACCGCACCCTGCACCAGCCCATGGAGCGCATGCGGCAGTTCCCCGACATTGCCTGGCACCTTATTCCCGGCAACCACGACGCCGACACGCCGGAGGGCGTATGGGCCCGTCTGACGCGTGAGGGCGCGGTGCCGGACAACGTGCATGTTCACCGCACCCCCGAACCTGTGCAGATCGATGCGGCGCACAACGCCTGGCTGCTGCCCGCGATCCTGCAACGCCGTCATACCCTGGCCGATCTGAGTGCTTATATGAACGACGCCCCCACGCCCGCCGGGGCGTTGCGTATCGGGCTTGCCCACGGTTCGGTCGTGGGTTTTGGCAATGCGGAAGAGGACGAACACAATCCCATCGCGCTGGATCGGGCGGCCCAGGCGGGGCTCGATTACCTTGCCCTGGGTGACTGGCACGGCTTTTGCCAGATCGATGCGCGCACTGTCTATGCGGGCACGCCCGAGACAGACCGCTTCGGCACTGGCGGGGCCGGCGGGGGGGAGACTGTTGCGGTCACGCTGCCCGGCCCGAAGGCCGTGCCCGAAATCGCGCGGCATCGCACGGGTAAATATGTATGGCGCAGGTTTGACACCACCATGCTGACAAACGCGCAGGATATCGCCGCACTCGAAAGCCGTCTGCGTGGCATCCAGCCCGATAATCCCGGTGCCGTGCTGGCCTGGCTGGATGTTGCGGGCAGGCTGGGCGTGGACGAACTGGCTATGTACGAAAACACTGTCCTGCGCCGCCTTGGCGGGGCGCTGGCCTGCCTGCGTATTACCGGCGCGCCCCAGCTTGCCGCCGTGGCGGACGATCTGGAGCGGCTGGGGACCGGGGCCGTTCGCGTTGCGGCACAGGCCCTGCTTGCGCAGGTGCAGGCAGGGGGTGAACAGGCCGATCTCGCGCGTGATGCCCTGCAACGCCTGTTCGTGTTCTGGCAGGACATGCAGGGAGCACGGGCATGATCCTGACGGATATCCAGATCGAGGCCGTGCGGCGTTTTGCCTCCCCCGTGCGGCTTGAAGGGCTGGGGGCGGGGCTGAACGTGCTGGCCGCCCCGAACGAGGCTGGCAAGACAACCCTGCTCATGGCCCTGCGCGCAGCCCTTATGCTGCGGCACAGTTCGCGGGCCCAGGGGGTCAAGGACCTGCTGCCTTACGGTGGGGGGGCACCACATATCGGCCTGGCGTTCCAGTGGCGCGATCGGGCCTGCTGGCTGGAAAAACGGTTCTGGAACAAAAGCCTGGCCCGGCTCGACCTGGGGGCGGAGCGCTTCGACGGGGATGAGGCGGAAGAGCGGCTGCATGCCCTTCTGGAACTGGACCGCAACGGCCGGGGCGAGGCATCGGGCCTGTGGAACGCCCTGCTGGTGCGGCAGGGCGAAAGCTTTACCCAGCCCGACCTTGCCGGGGCAGGGCACGCCAGCGTTCAGGCATGCCTTGAACAGACCATGCAGGACGCCACAGGGGCGGGGGCCGCCGGCACCCTTCTTGCCCGTGTGCGCGAACGGCTGGGGCAGGTGCAGACCGCAACCGGCAGGCCGACCGGGCGCCTGCGCCAGATCCAGGAGGAACTGGAACGGGCCGGGCAGGAGCTTGAAACGCTCAGGGCCCGCAAGGCCATGCTGGACGAAGACCTTGGCTTTCTGGAGCAGGCCCGGCGCATGCTGCGGGAGTACCAGAACCCCGAACGCCGCCAGCAGGAGGACGAGGCCCTGCTGGCCCTGCGCCAGACGCATGAGCGCCTGCGAGCCCTGGCGGTGGAGGAGCAGGCCCTGCGCGCCACACGTCAGGCCGTGGCGGAACAGGCCCGGACCGCGGCGGATGAACAGGCCGCGCGGCGCGAACATGCGGCAAACCTCGCCCGGCTCGAACACGACATGCAGGTCCATGAGCAGGAGGCCGCCCGTCTTGCCGCCCAGGCCGAGGCCGCCAGCGCCCAGCATACGCAGGCCCAGCGTCTTGCCAGCCAGGCCGAGCGCGCCCGGCAGGAGGCACGCGCCACCCTGCACCGGGTCACCCGCCGGGTCGAACTGGCGCGGCAGGCTGGCGTGCTGGAGCAGGACCGCGCCGTGCTGGCCCGCGCGGAAGAGGCATTTGCCCGGATTGAACAGGCGCAGGTGGAACTGGCGACGCTCAGGGTCGATACGGCTTTCATGCGGCGTCTGACCAAAGCGGCGCAGGCGGTCGAGCAGGCCCGCGCCATCATGGAAGGCCAGGCGACGGTTCTTGTGGCGGACCTGCTGGACGGGGCGCAGGGCCGTGTCACGCTGAACGGCCAGCCTTGCCCCACGGGCCGGACCCTGCTGGGTGAAGCCGCCGAACTTGTGGTGGAAGGCATAGGCCGCTTTGGCATTGTGCCCGCCATGGAACGCCGCGATCAGGCGCAGAAAAACCTCGATGACGCTCTGGCCGCCCGGCAGACCCTCCTGCATGAAGTCGGCTGTGCAGACATGGCCGGGGCCGAGGCCCTGCACGACAGACGCAGCACTGCCGAGCAGGCGCTGGCGCAGGCCCAGGCGACGTTCGCCGCCGTTCTGCCCCGCCAGCCCGTGGAAAAGACGGCCACCACCCTGGCTGCAACATTGGCTGCCACATTGGCCACGCTCAGGCAGCAGCTCGCGCAGGCCCAGGCCGTACATGAGCGCGCGATGGCGGCACTGCTGGCCGAGGAACCGGGTGGAGATGGCGCGCAGCCCGGTCTGGACAGTGCGCAGGCCAGCTGGGCGGAGGATGACGCGGCCCGGCAGGCCGATCTGGCCCGGGGGCATGAGCAGGAGGCCTTTACCCGTGCCACCAGCGCGCAGGCCGCGGCGGAAAAAGCCCGCGCCCAGTGCCGCCGGTTTGAGGCTGACAGCCTGCGCATCCGGCAGGATATGGCGGCCCGGCAGAACCGTGAAAGTGATGCCGACCTGGCGGCGCGGCAGGCCGCCTTGCTGGGGCAGCAGGCCACACTCGACGCCGATCTGGCGGCCAAGGTGCAACTGCGTGAAAGCGAACCCGCCCTGGACGTGATCGAAGGCCGCATACGCCGCCGTGAAGAGGCGCAGGAGACCACGCGCGCCGCGACCGCGCGCCTGCGGGAGGATATTCGCGAACGCGAAACCCGCGTGCGCATGGCCGAGGGCGACGGGCTGGATGAAGCCATGGCCGAGGCCACCCGCCACCTTGAGCGTATAACAAGCGAGCATGAAGCCTGCGCGCGTGACCGCGCGGCCCTTGCCCTGCTGGAGCAGGCCCTGGCCAGTGCCGAAAAAGAGCAGACCGAGCGGTATCTCGCCCCGCTGGTCAAGGCCATGCAGCCCGCGTTTTCGACGCTGTTCCCCGGTGCGACGCTGGACATGAACACCCGTTTCGGCCTGAGCGGGCTGACACGCCAGCGCTACGAGGAGGTTGAACATCTTTCTGACGGCACGCGTGAACAGATCGCGGTTCTGGTCCGGCTGGGGTTTGCCGAACTGCTGCACGCCCGTGGCACCCCGGCCATACTGGTGCTTGACGACGCGCTGGGCTTTTCGGATTCCGTGCGGATGGAGCGCCTGTTCGATGTCCTGGCCGATGCCGCCACCCGTATCCAGATTCTGGTGCTGACCTGCCGGGCCGAACAGTTCACGCCGCTGGGCGGGCGGGTGCTGACATTGCGCCAGCACAGCGCCATAGCCCCACCGGTCTAGGTCTGGGTCTGGGGGCGGGCAGTGTATTCGAGGGTGTATGGGCCCCCGAATTTCCATTATGAGACAGAAGGCGCGCGCGGTTACGCACGGCGTCGAGGTGACGAAAGCACAGGTGCAGATGTCCAGAATCGATACAAGCAGAACCTTTCTTCCCGTGCGGATCGCGGTCATGACCGTCTCGGACTCCCGCACGATCGAAACCGATACCTCCGGCGCGACGCTGGTGGCCCGTATCGGGGCCGCCGGGCACCATGTGGCGGACCGGGTCATTGTGCCGGACGACGTTGACGGGATTGCAGCCCAGCTTGCCGCCTGGATCGCAGACCCCATGGTGGATGTGGTCATTACCAATGGCGGCACCGGTGTCACGGGGCGGGATGTCACGCCAGAGGCGTTCGAGCGCGTGCTGGAAAAACGGATCGAAGGTTTTGGCGAACTGTTCCGCATGCTGTCCTACAGCAAGATCGGGACATCCACCATCCAGTCGCGCGCCCTTGCCGGTGTGGCGGGTGGCACCTACCTGTTCGCCCTGCCGGGGTCGACCGGCGCGGTCAAGGACGGATGGGACGATATTCTGGTCCTGCAACTCGACAGCAGGCACACGCCTTGTAACTTTGTGGAACTGATGCCGCGCCTGCGCGAAGGACTGAAGGAGAGCAACCACCATGGCTGACGATGTCAAACTGCTGATGCTGGCAGGCGATTATGTTGAAGATTACGAAATCATGGTGCCGTACCAGGCCCTGTCCATGCTGGGCTACAAGGTCGATGTGGTCTGCCCGGACAAGAAGGCAGGGCAGACGGTGCATACCGCGATCCATGATTTTGAGGGCGCGCAGACCTACAGCGAAAAGCCCGGCCACAACTTTGCCCTGACCGCGGATTTCGACAGTATCGATACAGACGACTATCTGGGGCTTATCATCCCCGGTGGACGTGCCCCCGAATACCTGCGGCTGAACGCGCGGGTGATCGAGATCGTCAAGGCGTTCGCGGACCGGCCGCTGGCGGCGGTGTGTCACGGCCCGCAGTTGCTGGCGGCGGCCGGGATCATCAAGGGGCGCAGGGTTTCGGCCTATCCCGCCTGCCGGCCGGAAGTCGAACTGGCTGGCGCCACCTATGCCGATATCGCCATAACCGACGCCGTGACGGATGGCGAACTGGTAACAGCCCCGGCCTGGCCCGCCCATCCGGCCTGGCTGGCCCAGTTCGTAAAGGTTCTGGGGGCCGAGATCAGTATCTGAAGCCCGCCTTTACGCCGGCCCGGGCCTGCCAGTTCCTGACGGGAGATACGACCTGCCCCGACAGGAGCGGCCCCGGGTAGCAACTGCTCCCGGTAGCAACTGGCCCGACAGTAACGGCCCGGCACCACCCGGCCCGCGGCCCACTGGTCTTGCTCTGGCTGGGCTGTGCCGGTCAGGGTGGCCCTGAGCCCTGTGGTGGAGCATCCGGGCGGGGTGGCGGCCTCATGGCCGGGATATGCTCCGCTATCGGGCGGATAAAGATAAAGCCCGTTGGCTTGGCCAGACGGGCTTTTTTGTACGATCTGGCAGGTGTTGCCACAGGAGCGGCCGATATCTGCCGTAGATTGTATTTTTTCAGGCAGGGTGCGCCCGGCGCGGACTTGCCTCCGCAGCCGGGCGGGGTGCCTTAGAAATCCGCCGTGCCGGGGCGGTTGAGCATGGACAGCAGTTCCTTGCGCGTGTCCGAATTGGTTCTGAACACGCCCAGCATGGTGCTGGTTACCATGGATACGCCGGGCTTGTGCACACCGCGCGTGGTCATGCATTCATGCGCCGATTCGATAATGACCGCCACACCATGGGGTTCAAGTTCTTCATTGATGGTGTTGGCGATCTGCGCTGTCAGGCGTTCCTGAATCTGCAGGCGGCGGGCATAGGCGTCAACCACGCGGGCCAGCTTGGAAATGCCGACCACGCGCTGCCGGGGCAGGTACGCCACATGGGCGCGCCCGATAATGGGGGCCAGATGGTGTTCGCAATGGCTTTCAAAGCGGATATCGCGCAGCAGCACGATTTCGTCGTAGCCATCCACCTCCGAAAATGTCCGGCGCAGCAGGCTGGCGGGGTCCACAGCATAGCCCGAGAAAAAATCAAGATAGGCGCGTGCGACACGGGCGGGGGTGTCCTGCAGCCCTTCCCGCGTGGGGTCGTCGCCCGTCCAGCGCAGGAGGGTGCGTACGGCCTGTTCGGCTTCTGCCTGGGTGGGGCGGCCGGCATCCGCCGCGTGATGGCACGCGCCGGTGGCTGACGCTGCGTCGGAAGGGCCGGTCGTGGGCGGCGTGGTCATGCCGTTCTCCTGCTTTGCAAACAATAAGGGCCAGCGTGTAATACGGCCGGTCGATTTTCTGGCGTGCCCTCAACCCCTGTGCGTTCGGGCATGAAAGGCGTTTTGCCCGGCACCCTGGAAGACCTGCGGCAAAGATGCTGTACAGGTGCGGTAGGGTGCGCCAGAGAAGGAGTTAATGAATCTGGCGGTGCAGGAAGGGGCTGTCCAGACTGAAAGGGGGGATGGTGACGTCAAAGCGCGTACCATCCGTGCCATGGCGCATATGATAGGCCCCGTGCATGAACCCGCCCGGCGTGGGGAGCGACGCGCCCGATGTATATTCGAACTGCGTGCCCGGCTGGATAACGGGCTGTTCGCCCACAACACCGGGGCCGTGCACATGTTCGGTCCGCCCCAGCGTGTCGGTAATGTGCCAGGTTCGTTCCAGCAGTTGAACGGGCTGTGTCCCGTCATTGCCGATCCTGATCCGGTAGGCCCAGCAATATGTGTGTTCGTCAGGTTCCGACTGGTCGGGCAGCCAGAAAACCTGAACCTGCACGCGCACGCCATCCGTCACCGCTTCATACACCGGCAGGGAAGCGAACAGTTCGGCCACCGCGTCGTCGGGGTCCTGCGCATGGGGGGGAACGGCCCAGTCGGCCATAGTCGGGGTCTGCTCCTGATAAAACACCTGCGGCCTGTCACACACAGGGAACGTGCTGATACATGCCGCCGTATCACGAAAGGGCGGTCCGTGCAAAGCCGGGGTGGGGTACGGACCCTTTCCGGCGCGGGGTTGCTGGCCGCAGGCGTGGCTCCCGCCGCCCGGATCGGGCGCGCATGCCGCCGGCAGCCAGCGCGGGAGAGCCCCCGGAGACCGGCCGCCCGGCTATATGGCCAAGCCCGGATGGCCAAGCCCGCCCACCAAGCCAGACCACCAGGGTCCACCAACAGGGGCAGGCCCTCAAGCAAGGTCGGGCCGGGGTGGGACCGCCCCCGCATGTCTGCGGAGTAGGCCCCTTGCCCTTGGGTCAGAGCGACTTCAGGGCTGCAACGCCACGGGCCAGATCGTCGATCAGGTCCGCGCTGTCTTCCAGCCCGACCGAGAAGCGGATCGCCCCATCCGTAATGCCCAGCGTCGCGCGTTCGGCGGCGTCGATCTTGGAATGGGTGGTGGTGGCCGGGTGGGTCACCAGCGAGCGCGCATCGCCCAGATTATTGGAAATGGCGACCAGTTTCAGCGCGTTCATGAAGGCGAATGCGCCTTTTTTCCCGCCCTCGACCTCGAACGCCACCAGCGTGCCGCTGCCGCTCATCTGGCGTTTGGCCAGTTCGTATTGCGGGTGGTCGCTCCGGCCGGGGTAGCGTACGCCCACAATGCCCGGCGCGCTGGCCAGGTAGTCCGCCACGGCGGCGGCGTTGCGTGTCATGGCGTCCACCCGCAGGGACAGCGTTTCCAGCCCCTTGAGCATGACCCACGCGTTAAAGGGCGACATGGCGTTGCCGGTATTGCGTGTAAAGGGCTGGAGTGTCTCGGCAATCCAGTCCTTGCGGCCCAGCACGGCCCCGCCCAGCACCCGGCCCTGACCGTCGATATGCTTGGTGCATGAATACACGACCACATCGGCGCCCAGTTCCAGCGGGCGCTGATAGATGGGGGAGGCAAAGACATTGTCCACCACCACGATCGCACCGGCCTTGTGGGCGCGTTCGGAAATGGCGGCGATGTCGAGAATATCCAGCATCGGGTTGGACGGGCTTTCCAGCAGCACGGCCGCCGTGGGTTCGGACAGGGCCCTGTCCCATTCCGCAAGGTCGGTGCCGTCCACGAACGCGATCTTTACGCCGTAACGGGGCAGCAGATTGGCCACGATCCAGTAACACGACCCGAACAGCGCACGTGACGCCACGACCCGGTCCCCCGCCTTGACGTGGGACAGCAGAGCCGAGGAGACAGCCCCCATGCCGGTGGAGGTCGCAATGCAGGCTTCCGCCCCTTCAAGGTCGGCCAGCCGGTTTTCAAGCGCTGCCACCGTAGGGTTGCCAAAGCGGCTGTACTGGTAATGGGTGACTTCGCCGGTAAAGGTTTTTTCGGCCTGTTCGGCATTGTCGTAGACAAAGCCCGAGGTCAGGAAAATGGCTTCGCTCGTTTCGCCGTATTCCGTGCGTTCCAGCCCGGCATGGAGCTGGCGCGTGGCGGGGCGCCATGTTCTGGCGGAGGTGTCGTTGGTGCTCATGGAGTGTGGTATCCGGTTCTCTCTCGTCAGATAACAGATACGCCGCGCGGCTGCGGGCGGGCCTGTCTCTTAAATTGACCGTGGAAACCTTGACGGCGGGCATGCGCCATCAGGGCCTCTTTAGCGCATTTCTTTTACCTCGCCGCAAGCCAGCCGGACAAATCACGAGGGGAGCCCGCTCCGGGCTCCGGTATTCTGGTTAGGCGCAAGGGTCGGGGTTCGTCAAGCGGGGCGGGCAGGGCAATGTCGCGGGCATGCGGCTGCGCGGTTCTGCATGGGGGTGTGTGTCCATGTGTGTCTGCTGCCGTATCCGGCCTGCCATGTGCGCGGTAATGCGCCGTTGGGGCCGGGGGTGTGGCAGGGATTAAAGCAGGTCCTGCAAGAGCGGAATAAAGGGCAGGTCCGCTGCTGGCATGGGGTAGTCATGCAGGGCATGCGGGGGCACCCAGGCCAGTTTCTGCCCTTCGCGCGGGGTTGGCTCGCCTTTCCAGCGGCGGCAGATGTACAGCGGCATCAGCAGGTCGAAGTCCGCATAGGCGTGGGACGTAAAGGTGAAAGGCGCAAGGCAGGCGCGCGACATGTCCAGCCCCAGCTCCTCGTGCAGTTCGCGTACCAGGGCGGCCTCGGGCGTTTCTCCCGCTTCCAGCTTCCCGCCGGGGAATTCCCATAGCCCGGCCATGCTCTTGCCTTCGGGGCGGCGGGCCAGCAGGATCTGGCCCTGCTGGTTGATCAGTGCCGCGGCGCTGACCAGCACCAGCCGCCTTGGTGCACCGGGCTGCGTCGGGGGGCTTGCCGGGCTTCGGTCGAGATCGGCGCGGGTGGCTTCGAAAACGCTCACGGCAAGTTCGGTCCCCCGGGCGACAAAGCTTTGCCGGTCGGTGCCGACATGCCGGAAGCCGATCCGCTCCAGCACCTTGATGGAGGCGGCGTTGTCCTGCGCTGCAGTGGCGCGCAGGCCGGCAATGTCCAGATGGGCCAGCGCCCAGCGCACCACGCGGGCCGCGGCAAGGCTTGCTATACCGCGCCCCCAGTAAGGTCGACCGACCCAGTAGCCAAGCTGGCCGATCCGTCCGCCCCCCTGGGGCGGGGTTTCCACCCGCAGGCCCACGCAGCCCACAAAGGCGCCATCCGGCCCGGTAATGGCGAAATGATACCCCTCTCCCCTGGCCTGCATGGCCTGTGTGGTGGCGATCCAGTCTTCCGCCAGGTCACGCGGGTAGGGAAAAGGCGGACGGCTGAGCATGCGCACCACCTCCCAGTCATTGACCAGGTGGTGCATGGCGGTGGTGTCGTCAGGGTGGAGCGGTCTCAGCCGGTATGGGGGGGCCTCCAGCACCAGGGGTGCGGTGTCAGGCATGCGGGGCCGCGGCGGCGGTGGCTTGCGCAGTACCGGCTGGAGTGCTGGCCGGGGTGTCGGCCGGAGCGGCAGATGGTGTCCCGTCTGGTGTTCCAGTTGACGCTCCCGGTGGCAGGCCGCATTCCATCAGCAGGGAACGCAACGCGTTGATAACGGGGAAAACCTCCTGGTTGTGGTCCCCGCCCAGTTCGCGCCAGGCCTGCTGTTCCAGTTCCACGATCTCGCGGTCTTCGGCAAAAATCCGTTCGGTAAACGCGATCAGGAACGGCCATGCCATGTCCAGCAGGCCCGGAATTTTGGGGCGCTTGACCGAAAGCAGGCCGAAGGTGCGGTTGGTCAGTTGATCCGCACTTTGCGGCACATAGACAATCCACAGATCCATGACCGGGTCCTGGTCCCCGGTCTGGATACGCAGCGTCTGGTAGGGGTATTCCGTGCGGATGGTCATGACATCGCGGTGCTGGAACTGCGCGGAGGCATCGCGCCGTTCCCCGAAGATCAGCGCCTCGCCAATGGGCTGCTTGCCGCCCGTGCGCGCGAAGCTGTAGCTGGCCTCCACCATGCCGGCCTCTTTCTTCTGGCCGAGGAAGCGGGGCTTCATCTGTCCCATCTGCTTGGAGTGCATGAACTGGTGGTTCATATCCATCAGGTTTTCATGCATGAAACTGTAATGGCAGCCCACCTGGCGGCCGAAATAGCGCGTCTTGTAGGACGGGTCGCTCGCACGCGCCAGGGCGGGGGGCAGCGCTGTGGTCTGGGCTTTTTCCGGGTCGCCGGGGAACACGAAAATCATGCCGTCCTGTTCGCGACAGGGGAAGGTGCGGACCCCGTTGGGCAGCTTGCCCTTGCCAAGATAAGGCACGTCAATGCACCGGCCGGAGCGGCCATAGGCCCAGCCATGGTAGCAGCATTTGACCGACGCGCCGGACACCACCCCCTTGCTGAGCGGCACCTGACGGTGGGCGCAGCGGTCTTCCAGTGCGAAAACCGGTCCCTCATCGGGTCGCACAAGGGCAATGGGCGTGCCAGCGAAACGGGTGCCGATGGTTTTTCCGGGCTTGAGTTCACGCGACCAGGCAACGGGGTACCAGTAATCCGGATGGGAGCGGACAGTTCGAAGATCGACCGTGTTCGCGCCGGGCGGGGTAGTTTGGTTCATGTCACCTCGAAACAATGATATCCCGTGCGGCCCCAGGCTGAAGCCGCATTTGCGAATGCCATCTCAACTCATCGTGACGCAAGACGCAAGGCGGGAGAGCATCAGGTCTTCATTATCTGTTCATTATCGCGCACAAAGTTCCGCGCTCAGGTCCTCGATGAACTGGAACGCCACCCGCCCGGACCGGCCGCCACGGGTAATGGACCATTCGTTCGCGCGGGCCATCAGTTCGTCTTCGGCAACGGGCAGGCGGCGTTCGCGGGCATAGGTGCGCACCATCTGGGCAAAGGTATCCTGCTCGCAGGCATGAAAACCCAGCCACAGGCCGAATCTGTCAGAAAGCGAGACTTTTTCTTCCGTGGCTTCCGAGGGGTTGATGGCCGTGGCGCGCTCGTTCTCGATCATGTCGCGCGGCATCAGGTGGCGGCGGTTGGACGTGGCATAGAACACCACGTTGTCGGGCCGGCCGGCAATGCCGCCATCCAGCACGGATTTGAGCGCCTTGTAGTCCCGATCTTCCTTCTCGAACGACAGATCGTCGCAGAACAGGATGAAGCGGCGCGGGTTTTCACGCAGCAGGCTGAGCAGCAGCGGCAGGGTGGCCAGGTCTTCGCGCTGGATTTCGATCAGTACCACACGGCCCGTGCCGGGTACACATGCCTTGCCATCCACCTGGTTGACCAGCGCATGCGCCCCCTTGACGAGCGAGGACTTGCCCATGCCGCGCGCGCCCCACAGCATGGCGTTGTTGGCGGGCAGCCCTTCTGCGAAATGGCGGGTGTTGTCCAGCAGTATGCGGCGTTGCAGGTCCACGCCCTGCAACAGGTCCACCGGCACATGGGCCACATGGGCGATGGGCAGCAGCCTGCCACGTTCGGGCAGCCAGACGAAGGCATCGGCCCTGTCTACCCCGTCCAGTGTCGCGGGTGGGGGCGACAGGCGCTCCAAGGCCGCGGCAATGCGTTCAAGAACGGAATGCTGGGGGTCGATCATCCGGGTCTCCTTTCGGGGCAGGGGGCGTGGTGTCTTGTGGGCAGGGATTGCATGATGGATGCTTGACGGAAAAGGATTGAAAACTATGGTCACTTCCTCAGTTTTCGCAACCGGCCTTTCCTGAAAGTGTGCATCCCATGTCCAATTTCCTTATCCCCGCAGCTTATGCGCAGTCCGCTGGCGGTGGTGGCTCCATGTCGGGGATCATGTCGTTCCTGCCTTTTATCGCGGTTTTCGCCATCATGTATTTCCTGCTTATCCGCCCGCAGCAGCAGCGGCAGAAGCAGCTCAAGTCCGAACTCAAGGCCCTGCGCCGTGGCGACCGGATCGTGACGGCGGGCGGCGTGATCGGCGTGGTGCAGCGCAGCCGTGATGAGTCCGCCGAGGTCGAGGTCGAAATCGCCCCCAATGTGCGCGTCATGGTCCTGCGCGACACCATCTCCACTGTCCTGACCAGCACGGCCAAACCCGCCAACGACGAATCCGCCGCCAAAAAATAAGCCCCGCACAGGCCGTGCGCCAAGGCTGGTGTAGCCAGCCTGGGCGCTGGACTGGACGACCGGACCGAGCCCCCGAGCCCAGAAGCGCCTGGTCGGAACAGTCCAGTCTCGGGTCTCAGGCCCGGGTGTTCGGTCTGGGGCGTCCAGTCGGGGGAGACCCGTCCGCAATGTCCGGCCTTGGGTGTCCCGGTGCAGGCATTAACCCCGGTGCGGAGTGCGTCGCCCTGGGGTGTTTCCCCAGAGTGTTCACCCAGAGTGTTCGCCGGGGCTGTTCCCGGGGCGCATTCGGGCCTTGCCTGCTCCGGTGCCGCCTCAGGTGTCGCGCTACAGGAAAGAAATGGGGTCTATGTCCACATCCACCCGGATTCCCCGCCCGGGGGCCACCATGGCCAGCCAGCGCCGCAGAATGGGCTGAACGGCAATCGTGCGCTGCGTGCGCAGCAGCAGGCGGCGGCGGTGGCGGCCCCTTAGCAGGGCCAGCGGGGCCGGGGCCGGGCCCAGCACCTGAATACCGTCGCCATAAGGTGCGGTACGGCCGAAACGGGCCGCGACATCATCGGCCTCGGCAGCATTTTCTGCGCTGATGACAAGGGCCGCCAGTCGCCCGTAAGGCGGCCAGAATCCGGGGCGGCGCTGTTCGGCTTCCTGCTCCATGAAGGACTGGAAATCCCCCCCCAGCAAGGCCTGCATGACCGGGTGTTCGGGCGTGTAGCTTTGCAGCACCACGCGACCAGGCGCCTCGGCCCGGCCCGCGCGCCCCCCCACCTGGTGCAGAAGCTGGATCGTGCGTTCACCGGCCCGCAGGTCGGCCCCGCCCAGTCCCAGGTCGGCATCCACCACGCCCACCAGCGTCAGGTGCGGAAAATGCCAGCCCTTGGCCACGATCTGCGTGCCGATGATCAGGTCCACGTCGCGCCGGGCGATTTTTTCCACCGCTTCGGCCGTGGCGGCTGGGCCCCCCAGCGTGTCGCTGGACATGACAAGAATGCGCGCATCGGGAAAATGGGCACGAGATTCCTCGGTAATACGTTCGATCCCCGGACCTATGGCGGTCAGGCTGCCCTCTGTCTTGCAGGACGGGCAGGCGTCGGGCAGCGGTTCGGTATGGTCGCAGTAATGGCAGGACAGCACCCGGCGGGCGCGGTGTTCGACCAGCCATGCCGTGCAGTGCGGGCATTCCATGCGGTGGCCGCAGGTGCGGCACAGGGTCAGCGGCGCATAGCCCCGGCGGTTCAGGAACAGCATGGCCTGTTCCTCGCGTTCCAGCGTGGCGGCGATGTCGCCCACCAGCACGGGGGAGAGAAACTGCCCGCGTTCGGGCGGGGTGTCGCGCAGGTCCAGCAGGTGGGTTTCGGGCATGGTGGCGCCGCCATGGCGCGTGGGCAGCACAAGGTGGCGGTAGCGCCCGGCCTGCGCGTTCACCAGCGTTTCCATGCTGGGCGTTGCTGAAACCAGCACGACGGGAAACCCCGCCAGACGCGCGCGCACGACCGCCATGTCGCGCGCGTTGTAGATCACGCCTTCCTCCTGCTTGAAGACGGATTCGTGCTCCTCATCCACAATAATCAGGCCAAGGTTGCAAAATGGCAGGAACAGCGCCGAACGCGCCCCCACCACCACCTGTGCGCTACCATCCGTCGTGCCCAGCCATGTCAACCTGCGGGCGCGCTGGCCGACCTCGGAATGCCAGATGGCGGGCAATACCCCGAAGCGGCGTTTGAAACGGTCCATCCACTGGGCGGACAGGGCTATTTCGGGCAGCAGCACCAGCGCCTGCCTGCCCTGGGCCAGGCATTCGGCTATGGCTTCAAGGTAAATTTCGGTCTTGCCCGACCCTGTCACGCCCTCCAGCAGTGTGGCGCTGAAGCAGGCGTCACGCACGCTCTGGCGCAGGGCCTGTGCGGCGGTTTCCTGCGCGCCAACAAGGGTGGGCGGGTTGTGGGCGGCATCCGGCTGGCCGAAGGGGCGTTCGGGGCCAAGCTGGACCGGGCGCAGGGCTCCCGCATCGGCCAGGCCTTTCACCACGCCAGCGCTGACCCCCGCGGCACTGGCCAGGTCGGTCGTGCTGCGGGGGGTGCCATTGTCCAGCAGGGCCAGCACTTTCAGGCGCGCGGGCGTCATGCGCAGGGTGTCGGGCGGGGGGGCTACGGCCAGCCACCCTGTGGCCGGTGTGGTGGTGCCATGCATGTGCAGCCGCAATGTCATGGCCAGCACCATGCCAGGGGGGGAGAGCGTATAGGCAGCCACCCAGTCTACAAAACGGCGCAACTCGGCTGGCAGGGGGGGCAGGTCCAGCCGTGCGGCAACGGCGCGCAGGCGGCTGGCGGCCACTGGGGCCTGTGTGTCGGTCGGGGTCAGGTCCGCGGGCAGGGAGGCCGTCTCCCACACCACGCCGGTTTCGCGCCGGTTGCCCAGCGGCACGCTGACAATATCCCCCAGCGCAAGAGGCAGATGCGGGGGCACCTTGTAGTCGAACGGCCCGGCAAAAGGCAGGGGCAGCAGAACCGGCACGCGGTGCGGCGTTCTGTCTTCCGGTACTGGTGGGGCGCTGGCCGGATCGTCGGGCATGCAGGGCAGGGAAGGCTGGGCCATGTCTGCCTGTTTAGGCGTGCCGTGCGGCAAAGAACAGGGTATCTTTACGGCAGGCCCCCGATCCGGTCTGCCGCTGCGGGGGCGCATGACGGCTGGCACGATGACAGGCGGCACGATAACGGGCGGGGGCAGGCAGCGGGGAATGGCAGCATGACGGCGCAGGAGGCGGTCCAGAAATTTCTGGACTGGATGGCGGTGGAAAAACGGGCCTCGCCTTTGACGGTGGAGGCCTATCGTGGCGATCTGGCCCGGTTTCTGGCGTTCATGTCCGTGCATCTCGACGGTCTGCCGGATATGGCGGGGCTTGCCGCCATATCCCTGCGGGACCTGCGCGCCTGGCTTGCCCACGAGCAGGAACAGGCGCTGCGAAAACGCGGCCGTGCGCGGGCCACGCCTTCCACCCCGGATCAGGCGGCGCGCACGCGCGCGCGACGCGTTTCCGCCCTGCGGTCGTTCTTCCGATATCTGGCCCGGCGGGAAGGGGTGGAAAACCCCGCCGTTTCCCTGCTGGGTTCACCCCGCACCAAAAAGACCCTGCCGCGCCCCCTGCCAAGGCCCGATGCCCTGGCCGCGCCGGACGATATTGCGGAGCTTGCGCGCACCCCGTTCGAGCAGCAGCGCAACGTCACGCTGTTTCTGCTGCTATATGGCTGCGGCCTGCGTATTTCCGAGGCGCTGAACCTCGATGTGGGGGATATGCGCTCGGTCGCGGCTGGCGGAGTGCTGCTGATCCGGGGCAAGGGTGGGAAAGAGCGGCTGGTGCCGGTGCTGCCGCAGGTCGGGGCGGCTCTTCAGGCATGGCTTGCACGGCACCCCGCGCCAGATGCGTGCTCGCCGCTGTTTCTGGGGGTGCGGGGCGGGCGGTTGCAGGCTGCCGTGGCCCAGAAAGCCATGCGGGAATGGCGCGTGCTGTCCGGCCTGCCGGACCATGCCACGCCGCATGCGCTCCGCCATTCCTTTGCCACCCACCTGATGGAAGGCGGGGCCGATCTGCGGGTGATCCAGGAACTGCTGGGCCATGCCAGCCTGTCCACCACCCAGCGTTACACCCTGGCGGATGAGGCGCATCTGGTCGATGTCTGGACGCGCGCGCATCCGCGTGCACAATTGGGCGCACAACCCGGCGGGGCGGAGCATGCGGTACCCGCACCGCCGCGCCCGATGCCCGTCGTGGCGGAAAAGGACTGAACACAGGCATGACCCAAGCATATCGCGCGCCCTGGCCCGCCATAGAACCCTATGCGCACGGCTATATGGAAACGGGGGAAGGGCACCAGGTTTACTGGGAGGAATGCGGCAACCCCGCCGGTATTCCCGTCGTGTTCCTGCATGGGGGGCCCGGTGGCGGGTGTTCGCCCTCCCAGCGGCGCCTGTTCGATCCCGCGCGCTACCGCATTGTGCTGTTCGACCAGCGCGGCTGCGGCCGCTCACGGCCGCATGCCTCGCTCGAGGCGAACACCACATGGCATCTGGTGGCGGATATCGAGCGCCTGCGCGTGTTGTGCGGGGTGGATCGATGGGCAGTGTTCGGCGGTTCGTGGGGATCAACCCTCGCGCTCGCCTACGCCCAGACCCACCCCGACCGTGTCAGCGCGCTGATGCTGCGCGGTATCTTCACCCTGCGTCGGGCTGAACTGGCCTGGTATTATCAGGATGGTGCCTCCTGGCTGTTCCCCGACAGGTGGGAGGACTTTCAGGCCCCCATTCCCCCAGCCGAGCGCGGCGACATGATGGCCGCGTACCGCCGCCGCCTGGTGGGCGATAATGCCGCTGAACGCCTGCAGGCCGCACGGGCATGGAGCCTGTGGGAGGGGAGAACCCTGACCCTGCTGCCCTCCCCCGAACTGGAAACCCAGCATGACGAAGCCGATTACGCGCTGGCCTTCGCCCGGATCGAAAACCATTATTTCGTGCATGGCGGCTGGCTGGAGGAAGGGCAACTGATCGCCAATGTCGAGCGGATCCGGCATATTCCCGCAGTCATCGTGCAGGGGCGCTACGACATGGCAACCCCCGTGCGTACGGCATGGGACCTGCACAGGGCCTGGCCGGAGGCGGATTTGCACCTGATCGACGCGGCGGGGCACGCCCTGTTCGAACCGGGGATTCTGACAGCCCTGCTGAATGCGACAGACCGCTTCGCCCGCGAACTGGCCTGACCATGCGCATGGCTGGTGGCTGGCGGTTTCCGACGTGCTCCGGGCAATGGGGCAGGGGGTATTTCGCGTGGCGCCGCACCGCATGGCGCCGGGACGCGGGTAGCCGGTCGGGTCCGGCAACGGGTGTCGCGATGGGGCTGGCGCTGGCCGTGGCGGCTGGGGCGTCTGCTGCCGCGCCCGCCCGGGCGGAGCCAGGCTGCCCGCAGTTGATCGCACGTGTCAGCCTTTATGACGATGCGGGTTTTCTGACGGTTGCGGCCCGTATCAACAGCCACAATGCCCGCATGATCGTGGATACGGGGTCCGAGGGCAGCCTGCTCTCGCCCGAAGCGGCGGCCCTGTTCGACACACGGCCCGACCCCACCACCCATACCGTGGTGCACGGCACCGGCGGTATGGGGCGTATCGTGCCCAATGTCATTGTGCGCTCGCTTACGGTCGGCGGCCTGGAATTCGGCCCCGTTTCCGTGCCGGTCAGCGGCCTGCCAGCCGTGCCCCGGACCGATCCCGCCGTGGAAGGGTTGATCGGCGGGGACATGCTCTCGCGCTACGATATCGAACTGAACGTGGCGGGAGGATGGATGGCATTCTGGTCGGCCAGGGGGGCAGGCTGTTCCGGGCCTGTGGGCTGGCGCTATATCTACCGTGCCGTACCGCTCCAGACCACAGGCCGCCAGCGCGTGATCGCGCAGGTGGAACTGGATGGCTGGCCCCTGCGGGCTCTGGTCGACAGCGGGGCGCGGTCCAGAATTGTCGCAGAAAGAACGGCCCTGCGCATGGGGGTAACGCCGCAGGCCCTGGCACAGGACCCCGGCGGGGTGACGGCCGGGGTGGACGGGCATGAGCAGCCCTATCGCTGGCACAGGTTCAACCTGCTCCAGATCGGGCAGGAACAGGAACACGCCCCGGTCCTGACAGTGGCGCCCCTGCACGATACGGTGGATATGCTGCTGGGGTCAGACTGGTTCGCAACCCACCGGGTCTGGATTTCTTATAGTACAGGCACGCTGTATGTCATGCCGTCCGCCAGGCGGAAGGACTGAACAAAGCGTAACAGAACCGGCGGTGCCAGTCTGGGGGCGGGCTTGTCGGGGCGGATGTGGGCAGGCTTTTCATGCTTTGCCCCGGCACAGGGGCTCAACCCCGTTTTTCGGGGCGGCAAGTCTTTTGCCAGACTGTGCGCGGCCTGCTTTTGAAACAGCCCCTGATCGGGGCCGGGGTGGCCATACGGCCCGTCTTGTCGGTGGCCTGCCTGTCGCCAGAACAGGGGTGCCCTGTTCTGGCTTGCATGGCAGACGACGTGTTCAGCCTTTCAGGCGCTTGTTACATTCGCTGTAATAGCCGCCGCCCTTTTGGATCCATTTCAGGCCGCCATTGGCGTTGTTCGCCTTGTTGGCCTTGTACTGGTCGTCACAGGTCTTGCGGCGGGCCGTACCGGCGCTGAGCGAGGAATACTGCGATGCGATGGCGGTGGGGAATACCGCGCCCGACGCACTGGTTGTCGGGGTCGGGGTTGTTGTGGCCGCCTGCTTGGGCGTTTCGGCCGCCGGGGCCGGTGTTGCCGGGGTGGCGGCGGGCGCTGTGGCTGCGGCAGGTGCCGCGGCGTCGCAGCTTGCTGCCTTGAAGGCGGAATAGCTCTGGCCGTTCAGCGTGCCGTCGGTTTTGGCGGCCTTGAATTTTTCATGGCATTCCTTGGCGGTCAGCGCATGAGCGCCGGGCGTGGCAAGCACGGTGGCGCCGCCAAGCAGCAAGGACGCCAGACCAATACGCGCAAATACTTTCATGACGGCACCTTAGTCCTGAGATCGAATGGAATCAGCCCGGGTCAGGCAGACTCGTCTATAACCGCCCGTGTCTGAGTCGGTTGCTGATCAGCATCAAAAGCTATGGTAAAAAAATGAAATGATAAAGGCCCATAAGTGCCCGAAAAGAAAAAGTCACGTTTTCTGGCCCGCCCGGCACGCATCAGGGCCTGTCTGCGCTGGTCAGCACAGGCAGGCAAGGGGCGGTGCAGTCAGGCAGGCGGGAGGCTGGCGCAGGCTGGTTACAAGTGTTTTGTTGCGCTTGAGACACGAGTGAAATAATGGCACCCTGAAAATCAGGTCGTGGGCTCGTGCCCGAATTGCGTTGTGTGAGGGGATATCTCATATATGTTTCTATCGTCATCCAGGGCTGTGTCCGTCGTCCGGCGCGTGGGCCTGCCTGCCTGCGTGTCGCTTGCAACTGTTTTCACGGCCATGGTGGCCGGGGGCGGGCGGGCGTTCGCCGCTGATGCTGCCCCTGCGATCGACACGGGTGACACGGCCTGGATGCTGGTCAGCACAGCGCTGGTGCTGATGATGACCATACCCGGTCTGGCCCTGTTCTACGCGGGCATGGTGCGCAAGAAAAACGTGCTGGCAACGCTGATGCAGTCTTTCGCGCTGTGCTGCATCATGTCCATCGTATGGATGGTGGCCGGGTATTCCCTGGCGTTCACCACCGGCACGCCCTGGATCGGCGGAGCGTCGCGGCTGCTGCTCAACGGGCTGGGCGAGCATATCCATAATGGCGTGGATATTCCTTTTGTGCTGGGTGCAGATTCCCCGAACGCCACGACCATGACCATCCCCGAGAGCGTCTTCATGATGTTCCAGATGACGTTCGCCATCATCACCCCGGCGCTGATTTCGGGGGCGTATGCCGAACGCATGAAGTTCAGCGCCATGTGCGTGTTTTCCATTGCCTGGTCGCTGATGGTCTATGCCCCTATCGCGCACTGGGTCTGGAGCCCCATCGGCTGGCTGGCCGGCATGGGCGCTGCCGATTTTGCGGGCGGCACCGTGGTGCATATCAACGCCGGTATCGCGGGGCTTGTCTGCGCGCTGGTTCTGGGGCGGCGCAAGGGCTTCGGGCATGACGACCTTGCCCCCTTCAACCTGACATATGCCGTTATCGGCGCATCCCTGCTGTGGGTTGGCTGGTTCGGCTTCAATGCCGGTTCCGCCGTGGGGGCTGGTGGCCGGGCTGGCATGGCCATGGTCACGACCCAGATCGCAGCCGCAGGGGCCGGTGTTGCCTGGATCGCAATCGAATGGATCCGGGCCGGCAAGCCTACGGTGCTGGGTATTATTTCGGGTGCCGTGGGCGGCCTTGTCGCCATTACGCCCGCGGCGGGTTTTGTCCTGCCGGGCAGCGCGTTGCTGATCGGGCTGATTACGGGCGCTGTCTGCTACTGGAGTGCCACATCGCTCAAGCACATGCTGGGTTACGATGACAGCCTGGACGCATTTGGCGTGCATGGCGTGGGCGGCATTATCGGTGCGCTGCTGACCGGCGTGTTCGCTTATGGCCCGCTGTCCGCGACGGATGCCAATCCCACCGGTATTGTCGGTTCGGCGCACCAGTTGCTGGTGCAGGCCGAAGCCGTGATGGTGACGGTTGTGTGGTGCTCCGTCATCAGCATCGTGCTGCTCAAGATTGTCGATGCGACCATTGGCCTGCGTGTGACGCCCGACCAGGAACTGGAAGGTCTGGACACCTCCCTGCACGGAGAACAGATCAACGCATGACGTCATACCCTGTCCCGGCGGGGCAGGGTATGCAGTCTCTTCCGGCCTCTGCCCGCAGCACGCGGCAGAGGCTTTTTTGTGATCGCCGTTCATCTGTCATGAACCCTCAAGGCTTATTCTGCGACGTCTGATAAGTTCGGGGGTTCAGGATCATGACCGATTTGGGTGCGGTGCGAAGCGTGCCGGGCGATAGAAAAAAGCCACGGCACTGCAAGGTCTATGACTGTTTTCCGTTCTTCAACGAACTGGAAATACTGGATCTGCGTTTTCGCATGCATTACGAACATGTCGATTTTTTTGTGATCGTGGAATCAACCACCACGTTTACAGGGCTGCCAAAACCCCTGATCTTTGCCCAGAACAGGGAACGCTATGCGCCGTTCCTGGACAAGGTGATTCATGTCGTGGTGGACGACACGCCCCAGACACAGGATTTCTGGGTGCGTGAACATTACCAGAAAGATCAGATCAGGCGTGCCGTCATGCAGGCCGATCCGAACGATCTGCTTCTTGTCTGCGACGCGGACGAACTGCTGCGTCCCGAGGCCATTGAACAGGCGGCCCTGTTCAATGGTTTTACGGAATTCGACATGCCCATGTATCAGTTCTACATGAACCTGTGCGCCACCCCAAAGGGCTGGTCAGCGGCCTATGCGCTCAAACGCCATATGCTGGACGATTTTTCAAACCTGTCGGAAGCCCGCTTCGGCCGTGATTTCAGGCGTGACCTGTCGGACAGGGGGCAGTACCAGACCGTCCATGACGCCGGGTGGCATTTTACCCATCTTGGCGGGATTGAAAGGCTGAAAAACAAATATCGCTCGTATTCCCACAAGAACGATCCATGGCCGAAGGCCATGGCGTGGGAGGGCGCGTTTGAGCGGCATATCGCCACCGGGGGCGTGGTCGGCAATTTCAAGGATCAGGCGAGATTTGTCAGAATAGATGCGGGTTTCCCTAACGAAATCCGTTTTAACGAGGATCATTATACAAAAATCGGCTTTGTAAAGGACATGACGGACGCATTTGCCCAGTTGCAGGATATTTATGTGCAGATGCGGACCGAATTCGCCCTGAGGGTCCTGCACGAAAACAAGGTCGAGGATATGCTGTTCCGGCTGACCCCGCAGCATTATCTGCAAATGGCCGACATACACCCGCCTTATCCGCATTGGGATGTGAACGGAACAGTGCCTTTTGCGGGCACATTGATCAGTGGCGGGCAGCCCGCCAGCCAGAGTTCGGTCTCGCCCTGGGCCACGGGCACCACCCCGGAGGATGACGCAAAAGGCGGGGTCGACGGTCACAGGGATGGTGGCTTTGGTTTTCATACCCAGGAGGAAGAAAACCCGTGGTGGATGGTGGACCTTGGGGGCATGCGGCGCATCAGGGGGGTGCGGCTGTATAATCGCCTTTTCCCGGCGGAATGTATGAGCCGGGCCAGCCATGTCCGGATTGAAACCGGACCGGACATGCATGGCATGCGTCTGGTTTACGCCCGCAAGGACAGCCTGCCGTTTGGCGGTGTGGACGGGCGTGTGCTGGATGTGGTTTTCGACCCCGTGCAGCACGGTCGCTTTGTGCGTATCAGCCTGCCGGGTGTTGCGACACTGCATCTCGATCAGGTCGAGGTTTATGCGCCCTAGGGCGTGATAAACGCGCTGGCATGGAAGGCTGCGGCTTTACAGAACAAGCGGCAGGCTTTCCTGTGAATAATGGCGGCCGAAAAAAAGGGTGTGGTTCTGCACGTAGGAATAAAGCAGGCCGGAGCGTTCTGAATCGATAAATCTGTGGCTGTGCTGTTCAAGCATTTTGTAAATCGCGAAGGTATAGGCGTAAGGTCCGGTTACGCGCAGAACACCAAGGCGCCCCGTGCCGTAAAGATCGGGCGTGTAGTGGTCGATCCGGGTCAGGACGGTTTCGATACAGGATGCAAGAAAAGGGTGCCCGGCGGCGGCCATGATATGCCATTGCTGGTATTCTCCCCCCGCGACAAAGCCGATTTCAGGCCCAAGCCCCCAACCGCTGAATGCCTCCGTGGGGCTGTTTTTCCATTGCGAGAGCAGGTAGTCGTCATTGTCGTTGATCATGGTTTCGAAAGGCTGGTTCGCACTGGATTTGATATCCAGATACACGCCGCCAAGCTGATAAATGCACAGATACCGGAACAGGTCGGCGCGCGCCGCGCCGTATCGGGGGTTAATGGACAGATAGCGGCGCAGGATATCCCAGCCGTAATGGTCGTAAATGAAGTCGTGCCGCTCTTTTTCACCCCAGTAACGGTAAGACCAGCCGGGGTTCAGGTGCTGGAGGTGTGCCACGTTCTGTGAGAAAATTTCCGGCAGGGTCGAGGAGTTTCCGATCTGGTGAATTGTCCGGCTGATCCGGCGTAGCCGACGTTTGGGGGTGGGCCGGCGCTCATGCACCTGCATGTCCGGGGTGGTTCGGGCATCGCCGGCGGTGGCGGAGCGGAATGTTTCCCACACTGACACGGCATCCCTAAGGGTAACGGCGCCACCGGGCTCGGCACAAAGATAGTGTGTGTCATGGCGTATGCACAGCGTTTCGGGCGCGTCATCGCGTGGTACTGCAATCAGGTTGGTCTGGCCCTGTCGCGTGCGGACTGTGGTGTCGGTTACAGAGAGTATATCGTTTTGCGGTGCTTCGTCGGGCAGGCAGTGGAACAGAACGCCCGAAGGAGCGCGGCAGAGTACCGTTCCAAGATGTGTCAGGATGACGGAAGTTTGCGGGGTGTCGGTCATTGTCTGCTCCAGAGCGTGCGACAGACTGTACGCCCATGGAAAGAACAGGGCCTGCCGCTTTTGCGGTTCAGGAAAATTCGGGTTCCGTTTTTGTAATATGACCTGGAGAACGGGGCATGTCCTGTTCCGACAGAATGAAAGACCTGCTGCCGTCCTGGCTTTCCGTTTCCTGAAAACCGCAGCGCAGATAAACATCCCGGCAGGGGGTGTTATCCTTTGTTTCGGTTAAATGCGCGGTAATGTCGGCTGGTGTTTCGGGGGCGTCGCGCAGCATGGCCACGGCCTGGGCGACCACGAATTCTTCTATTTCCATGCCCAGTACACGGCAGCTCATGACATATTGCACAATCTCGCCCGCGCGCAGGTACAGCACGCCCACCAGCCCGTAGGTGGTGAACCGGTCTTTTACAATAAAGGCCAGAACCGTGCCGCCCCGGCCGATGTGTCGGGAAATTTCTTCAAAATTCCAGCGTTTTCCGGTGGTGTTGAATTGGTTGGTCTTGTTTGTCAGTTCCAGGACACGGCTGAATTCCGGCTGATCGGTCGAGGTGATCGGAACAAAGGTCACGGTTGTGCCCAGGGATGCAAGAAATGTCTCGCGCTCCATTGTCGCGCGGCTTTCCTCCCGCCGGATCTGCTGGCGTACCATGTCTTCACGCCGGGCTGATTCGTCGCTCAGATGGGCGATCTGTGTTTCCGCCGCCCAGAGCAGGATGCGGCGGGTCAGGTAAGGGTTGCCGCCAATGGCGCGTATGTCCGTAAAAGCAGCCGTGACGGCGGCGCGTTCCACGGGGTTGTCGTCCACAAAAACGACGCTCCTGGGTTTTATCTGAAATTCATTGCAGATTTCAGCGATATTTTCAGCCTTTGGCTTCCAGTTTATTTTGATGCAGGCAAAATCGTTCAACGCGAGAAAAGGCGGATCAACCACGTCATTCCATTTTTCCTGCACAAGGGCGAGATCGTTCTTGGAACACACGGCAACCAGAATGCCGCGTGCCCGTAATGCGTGAACGGTTTCCCACACGCCAAGGGGCCATCCGTCCGTACGGGGCCATGGGCGTGTGTCGGGGCGGTAATGTTCCGCGATCTGGCCACGCCACAGCGTGTTGTCCAGGTCGAACACTACCGCCTTGACCTGATCGACCTGGTTTATGGTGCGCCACGCACACATGGCCTGGCGGAAAATGCTCGCCACGAAATCGGTCTGTCGGGTCGGATAGAACGCGTGCAGCGGCGGAATGGGCTCGTTCCGTGGAATGGTCCCGAAATCGTCCCAGTCCTGGTAGGTAACGGCGCCATGGCCGTAGAAATAGACCATATCGTCCAGCACGAAACGCTTGCCGATGGCAGATGCGACGGAATCGGCATCCATGAAATAGGTATTGTCATAATCTGCAATTTTTCGTGCCAGATACTCGTTCAGGCGCCGTACGATATCGGAAAGATCGCCCGCGCCGCCACTGTCCCGCAGGCTGGGTGCCGCGCTTTTTTGTGGCACGATAAAGCTGGAGACAAAACTGAGCAGGCCATGCTGACGGTTGTATCGCATGGCCGCATCCAGCATGACGTCAATAACGTCGAACGCATCATGCATAATGGTTTTTGCAAAGGCCGTATCGTTGAGACGCATGGCCTGCACGACCCGGTCTGTCAGCACCGAGCGCAGCGGGATCTGGATATATTGGAAGTCGTAGTCCTGTGCGGGGCAGGGTGGGGTATCGGGCAGGATACTGACGAAATTATACGCAATATAATCGAAATGTGTGTGCGGATGCAGGGTTCTGAACTGTTCGGCATATAGCGCCGTCAGGCATGAACCGATCAGCAGCACGCGGGAGGGAAGGGTAGGGGTGACTTCAAGGTCGGAGGGAAAAAGGTAGTCCGCATCGCCCAGTCCGCCTATTCCGCCCAGCCCGGCATCGTGCTGCGGTTCGTCCTGCGCTTCCGTGGCATGAGGGGGGGGCAGGGCAGGGGGGGCGATCTCCTGTGGCATTTCACGCAGAATGAAATGTGTCTGGGGAGACGGCGGGTGGATCAGCAGCAGGGTGAGCAGCCCGTCCGCATCCATGCTGACGTTGACCGGACGCCACATGACGCCTCCGTTGCAGTCCAGAATACGGAAATGTTCCGCGCAGATATCCCAATACGATTCGTTGGCGTGCGAATACCCTTCGATCTGCCCGTTCCGGCCGAAGCGGAGGTTTTCCGTCAGCATCGGGCCGTCGGCCGGTCCAAAGGCGAAACGCTTGCCTGTCAGGCGGGACGAAAGAATTTCAAAAACGACATTCTGATCGAAATCCATTGTCCTGTATTTCCGTTTTCATGTCCTGTCAGGAACGCTGCTTAAAAATCCGGATGTGGGGTGCCTGAAACAGCCTGCGCAGGCCGGCAGGAACCGGGGGCCGCCATGCTGATGGACCGGATAGTGCCGGGTGTGTTCGCGTCATGATTTTTTCCACCACCGGGCGGATGCCAGGCACCGTCCCGGCGGGACAATCATACGGTTATTGTCTTGCCAAATCGTAACCACGGCATGACCGGTGCCATGCGCTGCGGGTCGTGATTATGCCTGCGTGGCAGGACTTGCATTGAACTGTGCGGGCATGTTCCATGCTCACGGCAAGCACGGCAAGCACGGCAAGCACGGCAAGCACGGCAAGCACGGCA
>NZ_JBDOBQ010000007.1:0-6544 GCF_047723915.1 Acetobacter sp. | reverse complement strand
GCTCACGGCAAGCACGGCAAGCACGGCAAGCACGGCAAGCACGGCAAGCACGGCAGGCACGGCAAGCACGGCAAGCACGGCAAGCACGGCAAGCACGGCAAGCACGGCAGGCACGGCAAGCACGGCAAGCACGGCAAGCACGGCAAGCACGGCAAGCCACACGTCACCAGTGTGGTGAACGCCAGCGGGGCAGATATCTGGAAAAATGTCGTAAAAGCCCCGCAGGGCTTTTATCGCCGCAATTTAGAGTGCGGCTGTTCCCGTTTCGCGCGTGCGGATACGGATGACACGGTCAAGTTCGCTGACAAAAATTTTGCCATCGCCAATCTTGCCGGTATGGGCGGAATCCAGGATCGCCTCGATCACCTGGTCGACCAGATCGTCGGTTGTGGCGATCTCCACCTTGATCTTGGGCAGAAAGCTGATGCGGTATTCAGCGCCACGATAAATTTCGTTCTGGCCTTTCTGGCGGCCGAATCCCTTAACTTCCGAAACGGTCAGTCCCTGCACACCCAGCGGGGCCAGCGCCTCGCGAACATCACCAAGTTTGAAAGGTTTGATAATGGCGGTAATCAGCTTCATCTAACCTTTGCTCCGTGCCGCAGGTCGTCTCCAAGTCATCCAAACACTGACATATATGCGCAGGCCGCGCTAGGGCTTTATGTCGCGTGCGTATTCACCCATCTGGTTTTTCGGGGCGTGGGGGAGCATATAGAAGCTCTGCACTTTCGCGCCGCGCCGCCCTGGCGGCGGATTACGCGTGATTATGCCAAAGCCGATGAAGGAGCCCGTAACCCATGCACCAGTCCGCCCATAAGACAGGCAACACCATTGCCGCGGGTGAAAGCGCTGCCGACAGACCCATCGCGGATGTGGATGTCTGTATCGTGGGGGCGGGGCCTGTGGGGGCTACGCTGGCCTGCCGTCTGGGCCGGGCCGGGCTGAGTGTGGCGGTGATCGATCGTGCGGCCCTGGCCCCGATGGAACACCCGGACCTGGACGGGCGCGCCTATGCCATAGCAGCAGGCCCCAAGGCGTTTCTGGAGGCGGCGGGCGTATGGGATCACCTGCCTGAACCGGCGTGCCCGATCGAGGATATTCTGGTGACCGATGGCAGGCCGGGAGAGCCCGCGTCCTCGCTGTTTCTGGAATTCACGCGCGAGGACGCGACCCAGCCTTTCGGGTGGATGATCGGCGCGCGTTCCCTGCGCGTGGCCCTGAACGCCTGCCTGGAAACGGTACCCGGTGTGCGGGTTCTTGCCCCGGCCGAGGCCACGGTCACCCGGCAGGCCGATGGCGCGCATGTGCGACTGGCCGATGGCCGCGCTTTTGGCGCACGCCTGATTGTCGCGGCCGATGGCCGTAAAAGCCGCCTGCGCTCGGATGCCGGTATCGGCCTTACCCGCCTGCCTTACGGGCAGACCGCCATTGTCTGCACCATCGCGCATGAATTCCCGCATGATAACAGCGCGCTGGAGCATTTTCTGCCCGCAGGCCCCTTCGCGCAACTGCCCCTGGCCGGAACGGCGGAGCACCCGTATCTGTCCGCCATTGTGTGGAGCGACAGGGACGGTCTGGCGCAGCGTTTTGCCGCCCTGCCCGATGACGTGTTCGCCCGCCAGCTTGAACGGCGCATGGGCACCGGCCGGCTGGGCCGGGTCACGCCTGTGGGGCGGCGCTGGACCTATCCGCTCTCCGCGCAATATGCCCAGAACTATACAGCCCAGCGCATGGTGCTGGTGGGGGATGCGGCCCACGGTATCCACCCCATTGCCGGGCAGGGGTTGAATCTGGGCTACCGGGATATCATTCATCTGGCGGCACTCCTGATCGAGGCCCATGAACAGGGGCACGATATGGGGGCGCCAGCCCTGCTGGCCCGCTATCAGGCCGCGTGCCGGCCGGCCAATATGCTCATGCTGGCCGCGACCGACGCGCTGGACAGGCTGTTCAGTAACGATAATCCGGTTCTGCGTCTGGCCAGGGATATCGGTATAGCTGGCGTGCACCGCATTCCCGCCCTGCGCAGGGCCTTTGTCAAACACGCCATGGGGTTATGAGAACGGAGAGCAGCATGCGCGATGAAGGCACCCCCGCCGTAATGGCGAACCAGTTCGATGCCAGCAGCACGCTTTGCGCGCCGCAGCTTGGCGCTTTGTGGCAGCAGATGACGGAGCAGGCCTGCTCCTGCAACGACCCGCTGGTGCGCGGGCTGCTGGCAACAGGCGTGCGCAGCCATTCCGACTTCGCGTCCGCCCTGGCGGCGTTGCTGGGGCGCAAGCTGGGTGACAGGTCGGTGGCCGCAGCAGCCCTTGGCGAACTGGTGCAGGAAGGGTTCGATGCCGCGCCCGATATTGTCTGCGCCGCCGCGGCCGATCTGCTGGCCATTCGCGAACGTGACCCTGCCTGCCCGGATTTTGTTACGCCGTTCCTGTTTTTCAAAGGCTATCAGGCGGTGCAGACCTACCGCGTGGCGCACTGGCTGTGGCACGAGGGGCGCAGGCATCTGGCGCTGCACCTGCAAAGTCGGGCGTCAGAACTGTTCGGGGTGGATATTCATCCCGCCGCCCATCTGGGTCGGCGTATCCTGTTCGACCATGGCAGCGGCATTGTCGTGGGGGAAACCTCGGTGATCGAGGACGATGTTTCCATCCTGCAGAACGTCACACTCGGTGGCACGGGCAAGCATAGCGGGGACCGCCACCCCAAGGTGCGCCGGGGCGTGCTGATCGGCGCGGGCGCGAAGGTGCTGGGCAATATCGAGATCGGAGAAGGTGCCAAGATCGGCGCGGGCTCCATTGTTCTCGAACCTGTCCCTCCTTTTACGACGGTGGTGGGCAACCCGGCCCGCAAGGTCGGCACGCGCCATGTCGGCAGCATGCCCGCCCTGAACATGGACCAGACCCTGCCCCCTATCGATTATATCATCTGAAAAACAGGCCCTTCGCCGTGGGGCGGCGGGGGCGGCATTGTCTACAGACCGCAAAACAAGCCGTTTCCGCTTCGGCGCAGGCCCCGTCGATTAACTGGCGGGGCCTGCGTTGCCCTGGGTTTCCGCCGACCAGAGCAGGATACGGCGGGTCATGTAGGGATCGGCCCCCAGTGTGCGCAGGCGCGGCAGAGCGGCCTGTGCCTGTGCCCGCCGGGCCGGGTTGGCCTCTACCAGCACGACCTGTGCCGGTGTCAGGCCCAGCTCCATACAGATGTCGTGCAGGCTGTCCTGCACCGGGGTCTGGTCGATACGGAGACAGGCGAAGTCTTCCGGGGTGATGAAGGCGGGTGTAACCATGCGTCCCCACGCGCGGTGTGCCGTTTCAAAATCGCCCTGTGCGCAGATGGCAACGGCAATGCCCCGTGCCCTGAGAATGCGAATGCTCTCCCACAGGCCCATGGGCCATCCGTCCTGGCGTGGTGTGGTGCCGCCCTGCGCTGTCATGTCGGCCATGCCCCGCCATAATGTGTGGTCGAGGCCGAACACCACGGCGCGGACCGGGTCGGTTTTTTTTATGGTGCGCAGCATCCATGCCATCTGGTGGAACAGACACCGCACCAGGCTGGCGCGTCGGGGGGCATACCCCGTCTCGATCGCGGGTGTTACGCCGCAGTCGTCCCAGTCCTGAAAAAGGGCTCCGTTATGGCTGTGGAAATATACCGTATCGTCCTGCACATACCGCTTGCCGATGACCCCTGCCACGCTGTCCAGGTCCAGCAGTCTGGCCTGCGGGCAGTATGTCAGACGCTGTGCCAGATACGTGTTCAGGCTGCGGATGATATCGGCCAGGTCCATGGACGGGTACCCCATGGCAGGGCCACCTGCCGGTATGCTTCGCATCTGGGGCACCATGAAATTCGTGACCAGCACCGGTACCTCCGCCGCTGTCGCATAGGCCAGCAGATGCGCCATCATGGTGTCGAGCCGGAGCTTGGCCTGCGCCAGCGTTATGGCGGCAAAGCCGGGGTTGTTGAAGTGTTCGGCCCAGATGACCCCGTCTTCCAGCACTGCGCGCAAGGGCGGCTGGATATAGATGATGTCGTATTCGGCCAGCATGGCAGGGGGGGCAGGGGGCAGGGGGTTGGAGAATTCATATTCGATATAATCGGACTGGCTGCCGGGCAGAGCCGTGCCGCATTGTTCGTGGCAGAGTGCTGCAAGGCTGGCCCCGATGAACAGCACCCTGTCTATGATCGTGGGGCTGATCTCCAGTGCTGTGGGGAAAAGAAATTCAGCATCCGACAGGCCGGGTTCTTCCTGGGGCGGGTGAGTTTCCTCCAGTACAAAAAGCGTGCCCTGTGTGGCGTGTTCCAGAACAAAGGCCAGCCGTCCGTCATTGCGCGCTTCGCGCCGCACCGTGCGCCAGGACAGCACGCCACTGTCTGACAGGATCAGGATCTGGTGGTTCTCGATCCGCCAGAAACATGCCTGCGCCTGTGTGTAGCCGGTAATGCGGCCACTGGGGCAGAGCACGAGCGTTCGCGTCAGGGGGGCCGACTCCTGCGGGCCGAATGTCCATACCCTGTCTGTAACAGGCGGGGTAATGCGGATGGGCGCACCACGGAATGTTTTTGTTTCAAGCATGATCCGGCCCGGCTGGAGCATAGGCAGCCCCGAAGGCTGAATGCGCATTTTATGAGCCGAGTCTTTGCAATTCGATAATATTGGCGGTGTTTACATACAAAAAACGGCCGCGAGCCCGGGGGCCTGCGACCGTTTTATGGAAAGGAGAGGCTGAAAAAACAGCCTCTCCCTTACTGCTGTCATGGAGGGGAGTGGATCAGAAATCCATACCGCCCATGCCACCCATGCCGCCCATGTCAGGGCCACCAGCGGGTGCGGCTTTCTTTTCGGGGCGTTCAGCCACCATGGCTTCGGTCGTGACCAGCAGGCCAGCGACGGATGCTGCGTCCTGCAGGGCCGTACGCACAACCTTGGCCGGGTCGATAATACCGGCTTCGACCAGGTTCTTGTATTCGCCAGCCTGTGCGTCAAAGCCGAAGTTGTAGTCTTCGGTTTCCAGCACCTTGTTGGCGACCACGGCGCCGTCTTCACCCGCGTTCAGGGCGATCTGACGCAGCGGAGCCTGAAGCGCGCGGCGGATGATGTCGCCACCGACGCGCTGGTCGTCATTGTGGTAGTGCAGGTGGGCCAGAGCCTTGGTCGCGCGGGCCAGAGCCGTGCCGCCACCGGGGACAATGCCTTCTTCAACGGCTGCGCGGGTTGCGTGCAGAGCGTCGTCAACGCGGTCCTTGCGTTCCTTGACTTCCACTTCCGTGGAACCACCGACGCGGATCACGGCCACGCCGCCAGCCAGCTTCGCCAGACGTTCCTGCAGCTTTTCACGGTCGTAGTCGGAGGAGGTTTCCTCGATCTGCGCACGGATCTGCTTCACGCGGCCCTTGATGTCGTCGGGGTTGCCGGCGCCATCGACAATGGTGGTGTTTTCCTTGTCGATCTGAACCTTCTTGGCTGTGCCAAGCATGGTCAGCGTCACGGTTTCCAGCTTGATGCCCAGATCTTCGCTGATAACCTGGCCACCGGTCAGGATCGCGATGTCTTCCAGCATGGCCTTGCGACGGTCGCCGAAGCCAGGAGCCTTCACGGCGGCAATCTTCAGGCCACCACGCAGCTTGTTGACAACCAGGGTCGCCAGCGCTTCACCATCGACATCTTCAGCGATGATCAGCAGCGGACGGCCGGACTGCACAACGGCTTCAAGCAGCGGCAGGATCGGCTGGAGAGAAGACAGCTTCTTTTCGTGGATCAGGATGTAGGGGTTTTCCAGATCCGCCGTCATCTTTTCCGGGTTCGTGACGAAATACGGAGAGATGTAGCCACGGTCGAACTGCATGCCTTCGACAACGTCCAGCTCGGTCTGGAAGTGCTTGGCTTCCTCAACCGTGATGACGCCTTCGGAGCCGACTTTCTGCATGGCTTCGGAGATCATCTTGCCAATTTCGGATTCACCGTTGGCGGAGATGGTGCCGACCTGGGCGGTTTCCGCCGGGGTGGTCACTTTCTTGGCGTTCTTCTTCAGTTCCTCGACAACCACGGCGACAGCCTTGTCGATCCCGCGCTTGAGGTCCATCGGGTTCATGCCGGCGGCAACGGCTTTCATGCCTTCACGCACGATGGCCTGGGCCAGCACGGTGGCGGTGGTGGTGCCGTCACCCGCGACGTCGTTGGTCTTGGACGCCACTTCGCGCAGCATCTGCGCGCCCATGTTTTCGAACTTGTCAGCCAGTTCGATTTCCTTGGCGACAGACACACCGTCCTTGGTGATGCGCGGTGCGCCGAAGCTCTTGTCCAGAACCACGTTACGGCCCTTGGGACCCAGCGTTACCTTGACGGCATCGGCCAGAATATCGACGCCGCGCAGCATACGCTGACGTGCGTCACCACCAAACTTTACGTCCTTGGCAGCCATTGAATTTCTCCTGTGAAGATCGTTCTGAAAAGGGAGTGCGGATCAGCGCGGATCAGGCGGAAATAACGCCCAGAATGTCGCTTTCCTTCATGATCAGCAGCTCTTCGCCGTCGATCTTCACT
>NZ_JBDOBQ010000006.1:0-149268 GCF_047723915.1 Acetobacter sp. | reverse complement strand
CACCACACCCCAGCCCGAGACACCGCCCACCCCCGGCACGGCCCTGGTACAGGCCCGCGCGGCGGCCCTCGGCCTGACCTTGCCGGATGCCTGCATGCAGGGCGTGATCGGCAACACGGACCTGCTGAACCATTACACCGCCCTGCTGGAACAGGTCAGCCTGCCCGATCTGTGCGAACCTGCTGGCGAGTACACGCCATGACCCGGTTTGCCAGCGCGCTGGATCTTGCAGCCGACATCCGCTCTGGCAGGACAACTGCCGTCGCGGTCATGACGGAGGTTCTCGCAACCATTCGCCAGCATGACGGGGCTATCAACAGCGTAACCCATCTGTTCGACCAGAAAGGACTTGAACGCGCCCGCCAGATCGACGCCATGCGCGCACGCGGCCAGGCCCTGCCACCGCTGGCCGGTGTGCCGTTCGGCGTAAAGGACCTGTTCGACGTCGCGGGCCATGTAACCACCGCAGGCTCCGTCGTGCTGCAGGATATGCCAGCCGCCACGCAGGATGCAGCCATTGTCCAGCGCCTGAAGGCGGCCGGGGCCATTGTGGTCGCAAGCCTGAACATGGACGAATTTGCCTATGGTTTTGCGACCGACAATGCTCATTACGGCATAACCCGCAATCCGCACGATACGGCCCGCATGGCTGGCGGGTCTTCTGGCGGGTCGGCCGCAGCCGTCGCGGCCGGCTTTCTACCATTTACGCTGGGCAGCGACACCAACGGGTCTATCCGTGTGCCAGCGGCGCTATGCGGGGTATGGGGGCTTAAATCCACGTTCGGACGGCTGCCGCGCCAGGGCGCTTATCCCTTTTCCGCCAGTCTGGACGTGGTCGGGCATTTCGCCGGCACGCTCGATGATCTGATCAGCACATTCCATGTCATGGATGCCAGCCCCCCGAGCACGGAACCGGATGTGCAAACGCTCAGGATCGCCCGGCTGGGCGGATGGTTCGCGGCCGATATCATCCCCGCCATGGAAGACGCGATCTCACGCATCTGCACCGCGCTGGGCACCACCGAGCGCATCGAACTTCCTGAAACAGCACAGGCCAGAGCCGCCTCTTTCCTGATTACCGCGTGCGAGGGCGGCAACCTGCACCTGCCCCGCCTGCGCACGCAGGCCATGGCGTATGACCCCGCCACGCGTGACCGCCTGCTGGCCGGGGCGCTGCTGCCCGCAAACACCTATATCCAGGCGCAGCGTTTTCGCAGCCGCTTCCGCCAGCAGGTGCATGCGGCCTTTGCACAGGCGGACGTGCTGATCGCCCCCGCCGTAGCCTGCGAAGCCCCGCGACTGGACAGCCCAACCGTTCAGATCGGCGGCAAACAGGTCTCCGCCCGCGCCAACCTGGGCTGCTTTACCCAACCGCTCAGCCTGCCCGGACTGCCGGTCCTGACGCTGCCCCTGCGGGGCACAGGCACCCTGCCACTGGGCCTGCAGCTTGTCGCAGCCCCCGGGCGCGAGGCGGCGCTGTTCAGCGTGGCACGCGCACTCAAGCAGCAGGGGCTGGCCGGGCGGATACTGCCGCCGGATGCCCCCGCCCCCTGACAGGCCGGGACCAGAAAACCGACCATGCCTGTTTTTTCACGTTTCCTGCGGTATTTCATGGCGGTGGCCCGTCATGGGTCCATTCGCAAGGCCTCGGACGAACTGCATATCGCAGCCTCCGCCATCGACCGCCAGATCCTGCAGGGCGAAAAAACCCTGGGCACGCCGCTGTTCGAACGCCTGCCGTCAGGCCTGCGACTGACTACGGCGGGGGAGGTGCTGCTGACAGCGTGCCACCGCTGGTCACGCGACTTCAAGGCGTTGCAAACCCAGATCGACAACCTCAAGGGCCTGCGTCGGGGAGAGACGGATATTCTGATCCCCGATGCGCTGACAAAGGGATTTCTGCCCGCTTTGCTGGCCCGCCTGCGGGAGAGCCATCCCGGCATTGTCGCCAGCGTACATATTCGCAAAAGCCGCGATATGGGCGAAGAACTTGTAAAAGGTCACGCTGACTTCGCGCTGATGTTCAATCCCGTACCCATGCGTGAACTGAGTGTGCGCGCGCAAAAGGATATTCCACTGGGGTTTGTCTCGCCCCCTGGCCACCCGATTGCCGTAACACCCCAGGCCCGCTTCAGCCAGGTTGCGGATTATCCCATGATTATTCCAGCCCCCCCTCTGGCCCTGTGGCGCTCGATCAGCATGCTGGAAGCAGAAACCGGCGTGCAGATCGCAGCCGTTATCAGGACCGACAATATCCAGATGATCAAGTCCCTGGTGCTGGAGGGAACCGGCGTGGGAATTCTGAGTTACCTGGATGTGTATGACGAGGTGCAGAAAGGCCAGTTGGCATTTACCCCCATCGTCAACCGCAAGCTCTCGCCCCTGAACCTTGCGTTATGCGTGGATCGTTCGCGCCAGTTGTCCACGGCCGCGCGTTTTGTCATGCATGAAATCGAGGCCTGTTTTTTTCATACGCCCTGACCCCTCCGGTCTGGGGCGGTATGTATCGTGCCCGCAGGCCACCGGCAAGGCTGTTCGCGGCATTCCCGAAAGAGCGTTTTCAGCCCGGCCTGCATCCAGGCCGCGGCACTAGAACCCTGCCGCGCACCCGTCGCTTCGCGGGTCCGACGCACCTTCGAACAGGCCGCTGGCATGTCGCACCACTGCCCCGGCATGCCCCATAAGGCTTGAGAACGGGGCGACCCTTTCCACCACATGCCCGGCCTGTTCAAGCCTTGCCACCACGCCGGCATCGAGCGTGCTTTCCACTTTAAGCGTATTGCTGGTGCTGCCCCATGTCCGCCCCAGCAACCAGCGCGGTGCGGTAACCGCCTGCTGCAACCCCATGCCAAACCGGGCGTAACGTGTAAAAATGGCAGCCTGGGTCTGGGGTTGTCCTTCACCGCCCATGGTACCGTAAACCATCACCCGCCCGTCATCAAAGCGCGCAAGTGCTGGGTTGAGCGTATGAAACGGCTTGCGGCCGGGTTCATACGCATTCCAGGTACCGGGCTCAAGCTGGAACGACGCTCCACGGTTCTGCCACAAAAGGCCGGTCCGGGGCAGGAACACTCCCGACCCGAATTCGAAATACAGGCTCTGGATCATGCTGACGGCAAGACCCGTGCCATCGATCGCGCCCATCCAGGTCGTGTCGCCCTGCTGGGACGGCACCGGCCACGGCATGGCGCGGTGCCTGTCGATCCCCGCCGCCAGTGCCGAAAGCCCTGCCTTGTCGTCCAGAAACGCCTGGGCGTCCCGCGTCATCCAGCGCGGATCGCCCACATGGGCGTTCCGGAACATGAACGCGCGTTTGGTTGCCTCCACCAGCCCGTGTATATGCGCAAAGCCCTCGCCCTCCGCTACGTTCAGCCTTTCGAACAGGTCCAGAATGGCCAGAGAGGCCACACCCTGCGTGGGCGGCGGCGTGTTGTAGACATGCACCCCGCTCAGCCTTGTGTGCAGGGGGGTCTTGGGCTCCACGGCGTGACGGGCAAAATCCCCTGCCGCCAGCGGGCTGCCCGCCGCGCGCAGATCGGCCAGCAGCAGGTCGGCGATGTCACCGGTGTAAAAACTGTCCAGCCCCTGATCGGCCATGTGCTGCAAGGTCGTGGCGAGTGCGGGGTTTTTACGAATCTCTCCCGCACGGAACGTATGCCCGTTCGGGGCATAGCTGTCGGCAAAGGCTGCATTGCCCAGCAGTTCGCCGCCTTTCTGGGCCAGAAGATGCGCCTCACTTTCCGAGACGGCATACCCGTTCCGGGCGTACCAGATCGCGTCGTTCAGCAGATCGCGCACAGGCAGGGGTGTTTGCAGCGCCGCGCTGCACTGCAATGCAGCCTGCCAGCCCGATACCGCACCCGCCATGGTATTGGCCGCCAGCCCGCCACGCCAGGGCATTGTGTCAGGGCCCTGCTGACGGTACAGATCGATACTTCCGCCCTGGGCCGCGCCACCGCAGGCATCGAGCACCTGCATGCGACCGTCCGGGTAGGCGATAAGCCAGAACGCGTCACCCCCCAGCCCCGTCATATGCGGGTACACGGCGGATAAGGTCGCGGCCATGGCGGTCACGGCTTCCAGCGCCGTGCCACCTTTTTTAAGAATATCCAACCCGCTCTGGCTGGCCAGATGGTGGGGGGATGTCACCATCCCGCGCGTGGACTGAAATGTCTGCAACATGGCTCTACCTTGCACGATCACAACGGAATGAAAAGCCTGCCCTTCTTACAGGCAGGCAACATTGTCCGCCCGCGTCAGTCCCCACAAGCCATGGTGCGGGACAAACCCGCTATGTGGATATGCCCTGCCGGTCGCGCTGCTTTTTACAGGGACCCGATCACCTTCAGGCCCACCAGCGCCGCGTCGGGCGTCCGGCCGTTTTCATTCGGGCGGATCATGTACTGGAATTCCGGCTGCACAAGAATGCCGGGCACGGCATCGATGGCATAATAGGCCTCGATCACGTGGGAGTCCGTCTGCGGCGCCAGAACCTGCGCCCCCAGCGAATACCCTGCGGCAAGCGCGTACATCTGCCCCAGTTCCTTGCGGTGGCTGACATGGTACCAGGAATAAAGAATGCCCAGCCTGTCCTTGTCCCGCGTGGGAATGACGCCGTTGAAGGCAAGCCCACCGTAAGCCTGGTCCGAAATGGACGAGACATGCGGCGTATTATGAATGTAACCCGCCATCAGATACCCGCCCGCCATCTGGCTGGCTCCGCCCTTGCGGTAGACCATCTGATCGCCTTCGAACCAGAACATGTCCATGGGTGCGCTGCGCGAATGCGCGAGAAGGCTTGCGGGCTTGGTGCCGATAATATCGGGATAACGGGTTGTATCGTGGGCGTAGCCGAACACGTAATGGCCCGGCAGTTTGTCGCGCGTCAGGTAAGGCTGCCACGTGAATTCGATCGGCAGCATCAGCCCGGTCGCGTCCTCGCTGGCCCAGGCCCAGCCGCTGGGACCGGCCGCCAGGGGACTGACGGAATATGCGCCAAGCTGGATGGAGGTGTCACGCGTCGGGCGGAAACGGATACGGCTGCCCCAGGTCGCTTTGGGGTACACGGCAAAACCCGGGTCGACCTTGAGCGCGACGGGGGCCGAACATGTCACCATGAAAGAGCAGATGAGCGGCGATGTCGCAAAGACGTGGGTCAGCGACATGCGGCCGAAGGTGATATCCATCCGGTTGTCGAGAAATTTCTTTTCGGCATAAAAATCGACAAGATGGGCCACCACATGCCCCGACAGCCCGTACACTTCCATCAGGTTGACGTAGTAATCCCCCACGCGGTCGTGCGATACCTCGCGCCCGGCACGGTTCATGAGAAGCGTGTGAACGGTCCAGCCTTTCAGCCCGGCCATTTTTTCCAGATCGAAATTCATCTGCAGTGTCAGTTCATGGACATAATCCATGCCCCGCCTGATCCCGCCATTGATGTTGGCCATGGCTTCACCCTTGTAGGTGAATGAAAAAGCGAAACCCTTTTTCTGCAGACGTTCGCGAAAAGGCATGATCTGCGGGAGCATGTGACCCCCCCCCGCCACGGGCACATAATACGGATCGGCAAGATCGGTCTGGCGTTGGGCATCCACCTCGGACGGCAGCAGCCAGGACACAGCCTCATGATCGCTCATGGCATCCAGTTCGACCTTGTGGCGCAGCGCACCGCCAGGTGCCGTGGCAGGAGCACCCGCATGGGACAGATCGGCATTGACCATGACTTTGGGGGCGGCTGCATCGGCATTATGAAGAGCCGGGGCCTGGTGCTCGATTATTCGGGAACCATCTGCCGCCTTGACCGTTACGGTCTTGTGCCTGGGCTCAGGGGCGGTCTGCGCTGCGGCACTTGCGTATGATGATGCGCAGCAGATGGCAATGCCGCACAGGCGAATTTTCATTTTATACGTGTGTTGGAAAAATATTTTAATATTTATCATCTTTACACCAATCCGCCCGAGGTCTTTAAGTTGTCGCAACAAGTGACACGAGGCACTGTAGCGGGACCATAAGCCCCGAGATCACGATAACGCGATCTCTTTTTGGCGCGTGTCTGCGCGCCGATCGTGTCCGCTCATCATCATGCTTACGAAATATACCGCGTTATCAAGCCGGTACAGCCAATCCGCCAGGATCGGACCGCACGATATGCGTCTTTCCTTGCGTTATGCGCATGGTAGCATTGCATTTCTGTTACCCCTTTTTTCGCCTCTCAAAAAAAACGCTTCCATTTCAAAAAAAATCGCTGTGGCACTCGCTCTTTTCGTACTTATTCATAAAAATCAAAGACTTAGTTATAACAAAATACAGCCGGAAAGTCACATTTAATGCAATTCATTCTCATACTCAACCCGCTCCCCGGAGCATGCAAGGCATTTGAATTTGCCGGGAACTTCCGTCAGAACAATAAGTGCTAGCCAATTGTTCACCAAAATTACGGAAGCAAGCAGCATGGTTGAGACAGAAATAGGGAAGTCGAAATTCGGCACGATAGACGTGTTCCGGGTTCTATTCTCTCTTATCAATATAATTATTGGATTGTATTTGTTAAAAGGAGGCTTCACCCTCCTTTCGCTCGGAGGTTCACCTTACTATTTTCTTGCCGGTTTGGCCTACGTAGCCATAGCTGTTCTTTATTTTCTTAAAAACCGCTATGCTTTACTCCTTTCTGTTATAACATTTGTTGCAACATTTATTTGGGCGCTGTGCGACACACCCGAATTCGGATACTGGGCGCTGCTGCCTCGACTCGTCGTGCCGGCGATTCTTTTCACCCTCAGCCTGTGGCTTTCCGCTGCGTATTCCGCTCCCTATTCGCTGGGGCAGCGCAAAGGCATGGCCGGTGTCGGTTTCGGTATCCTGGGCTGCCTGGTGATTACGCTGGTCGAAGCGTTCTCCCCGCATGGTGAAATCCACAATCCCGACGCCCTGGCACCGCCGCCTGCAACCCCCGTTGCGACAAATGCCCCCGACGACTGGGAATTTTTCGCGCGCGATCCCAACGGCACCCGGTTTGTGCAGTACACCCAGATCACCCCGCAGAACGTCAACAAGCTGCAGGTTGCCTGGATTTACCGCACCGGCCGCAGGCTGAAAGGGTCCGGCATCGGGGTGGATGAAAACACACCGTCGCAGATCGGCAACGTTCTGTATTCCTGCACCCCCGAAGATATCGTAACCGCGATCGATGCAGACACAGGCAAAAGCCTTTGGAAATACGACGCCAAGGCCCGCACGGCCGAGCACGTGTCCTGCCGCGGTGTTGGCTACTACGACATCGACAAGGACACCTCGCTCACGGCTGAGGAAAAGGCGCTGCCCACGGATGGCACTCCTGTTTCCTGCCGCCAGCGTATTCTGGTCGAAACGGTTGACGCGCGCTTCCTCGCCCTGGACGCCCATACCGGCGTGCCCTGCGAAGGTTTTGGTGAACACGGCAGCGTCGACCTGAAACCCCAGATGGGTCCGACCGAGAACAGCAAGCGCTATCACCCGACCGCCATTCCGGTTGTCATGGGGCATGTCGCGGTTATCGGCGGCTGGGTCCGTGACATCGTGCATGGTGAACCCTCCGGCGTCGTGCGCGCCTACGACGTTCGCACCGGCGCTCTGGTCTGGGCATGGGACGTTGGCGATCCCGACAACACGGGTGCCCCCGAAGGCGACAAGACCTACACGCTCGAAACCCCGAACGTCTGGGCCGTTCCTACCTATGACAAGGAACTGAACCTCGTTTACCTGCCGACAGGCAACGGCCCGCCCGATTACTGGGGTGGTGACCGCGACGCGGCAAAAGAGAAGTTCGGCGCCGCGATTGTCGCTGTCGACGCATCGACCGGTAAAACCAAATGGGTTTTCCAGACCGTGCACCACGACGTGTGGGACTACGATCTGCCGTCCCAGCCGGTCCTGCATGACATGACCAATGCCAAGGGCGAGACTGTCCCGGCCTTGATCCAGACCACCAAGACCGGCAACATTTTCGTTGTCGACCGCCGCACGGGTGAACCCGTGACGGAAGTGGTGGAACGCGAAGTCGCGACAACTCCGTCCGCCCAGGGCGAACACCTGTCCAAGACGCAGCCTTTCTCGGTTGGTATGCCGACGATCGGCGCCGATCCGCTGACCGAACAGTCCATGTGGGGCGTCAGCACCTTTGACCAGCTTGGCTGCCGTATCAAGTTCAAGCAGTCGATCTACACCGGTCCGTTCACCCCGCCGGGTGAAAAGCCGTATATCGAATGGCCCAGCCTGCTGGGCGGCATGAACTGGGGTGGCGTCGCGATTGACGAAACCCGCGGCCTGATGTTCGTCAACGACATGCGCATGCCGCTGCAGATGACGCTCGTCACGCAGGAAAATGCCAAGAAATACAAGGTTTCGACCGATGAAGTCCCTGGCTTCATGGGTACGATCCGCCCGCAGGTGGCAGGCCCTTACGGCGGCGTGAAGATCGACATTCTGCAGTCCGCATTGCAGGTGCCGTGCAACACTCCGCCCTTCGGCACCATGAGTGCTATCGACCTGCGCACGAAAAAGCTCGTGTGGCAGGTGCCGCTTGGCACGGTGCAGGATACGGGCCCCATGGGCATCAAGACCCATATGCCCGTACCGCTTGGCATGCCCACCCTGGGTGGGCCGACAGCTACGGCATCCGGCCTGGTGTTCTTTGCCGGTACGCAGGACTACTATCTGCGCGCCCTGGATGCCACGACTGGCAAGCAGGTCTGGAAAGAACGCCTGCCCGTTGGCGCTGTAGCGGCTCCGCTGATCTACAAGTCTCCTAAAACCGGCAAGGAATATGTCGTGATTTCCGCAGGTGGCATGGCTCACTCCCCGGATATCGGCGACTACCTGATCGCCTACAGCCTGCCCGACGGTGCCGGCACCGCCGACGCAAGCAAGTAAGCAAAAGCCCACAGCCTGAAAGCAGGGCCATCTTCATGCACTGAAGATGGCCCTGCCATTTAAAAAGCCACTGCTCCGCCTGCCATGACCTGGCTCTGGGGCAGTGGCTTTTTTTATGTCCCAAGCCTGCCGCAAAACCGCAGAACGGACATAAGCCAACACAGCGTGACAACCGACCATGGCGGGCAGAACAGGCTGCCGTTCATGCCCGATAGCGGGAACAAGCTTTTCCGCAGCGATTGCCGCACAGGCGCGCGGGAACCGCACGGATTGAATACCGTTGGCCACGCCGCCCGCTCCTTCCCCAAACGCGACCATATGGGCGGATGGGAACAGCCTTGCCCGAACCCGTCGACAGATACTTTTTATAAAAGACGCAAAAAGGAATAAGGGTCAGATCGGCAGTTCAGGGTCGCACTTCACTTCCTCCATGACGGAATAGGTGTGGGTCTGGCGGATGCCGGGCAGCCGCGTAAGGGTCTTGCCCAGAAAATTACGATAGGCGTTCATGTCGCGCACGCGCGCTTTCACCAGATAGTCGAACCCGCCTGCCACCATGTAGCATTCCGTGACCTGCGGGATGGCCTTGATCGCCTTTGAAAACGCTTCGAACAGGTCGGAAGTCGAGCGATCAAGCGTGACCTGGATAAACACGACCAGACCGAGCTGAAGCGCATCCGGGTCGAGCCGGGCCATATACCCCGTGATCACCCCCGCCTGCTCCAGCTTGCGCACACGTTCGAGTGTTGCAGCCGGGCTCAGATTTATGGCCCGCGACAGATCCAGATTACTCAGGCGTCCGTTTTTTTGCAGATTCGTAAGGATTTTGCGGTCAAGTTCGTCCATGGCCCATCCGTAACCGAAACAAAATTCGTTCATTTTCTTATAAACGGATTATAATTTTTTAATAGAGATCATCTTCCGTGTTTCATTTGGTTTAAGGCGCTGTATGTGAGGATCAGAGTTTCCTCGCTTCAACGTTCCCAGCAAATGCAGGCCGGAATGACCCTTTCCTCCCCTTTCGCCACGCTTCTTGACGCTGTTCCCGCCCGCTCCACGCTGCGCGAAGCCATTACGGCCCAGACACGCCCGCCCGAAATGGCGCGCGTGCGTGCGCTGGCGACAGAAGCGGCCATTCCCGCGGACCTTGCCCCCACCGTGAACCAGACCGCGTACCGGCTGGTCAAAGCCCTGCGTGATGCGGGCACGACGGGGATCGTGCAGGGGCTGGTGCAGGAATATGACCTGTCCACGCAGGAAGGCGTGGCCCTGATGTGCCTGGCCGAAGCGCTGCTGCGTATTCCCGACACCGCAACGCGTGACGCGCTCATTCGCGACAAGATCGGCCAGGGCAACTGGCGCGGCCATGTGGGGGACGACAGTTCCCTGTTCGTCAACGCCGCCACCTGGGGCCTTGTCGTATCGGGCAAGCTGCTGTCCACGTCGCAGCCGCAGGGCACGAAGGAAGGGCTGGCTGGCAGCCTGTCCAAGCTGATCTCGCGCTGCGGGGAGCCGGTCATCCGCCGCGGGGTGGACATGGCCATGCGCCTGATGGGCGAACAGTTCGTAACCGGCCAGACCATTGACAGCGCGCTCAGGAACAGCCGCCGCCTGAACGCCAAGGGTTTCCGCTATTCCTACGACATGCTGGGCGAAGCCGCGACCACGGCCGCCGATGCCGACCGCTACTACCGCGATTACGAAACCGCCATCCATGCCATAGGCAAGGCGTCAGCCGGGGCGGGCGTTTATCGCGGGCCGGGCATTTCGGTCAAACTGTCGGCCCTGCACCCCCGTTACGCCCGCCTGCAGCGCGAGCGGGTCATGGCCGAACTGCTGCCGCGCCTGACTTCGCTGGCCCGTCTGGCCTGTCAGTACGACATCGGTTTCAATATCGATGCCGAAGAAGTGGACCGCCTGGAAATTTCGCTCGACCTGCTCGAAGCCCTGTGTTTCGACGCAACGCTTGCCGACTGGAAAGGCATCGGCTTTGTGGTGCAGGCTTACCAGAAGCGCGCCCCCTTTGTTCTGGACTGGGTAATTGACTTGGCACGCCGCAGCGGCAAGCGCCTGATGGTGCGTCTGGTCAAGGGCGCTTACTGGGACAGCGAGATCAAGCGCGCACAGGTGGAAGGGCTGACCGACTTCCCCGTTTTCACCACCAAGGCGCATACGGATATTTCCTATATCGCCTGTGCGAAGAAGCTGCTTGCCGCACCCGACGCCATTTTCCCGCAGTTCGCGACCCACAACGCCCAGACCCTGGCCAGCATCTACGCGCTTGCCGGACCCGATTTTTCGGTGGAAAGCTACGAATTCCAGTGCCTGCACGGAATGGGCGAGAGCCTGTACAAGGAAGTCGTGGGTCCCGCCAAGCTCGATCGCCCCGTGCGGGTCTATGCCCCCGTCGGCACGCATGAAACCCTTCTGGCGTATCTGGTCCGCCGCCTGCTTGAAAACGGTGCGAACTCCTCCTTCGTCAACCGCATTCAGGACGAGGCCGTCACCATTGAGGAACTGATCGCCGATCCGGTCACCACGCTGAAGGCGCATGACGTTCCCAGCAGCATTCGTCTGCCTGCCGACCTGTTCAAGCCCGAACGCATCAACTCCGCCGGGCTTGACCTGACGGACGAAAACACGCTGCGCGACCTGGCCACCGAGCTTGCCGTCCCTGCCCCGAAACTGGGCGACAGCGGCGAGGCCGTGCTGAACCCGGCCGATCATGGCGACGTGGTGGGTCATGTCACCTTTGCCACCCCGACGGATGTGGCCCAGGCCGTCAGCCGCGCCCAGGCCGCCTTTGCCGGGTGGAGCGCCCGCTCGCCGCAGGAGCGCGGCGCAGCACTGGCCGCCGCCGCCGACAGGCTGGAAGCCGAAACCCCGTACCTGCTGGGCATTATCGTGCGCGAAGCGGGCAAGACCTTTGCCAACGCCGTGGCCGAAGTGCGTGAAGCGGTTGATTTCCTGCGTTATTACGGCGCGCAGGTTTCCACCACCTTCAGCAATGACACGCATCGCGCGCTGGGGCCTGTGGTCTGTATCAGCCCGTGGAACTTCCCGCTGGCTATTTTCCTGGGCCAGGTTGCCGCTGCCCTGGCGGCGGGCAATACCGTGCTGGCCAAACCGGCGGAAGAAACACCGCTTATCGCGACGGAGGCCGTGCGCATTCTCCACGCCGCCGGCATTCCCGCCGACGCGGTACAGATCGTGATCGGCGCGGGCGCCGTCGGGGCCGCACTGGTGGGCAATGACGGCGTTCGCGGTGTCATGTTCACCGGCTCTACCGAAGTCGCACGCCTGATCCAGGCACAGCTTGCAGGCCGCCTCAACCCCGACGGCCAGCCCGTGCCGCTGATTGCCGAAACCGGTGGCCAGAACGCCCTGATCGTGGACAGTTCCGCCCTGGCCGAACAGGTGGTGGGGGATGTGCTGTCCTCCGCGTTCGACAGTGCCGGCCAGCGCTGCTCGGCCCTGCGTATCCTGTGCCTGCAGAATGACTGCGCCGATCGCGTGCTGACCATGCTCAAAGGGGCAATGGAAGAACTGGCCGTGGGCAACCCCACCCAGCTTGCCACGGATATCGGGCCGGTTATTTCCGCCGAAGCACAGGGACTGATCAACGGGCATATCGAAGCCCTGCGCAAGCAGGGTTACGCCGTGCACCAGACCGCCATGCCCGAAGCCTGCGCACAGGGCACATTCGTGCCGCCGACACTGATCGAAATCGGCAGCATTGCCGACCTCAAGCGCGAAGTGTTCGGCCCTGTGCTGCATGTCATCCGCTACGCACGCCAGGACCTGAACGCGCTGATGGATGCCATCAACGCGACGGGTTACGCCCTGACGTTCGGGGTGCATTCCCGCATTGACGAGACCATCAGCGCTGTGACGGCCCGCTCGCATGCTGGGAATATCTACGTCAATCGCAACCTTGTAGGCGCGGTTGTGGGTGTGCAGCCTTTTGGCGGGCACGATCTGTCGGGCACCGGCCCCAAGGCGGGCGGTCCGCTCTACCTGCGCCGCCTGCTTTCCGCCTGCCCGGCTCTGGCGGCACCGCTGGCGGCCCCGCTGCCCACGCTGGTGCATCGCTATCGTATCTGGCTGCAGACCACGCAACCCGAGCTGAAGCCCGACACGGCCACCACGCCGCTGGGCATAAGCCTGACGCTGCCCGGCCCCGTGGGCGAGGACAATGTCTACAGCCTGACACCGCGCGGGACCGTGCTGTGCGCCGGCCCCACGACGGACGCCCTCTACCGCCAGATCGACACCGCGCTGGCCACAGGCAATACAGTCAAGGCCCCGGCGGCGCTGCTGCGTGCCCTGCCGCCCCTGCCGGTCGATCTTGCATCCCTTATCAGCGCTTTTAACGATGGTGACAGAATCGACGCTGCCATTATCGACGCCGGGGCGACGGAACAGGCACGACTGGAACTGGGCGAACGCCTGGCTAAGCGTGCGGGCCAGATTGTCAGCCTGAATGTCTCCCGCCCTGACGGCAGCTACATGCTGGAATGGCTGGTGCTTGAACGCGCATGCAGCACCAATACGACAGCGGCGGGCGGCAACGCGGCCCTTATGGCTTCGCAGTCCTGAAAGGCCAGGCGGGGAGAGCCATTTAAAAACCCCAGTAAAGACGCCATCCTTACCAGGATGAAAGCCGCTCTCCCGGCCAGATAACGGCACGGGAGAGCGTGTGCGCACCGGCCGCGCGGGAAAACACACCCTTCCGGACAGGCAGTTTCCAGGCATAGGGGAGCCTTACAGGCCCCGAGCGCATTCGCGCGCGCCATATCATTTCGAAAACGTTACGTAAAAATAAAGCCTTTTCAAAATTTTTTCTTGCGACTCCTGCCGATATTCGCCACAAATGGCCCCGTGATGCAGCGCAACGCCCACCGGGCGCGGTTTCCTGTGTGAAATTAGCATCAATCACCCCAAAATAATGTTGCAATAAAGCAACACCGCGCAACGTTATGTTGCTGTTCCAGCGCCTTCATTCGCGCGGTCCATCGCCAGATTCCGCAATTAAATCCGTTGTATAACAATACGTTATAAAAATTATTCCGGAAAAATATCTTTCGCTTCCGAACCAAATATGCAACATCTCCAAACCGTAACATATTTGCAAAAAACCGGAGCGCCTTTATACCGCTTCTTCAAGCGATAAACGGGCACAGCAACCCCCTGCGGGCTGGTCAGGGCCGTTTTGTTGCAATCGTGCTGCCCCGTCCCATCGGGTCCGGTCCACGGAGGCCGGATAATGGAATGTTTTTTGTAGGGTCCTGCATCTTTCCGCAAGGGAATCGATGGCGGAGTCAACTTCGGAGTCATAAGAATAAATGAAGCATGTGATCAAAAGAGGTGTTCTGGCGGCTGGCACTTCCGCGCTGGTCCTGGCGGCTGTGACCGTGCCTGCGACCGCTATCGCAGCCACCAAGTCCAAGACCCGTTCCGCGCACGTATCTTCGGTCCACAGCAAGACTGCGCGCACGCACGCAACGACTGCCGCTGCCGCACCGGTCCGGCATGTCGCACCTGCTGCCCTGACCTCTCACCGCACCGAAGAAGTCGGCGTCGTGGGCCATCCCTACCGTGCGCAGACCGTGACTGTCGGCATCGCCCAGTTGCAGCGCGCCGTGCCCGGCACGAACCCGATGAAGGTTCTTGGCCAGCTTCCCGGCGTGATGTTCCAGTCGGGCGACCCGCAGGGCCTGGACACCTATTCCGCCCAGATCATGATGCACGGCTTCCAGCAGCAGGAAATCGGCATGACGCTCGATGGCATGCCGCTGGGTGAAATGACCTACCGTAACTACAACGGCACCAACCCCCTGCAGGCGATTTCGTCCGAAAACGTCGCCAGCATGGACGTGTCGCGTTCCGCCGGCGCGGAAACCGTGGCAGCGACCAACAACCTCGGTGGCTCGATCGAATACATCTCCTCCGACCCGAAGGACAAGACGGGCGGCCAGATCAACCAGATGTTCGGCAGCAACTCGACCTTTCACACCTTTATCCGGTTTGATTCGGGCAAGCTGAACTCCTCTGGCACCAAGTTCTATGTCTCGTACATGCGCAACGACAACCAGATGTGGAAAGGCGCGGGCGAGCAGTTCCTGCAGCAGGTCAATGCCAAGTTCGTCCAGCCCATCGGCGAGCGCAGCAAGATCAGCATGTTCTTCGACTGGAGCGACCTGCACCAGGACGTGTACAACGACTATTCCTTCGACATGCTGCACAAGCTGGGCGGCGGTAGCCAGGCCAACTACTACAATGGCGGGCTTTCCGGTTACCAGACAGCCTACAACGCGGCACTGGCCACCCAGGGCCTGCCCGGCGGCAGCTACCCGGCCGGTTTTTCCTCGCTGAGCGACCCGGCTGACGCGGCCTATTATTCCGGCGGCCAGAACAGCGTGGATCTCCTTGGCGGCCTGAAGGCCGACCTTCAGCTGACCGACCACGTCAAGTGGACCACCACCGTCTACGGTCACAACCAGCAGAACCAGACCACATGGGTCACGCCGTACTACGGTTCGCCCAACGGTTCGGCCATGAGCGACCTGGTGAAGGAACCCGAAATCCGTCGTTTCGGCATTCTTTCCGCCGTACATTACAACGTCAAGCACAACGAGCTGGCCGGTGGCGTGTGGTATGAAAACAACCACTACCAGTCCCCCATGAACGCCTATGCGGAACCGGCTCTGGTCAACGGCACGCTGAGCGGCCCGCTGGTGAACGACCTGAACCACTTCTCCAATCCGTTCGCCAACATCTTCAACCAGACCTACAACACCAACACCTTCACGGCGTTCGTCAACGATACGTACCATCCGGTGCGTAACCTCGACCTGCATTTCGGCTTCAAGTCGGTGCTGAGCACGACCCGCGTCGGCAATGGCTGCCTGAACTCCAACTATTATTACGGCATCGGCAGCGCCAGCGCCTGTGAAGGCGGCGCCTATTACGCCAACACGGAAGGTCTGAGCGCCAGCCAGGCCATTACCAGCGGCACAGGCATGACGGTGGCAAAGCCTTTCCTGCCCCATATCGGCATCGCGTACCGCTTCCTGCCGGGGCATGAAATCTTCATCGACATTTCCGAAAACGTGCATACCTATGCGCAGTCGGGCTACAAGCTGTCGACCTCCCCCTTCGCCTATACGCAGGGTGCTTACGACACGGGCCATTACCGCCCCGAAACCGCGTGGACCTATGCCATCGGCTACCGGTTCAACAACCGCATGATTTCGGCCAGCGCCTATGCCTACCGCACCAACTTCAACAACCGTCTGCAGCAGGTCTCAACGGGTTCGATCATCAACCCCGTCGCCTCGGTCGCCAACGTCGGTGGCGTGACCATGAACGGTGTGGATGCGGGCCTGACCATCCGCCCCATCCGTGGCCTGGAACTGTATAACAGCATCAGCTACAACCACGCGACCTACGACCAGAACCTGACAACGGCCGATGGCACCTACAACACCAAGGGCCAGCAGGTCGTGAACTACCCGCGCCTGATGTACAAGGCCCGCCTGTCCTACACTTGGCACAATGCCACGGCCTGGATCGACGGTTCCTACATGAGTGCGCGTAACTTCAGCTACGTGGGTGACGTCAAGGCGCCGGGCTACTGGCTGGCCAACCTGGGCGCGGATTACAAGCTCGGCAACATGGGCAACTACATCCATGGTGCGGGTTTCGTGCAGAACCTGGTGTTCTCCTTCACGGTCGCCAACCTGACGAACGCGGGCTATATCTCCACCATGGGCGAAGGCGGCAACCCGCTGAATATCGCCAATGGGGCAATGAGCTACAACTCCTTCATGATTGGCGCACCGCGTCAGTATTTCGGCTCCGTCCGCGCCGAATTCTAAGCGGATATATCTGGCGGCAGCATGCTCCACCGGCCCCGGGCCGTGTGGACAGGCAGCAGCCGGTCACGGCCTTATGGCTGGCGCGGGGCCCTTCGGGGCCCCGTTTTGCTGTACAGATGCCAGACTATGCGACACGTCAGCGCATACCATGCACCAAGCCGCCGCGCAGACTGGCGCATGCCCTGACGGGTTTTACAGGAGCAGACGCGGCACCGCCTGCCCCTGCACTCGCCCCCTGCCACATCCGCCAGGCCGGGTGCCCGGCACCCAGCATGTTATGGCATTTCGGTAACAAACCGATCACTTCTTCAAAGATCCTTACACGCCCCATTGACCGAACCCATCTGAACCGGCACTGGCGAATGGATACCGACATGCGGCTGCACCCATTTTTTCGGTGCAGCCGTTACAAAGGATTTTTCGCATGAGCGTTTACTCCGGTCCCGTGTTCGACATGGCACGGCAACAGTTTGACGGCATTGCCGACTATCTCGATATCGACATCAAGCATCGCGACAGACTGTTCCTTCCCAAACGCGCCATTGCGGTGACCTGCCCGATCCACCGTGACGACGGCAGCGTGGCGGTTTTTCAGGGCTACAGGGTGCAGCACCATCTCAGCTGCGGGCCGACAAAAGGCGGCACGCGCTTTGCGGCATCGGTCGATATGGGCGAAGTGGCGGCACTGGCTGTCTGGATGAGCTGGAAATGCGCGCTGACCGGCCTGCCCTATGGCGGCGGCAAAGGCGGGATCGCGGTTGATACCACGACCCTTTCCCCCCGCGAGCTTGAAGCGCTGTCACGGCGCTACATGCAGGAAATGATCCCCTTTGTCGGCCCCGACATTGACGTCATGGCGCCCGATGTCGGCACCAACGAACAGGTCATGGCCTGGTTCATGGACACGTATTCCGTCCACCATGGACATGCCGTGCCGCAGATCGTGACCGGCAAGCCCCTTGCCGCCGGTGGCACGGCGGGCCGGCGTGAGGCCACGGGCCGGGGTGTCGTGCATCTGATCGGGCGGGCGGCGGAAGAAATTGCCATGCCCCTGCTGGGCGCCACGGCCATTGTGCAGGGCTTTGGCAATGTGGGGTCGGTCGCGGCACTGGAACTGGCGCAGCGCGGTGTGCGCGTTGTCGGTGTCAGCGATCATTCGGCCTGCTACTACGACCCCGCCGGCCTGCCTGTGGCAGAGCTGGATGCGCATGTACGCGAACATCGTTGCCTTGCCGGCTTTACCACCCAATGCACCATCGACCCGCAGGCACTGCTGGTGCAGCCCTGCGACATTCTGGTTCCCGCCGCCCTTGAACGCGTGATCGACGCTGACACGGCAGCCAGACTGCAATGCCGCATTCTGGCTGAAGGGGCCAACGGCCCCACCACCCCCGATGCGGACCGTGTTCTGCGCGAACGCGGTGACGACGTGTTCGTCATTCCCGATATCCTGTGCAATTCGGGCGGGGTCGTGGTCAGCTATTTTGAATGGGTGCAGGGTATCCAGAAAATTTTCTGGGAAGAGGACGAAGTCAACCGTCGGCTTCTGGTCATTCTGGACCGGGCGTTCGATCAGGTCATTGCCCGCGCACGCCGCGACAGGGTTGGCCACCGCACGGCAGCGCTCGCCATTGGCGTGGACCGTGTTCTGCAAACCAAGATATCGCGCGGGCTGTTCCCGTAAGCCACGGCCGGCGCACCCGCCACGCATGACCCTGCGCGGGTGCCGCCACCCGGTGTCGGCCTTTAAGTCATGCGCGTGGTTTGCCAATGCATGGGCAAGCAACGTATTCTTGGTGCCCGGGCCATTCGTCATGATCCGGGCACGGGAGTATGGAGTCCATTATGAGCGAAACCAGCAGACGCGGTTCTTCCGACGTCTGGATCACGGCGGCCTACGAAGCCCTGCTTGAAAACGGGGTGGACGCCGTCAAGATACAGCCGCTGGCCAGAACCGTGGGCCTGTCGCGTACGAGCTTTTACTGGTTTTTTGAAGACCGCGAGGAACTGCTGGCAGCCCTTGTCGCCCTCTGGCGACAGAAAAATACAGGCGGCATTCTCAGACAGGCCGAAGCCTATGCGGAAACAATTGTCGAAGCTGTGCTGAATGTCTTTGACTGCTGGCTGAACGCCGATCTGTTCGACTCTCCGTTCGAATTCGCCATGCGAAGCTGGTCCCTGCAGTCGGCAGATATTCTGGCCGAAGTGCAAAGTGCCGATCAGCTCCGCATTGCAGCCCTGACACAGATGTTTCAGCGCTTCGGTTACAGCGAAACCGCCTCGGACGTGCATGCCCGCGCCATATACCTGGTGCAAATCGGTTATATCTCGATGCAGACGCACGAAGACGGTCCAAGCCGCATGGAACGGATCAAGGATTATGTGACGGTTTTCACGGGGCACACCCCTCAGCCCCGTGAACTGGAGCGCTTTTTCGCCCGGCATCGCTATACGGGCCCCGTGGCGGCAGACCGGCAACCGACTGCCGCCACACCCTAGCGCACGATTGTGTTGTCCCAGGTTACGACCTGCCCGGGCCGCCTCTCCACCGGGCAGGAAGTGCTTGAGCCCTATTTTATGGCTGCCAGTCCGGCCTGGGCAATATCCTCGTCATGGTCGGGCGTATCGACCGACACGCCAATCCCTCCGACCAGATGACCGTTGATGACGATGGGCTCGCCCCCCTTGAGCATGACAAACCCCGGGGCGGTCGCAAGTGCGGGTCTGGGGCCTGCCACCGCGGCCTCCAGCGTGGCGGTGGAGCGACGGAACATCACCGCCGAACGGGCTTTTTCCGGCGCCAGACGGGAGCTGGCGCGCATGAAGGCGTTGTCCATACGGATCTGCAGAATGACCTCACCCGCGTCATCCACAATGGCTATGACGCCGGTTGCGGGAATGGTTTTGGCTTTCTGGATCGCGGCGTCGGCAATTTTCTGCGCAAGCGCAAACGGCAGCACAGGCCGCGCGGGCAGCTCGACTGGGGCCGCCTGCACGGCGGACAGCGGCACACCCGCGACCATGACCGCCATGACCGCCATGCCCAGCCTTGCTGCAAGACCCGCATGCCGGGTGCGGCCCGGTGCGGGGATACCTGCACCTGATATGTGTTGACGCATCTGTATTATCCTTTTCATGCTGGGAAAAAGCAGCCCGGTGCAATGATACACCGGGCTGCACAGGGCGTTCAGGGCCGCGTATCGTCATCGGGCTGGGGAATTCCGGCTCTGAGCTTCGCTACCGTGGCAGCGTCAATCCCGGATGCGTGGTTCCCCCAACTCGAACGGATAAAGGTGACAATATCGGCCACCTCCTGATCGGACAGCCGGTGTGCGAAAGATGGCATGGTAAAATGTGTTGATGCGGTGGCCGTGGCAGGCACTGTAGCGCCGGAAAGAATGATATTCACCACAGAACGCGCATCTGGCGCATTAACAACCGGGTTACCAGCCAATGCGGGGAAAGTGTTGTCATATCCCTTGCCAGACGTCAGGTGGCAGGCAGCGCAGTTGTTGAGATAATCCAGTGCGCCTGACAGCGTGACCCGCCCTGCATCGAGTTCGCGCGTTACATGCGGATCATAGACCACCTCCCGGTCGTTCGGGGATGCGGGAAGTGTCTTGAGGTAACGGGCCATGGCCCGCAGGTCGGCATCGCTCATGAACTGGGTGCTGGCTGTCACCACATCCGACATTTCCTCGAACGCGGCGGCATGCACGTTGCGACCGGTCTTGAGAAACTGGACAATATCGTCCTCGCTCCAGTTCCCCAGGCCTGTCGTCTTATCGCCCCGCAGGTTATTGGCGACATTCGCGCCCACGCGCCCCCCCGCGAGATACAATGCCCCATCCTGCTGGTTCAGGGCTTTTTCCTGCAGGGCCAGACCGCGCGGCGTATGGCACGTACCGCAATGCCCCAACCCCTGCACCAGATAAGCCCCACGATCGACCACCGCATCCCCCGTCAGGTGTAGCGGCGCCACCCGCACCTCGGGGGCGAACATCCAGCGCCAGATCGCCAGAGGCCAGCGCATGGACAGCGGCCAGCGGATATCCGCCGCCTTTGCCGGTGTAGAGGCAGGCTTTATGCTCTGCTGCAAATAGGCATAGAGAGCATGCATGTCGTCATCGCTGACATGAGCGTAGGATGGGTACGGCATGGCGGGGTAAAGGGTGGTGCCATCCTTGCGGATGCCACGCCGCACCGCGCGTTCAAAATCCTCGTAACTGTAAGCCCCGATCCCGTGCGTGCGGTCGGGTGTGATGTTGGAGGAATAGATCGTGCCAATGGCGGACACGATGGGCAGCCCCCCCGCGAACGGTGCGCCCCCCGGCGCGGTATGACAGGCGGCGCAGTCCCCCAGAATGGCGACATAGGCCCCGCGTTCGACCAGTTTTGACGCAGCGGACGATACAGGGCTGGCGACAGGCTTTGCAGCCGGCGCCGTGGCGGGTGCCGCCGATGGCGGCAATGCCGGGGCTGCACCCTGGGCCATGGCCTGCCCCGGCAGGACCAGACCAAAACTCAGCCACAGGGCCGCACCACCCAGCAGGGATGTCGGTTTGACGATCGCTTTCATGACGGTATCCTCAGACGGGAACCAGCGGACCGGGTGATTTGAGATACCGGTCCCGGATGGCGTGCGCGCCCATATAGGTCAGCCCCCCGATCAGTCCTGTCGGGTTGTAGCCGAAATTCTGCGGAAAGGCCGACGCCCCGAACACGAACAGGTTGGGCACATCCCAGCTTTGGGAATACCGGTTAACCGCACTTGTTTTCGGGTCCGCGCCGGTAATGACACCGCCTGTGATATGCGTTGTCTGGTACTGGCGGGTATTAAAATGATCGCCGGGTTTGCGCATGGTCACGGTATGTGACTTCGGGTTCATTTTCGCCACGATTTCAAGCGCGCGATCGGTGACGAACCTGGTCATACGGTATTCGTTGTCATGCCAGTCGAACGTGATCCGCGCCAATGGCTGGCCCAGCGCATTGCGATAGGTGGGATCAAGGTCGACATAAGCCCCACGGTAAGACATGACGGAAGAATGGGTCTGCACACGCGTGGAATGCAGATAGGTGTCCTTGGCCGCCTTTTTCCATGCAGCCCCCCAGGCAGGTGTACCCGGTGGCACGTTAAGCTGCTGGAGCGGGCGCCCGCCGGTGGTGCCACCCAGAATATAACCCCCACCGATAAAACCATGCGGCGCATGATCGAAATGATCGGCATTGAATTCGTCAATGATCTGCTGCGCCCCCGCACCCGCGCCAATGAACGGGTTGGTGGCGACGTCCTTGTCAAAGAACAAGGCGGATTCACTCATCATCTGATACGCGAAATTCTTGCCGATCACCCCTTCCCCGGTATTGGGATCATAAGGCTTGCCAATCCCCGAAAGCAGCATGAGCCGCACGTTGTTGATCTGGAACGAGGACAGAATGACCAGATCGGCAGGCTGAATGACCTCCTGCCCGGCGGCATCCACATAAGTGACGCCAGTTGCCCGCTTGCCGTCCGATGACAGGTTGATTTTGGTGACGTTGCTGTGCGTGCGCATTTCAAAATTGAGTTTGCGCAGCAGGGCGGGCAGAATGGTCGTCTGCGGAGACGCCTTGGCATAGATATAACAGCCATATCGTTCGCAGTAGCCACACAGGTTGCATGGCCCCAGCCGGACCCCATACTGGTTGGTCCAGGATTGGGAACAGTTTGCGGCAGGCTGGGGAAAGGGGGAATAGCCCATTTCTCTCGCGGCAATGGCGAAACGGCGCGCCCCCTCGCTGTCGGGCAGGGCCGGCGTGGGGTAACCCCGAGACCGCGGGCCTTCGAACGGATTGCCGCCAGGAATAAGTGTTCCACGAATATTGCCAGCCTGCCCGGAGGTGCCGCAAAGCTGTTCAAACTCGTCCAGATAGGGTTCCAGTTCGTCATAGGTGACGTCGTAATCCTGGATCGTCATGTCCTCGGGCAGGAATTTTGCCCCATAACGTTCGACATTACGGGTGCGGAATTTCAGGTCCTCGGGGGACGGGCGGTAATGCTGGCCGTTCCAGTGCATTCCGGCCCCACCTACATTGTCAGGCAGCAAAAACACATTGAGCTGACGGTAAGGCACAGCCGTATCGCCCACGGCGTGACGGATGGTCACTGTATCCTTGCTCAGCCGCTGGAACAGATCGCCCCGGATACCGTATTTCAGTTCATCCACAGCCTTGGGGTAGGTCCAGTCCGGGGCCGTGTCACGGTAGGCCCCGCGTTCCAGAGCCACCACATTCAGCCCTTCATTGGCCAGTTCCATGCTCAGGATCGAACCGGTCCAGCCCAGGCCGATCACGACAGCATCGACAGGTTTTAATGTTACAGTCATGGTCTTATGCTTTCTCACCCTGAATGGAAACGGGACCGAGCGGGTAGACTTCGCCCGGGCGCTTCATCCAGCTTTGGAAATCCGCGCGTGCGCCGGGAAACCCGATCATTTTCCAGCTTCCCATATGCCTGTTGCCGCCATACATCGGGTCAGCGAAATAGCCTTCCTTGGTGTTGGCCAGAAGCTGGATGAAAAATTCAGCAGGTTTCGCAATCCGCGCGAGCGGGAACGTCCCTTTCTGCAATGCGCTCAGCACCGCATCCTGTGTTGCGGGGTCCAGCGCGCTGAAGACAGTGCCGTGCGCGCTGGTGCATGCCGCGTCGATATCGGCAATGGCGGTACGGTAAAATTCGCGCGGTGCGTACTGAAGCTGATACCCGAGCGAAGGATCGACATCGGGAACGAAAGGACTGCTGAGATACCAGAATTCGCCATAGCCGTACCCAGTCTGCATCTGTCGGTCTATGAATTCGGGCACACCCAGCTCAACCCCGCCCGGCCCTTCAAGGTCGGCGGGAATAAGCCGGTCGATGGCCGCATGCAGGAACGACCATTCCGCCGCATTGAAAAACGTCGGAGCATAATCTGAGGTAGGGGGCGGTTTGACTGTCGCCCCCAATGCAGTGGCTGAGGACAGGAGTTCAGTGCCAGCGCTGCTGAGCAGCACCACGCCCGGAACAACACCAATAGCCTGACGCAGAAACGTCCGGCGGTTCTTGAAACTCTCGTTGAGAGGCATGGAGCTCTTCCATTCAATGGCGAACCGTGACCGCGCTCTGGAAACGGTTGCTCGGTGAAGGGACACAATTGTCGGGGTTCAGATGGGTTCTCGATCTTGTCTTGCGTGACGCAAATCCTGTTACGCAGGGGGGCGGGAGCAAGTTTCCAGACCGGCAATCACATAATAATGAGGTCAATCGCGGCACTTTACCGGCGATAGACAAGAGAGATAAAACAACACAAATCATAAATACGTCAGAACATATTCAAATATACATTTATCAAAAATAACTACGCTTCCGCGAGTCGTTTTTATAATTTTGTTATAACAAAAATAGAGAATTATTATTGAATAAATTCCTGTATTTTCTTCTCTATGCTACACATCCAGCGCCTGCCGAGCCCGAAACCACCACCGGATGAACCAGCCCCTGCCCCCAGTCCTTATTCTATATTGCAGCACCTGCTTCACACTGGCTCCGTCCCATGCCCTCGCGGCAACACAAAATGCCCGTGCCTGAACGCGACACTCCATAGCCATCCCATGCGACATCACCAGCTTGTGCGGCAGACACTTCCGGGGCCGCCCTTTGATGCTTCGGCGAACAAAAGAGGCCGACACACTGCCTGCCGCACAGGATCGGAGGCGACGAGACTCTCATTGCCTTTTCGAACAGATTTTGTTGCAACAGAATCACAGCGTGATGCCTGTCGTATAAACACCGCTCATGTCGCACGAATACCGTATCAAATAGCACGCCCTTGCCCCCGGAAACTGTGGCACAGAAATCACAACAACAGGGATGAATGGGGTTTTGCCGGTTTAAGGAGGAGCTTTTACAACCCGTTTTATGCGCCTGGCACAGCGGTCCCTGACTGTTTTTTGATAAAAATATTCTTTTATATCAATACGTTAAAATATTATCACAAAACATTAACTGACTTAATTTTCCGATATTTAGATTACCTTGGCTAATGGGAGCATTAGCAGAACACATTTGCAAATACGTTACACCTCCGATACCGTTTCCAATAAGCAATGAATGAGCATTGTGTCCTTTTGCGGGGCGTAGCAGCGTGGTGTCACAACAGTCCAGCTTCCTGTCGCCACACCCTGCATCGGCAGCCGTCAAGGTGCGGGAGTTCGCATTTCCGTTCGCAGTATGTGGGTTTAACGCGTTTTTCACGGACGCACGTAACGTTTCCCCCCACTCCAACGGATGGGAACTTTACGCTGAAAATCAGGTTTCACCCACGCGTGACCAAGCCGAACGGATACGCTGCACCACCATTGCGACGGCGCCATCTCCAGGCCTGAATCGCCGACAGGCACAGTTCTTGCCCACAGGACTATAGGTGGGGTTTCTCAGTTAGAAGGCCGAAGTCTCCCGAGATGGAAGCGATGGCAAGTTCAATCTTGAATTCGTGAAAGCAAATACATGAAGCAAGCGATCAAAAGAGGCGTTCTCGCGGCCGGCACGTCCGCGCTGGTCTTGACCGCGATGGCAGTACCCCAGACAGGCTTTGCCGCAACCAAGGCAAAAGCCAAATCTGCCCACACGTCTTCCACAAGCAAGGTTGCACATACCTCCGCGACAACGGCCGCCCCCGCGCCGGTCCGGCATGTCGCACCCGCCGCACTGACCTCTCACCGCACCGAGGAAGTCGGCGTCGTCGGCCATCCCTATCGCGCCCAGACCGTCACCGTCGGCGCGGCCCAGCTCCAGCGCGCCATTCCCGGCACAAACCCCATGAAAGTCCTGGGGATGCAACCCGGCGTCATGTTCCAGTCCAACGACCCCCAGGGGCTGGATACATGGTCCGCACAGATCATGATGCATGGTTTCCAGCAGCAGGAAATCGGCATGACGCTGGATGGCATCCCGCTCGGTGAAATGACATACCGTAACTACAACGGTACAAACCCGATCCAGGCGATTTCGTCTGAAAACGTCGGCAGCATGGACGTATCTCGCTCCGCCGGTGCGGAAACCGTGGCCGCCACCAACAACCTCGGCGGCTCCATCGAATACGTGTCCTCCGACCCCAAGGACAAGATGGGTGGCCAGATCGGCCAGTCTTTCGGTTCCAACCAGAACTTCCACACCTTCATCCGCTTTGACTCCGGCAAGCTGAATGAATCCGGCACCAAGTTCTACGTGTCCTACATGCGCAACGACAGCCAGCTCTGGAAAGGCTACGGCGACCAGTTCCTGCAACAGGTCAACGCCAAGTTCGTGCAGCCCGTTGGCGAGCGCAGCAAGATCAGCATGTTCTTCAACTGGAGCGACCTGCACCAGATCACGTACGATGACTATTCGTTCGAGATGATGGACAAGATCGGCACACGTCAGGGCTTTTACTATAACGGTCAGTTGTCCGGCTACCAGACTGCCTACAAGGCGGCACTGGCCACCCAGGGCCTGCCCGGCGGCAGCTATCCCAGCTACATGTCCGGCCTGTCCGACAAGGCTGACGCGGCCTATTACAGTGGCGGCACCAACAACGTCGACCTTCTGGGCGGCCTGAAGGCCGACCTGCAGATGAGCGACCACATCAAGTGGACCACAACCGTCTATGGCCACAACCAGCAGAACCAGACCACCTGGGTCACGCCGTATTCCGGTTCACCCAACGGGTCGCCGCTGAGCAACCTGGTGAAAGAACCCGAAATCCGTCGTTTCGGTATTCTGTCCGCCATGCATTACAACATCAAGCATAACGAGTTCGGCCTGGGCGTGTGGTATGAAAACAACCACTACAAGTCCGCCATGAACCAGTATGAAGAACCCGCGCTGGATGCCAATGGCCAGCTCACCAGCCCGCTGGTGTATGACCTGAACCATTTCTCCAATCCGTTCGCCCAGGTCTTCAACCAGGATTACAACACCAACACCTTTACGGCGTTCGTCAACGACACGTTCCACCCGGTGCGCAACCTCGACCTGCATTTCGGCTTCAAGTCGGTGCTGAACACAACCCGCGTCGGCAATGGCTATCTGAACCAGGGCTATTACGGCAATCCCGGCCCCATCACCAGCGGTGTCGGTCTGACCGTCGCCAAGCCGTTCCTGCCCCATATCGGCATCGCCTACCGCTTCCTGCCCGGGCATGAAATCTTCATCGATATTTCCGAAAACGTGCATGTCTATCCGCAGTCCGGCTACAAACTGTCCACCTCGCCGTTCTCGGTGCTGCAGTCCGCGTTTGACTCCACGCATGTCCGTCCTGAAACGGCCTGGACCTACGCCATCGGTTACCGGTTCAACAACCGCATGATCTCGGCCAGTGTCTATGCCTACCGCACCAACTTCAACAACCGCCTCCAGCAGATCACGTCCGGCTCCGTCATCAACCCGGTCTCCGCCGTGGCCAACGTCGGCGGTGTGACCATGAACGGTGTGGATGCGGGCCTGACCATCCGCCCCATCCGTGGCCTGGAACTGTATAACAGCGTCAGCTACGACCATGCCACATACGACCAGGACGTGAGCAGCGGCGGCGAAACATACGCCATCAAGGGCCAGCAGGTCGTCAACTATCCCCGCTTCATGTATAAGGCCCGCCTGTCCTACACGTATCACAACGCCACGGCCTGGATCGACGGCTCCTACATGAGTGCCCGTAACTTCAGCTACATGGGCGACTACAAGGCTCCCGGTTACTGGCTCTCCAACCTGGGCGCCGAATACAAGCTCGGCAACATGGGCCAGTATATCCATGGCGCAGGCTTCGTGCAGAACCTGGTCTTCGGCTTCACCGTCGCCAACCTCACCAACCAGACCTACATCTCCACCATGGGGGAAGGCGGCAACCCCATCGGTGGCGCAAGTGCCTATAGCTACCAGTCCTTCCTGATCGGCGCACCTCGCCAGTATTTCGGCTCCGTCCGCGCAGAATTCTGATCCGGGACTATGGTTTTTCTTCCGGTGGTGGGCGGCTTGCCACCCGCCACCGGGGAAGCCTTTTTCTCTCTTGTTCGTATAAAAATGGGGCCTCTGTGGCCCCATTTTTATATCCATCCCCCAGAATGCAAGCTCTCCTGTGCCCGCCGGAGAGAGGCGACATGCATCGCCCCGTATCGTGTTGAAGCACGACTTCATACAATATGCTGGCGGTCTGGCGAGGCCTGCATGCCCTGAATGCGTTGACTTTTCAGCCCTCATCCATGCATTTCTGACCCAGCCTTTCAAAACTGCACGATGCAGATATATGCAAAATCACCTGCCCACAACGCGCGCGACAGCCCACCAATGGGGGGCAGTCGGTATTTCCGTGTCATGCGGGCCGGTAGCCTGCCGGATCCGGCCATAAATTTGTCAGCATACTCAAGACTTGCTTTACGCAGCCCAAGCCTGATGGCATGCTGAGATATCATGTACACTGCATATCAGTCGTCTTACGCGCCCGGGGTTTAATGAAATATTTTTATCGTCTTTTTCCAGCGAGCGCGGCTTTGGCGCCATATCTGCCAATCCGTACCGCACCTTGATCCAAGCACGCCCCGACACCATAAATCAGTCTACAGGACGGGCGATATCATTCCTCAGACCCGCCCCAAGGCAGCAGATGTCCAATAAGTGCCACCACGCCCTGTATTCAGCCCCGCCTCGCGCAGGCAATGCAATGCCGCGCATCGGAAGCACCGATGACTAATTTTTCAATCTGCAGGGCACCAGCCAATCTCCCCCCGCTCAATCTACTCAGAACTTTCGATGCAGCCGCGCGACTGGGGAATTTTACGCTTGCGGCCGACGAACTGAACATAAGCCAGTCCGCCGTCAGCCAGCAGATCAGGCAGCTTGAGGACTGGATGAATGTCCGGCTGTTCCGCCGCATGCCCCGCCGTGTCGACCTGACACGCGAAGGCATTGTACTCAGCGGCGCTGTTCGGCGGGCCTTGATCCTGATGGATCAGGCGTGCCTGGAAATTGCTGAAAGTGCCGCAACACGCAGTCTCTGTGTCAACGCCGCTCCGGCCTTTGCATCGCGCTGGCTTATGCCACGTCTTGCCGGATTTACCGATATACAGTCCCACATCCGCCTGACCCTGCTGACATCGAACGATCCCGTGGACCTGCGCAAACATGATGTCGATATCGCCATCAGGCGTGGCACCATGGAGGAAATCGAAAACAGCCAGGTACCTCTGGACGACGGCCTTCTGATAGTTGTGGGAAGCCCGGCCCTGTTGCAGGCACGCGGCATCACTTCGCCCGATCACGTCGCGGAACAGACATTACTGCGTAATATTTCAGGAGATCGATGGGATTCCTGGCTGGAACATGCCGGGATTACACGCCTGCCCATGGCCAGATCCCTGCATTTCAACGATGTGACACTCCTGCTCGATGCCGCATTGCAGGGGCAGGGTCTGGCCCTTGTCAGCGCGCTGCTGGTTGAACATGAAATTCAATGCGGCCGGTTGCAGAGAGTGACCGAAATCGATTTCCACGATTCAGCACGTTATATCCTGACATGCCGCTCGGATTTTTATGACCATGATTCGGTCCGGGCTTTCCGCGGGTGGATTCTGACGGAACTCAAGCACAGCCTGTAAAAAAGTCCTTCTGCCCCGCACGCTCTGCGCTCACACCGGGGCAGGAGAAAGCCGCACGCTCCCCAGCCCCCGTTCAGACCCGTACGATATGCGGTGGTTCACGCCCCGCAAGCACATCCAATACCTGCTCCGCGCACATCATCGCCATGCGGCGCAACGCTTCATCCGTCGCGGCACCCAGGTGCGGGGCAAGAAGCAGATTGGGGGCGTGCAAAAGCGGCTCTGTCGGGGCGGGCGGTTCCTGGGGCAGAACATCCAGCGCCGCCCCCGCAAGCCGACCGCTCTCCAACGCGCTCATAAGAGCGGACCGGTCAATGGCCGCTCCACGGCTGGTATTGACCAGGACGGCACCTGGGCGCAGCGCCGCAAACCCGTCCGTGTCCATGACGAAGGGATCGCGCGCGTTGCTTGGCCGATGCAGCGAAACAAAATCAGCCTCGGCCAGCATGGCACGAATTTCGGTCCTGCGCAGGACACCATGGCGCGCAAACACGTCGTCCGGCACGCTGGGCGACCAGGCGACAACCCGCATACCCAGCCCACGCCCCGCAATATCAGCCAGATGGCGGGCAATGGCGCCAAACCCCACCAGCGCAAGTGTCTTGCCGTGCAGTTCCACACCGCGCGCCGTATAGCGGAACGCCCAGTCTCCCTCACGCACGGCCCGGTCCGCCGGGACAAGCCTGCGGGCGACAGCCAGCATCATGCCTACGGCCATTTCCGCCACCGAGCGACTGTTCATGTCAGGCGTGCGGGTCACGACAATACCGCGTGCCGCTGCCTCGGTAATGGCAACCCTGTTCACGCCCGAGCCATGATACGCCACCACCCTGAGCGCCGGAGCCCGCGCCAGCGCCTGAGCGCTGAAACCCAGATCGCGGGTAATGACGGCCTGTGCGTCCCCCACTTCCGCCGCGACAGCGTCCATATCGGGGTGGCTCGCATATTCGGGTGTGATCCCATTGGCCCTGAGAAAACTTATGGCATCGGCATGAATGGGCTGGGTGATGAAACAGCGTGTCATGACATGCTCTTTTCGTGGGATGAAAGATCAATACGGCCGGTATCGGGGTCAAGGACCACGCCAAAAGGTGCGGACAGATCACGCACGTGTTCAAGAATGCGCAGCCCTTGCGCCCCCGTGGCCAGAAACGGCGTGCCCCGCCTGTGCGCGGACAGGCCAAGCCCCAGCGTTACCGGATGCAGGACAATGTCTTGCAGGCTGCCATCCTCAAAATGACAGACGGGCACGATGCTGTCCCAGAAACGGATATCGGATGGGAAACCCTTTTGGTCATTCTCGCTCCGGCCACGATACAGGCGGTGCGGCGTCATGTCCGGGGTGTAACGGAACGCCGTGTAGGAATCCATGGGCAGGCGCGCCACCAGTTCGTTCTGACCGATGAAATTGCCAAGACCGTGAAAAATGGGCCGCCCACGATAAATTTCGATCCCGCGTAGCAGATGCGGGCCATGACACACCACAATATCCGCCCCGGCCTCGATCGCGGTATGGGTAAAGGCGCGCAGGAAATCGGCCGGAATTTCGATATCGGGCAGACCCGCGACGTTATAACCTCCCTCATGCCCATGAATGCTCAGAACCACTACATCGGACACGAGGCGTGCCTCCCCGATCCAGCGGATCAGATCGGCGCTATCGCGCGCATCGGGCACCGTGCGGGTGCGGGTCTGCTCCCCCGTGACAAAGCGCGTGCCGTCAAACGACAGACTGCCTGCGGCCGGGGCCGTGCTGAAGCCCTGCCGGATTTTCTCGTCCAGTTCGGCGCGCAGGCCCAGCCGCTCGTACAATCGGGAGAGTTGGGCCATTTCCTCGGCCGTGACCTCATGACTGCGCTGGAAATGCAACGGGTTGATACCCGGCCGCCCCGGCATAAGCCCGGTCTGGGCAGCGGCTTCCTGCCCGCGGGCAAAGGTTGAAACGCAGGATAGCAGCGCAACGGTGCCGGCCGGTCGCGTACAGTAGGCAGGCAGCCTGGCTTCCTCCAGATTCGTCCCGATCCCCGCATAGAGCAGTTGCCGCCGCTCCAGTTGCGCCATCATGGCGCGGAGCCCTGCAATCCCGTAATCCAGACTGTGATTGGTGGCAGCGGCGAACAGATCGAAGCCCGCATCCGCCAGTTCGTCCAGCACCCACGATGGCGCGCCAAAATGCGTACCGCCATGATCCAGCGCGGGATCGCCCACATAGTCGTTCGCCACCAGTTCCAGATTGGTAAAACTGACATCGCAAGCACGGATCAGATCAAAAAGCGGGCGAATGACCGGATCGGTCAGGCTGTTCAGCCGCCGGAACAAAATGGAATCTCCGGTCAGGGCAATTTTCATGGTTCCAGACATCTCCATACGTATCTGCTGTTTCGGGGGCTGGGTGCCGCCGTGGCAGGCCACACCCGACCATGTGTTTTTGACCCACCGGGTCGGCCATCTTTCGGGGCGGCACGCCATGGTGGCTGCACACCAGGACGCAGGGGGCAAAAGCGGCTCAGCACCTGCCCCACACGGCAACGCGACACGTCACCCCTCGCGCCCTGCGCGTGCAAGGACCTACCCATCGGGGCGTTCCAGCCGTGACGGATTTATCCCGCTCCGGCGCAGCACGGCCGTGGAACGGGATGTTTCCACGGCTATGTCCTCAAGATGTCTGCGAAATGCCGTCAATGCATCATCATCGACACGGGCAGGTGTCATCAGGCCGATTTCTCTGGAAAGATCGCGGTCTTCTATGGGCAATACGCGGATATTGGGCATGAAACTGACCGCCAGCACATCGGGCACGATGGCGCAGCCGATATTGCTTGCCACCATCTGGAGAATGGTATGCACCTCCTCCGTCTCGAACACGGTGCGGGGCGTCACACCGCGCGCCTTGAGAAAACGATCCACCCGCCGCCCCCCGAAGGACCGGCTGTCATAACGGATGAACGGGCAGGACAACACGATATGTTCCCAGTTGTCACCGGGGGTTTCCGCCGGGGCGACCAGCACGTAATCCTGCGTCAGCAGGCGGCGCCACGCCATGTGCGACAGAAGACCGAAGGGCGGGCGCACCATCAGCGCCGCATCCAGCTCCCCGGCGTCAAGCCGGTCCAGCAGCCCCATGGATGTGCCGGAAGACATCTGCACGACCAGTTCGGGAAATTCTGCATATAATCGCGATGCGGCGGGTGCGAACAGTGTGGTCTGGGTTGTGGCGATCGCCCCCACACGTAAAAGCCGACCTTCCACACGAGGGGATGTCTGGTCGCGCAGGCGGTCGAAAGACCCTATAATTTCCTCGACTTTGGGAATAATGCTGCGGCCGGTCCGTGTCAGGGATACGGCCCACCCGCTCCGGTCAAAAACCTGATACCCCAGTTCGCGCTCAAGGCGGCGTATCTGCGCGCCAATGGCCGCCTGCGTCAGGCCGATACGTTTGGCGGCAGCGGAAAAACTGCCCGCCTCCGCTACCGTCAGAAAACTTCGCAGTTCTGAAATCATACTAAAAAATCTTTTTGATGTTTCATGACCTTGAGCATGTTTTTGTTTTAAACAAAAGTAAAATTTAGCAGCGCAGCATGGACCTGCATGCTGCGCTGCCCGCGCAACATGCCCGCCACCCCAGGCCGCACATGGGCCACCCAAGGCACCACACAAAAGCGTAACCGGCACCGCCAACCGCAAAAAACGTCATATCATCGGCAAAAATTACTATTTTGAAAGATCGTGACAAAAGGCAGCACCCACAGCAGATGACGGGCGGAAACTGCAGCAGGGTGAGCGAAGCCGTAATATTCGTCCATCGTATAAATTAAGTTGCCACTACATGATGCGTGTGTTTTATAGATGTTATGATATCGTAATATTGTCGTTCATCCACGCCACTCCGGTGCCGCATGAACCTGCCACCGGACCGGGAAACTCTGGGCATAGAATGAATTTGCAAGACACATCCCCGCCCCTGCAGGAAGCACCCACCCGCTTCCGGTTTGTCATTTACGCCCTTATTATCGCAATGTGTGTCGTCTGCTACGGCGACCGGGCAGCCCTTTCTGTGGCCATGCCCAGTATCGCCACGGAATTCGGCCTGACCTCGGGCCAGACAGGGTGGGTGCTGTCCAGTTTCCTGTGGTCGTATTTCATTCTCAACCTGCCCAGCGCCATTCTGCTGGACAGGCTTGGCACGCGGGTCATGGGGGTGCTGGCGGTCACGCTCTGGTCCATGGCCATGATCCTGGGCAGCCTGAGTGCGAGTATCGGCGCGTTCATCGCCACACGTGTCCTGCTGGGCATTGGTGAAGCCCCGGCCTTTCCGCTGGGTAACAAGGTTGTGCGGCTCTGGGCGCCTGTGCGTGAGCGTGGCGCTGTGATGACCGCTTTTGTCTGCGGCATTCCCATCGGGCTGGCCTGTGGCGCCGCCGCCAGCACATGGCTTATCACCTGCTTTGGCTGGCGCACGGCCTTTGCAAGCCTTGGCGTCATGGGGCTGCTCTGGGCCGCCTGCTGGCTGTTTATCAGCCCGCGTGGGGACAAGGCGCGGGACGGCAAGATTGTCGCGGTGCTGTCGGTGCCCACGCTGTTCCGCTGCCGTGCGTTCTGGGGCATTGTCATTTCCCAGTGCTGCGCGAATTACGCCAACTTCCTGCTGATGTCGTGGATGCCGATCATGCTGCGCGATATCTTGCATCTCAGCCTTGCGCAGTCTGGCACGTATACGGCCTGCGCCAACCTTGGTGCGGCACTGCTCTCGCTCGTTGCCGGAAAATGCGGCGAATATTTCGTATCCGGCCATGCGCTGGCGCGGGGCGAACGCCGCCGGGTTGTCAGCCTTTATCTTGTTCTGGCCTCTGTCATGGGGTTCCTGCCCTTCTGCCATACGACACTGAGCGTTGTCGGGTTGCTTGCATTTTCGCTGGCTTTTGTCGCCGCCGCCGATGGCGCCAACATGGCCCTACTGGCTGATCTGCTTGTCGACCATGAACTGCTGGGTTCGGTCACGGGGCTGACCATGACCTTCAGCAACGGCATCGGCATTCTGGCCCCGATCATGACCGGATACCTGCTACAGGGCACAGGCAGTTTCCACGCTGTTTTCTATATCATGACAACCCTGCTGCTGCTTGGCGCGCTCAACGCCCTTATCCTGCCCCGCAGCGCCGTGCATGCGCGCCCCGTGCAGACCGCCCCATAAACCAAAACCCCGCGCGGCACGCACCGCATGGGGCACGCGGCCCTGTGCGCGGTGGTCGTAAAAGCCCCACCGCACACAGGCTGGTCCGTGTTATTTCAGCACGTTCGAGCGGTCTTCGCGCAGGCCATGCTGGCCTTTGTAGTCTGAACGTTCGGGCGGGACCCACCCGGCCAGAAGCTCCGGCGCGGTTTCGTAGACTTCGATCTGGAGCGGGCGGCAGACGGAAACCGTGCTTGTCACTGTTTCATCCCCCCACATGGGCAATGACAGATCGCCCCCCGGGCAGGTCGAAATCGCGCAGAGCAGATCGACCTCGGCAAAAAATTCCAGATAGTCGCCGGGCTTTGCCGGGCATGCTTTCATGAAATACTGATCGTCCCGGTTCAGGCCCGTAACCTGGAACACATTGAGCACGTCATGCACATCGAACTCGGTCAGCCGGTATGGCAGCACCGCGCGCGTCAGGTTGGAATGACAGTGATGATCGAATTCCTCCCCCGTCAGCAGCTTGTTGATGTAGGGGTCGCACCGAGTGCCCAGCAGGTCGTGCACACGCCCGCCATAGTCATCGACACCGTAATCGGCCAATGTGTCGGCCGTAATCGTGGCCAGCGGGCGCATGAACGGCAGCGTGGACCAGATCCTGTTGAAGGTGGTCAGATGCGCGCTTTCAAGCTGGCGGGTCCGGGCTGCCCACATGCGCTCACGCGGGTCGTGTCGATACCAGATGTTCAGATCCCCCACCTGCGGGCCTTCGGGGGCGACCACCCGAAAAATCTCGCCCTGCTTGACCTCCCACGCATAGCCACTGCGAATGGGCACGACTTCGCTCAGGCGTGGCGCGCGCGCCGTGGCCCCTTCGGACACGGCCCTGTAAAAAGCCCTGTCGACCGCGTAACGGAAATCATCAGGAATCTGATAGGCTGCTGGATAGTTTTTCATATCGGTTGTCCTGCCACGAACTGAAAAATCAGTTCTTCCGAATAGGTGAGATAGTCGTGCAGCAAATCCGTTGCCGCCTTGATCTGCCCGGCCAGCAATGCCTCGAAAATCGCGATATCTTTTGCAAGCCAGGGCGATTGCAGATGCTCCTGATCCCCCACGGTCTGGAAAACCAGACGCATTTGCGCGCAGATCGTGTCAAAAAACTGCGAAAGCTGGTCGCTGCCACAGGCACTGACCAGCAGACGGTGGAACAGCAGGCTGGCGGTTCCGACCTGGGTCCAGTCCCCGTTACGGGCAGCCGAACGGGCCTGGGTAAAGGCCGATGCGAACACCGGCTGCAACGCCGCCCACCGATCGGGGGGTACCCGCTCGCAGCACCCAGTCTCGATCAGTCGGCGGATCATGTAAAGTTCGCGGATTTCGGGTGGTCCGATCTGGCGTACGAAGCTGCCACGATTGCTGATAACCGTAACAAGCCCCGCCTGCGCCAGCGAATGCATGGCTTCGCGGATGGTGTTCCGCGAAACGCCAAAGCGTTCGACCATCTGCGCTTCCACCAGCGCCTGCCCACTGACAAGAGCACCATTGAGAATATCGTCCCGCAAGAGCTGGGCGATCCGCACCGGCCGGGAAAGCCCGCTGGACTCTGGCATGGCACTCCTGCGTCATGAATCGTGGGGAGGGATGCCCACTGGTAAAATCGTTCAACAAAAACAGGGAGTAAAGAGGATATGCCTACTCCACCGTCACGTGGCTTTTCTGGCGCACGGGAAAAATCAATGCGCTACGCTCTCGCGTAGGCTCATTAATACGACCTCGAAACGTCATCGGTCAATAAATTGTTCAACAATTTATATCGGATGAGAAATGCTCCCGCCGTACGGGTAGCGCTCCCGGCAATGGCCCACACAAAAAAAGGGCTGCATGCGACCAATGCCGCGCGCAGCCCGTTACGCCTCATGGAAATGCTGTAACGACCTATGCCGTTTTATTACGACCCAGCCCCCGAAAAGCCAGGAGCCTGGGCGGGAGCAGAAGAAGTGCGACGCTGCCCAGAATGATCGCCATCCCGACAAGGGAGAGCAGGGCCGGGCGCTCACCCAGGATCAGCGATCCCAGGCAAACCCCCACAATCGGATTGACATAGGCGAAGGTGGACGCGATTTCCGGCCTGAACGTCCGCACCACCGCGACATAGGAGCCCGGCGCTATGACCGAGCCGAACAGCAGCAGGAACGCCAGCGCGCTCCATTGCCGGGGGGCCAGGTCAAAATGCGGCACGTCATGCAGCACCAGCGCGACACAGGACAGCCCGACCGCACCGGTTGCAAGCTGCCCCGCCGCGACCAGCCCGCCGGGAAAACGCGCGGCAAGCGGGCGCTGCAGCACCGTGCCGGCAGCCCAGCTCATGGCGCCAAGCTGGAGAACCAGCATAAGGACAAGCGGATGCCCCTGCCCCGCACCGGCCTGCCCGCCATGGAAGCTCGGCCATACCACCATGGCAAGACCGGCAAGGCCGGTCAGCAGGCTGAGCACCATCCGGCGGGAAATGGCGCCCCCACCGAAAAGGCTGTCGAACAGGGCTGTCCACAGGGGTATGACCCCCATGGCCATGACGATAAAGCCCGAACTGGTATAAGGCGCGCACGCCGTCGCCAGCGTGTTGCCGCCACACCAGAGCAGGACACCGCAAAACATGCACAGGCCGATATCCCGCCCGCGCACGCCCGCTGGCCAGCCATACCGCAAAAGGGTAAGGCCACCCAGAATGACTGCGCCAACCATCTCACGCGTGATCTGGAGTTGCATCACGCTCATGGCATGCGGACCCGACAGGCAGATCTTGCTGGCCAGATACGTGCTGCCCCAGATCAGGTAGATGGCCAACAGATGGCCATATGCCCCAAGGGGAATACGCGGCTGGGCCCGGGGATCAGAGGGCGGCAATGACGCCGATCTCAACCGTGAATTCCGGCGCGGCCAGACGCGATTCCACACAGGCGCGGGCCGGTGTCTGCCCGGGCACGATCCAGGCGTCCCACACGCCGTTCAGCTCCGCGAAGCTGGCAATATCGGCCAGCCAGATCGTGGCGGAAAGAATACGCGTCTTGTCCGTACCGGCTTCAGCCAGCAGGGCATCGATCCGGTCGAGAATGTCTTTGGTCTGCTCCGCAACAGACGCGCCGGGCGCACCCAGGGCAACCTGACCGGCCAGATAGACGGTGTTGCCGTGAACGACGCCCTGGCTCATACGCGGACCCGCGGAAAGACGCTTGATATCGGACATGGTAATTTTTTCCTTGTAAGGTTGGGAAAAGACTGTGGAGCCTGCTGCTTCTTAACCCGCAAGCCCCATGGTGAACAGACGGCCCGCATCCGCAATCGTGTCATCCACACCGGCGGTGCGGAGCATGTGCCAGATCATGGCATGATTGCTGGACGTGACGGGGATACCGGTTGCCGCCTCGATTTCCGCCACGGCCTCGACCACGCGCAGGCTCGTGCAGGAAACGAACAGCATGTCAAAACCGCCCTGCGCCGTCATGCGCCGGGCCGCGTCGACAATATCGGCCACACGGATACGCGCCACTTCCAGGTCATCGCGGCGGTCGAACGTGGCCATGGCGGAAACATGCACCCCACGTCCGGCGAAATAGGCCGCGATGCGCAGGTTGATTTCGGGCACGTAAGGGGTCAGCAACCCCACACGCCGCGCCCCGAACGCCGATATTGCCGCCAGCGCACCCGTAATGGGCGTGGAACAGGCAATGCCGGGCCGCGCCTTGCGGATTTCGGCAAAAACGGTTTCCTCACCCAGCACCATGGTGGCGGATGTGCAGCCAAACCCCACCACATCGAGCCTGCACCCGGGCAGGATAAGGTCGGTGGCTGGCGCTATGCGGGGCTGGATGGCACGCAGGGTTTCGGGCGTTATGTCGGCATCGTTCCACAGGCGGGCCACATAGGGCACCACGCCGGGCATACGTACCAGTTGCGCCGTTTCGGGCTCCAGCGTCTGGTCGGTCGCCAGCACCACCATGCCAAGGGCTGCGCGCTGGGCAACCCCGCCATCCAGAACCGATGGCAGAACGCCCAGATCGAACGGAGGTGAAAACGCGTTCATGCGCCGTACTCCAGCCCCTGCATGGGAATAGCGGGGGCGCGACCCGCGATCAGGTCCGCCACGATCCGGGCAGAGCCATGCGACATGGTCCAGCCGATATGCCCATGCCCGGTATTGCAGAAAAGATTGGCATAGCGCGCCCGCCCCAGAATGGGCAGGTTGGTCGGTGTCATGGGCCGCAGGCCCGACCATTCGTGCGCCTGTTCGTAATCCCCCCCATCGGGGAACAGGGCGCGCGTGACCGAGCGCATGAAGGTAAAGTCCGATGCCCGGTTACTGTTGTCGTAGCCAGAAAACTGCGCCGTGGCCGTCACGCGGATGCGGTCGTCAAACCGGGTGATGGCGACAAGATTATGCTCATCCACCATCCCCACCGTGGGGGGGGCGGCATGCTGGCCGATCGGCACGGTCAGCGCGTATCCCTTGACCGGATATATGGGCAGGCTTACGCCCACGCGCCGCCCCAGCAGGGGCGAGAAGGAGCCCATGGCCAGCACGTAGGCGTCCCCCCGCACGATGCCCCGGTTGGTCTGCACGCCACGTACGACACCCCCCTCGGTTTCCAGATCGCGGATGACAACGCCGGTCATGATCTCGCCCCCGCGCGCTGCAACCAGCGCACCCAGACCACGGGTAAATCTGGCGCAGTCCCCCGTCTCGTCCGTCGGGCAGTAGATCGCGCCTGTAATACCGGAGGCGGCACCCAGAACGGGGTCCACCCTGGCCACACCGGCGCGGTCGAGCATCTGCACGACCTGACCGTCGGATTCCAGCAGCTTCATATGCCGGGCTCCAGCCTCCATCGCGGCTTCGCTGCGATAGGCGTAGAGAATACCACGCGTGTTGCGGTCGTAGCGCAGGTCTTCCCCCGCCACCACATCGCCCAGGATTTTCTGCGAATAGGCGGCCAGCCGGTGCTTGAGCAACGTGTTGCGTCGTGCCCGCTCATGGGTACACTGGGCCAGAAATTCCAGCGACCATTTATAAAGATACGGATCGGCCGAAAACCGGAAACGCAGCGCCTGATCCTTGAGGAACAGCGATTTCAGCAGCGTTTTGGGTGCCGCGGGAGAAGACCAGACAAAGGAATGCCCGGGCGCTATCATGCCCGCATTCCCCCAGCTTGTCTCGGCGGCAAGGCTTTCCTCGCGCTCGATCACCACGACCTCGTGCCCGTCTTTTTGAAGCTGGTAGGCCGTGGACACACCCACGACACCGCCACCAAGAACCACGACCCTCATACCGGACCCATTCCTTCCTTCAGTTCGTGTAAAGGCGCAGCAGGCCATCGGCCACGCCATGCTCGATCTCGCGCGCCGACGCCTCCAGATGCGCACGGACCAGATCGGCGGCCTGCCCGGCATCGCCATCCAGCAGGGCGTTGAGAATATCCAGATGGTCAGCCAGCGTGCGCGCCTGACGTTCGGGCCGTTCCACATTGATCCGGCGCACGAAACGAATGCGCGCGTTAATGTTGCGCAGGATTTTCACCCGCTCCGCATTGCCGCTCACCCCGGCCAGAACCAGGTGAAAAGCCTCGTCCTGGTCGACCATATCCCCGATCGCCTGACCCGGCGCGGACAGGGAAACCCACGCCGCGCGCAGGTCCACAAGGCGGGCGCGTACATCGGGGTCCGCCAGTTGCCCGGCAAGGGCCATAAGCCCCCCGGCCTCCAGATCGGCCCGCACGGCGTACAGGTCGCGCAGTTCACGCGGGTTCAGCCGACGGCAGAAAAACCCCCTGCCCGAAACGGCTTCCACCAGTCCCTCGCTGGTCAGGCGGTTCAGCGCCTCGCGCACGGGGGCGCGGGACATGCCCAGTTCCCGGGCCAGCGAGACCTCGTTCAGGTGCTCACCCGGCCTGAACTCGAAACTGACCACCATGGCGTGCAGATGCCCGTAGGCGCGATCGGCTGTGCTTTCCTGCATGGCGAACCTCCTGCCGACAATACTGTCGACAGACCTGTCGGCTGACAAGAGTTAATTTACGATTCGCAACGATTGAGCGCGGACCCCGCACATCCCCGCCCATTGCCGGGCCGCATTGCCACCCCTTTGTTACGCCGGACAGAAACCGGAACCGGGCAACACCCGACAGGACACATCATCAGATATAAATACAGGAGAGCGGAGGAAAAATGCCGCCTGCGTGGTGTCCCGCCCAAGGGAGGGACAGGCCGGCTTTCAGCCCCTGTTTTCGGATTGCGCGACTTCCCTGCGGTCCTGCGCGCGCAGCCTTGGGTGCATGTAGCGGGCGTACTGAACACCAAACGCATGGAACGGCACCGTGCGCAGACGTGTAACCGGCACAGGCGCATCACGCTCGGCCACGTCGCCCAGGGCAAGGCCTGCCGCCATATCCCCCCAGGCTACACTGAGCGCCACCCCCCGCCCGGAATAGATCCCGGCAAAATTCAGGCCCGGCGCCAGCGCCATCAGGCGGGGCAGACGGTCCACGACAGCAGCGATCGTCCCTTCCCAGTAACGGTCCGCCATCTGTAACGGCAGGCCGGGAAACACCCTGCGCAGTCTGGCGGCAACCGCACGCCGCCCCCGGTTGGCCGCATCGTGCCAGAGCGTATGCTGGCCGACCATGGCCAGCCCGCCGTCGGAATCGTAGCGGAAGGCGCAGATCACCCGGCTGGTATCGGACACGCCTTCACGTCCGGGCAGAATACGGGCCTGCCAGTCGGGTTCCAACCTGCCGGTGGAAACCTGGTAAACTCGCACCGGCACGGAAACCTTGTCTATGCCCGGCCAGAATGCCGATTGCGGCAGGTTGGCCGCCACCATCACCTCGCGCGCGAATACCTTGCCACCGGGGCAGGTCAGCAGCCATCGCCGGTCCACCCGCTCCATATCCAGCACGGCCGAGTTCTGGCGGATATCCACCCCCGCCGCACCGGCCGCGCGGGCCATACCCTGACAGAATGCATACGGGTTGAGATAGCCGCCCGAACCCGCCTTCCACCCCCCGTAAAAAACCGAGGACCCGATATGGTCGGTCATGGCGCCCCGGTCCAGCCATTCGGCCTGATAGCCTCTTTCCTTCCACCCGTCGTAGACGGCGCGCACGCGGGCGACACTGGATGTGGCGTGACAGGCCTGAATCCAGCCTTTCTGTACAAAATCGCAGGCCAGATCATGATCGCGCACAAGCCTTGCCACCCCGTCGGCGGCCCCACCCACCATACGGTTGAAAATTGCGCCCCGATGCGGGCCGAACTGGGCTTCGATGTCCTGTGGTGTGTGGCTGCCGTAATGCGGAATGACCTGCCCGTTGTTCCGCCCTGACGCCGCCTGGCCGATGCGCCCGGCATCGAGCAGCAGCACCCGTGCGCCAGCGCGCGCGAAACGCAGGGCTGCGGCAAGGCCGGTCAGCCCCGCGCCAATGACAGCCACATCGGTTTCGATATCCGTATCCACAACGGTCAGAGGATATTCAGGCTCCCTGGACAGCATGCGCCAGTGAAACATTGTGGAACTGGTGTTGATCATGACGGCGTACTCTTTATTTGCGGCATGGGGCGGTGCCGGGCCGAGGGATGGGAACAGGGCCTGTTTCATCCCACGTTACCAGCGCATCACACACTTGAGAACAGGCCACCACACCCCGCACCCACACGGCGGACCGGGGCGCGCCGCCACGAACGGGCCTTGTTTCCAGCACTGACCGGGGTATTCCCGCGTGGGCAGGCCACCCGTTCGTATAACGATTTTGTCAGTTATCCATTAAATATACTAATGGTAAAAAACCATATATTCCGCCGTTTAATGGCAGCATTAGAAATGCGCAATTGAATGGATCGTTGCAACTCCATAACGTCACATTATGGAAATCGATGCAGCACGCATCCATTGTTCTGCCATGAAGACACAAAGACATGACATCTGACACCAACCTGTCCAACGCGACCCCGTCACGCACCATTCTTGTCACTGGCGGGTCCAGCGGCCTTGGCCTGGCGACCTGCCATGCCCTGGCTGACGCGGGCAATACCGCAATCGGGATTGTCGATATCAATGCCGACGCGACCGAAGCCGCACTGGCCGAACTGCGCGCCAAAGGTGTTCCCTGCGCTGCCGCCGTGGGCGATATCACCACCCGCGAAAGTGCCGAGGCCCTGACAGCCGAAATCGTCCAGGCCCTGGGTGGGCTGACCGGCCTGGTCAACTGCGCCGGCGTTTATCCGCGCCGCCCCATTCTGGACATTACCGATGCCGACTGGGACTTCAGCTTTTCGGTCAATGTGCGCGGGCTGTATAACATGACCATCGCGGCTGTCGCCCGGATGGAAGGGAACAGCCCGGTGCGTGACATTCGGGGCCGGGTCCTGAATGTATCCTCGATCGATGCATTCAAGCCGCATCCCAAGAACGCCCATTACGCAGCCATGAAAGCCGCCGTCGTCAGCCTGACACGCAGTCTCGGGCTGGAACTTGCCCCCAAGGGCATTCTGGTCAACGGCATTGCCCCGGCCGGGATCGCGACCGCCAAGGCACATGCGGCAGGGTTCGTGCCCGAACTGACGGCGCAGTCGGCCATTGGCCGGGCAGCTGAGCCCGAAGATATTGCCGATGTCATCGCGTTCCTGATGTCGGATGGCAACCGCTACATGGTGGGCGAAACCGTCGTCACCGCCGGTGGCTACTACATTCCCTGAGCAACCCGCCCGCGACCGCCCCGGCCCAAGTCCTGTCAGCCCTGGGGCGGTCATTTTCCCAGAACGATCCCGGTCTGTAAAACAGAAAGACAGCAGAATGCATTTTGGCATCTTCAATCTTATGGGTTACCGGGACAACCCCGGTGGCGTGCCTGGCGTTATCAGCGACACATGCGAGATGGTGGCCGCGGCCGAACAGGCGGGGTTTGAAATAGCCTGGTTCGCGGAACACCATTTTACCAATTACTCTGTCTGCATGTCGCCACTGATGATGGCCGCCCACGCCGCAGGCCGCACGTCGCGCATCAAGCTGGGAACAGGCGTGATCGTCCTGCCCCTGTACCACCCCATGCGGGTTGCCCAGGAAATCGGTCTGCTGGACGCCATGTCCAACGGCCGGGCGGTTCTTGGGGTTGGCACAGGCTACCAGGCTTATGAGTTCGAACGGTACGGCGCGGACGTCACGCACAAGGTCGATATTTTTCTCGAATACTGGAAAATTCTCGAAGGCGCGCTCAGCGAAGGCCATGTCGCGTTCTCGGGGCAATACATTCAGGAACCGGAATCCGTTTTCTGCGTGCGTCCCGCCGGAGGCATGCCGCCAGTGTATTGCACGTCGCCCCACCCGGTTATTCTCAAAGCCCTTTCAAAGTGGAATTCCACACCCTTCATCACCGCCGGATGGCGCGGCAGCCCGGCCCTGCCGGGTATTGTGGAGTATGTGCGCGAGGCGTGGGTCGCTGGCGGGCTGGACGGCCCGACAATGCCGGTCGCACTTCAGCAATACGTGCATGTGACCGACAGTGCGACAGAAGCACTGGAAGCCGCGGAACGGGCCCGATACGTGGCCCGCATGGTCCATGGCCTGCGCGCCCCCGACCTGCACCTGGAAGGGGCTTTCTTCAAGGCCCCGCCCCTGCCTGACGAACCCCCGCTTGAAACATTCCGCGACAACCTGCTGATCGGCTCGCCCGAATATGTGGCCGAACGTCTTGTGACGGAAATCCGTAAGCTCAAGCCCAGCCATTACAACTGCTTTTTCCAGTTTGGCGACATGCCGCTGGCCCACGCGAAACGCTCGCTCGAACGCTTCTCGACCGAAGTTCTGCCACTGGTGGAACGTGAAGTCGGCCCCCTGTCGGAGCTATAGACATGACAGACGCGACCGGCGCCGTCACAAGGCTGATGACCGTTTACGTTCCAAGTGCCGTCTCGGCCGAGGCAACGCAGTTCTACACGGACTGCATCGGCCTGCCGCTTAAATTTGCCGATGGCGAGCGCTGGGTGCAGTTCGGCACGGGCAATGCCAATTTCGCCCTGGCGGGGGCGGCGGAATACCCGACCGGCGCACAGGGGGCGATTGCAGTGTTCGAGGTCGATGAAATGGCGGCATTCCGTGCCCGCTGCGCGGCTTCCAACGTCACGGAAGTCGGCCTGCGCGACATGGGCGACCACGGCAAGGTGCTGACGATCAAGGACCCTGACGGCAATATCGTCCAGTTTTTCAGCCGCACCTGAACCCTGCCCACCGGCACCCGTGTATGACCGGCGCGGGCAATCTTTGCCTGCCCGGTCCTGTCAGGCCGGTTTTGGGTGGCCAGTCCTGCGCGGCCGGTTCTGGGTGCCCCTCGCTTGCGCCGCTGCTCTGCCAGTTATGGCCCCAGAAATAAGGCACGCACCCCGGCGGACAGGCGTCGTACCATGACTTGGCGCGGGCGGCCCCTGCCCCTGGGCCGGATTACGCCCCGCTTTTACGCTGCGCGGCACGCATCCCCCACAGCCTTATTATAACCCAGCAGTTATAATGTGATGAATTTTTCCAGGCTTGAGTGATGGCCACAGGTCTCTACACTTCAGGCTTATGGAAATCTTCGCTCCGAAATTTCCTGTTCCTCAAATGCCCTTTCCCGCCCGCGTTCCACCGCGTTCGGACACGCCCCCTGTTTCGGAGGTTCTGCCCATGCTTACCTGTGCGCCCAGCCTGACACTGCATGACACCGGGCTGGAGATCGGCCTTGGTGACGAAAAACCCGCCTACTTCAACTATTACTGGCTACGCGATAACTGCGCGACATCCTTCGACCCCGAAACGCGTGAGCGGGTATTCGATATTTTTGCACAGACCGCCCCCCCGACACCGCTGGAAGCCTTGGTTGAAGACGGCAGCCTCCGGATCGTATGGGCGGGTGACCGGCATGTATCCTCCTACCCTCTTGCCTGGCTGGCCCGCCACGCACAGGCAAAACCCCGGCCCGACCCCGCCATTATGCCGCGCAAACTGTGGTATGGCGACCATTACCCGCATATTCCGCGTTTTGCGCTGCCCGCACTCCAGTCCGACCGTGCCACCAGAAAGGCTTGGGTCCATACGCTGCTGAGCGAAGGCATAGCCCTGGTAACGGACATGCCCGACACCGACCAGGCGCTGGAAGACGCGGCAACCCTGATCGGGGTACCCCGGCCGACTTTTTTCGGCCTGTATTTCGATGTCAACCTGCACGCCAAACCCGACAACCTTGCTTATACGGCCAAGGCGCTGGAACTGCACACGGATGTTCCGTCCGAGGACCTGCCCCCCGGCGTGCAGTTCCTGCACTGCCGCGCCAATTCGACCGAAGGGGGAGAAAGCCTGTTCGTGGACGGAGCAGCCGTGGCCGCCGAATTACGCCGCACCCACCCCGACGACTTCACGCTGCTTTGCGAAACCCTTGTCCCCTTCTACGACGAACACGACGCCTATGACATGCGGGCACGCCAGAGAGTGATAGAACTGGACGAGCGGGGCGATATTTCCGGGGTTACGATCAGCCAGCACATGGCGGACGTGTTCGACATGGACCAGCATTTTCTGGACCGTTTCTACCCCGCCTTCTGCCGTTTCGGACGCCTGTTGCAGGACACGCGTTTTCTTATGCGCTTTCGCCTGAACGCGGGGGAATGTATCGTGTTCGACAACCACCGGATCGTTCATGGGCGTGCGGCCTTCAAGGCTGGCAGCGGGGCGCGCCATCTGCGCGGCACCTACACGGACCGGGGCGAACTGCGCAGCGCATGGCGCGTATTGTCCAACGAGGGAAGGTTCCAGCCGTGACGAATGACCTGCACATATCTGTGGACGAGACCGCCCTGCGCATCGATCTGGCTGCGGCTTTCCGGCTGGCCGCGCGTTTCGGGTGGCATGAATCGGTCGGCAATCATTTCAGCGCGGCGCTGAGCGCCGACGGCCGACGCTTTCTCATGAACCCGAAATGGCGGCATTTCGCGACCATCCGCGCAAGTGACTTGCAGGTTCTCGACGCAAACGACCCCGATGTCATGACCCGGGCCGACGCCCCCGACCCGTCGGCATGGTGTATCCATGGCAATGCGCACCGGCGGGTGCCATCGGCCAAGGTCATTGTTCACTGTCACCCCATTGCCGCCACAACACTGTCCACGCTCGCGGACCCCCGGCTGCTCCCCATCGACCAGAACACCGCCCGGTTTTTCGGGCGCATGGTGATCGACCCCGAATGCGGCGGTATTGCCGACCAGGAGGAAGAAGGCATCCGCATTGCCAGCATGCTGGCCAAGGCCCCGACGCTGCTCATGGCCAACCATGGCGTGACGGTCACGGCACAGACTGTTGCCGAAGCGTTCGAGAGCCTCTATTTCTTTGAGAAAGCAGCCGACACGCTGCTGCGTGCCTACGCCACAGGGCGGCCGCTCTCGATCATGTCAGACGAGATCGCAACCCTGACGGCCGAAGGATGGGATGCCTATCGCGGCGCATCCTTCGCGCATTTCGCGTATCTGAAATCGGTTCTGGATGCGGAGGACCCCTCCTACCGCGACTGAACCAGAAAAGGGGGGCATGACCATGACGTTACCCCGCCAGCTTCCCCCCTTGCGTCTGTTCAGCGTGTTTCGCGCCATTGCCGGGCACCGCACGCTGCGGGCGGCGGCACGCGCACTCAATGTCTCGCAACCAGCCGTCAGCAAATCCCTGCGCGAACTGGAACACTGGGTTGGCATTCCCCTGTTCGACCGCACCCGCAGGCCGCTGGCGCTGACCCCCGGCGGCGAAATGCTGCTGACTGCCATAGAAACCAGTTTCAACCTGCTGGCCGACACGCTGGACGACATAACCCGCCTGCATGTCGAACGGGGCCGCACGCTGCGTATTTCATGTTCGATCGGATTTGCGACCTACTGGCTGATGCAGCGCCTGTCGACCTTCAGCGCGGCATGGCCCGATATCGCCGTTAGTGTGATGACAACCGCCCATGACGCCGCCCCGGACGCCCCGCATGCCGATGTCATGTTCCGCTACGGGCATGGCCGCTGGACCGATGGTGAGGTCATTACCCTTTTCCCGGAACAGATAGACCCTGTTGCCAGCCCCGGTTTTGTCGACCGCCTGCGCCCCCTGGCGACAGACCTGTCAGATATCGCGCTGATCCATGTCGACGTGGACGACGCGTCATGGCGAAGCTGGAACGGCTACCTGCAGCAAACGGGCCTGCCCCGGGGACGGAACGGGGCCGACCTGCGTTTCAATAATTATGTACAGGCCACCCAGGCCGCGCTGAACGGCCAGGGCATCATGCTGGGCTGGCGCTCGATTACGGGGGATCTCGTGGCGGAGGGACGCCTGCACGTGGCAGGCCTGCCCTCGATCACGCCGGAGGACGGCGCTTATCATATCGTCATTCCCGCACGAAGTGCCGACAGTCCCGCAACCAGCCATTTCGTATCGTGGCTGCGGCATCTGATCGCACAGGAAAAAGAGCGCGCGGACCAGCCGCCGCCGCCGCCCTGAGCGCACACGCCCTCAGATATGGGCGTGCCGGGTATCGGGGGCGAATATCAGGCAATACAGAGCCCCAAATCCCAGAAGGGCTGCGGTCAGGCGCAGAACCGTTTCAACCCCATGAGCCTGCGTCATGACCGGGAACACCAGCGTGCAGATGGACGTGCAGATGCGGCTGGCGGACTGCGTGATCCCGTTGCACGACGTTCTGACCTCCACAGGAAAAAGCTCCGCCATATACACGTATTCCATACAGCACGACGCCGAGAGCGTAAGCGCGAACACACTGAACAGCGCGACCTGCGCCATCAGGGACAGTGCATATCCTGACGCCAGAACAAAAAGCAGTACCGACGTGATACCGAACGTGCCGACCAGAAAGACCCGGCGCGACATGCGATCGATAATGGCCTGTCCGAGCAGAGCGCCCATAACCAGAAAAGCGGTATAGATCAGCCCCAGAAAATAACCGCTGCGAATGCCCAGATCGCCAAGAATTTCGAACAGAAAAGTGCCAATGCAGAAATAGGGCACGATCTGTGCGGTCAGGAACACAAAAGCCACCAGCATGCGCGACACAACCGGCCGCGACCATAACATGGCCTTTAGGGACCTCTCACCACCTGTCGGGGTCGGGGCTGCGGCCAGAGGCAGAATGACGGCATAGCCCGCAAAATGGCGCCGAGCCACCGCCTGGGCCTCCTGCATACGGCGGCGGGCCGCAAGCCATGTCAGGGATTCCGGCAGGTGCCTGCGCAGCCTATACACCGCCAGTGCGGGCACGCCCCCAAGCGCCAGACTGATCCGCCAGCCCATCCCACCTGAACCGCAGAACCAGTACGCCAGTTGGAACGCAACAGCATACCCTACGGTCCAGCTTACCAGCATCAGGCTCAATCGCTTTCCACGGTTTCTGAGCGGTGCATATTCCAGCAGATAGACAGCGCCCGCCACATAGTCCGCCGCAAGCGAAACACCCAGCGCGAAACGCAGCAGCGTAAGCTGCGGGATCGATGTCACAAAAAGCTGAAGAACCGAAAACACCGTGGCCAGCAGCATGCCAGCCTGCAGGAGAGGCTTGCGCCCGATCCTGTCCGCCAGCGGCCCGGTTATGACCGCACCGGCCAGAATGCCGAACAGCGTGCCGCTGCCAAGAAAACCGCTGCCGAACGACCCCGCATGCAGCGCGCCAACCGCATACGGCATGACCGCGCCGATAACGCCCACGGCATAACCGTCGCAAAACGTGCCGCCAGCAGCACTAAGAGTTACGAAATGATGCAACCGACACGATGGAATTTCGTCAAGACGGCATTCCGTTGCTTTATCGTTACAAACTGAGCCGGATATTATTACCTGTCCGTTAGTCCCTATCATGGAAAGACATACCCCGGAAAATAATCCATGCCTTTGCAGACATCAATTTTCAGAACCATTGCCAATCCGGCATGCAGCACCCGGCAGGTGGGCACGCCGAACCGGCCCGCGCCGCCCGAACTGCCCGTCGCATGCCGGTAACACGGTGCGGACTGGACATTACAGGCGGGATCTGAATCGAGACTGCGGTGCCCCCTGCCCTGCCGTCAAGCAAAAAACCGGTGTTCACGCTGGCTGAGCCCCCCTTCTTCCTGCCGAAAAACCGGCCTTTCGGGCCGCTTGAACAGAGGTGAAAAGAAAACTTGACACTTATGTACACTGAGTGCAGATTTCTCCCTGTTGTTTTGATACAGGAACGTTCGTTATGCGCGCCGACCCGCTGCTGACGCCATTGACCGTCAAGCACCTCACATTCAAAAACCGAATCATGCTTTCGTCCCACGAACCGGCTTATGCCGAGGACGGAATGCCAAAAGACACGTACCGCGCCTATCATGTCGAACGCGCGAAAGCGGGCGTTGCTCTGACCATGACAGCCGGGTCCGCCACCGTATCCACCGATAGCCCGCCTGCTTTCAATAATATCCTTCTCTACAAGGATGAATGCGTACCGTGGCTGAAAGCCCTGGCCGATGAATGCCACGAACACGGCACCGCGGTCATGATCCAGATGACGCATCTGGGCCGACGTACACGCTGGGACAAGGGGGACTGGCTTCCTTCGCTCAGTGCAACCCATATGCGTGAACCCGCGCACCGGGCGTCACCCAAAATTGTCGAAGACTGGGATATTCAGCGCATTATAAAGGATTTTGCCGATGCTGCCGAACGCGTCAAGGCGGCCGGCCTGGATGGACTGGAACTGGAGGCTTATGGCCATCTGCTCGACCAGTTCTGGACACCGCTGACAAACGAACTGACCGGGCCTTATGGCGGATCGTTCGATAACCGCCTTCGCTTCATTTTCGATGTCCTGAGCGCAATCCGCGAACGGGTCGGTGACAAATTCCTGGTCGGTGTCCGTTTTTCCGCCGACGAACGGCTTGCAGGCGGGATCGACGCGCAAACGGGGCTGGAAATCGCCAGTCGTTTCCAGACGTCTGGTCTGGTCGATTTTCTCAATATCATTCGCGGTCATATCGAGACAGATTCAGGTCTGGCCGACGTCATTCCCGTTCAGGGCATGGCAAACGCGCCTTATCTCGACTTCGTATCCGCCGTGCGCTCGCGTACCGGCATGCCCACATTCCATGCCGCGAAAATTTCCGATGTGGCAACCGCGCGCTACGCGATCGAAAGCGGCAAGATGGATATGGTGGGCATGACGCGGGCCCATATTGCCGACCCGCATATTGTCCGTAAGATCATGAGCGGGCAGGAAGACAGAATTCGCCCCTGTGTTGGTGCGACATATTGCCTCGACCGTATTTATCAGGGTGGCATGGCGCTGTGCATTCACAACCCGGCAACGGGTCGCGAACTGACCATGCCCAATGACATCACACCTGCCGCCGTTGCCAAACGGATCGTGATCGTGGGGGCTGGCCCCGGCGGGCTGGAAGCCGCGCGCGTGGCGGCCGAACGTGGGCACAAGGTTGTGGTTTTCGAAGCGGCGGATGAAGCTGGCGGACAAATCCGCCTTACCGCGCGCAGCCCCCGCCGCAAGGAAATGCTGAGCATTATCGCATGGCGTATGGCTGAATGCGAGCGGCTGGGCGTTGAATTCCGCTTCAACACCTGGGCGGAAAGTGCCGACGTGCTGGCGGAATCCCCGGATTGCGTCATTATCGCAACCGGTGGTTTCCCCGACACACCGCCGCTTGCCACGGGCGATGATCTTGTCGTCTCGACATGGGACATCCTGTCAGGCGACGTCGCACCCGGCAAAACCGTCCTGCTGTTCGACGACGCGGGCGACCACGCGGCCCTTCAGGCGGCGGAGATGATCGTGGAACACGGTGGCAAAGTTGAAATCATAACGCCAGACCGGACCTTTTCACCCGAAATCATGGGGCTGAATCTGGTGCCGTATATCCGGTCGCTACAGGGAGACCACGCCGCTTTTACCGTGGCCCAGCGACTTGAAAGCGTCGAACGTTCGGGCAATGGCCTGACTGCGGCAATCGGCAGCGACTATCGTGAGTTCGAACGCCGGGTCGAGGTGGATCAGGTGGTCGTAAATTGCGGCACCAAGCCACTGGACGAATTGTATTTCGAACTCAAACCGCATGCGCGCAATCAGGGTGCGGTGGATTATGTGGCGCTGACACAGGGCAGGCCGCAGGATGTGTGTCACAACACGAACGGTACATTCACCCTGTACAGGATTGGCGATGCCGTGTCGTCCAGGAACACGCATGCCGCCATCTACGATGCGCTGCGCCTTATGAAGGACATGTAAAAGTCCTTTATCCTGCCTGGCAGATCATAGCTCTTGCCAGGCAGTTTTACCGCCTATTTCGTTACGATAACGTTATATTTAGAGACAATCGGTCGTTCTCAAATACGGGTGGAGTGAAACATGAGCTACAATCTGAACAAGGTCAGCACACGCCTTCTGCTGGGCAGTCTTTTATCGACCACATGCCTGCCAGATGCCAGACACTACGCCTACGCCGCCGCAGACGCTGCGCATAAACAGGTCCGGTTCGCCAGAGCCGGGCATGGTTCAGCGGCCGTCAGACAAACCAGCACCAAAACAGCGCTGCAGCACGGTAGCGGGCCAAAGCCCGCAGCCATGGCTGGCGCAACGCATGGCACAGGCCATGGCACCGGCGCACGCGCCTCGACCACCGCTGAAGAAGTGCAGGTTGCGGGTATTCTCCGCTCCAAAGCGAAAATGTCGGTCGTTTCAGCCAGCATGATCCGCGACCAGGTTACGGGGGCCAGCCCGCTCAAAGCCCTGAACCGTCTGCCCGGTGTCATGTTCAATTCGGCTGACGCCCTGGGACAGGACGTCTGGTCGCTCCAGCTTTACATGCGCGGGTTTGACCAGACCCAGATCGGCATGAGTCTGGACGGTATTCCACTGGGTGAAATGATTTATCGGAACTACAATGGCCTGCCCATTACCCAGGCACTTGCATCGCAGAATATAGCGCAGGTTGACGTCTCGCCCGGTGCTGGGAATGAAAGCGTGCCTTCGACCAACAATCTTGGCGGGTCGATCAGTTTTGTCAGTCGCGATCCCAAGGACAGGCTTGGAGCCGAAGTGGACCAGGGGTTCGGCAGCTATTCCTCGTTCATGACATTCGTGCGCTTTGACAGCGGCAAGCTCAACGCGTCGGGCACCAAGTTTTTCGTATCCTATGCACGCAATGATTCCGAAAAATGGAAAGGCTACGGAAGCCAGCTTAACGAACAGGTCAATGCCAAGCTGGTACAGCCCGTTGGCGAAGACAGTCGCATTTCGGTGCTTTATGACTATAGTCATGTCAAGCAGGTTGCCTATCTGGACTACTCTTTTGCCATGCTGTCCGCCTTTGGCCAGAACATGGATTATCTGGCGGGTGGGCCCAACGCATATAAAATCGCGTATCTGGCGGCCCAGGGGGTGTATATTGCCGGGCAGGACAAGGTTGCCGACGCCAAGGACGCAACCTATTACAGCGGCACGACCCAGATCACGGACCAGTTGGGCGCCCTGACCGCGGATTTCGCCCTGAATACGCATATCAGGTGGAAAACAGTGGTCTATGGCCATGGCGAAGAAAACGTGCCGACCTGGGGCGGCAACCCCTATATGGCATCACCCGATACGGGGGCTCCCTTGTCCCAGATGGTCAAGCGCCCCACACAGCGCCGTTTTGGCGTGAACAGTTATGCCACAGGCGTATTCGGAAAAAATACCGCGACCTTAGGTACATGGTACGAAAACGACCATTATTTTACCAACCAGCTCGCCTATAATATGCCGCTTCTGGGCCAAGGCGAGCCCTCTGTTTTCGGCCCCTGGGGCACGCCCTTTGCCACCTTGTGGAGCGAGACCTACAACACCAATACGTTCACCGCCTACCTGCAGGACGAATACCGTATCCTGAAAAACCTGACGGTACATGCGGGTTTCCGGTCCCTGCTCAGCACCACCCATGTCGGCAATGTGCAGGGCCTGCCCTCCTTTACCGGCACAGATGCCATAGCAGGCGGTGTCGGGCTGACAACGGCCGAAGCCTTCCTGCCCCATGTCAGTATCGACTGGAAATTTTTGCCCGGTCATGAACTGTATTTCGATTTTGCCAAGAACGCCAAAGCCTATTCGCAGACCGGGTATCATCTTGGCAATTCGCCGTTTGCCGTTTCGCAGGCGGCGTTCGATGCCTCGCGCGGCAGCCTGCGTCCTGAATCGGCACTCACCTACTCTTTGGGGTATCATTACAGTTCACACCTGATCGATGCCGGGGTGAGCGCTTACCGGGTGAATTTTTCAAACCGTATCCAGCAGATTTCGGCAGGCAGCATTATCGACCCGGTCACGGAAGTGCTGAATGTCGGAGGTGTGAGCATGAACGGCGTGGATGCCCTGGCAACCCTGCGCCCGATCGAGGGCATGGCCCTGACCAATAGCCTGAGCTACAATCATTCGACCTATGACAACAACATCATGACCATGGGCAAGTTGTATCATACCGCGGGCCAGCAGGTTATTGGCTACCCCCGGCTGCTGTACAAAGGCACCCTGTCCTACCGCTGGCGCGCGCTACAGGCCTATGTCGAGACAACCTATACATCCAAACGGAACTTCAGTTATGTTGGCGATGTCAAAATACCGAGCTACTGGCTGACATCGTTCGGCACGCATTACTTTCTGGGTGATCGTATCGGCCTGAAAAACATTACTTTCAATTTCAACATCTACAATATGACTGGCACCCACTATATCTCGACCATGGGCACGGAAGGCTTTTCCATGTCGGGCGACTATCAGTCGCTCATGCTTGGCGCACCACGTCAGTTCTTCGGTTCCGTACATGTCGAATATTGAAAAACCAGACGGGTGACATCATGGAACAGCCAACAACTCACGGCGCCAGCCTGATTTTTGTAGACGGGCCGACCCTCGAGCGTGTGGCCGAATTTCCATCGCTGGTGGAAGCGCTACGGCAGGCCCATACACGCCGCATGCACTGCGATGAAAGCATGCACCTGTCACGCACCCAGCCTGACGGGACCAGAAATGCCTTCAACCTCCTGCCCGCCTGGCAGGAGGACGAAGTGCTGGGCGCCAAGCTTGTTACCTATTTTCCCGGCAATCTGGACAAGGGCCTGCCATCCGCCCAGGGTATCTTTGCCCTGTTCAACGCCGCCACCGGCACCCCAAGCGCCATTATAGACGGCACAGCACTGACCTTATGGAAAACCTCAGCCGATTCAGCACTCGGCTCCTCCCTGCTTTCCCGCCCTGACAGCCGCTGTCTGCTTGTTGTAGGGGCGGGAGGCCTGTCCTTTCATGCCGTGGCGGCCCATCTGGCTGTTCGCCCTGCTCTTGAACGGGTGCTGATCTGGAACCGCTCCCCCACGCGGGCCACGGCCCTGCGCGACCGCCTGCTCCATACCGACCTGGGACAGGGGCGGACAATCCGTGTTGTATCGGACCTTGAAAAAGCCACGGCTGAAGCGGACATTATTACCTGCCTGACCATGTCCGAAACCCCGCTGATCCAAGGGGCATGGGTAAAAAACGGCACCCATGTCGACCTGATCGGGGGGTGGACGCCCCAGATGCGCGAGGTGGATGGCCCGCTTATTGCCAGAGCCAGGGTGTTCGGCAACGAACGGAACCGCATTCTGGAATGTGGCGATCTGCTCGCCCCCCTTCGCGCCGGGGACATTACAGCCGAGCATATTCTTGGCGATCTGTTCGATCTTTGCACCGGCCTGCCGGGCCGAAACACGACACAGGATATCACGGTCTATAAAAATGCAGGTGGGGGACACCTTGACCTGTTTACCGCACGCTACATTCTTGCCCGCATGACGCTTGCCTGACCCTGCCAACGCCAGATTGGAGACCGCGTATCCCGCACCATAAACATCCACCCTCTGGCTTTGCACATGGCAGGCTTTATACCGTGCCTGTTCGCGAACAGCCCACGACCTGCCGCGTGGCCATGCAACCGCATTTTCATCTCCCTGCGGGGCATGCTGCCTCTGGTGCGGCAAAGCTTTTCCACCCGCAGGGACAATGCCTGAATATTCAGGCTGGCATTGGCTGGCCCGTTCGGTCTCGCAGGCCCCATAATGCGATCAGACCCACCATGGCACTTGCAACCAGATACCATGCCGGCACAAGAGCATATTGGGTTCTGGCAATCAGCCAGGTATTGACCAGAGGGGCTGTACCCCCCAGCAGCGAGACCGATATGTTATAGCTGACGGCAAGGCAGGTATAGCGCACAGCACTGCCGAACAGGGACGGCAGGGTAGAAGGCATGGTGCCATGGAAGCAGAGCATGCCCGTGAGCAGAACCGCCATACAGGCCCCTATGACGGGAAGGCCGCTATGAGCCTGAAATGCCAGAAAAGCCGGAACAGCCCCCCCGCCAATGCAAAGACAGCCCATGACGAGCATTTTTTTGCGGCTGATATAATCCCCCATCCAGCCAAAACAGGGAATAAAAACCAGAAGTGACAGAGAAATAGCCAAAGACAGGTTGGAGCAAAAGAGTGGAGAATACCCGGCAATGTTTGCAAGATAAGTCGGTGTGTAGCCCAGAACGATATAATAGGTGACGTTGAATGTCGCAACAAGACCCGCACTACGCAGCAGATTTGGCCATTCCTGCGTCAGCATAGTCCATATTGTCTGGTCTTTGCCAGGCTTATGGCTCTTTTCTTCCTGCATGTGCCTGAATACCGGTGTTTCTTCGACATTCATGCGAATATACAGCGCAATGACACCCATCATCCCGGCAAGGACGAACGGTACCCGCCACCCCCATGCGAGCATTCTCTCCCATCCCAGGCAATAGGTAACGCCGCTCACCATCAGGCCACCGATCAGAAAACCTGTGGTATTCCCGAATTCGAGCCAGCTTGTCAGATAGGTTCTTTTGTTGTCGGGGCTGTATTCGGCAATGAAAATGCACGATCCTCCATATTCCCCACCCGTTGAAAGGCCCTGCAGCAACCGCATGGCAACAAGCAGCACAGGCGCCCAGATCCCGACACTCCGATACCCCGGAATGACGGAAATACACAGTGTCGCAATGGACATTAAGGAAATACTCGCCACCAGGGCCGTACGGCGGCCATACCTGTCGCCAATAGGACCGAAAAGAAAGCCACCCAGAGGACGGATTAAAAACCCCGCAGCGAAGGCAGCATACACGGCAACAAGCTGGCTCAACTTGTTCGATGCAGGAAAAAAAACCTCCGCCATAATGCCTGACATCGATGAATAAATGGCAAAATCGAACCATTCGACCATATTGCCGAACGTGACACCGGCAACGGCTTTTGCCAGATTTGCAGGTACCATGTCAGAAGGAACAGCGGTGTTTTCGCGGTCATGACCGGCAGCGGCATACACGGTTTGCGACATTTCAGGCCCCGCCATTGTCATCTGTTCCTTCAATAAAGTGGTCACGTCGCTGATGACTGCTTAACGGAAACGGTCCGGCCACCATGAAAGATACGATGTTTTTCCGGCACATCGTAACGAACAGGCAACAACATCCGTCATACGCATTTTATGAACGGTCATGAACCTTGCATATCCAATGCTTCCCAAAGGATAAACCTATGGGCTAACGATCGGGATACAGTTTATGGATATTACGACCCGCTTTCGTTGAGCCATATCTGACAGCCGTAAAACGCGGCATGTCGCGCAAGGTCAATCAATACAGAAATAATCCATCAGATTTCTATATTGCTAAACTGATCCTGGATTTGTGTCAGGTATTTCCTCATCATACCCATCATTTCGCGCGTTGCCGTGGATATTGCCGTATCGGAGCGATAAATGAACCCGAACACCTCGAACACATGGGGTTCGATCGGCACCCATTTCAACCGGTCCTGATACCCCAACTGGTACAGAATAGGGCGCGTGGCAATGACATCGCCCAGCCCACGCGCCGCCAGTTCAAACGCCGTCGCCTGATGCTCAACCTCGATCACGGGTTCAAGTTCGCGCCCCCGTGCACGGGCCCGCCTGTTCAGGAGCTTTCTGATCGGGTCGGACGTATTCCATTTTGCATCGCTCAGAATCAGTGGCGCATCGAGCAGCGCGTCAATATCCTTCCTGCCGGTCAGATGGTGTTCATTGGCGCTGATATAACCGACCTGGGCCGCCCAGACGGGTTCACTGGTAACAAGGCTTTTGTTATTGACGGGAAGCATGACAAGCCCGGCTTCGATCTGCCCGTCTATGACGGCCTCAGCCACTTCGCTGGAATTCAGCCCAACGACCTTGACCCGTACATGCGGGTAAAGGCGCCTGAATTCCGCGATCAAATCGATCAGAAAATATTGATACGCACTACCGAAGGTGCCGAAACTGGCCACCCCGCCACGTAGTTCACGCACGGACTGCACCGCATCGTGCCCTTCCTGAACCGCCCGAAGCGACGCCTTGGCATGCGGGATAAGCCGCCGACCGGCTTCGGTCAGAATAAGCTTGCGGTTTGTTCTGATAAAAAGATGCGTGCCCAGCGCGTTTTCCAGCCTCAAAATCTGGTCCGACAGCGAAGGCTGGGAAATATTGAGGTGTTCAGCCGCCTTTGACAGCGTTCCATGGTCGATGGCCGCCAGAAAATAATGAAGTTGCTGCAAGGTCATGATCGTGACACCGAATGATACATCACAGTCTGCGGCTCCACACGATCAGGATCGTCCCAACACCCGTCATCGGACCCATTGCAAGGCGACAGGCCGCTCCGGCCCGTCTGGCTCCTTTATATAGGCATGACCTATGTGAAGCACGCTATTTCTCGTCTTTATCGCATGATCGGGCCGGCATACGTTCATATCGGTCACGCAATAACAGGCCAGCAGCGTGCTGACCATGAACGGGCATTTGATCAGGCAACCCAACAGAGATCCGGCAGCGATAGTCGAGCCGCTGATACCGCCACGCCCACCACCGAAAAAAGGAGCGCACCATGACACAGGACAACCATGACGCCATGCCCTGCCGGCTGAAAGGCCGCATTGCCCTGATTACGGGCGGTTCACGCGGTCAGGGTGCTGCCCATGCGCGCCGGCTGGCGCAGGAGGGGGCTCATGTTCTTGCGGTCGATATCCTTGATGATGAAGGCACGGCGCTGGCCCGCACCCTCCAGGCGGAGAATCTGGATGTTACCTATCGGCATCTGGATGTCACCCGCAAGGACGAATGGATGGCACTGCACGATCATCTTGCCGACATCCACGGAAAGCTGGATATTCTTGTCAACAACGCCGGTATTGTCCACATCAGCACCATCGAGGACGAAACGCCCGAAAACTGGCAGCATATTCTCAACGTCAATCTGAGCGGCGCTTTTCTGGGCCTGCAAAGCATGATCCCTCTGCTCCGCAAAAGCGGACACGCATCGGTCATCAACACGTCATCGATTTTCGGCCCCTCCGGCGCGCCGGGATATAGCGCTTACGCCACCAGCAAGGCAGGGCTGCTCGGCTTCAGCCGGACCGCGGCACTGGAACTGGCGGCCGATGGCATACGGGTGAACGCCCTGGTGCCGGGGGGTGTCAGCACCCCGCTTAACGCCGCCGAAAAAGAAGGCGGCGTTATTCCCGAAACACCGCTCCGCCGCAGGGCCACCCCGCAGGAACTGGCTGCCGCTGTTGCGTTTCTGGCCAGCGACGACGCCAGTTTTATGACAGGTGCGGAACTTGTGGTCGATGGCGGTTTCAGCGCGCGCTAATAGGAGGGACCATACCAGTCGGGCAAGGCGCGAGCCTGCCTGCCCGACATACCAAACAATTTTTTCTATTGTTCACAATGGCTTCGATAATTTGCAACAGCTCAATACACCACAGAACACGTCTGATATTCGCCACCGCCACCCCTGACATGTTCGCAGCCACCCGCCTTTTTTATTTGTTGCCCGAACCGGCGGGACCGGTTGCCTTATTTGCGTAACCGTATCGATCTGTGAGAAAAATGATGCTGCGAATACCTGCGCGTTAAACAACCCGAAAGGGCGCACCACGGATGCTGCGTTATTTCCCGCTTGATGAATATGAAACACGCTGGGCACGCGTCCTGACCGAAATGGAGGTCAGGGGATTTGAAACAGCCGTGGTATTCGGACGCGGCGGGGGCACGCTGGATAACTGCGGTGACATTCTATACCTGTCAAATCACTACGCCATTAGCGGGGGCCTTGACTCCCTGATCTGGTCGGCCCGGTCTTTTTCTGCCGTCATATTCAGGAAAGGACAGGCGCCACGGCTTGTTATCGACGAACCGGAGACCAGGCGCGATCTGGTCAGCGTGCGCGATGTCACCTGCACGAACCACCCGTTCCGGTGCGTGGCCGAACTTCTGGCAGCAGAGGGCGTAGACGGTTCCGTGGCCCTGGTGGGCACGCAGTTCATTCCCGTCAAATATTACCAGCAGTTGCTGGATGCCGCTCCCGGCATAAACTGGGTTGCGGCGGATGATCTGGTCAAGTCCGTCAGGCGGATCAAGAGCCCCCGTGAACGCGAATGCTACCGCATAGCGGGCGAAAGCGCGACCATTGCCCTCAATCGGCTCATGCAAGGGCTGACAGGCGGCCTTTCCGAACAGGAGGCCGCAGGGGAGGCCGCCCGGGAGGTGGTGCGGCGCGGCGGGCGTATCCAGATGATCGGCACCAACCATGGCGAGACGCTGGGGTTTGACCAGCGTTTTCCCCTGACGGGTTATAGTGCGGATGTGCCCCGGATGGGCGATATCGTCACGGGCACGGTGCATGCGGCTTTCTTTCAGGGCTATCTGCTCGACCCCGGACGCACAGGCGTACGCGGCAAAGCCACCGCCGGGCAGAAGCGCCTGATAGAAGCCGCCGCCCATATCGTGCACCATCTATCAGCCATGATGCGCCCAGGCGTTGCCACATTGGATGTGGCGGCAGAAGGTGACCGTCTGACACGGGCGTTCGGTGGAACGGTTTCCCCCATCATGAAGAACTTTCCCTTTTATGGGCATGGGATCGGGCTCGGTTTCGAATATCCAAGACTTTCTTCCGTCATGTCATTGCCAGAAGACCGCATTGAGCAGAACATGGTTTTCGGCGTGGAGGCCTTTCTGTCCCTTGATGGCACGGGTTCCGCATTTTTCGAGAATATCATCATGATCGGTGAACATGACAACGAACTTCTGACACGCTCACCCGACTGCTGGTTCTGACCCCGCCCGATCGCAGCAAGCGCGACGGCACCGCCGTTTTGCGGAACGTCTCGTAAACGTCCTGACAGACCAAGGAGCATGCCATGGCCGCAACACGCAGCAAAACCCGTAAAAACCACGCGGCTCCGGTACCGGACAGTGCCGACGTGGAACGTGCATTTGTTGCTTCTTCCCTGAACATTGCCATGCCTGAAAAGGTTTTTCGTGAATTCGAATATGCCCTGAACGCCATGGCCATGACATTTCAGCGCTGGATGCGCCAGAGCATGACCCAGGCCGGACACCCGGAGCTGTCAGCCCTTGAAATCCTGGTGTTGCGGAGCGTGAGCCAGAACGGGGCAAACGAAAGCATAGGCAGCGTCATGGCGCATCTCCAGCTTACGGAACGCCACCCCCTGGATTATGCGCTGAAAAAACTCGACCGGCTGGGGCTGATTGCCCGCCACAGACACAGGAAAGAAGTGTTTGTAAGCCTGACCGATAAAGGCCGCAAAGCGTGCCGGGATCATGCGCGCCTTCAGCAGCAATGCCTGCTGGCCGCCATGCCGCAGGACCGCAAGATCGCCAATATGGCCATAACCGACCTGACCGGCATGCTCCGTCAACTGACTGCCATTTACGATCACGCCATAGCGCTTTCCGGCGCGACCTGACACGCAGCACGCGGAACACCCTGTTCGCACCCCTTGTGCCGTGACTGCAGGGGATACCATGGCACGTTACGCCCGATGGACCGATGGAGCAGTCTGGACCTGTACCTCCGGGGTCAGCAGACAGATTCCACGGCTTTTCCGGCGTGCTGGCACGCAGCGCGTATCGCAACTGGCGCGTTGCCTCCACCGCAAACCGGTTTAGAAAAAGAGACATAGCCACAGTAGCAATGTCCTGCTCCGGCGGACTGGAAAGCCCGATAAAATGGCTTTTCCAAACGATACCGAGTTATTTTACACCCGGCACGACTTCATTATCCCGACAAAACTATCATCTCTGCGACAAAATCCGCGTCGTATTTAAGAAAATAAATCCGCTCGACAAAAAATTTTATCGAGAATTAACACATCACGGCTCATCATTGCTGACAAAGCCTGATGGCTATACCCCATCACACGCAATCACTTCCATGTGTCTTATAGGCAACACATATTACATCTTTGAGATGTCGCATAATTTCTTACTTGCGGCGCATTTGTTTTATTCCGTTATAATTCCGTAACGAGACTCGATACCCGTACGGGGTATTTATCCGGATCAGGCGAATGCAGGGGGCACCTTTCTTGCAACATATGACCTTACGGCCGGAACTCCGCCAGAAAACCGGGGAAAATGCCGTCTGGAACGGGCAGGACGGTGCACAGGCACCCGGCTACGCAAACGTAACAAAACCGTCTTCGAAATGTCATTGAACGGTCACGGGTCATATCGGGCCCAGGTTTGTATTTTCCCACCAACAACTTCAGCCGCCCCGCCGGGACCGGCTGGCAAGAACAGACAACTTAAAGGTGAGGGTATGACCCGCAGCAAAAAGCTCCTTCTTTCCACCTGCCTCACTACCGTGATGATCACAGGGGCGACCGCAAACGCGGCCACGACAAGCGCAAAGTCACAATCCACCTCACACACCAGTTCGCGGACCGCCGCCACGTCCGCCGCAAAGCCAGCCACCCCGACATCCACCGTCGCGGCACGCCCGGTCGCAGCACCCGCGCCCGGCAAGGCCGTAACATCGCGCAACCAGGAAGCCATCATGGTCCTGGGTGCCGGTGCCGCGCGCGAAACGCAGACCGTCTCGCGCACCGCCATTTCCCAGTATGTGCCCGGCACCAGCCCCTTCAAGGCGCTGTCAAAGCTGCCCGGCGTCATGTTCACCTCGTCCGACCCGCTGGGGTCTTACGAATGGTCGCAGCAGATCATCATCCGCGGCTTCGACCAGAGCCGCCTTGGCTTTACCATGGACGGAATCCCGCTGGGCAACCTGGCCTACGGCAACGATAACGGCCTTTCCATCGGCCGTGCGCTCCAGACCGAAAACAACGGCGCGGCAACACTCAGCCAGGGTGCCGGCTCGGTCGGCGTCGCGGCGGCCAACAACCTGGGCGGCGCTCTGGAATTCACCTCAATCGCCCCGACCGACAAGTTCGGCGTGGATGTGTCCGGCACCATCGGCTCGGCCTCGACCTGGCGGACGTTCATGCGCGTCAACAGCGGCCTGCTGCCTGGCGGCGGCAAGTTCTTTGTGTCTTACGACTATCAGGACGCCAACAAGTGGAAGGGCGACGGCATCCAGCGCCAGCAGCAGGCCAACGCGAAATTTGTCCAGCCGCTGGGCGATCACGTCAAGATGACCCTGTTCGGGGACTGGTCCCTGCGCCAGGAAAACGACTATCAGGATATCTCGCTCGCCACCATCAAGCAGTACGGCTACCGGGTGGACAACATTACCGGCAACTACCCGCTGGCCAAGCAGATCGCCTATGCTTACCAGAACGGCACCCCTTACCCGGCCGGGATTGGCAACACCAACTACGGCAGCGAACCCGACTTCGAGTATTACAACGCTGCGGGCCTGCGGCAGGACGCCATGGGCTATGGCCGGTTCGACTTTGACATCAACAGCCATCTCAAGGCCTACGCGACCGTTTATGGTCACACCAACAGTGGCCAGGGCGTCTGGGTCACCCCTTACACCCCCACACCCGAAGCGCTGGGCGGCTCCCCCCTTTCGGTCCGCACGACCGAATATGGCATTCACCGCGAAGGGTTCATGGGTGGTGTGACCTACAAGATCGGCACCCACACGATCGAAGGCGGTTTCTGGTTCGAAAACAACGACTTCGAACAGGCTCGCCGCTTCTACCCGCTGGGTCTGGACGGCACGCCGGGCAGCGTTCACTGGTATAAGGGCAATTCCTTCCAGACCGCGTGGCAGGCAGCCTTCAACACCAAGACCTATCAGGTCCATCTGCAGGATAACTGGCAGATCACCCCGGCGCTGAAGCTGAACTATGGTTTCCGCTCACTGATCGTGGACAGCTCCGCCCGCCAGCTTGGCAGCAATACCATGGGCGTGATCGGGAACGACGGTTACCCCTCGGGCTCCATCCAGTCCTCCAACGGGTTCCTGCCGCAGATCGGCGCCAACTACCGTATTAACCACCATAACGAAATCTTTGCCGATTTCTCGCGCAACATGTCCGCGTTCGACAACTCCCAGACGGGGGCCACCAGCCCGTTCGCCACGACCATCGCGGGTTACAATGCCATCAAGGGCAAGCTCCGCCCCGAAATGGCCTATTCGGAAGAAATCGGTTACCGCTACCACGACTCCAACATCCAGGCCTCGGTCACGGGTTACTATGTCGAGTTCGAAAACCGTCTGGCGTCCATCACCCAGGGTGTGGGTATTCAGGGTAACGCTGCGGTGCTGGCCAACGTGGGCGGTGTGACGACACGCGGCGTGGACGTGGCATTCAATTACCGCTTTGCCATGAACTGGTCGCTCTATGCGTCCTATGCGTTCAACGACTCCAAGTATGACAACAACGTCACGACTGGCGGCGTCACCTACGCCACACAGGGCAAGAAAGTCGTGGCCATGCCGCGCAACCTCGCCAACGTGCAGATCGGCTACGACGACGGCTCCATCTGGGGTAACGTCAACATGCAGTTCCAGGACAAGCGGACCTACACCTATCTGAACGACTCCTGGGTTCCGTCCAACGAAATCTTCAACCTGAACCTTGGTTATCGCGTCCACAGCGACAATTTCTTCCTGCGTGGGCTGGACGCTCAGATCAATGTCAGTAACCTGTTCGACAAGCGTTACGCGGCAACGGTCGGCAGTAACGGGTTTGTCTTCTCCGACCCGTCGCACACCTTTGCAACGCTTCAGGCCGGTTCACCGCGCATGGTCTTCTTCACCCTGCGCAAACATTTCTGACCTCATCCAGCCTTTGGGGATCTGATTATCAGAAGGAGCCTTGTTTCGATGTCCGTCACGCCTGGTCGCCGCAGTTTTCTCAAGTTCGCCGCAGCCCTCGCGGCAAGTGGCGCCATGCCTGACAACCTCAAGCGCGCGTTGGCCATAGCCCCCAACCGCGCGACAGGCACGATCAAGGATGTCGAACATGTGGTGATCCTGATGCAGGAAAACCGCTCCTTCGATCATTATTTCGGCTGTCTGAACGGTGTGCGCGGGTATGGCGACCCGCGCGCCGAACACCGCAGGGACGGCCACAGCGTGTTTGCCCAGCCTGACGGCAAGGGAAAATACATTCTGCCTTTCCAGTTCGAAACCGCCCATACGTCCAGCGCGTGCCTGGCCAGCCTGGACCATAGCTGGAAGGGCACCCAGACAGCGTGGAACAACTGGGATATCTGGATCGCGCGGAAAACGGCCATGACCATGGGCCATTTCACCCGCACGGAAATCCCGTATTATTACGCCCTGGCCGACGCCTTTACCATTTGCGACGCCTATCATGCCTCAATCTTCGGCCCCACCAACCCCAACCGGCTCTATTTCTTTACCGGCACAAGCGGACTGGCGGCGGGCGATGACGGCAAACAGGTAATCGAAAATGTCGATGACGGTAACTGGACCGCCGACATGAAACTCGACCATCCGGATTTCAAGCCATTCGGCTGGGAAACATACCCTGAGCGCCTGCAGAAGGCGGGGGTAACTTGGCGCGTTTACCAGGAATACGACAATTTCGGCGACAATCCGCTCGCCTCGTTCGCGGCGTTCCGCACTGTTCCGGACACGTCGTGGCAGTACCAGCAGGCCCGCAGAATCGTTCCCGGTTCCACACATGAGAACAAGGACACGTCTGAAGGACGCTACCTGGTACAGGCTTTCGAGCATGATATCGCCAACGGCACACTGCCACAGGTTTCGTGGATCGTGCCGCCCACCGCCCTGACGGAACACCCCAACGCCCCTCCGGGTTACGGGGAATTCCTGATTTCGCAGTTGATGGACGTTTTTGTTCGCCACCCCGATGTCTGGGCAAAAACCGTTTTCATTCTCAATTACGATGAAAACGACGGTTTTTTCGATCACGTGCCGCCCCCCGTCCCCGCGCTGGACACGACGCAGGGCGCAAGTACCGTCAGCACCGCAGGCGAGAGTTTTCATGGCGTGCAGGTCGGACTTGGCCCACGGGTGCCTGCCATTATCATTTCACCCTGGACGAAGGGCGGCTGGGTCAATTCTCAGGTGTTCGACCACACATCGGTCCTGCGCTTTCTGGAAGCGCGCTTCGGGGTTGAAGCCCCGTTGATCACACCCTGGCGGCGGGCTATTTCGGGTGACCTGACATCGGTATTCGATTTTACCAGCCCCGATCCGGTCTGGACGGCGGACCTGCCCAATACCGCCGATTATCTGGCTGAAACACGCCATTCCTGCACGCTGCCCGCCCCACAGATTCCGCTGCATCAGCGCGCACCGGTGCAGGAAGCAGGCCAGCGCCCTGCCCGGCCGCTGCCCTATGCGCTCCATGCCGACCTGACGGCACCCGGCCAGATCAGGCTGAACAACACAGGGGCGGAAGGCGCCGTGCTGCGGGTCATCGATGCCGCGGGGGCACGGCATTATACACTCAGTGCCGGGGCGGAGATGAACGTGCCCGTTCAGGGCAGCAACCTGGTCACGGTTCATGGCCCAAATGGTTTTTACCGTGCATTCAATGCCGGCGGCTCCGTGCTTGCCGACCTGACCATGGACCCCACGCTTGATTTTGTAACCCTGTCTGTTGCGCGGGGGGCTGGTAGCAAAGCAGGTCCGCTGACCCTGCGCCTGCACGATGCCTATGCCGGCACGGACAAAACCCTTGGCGTGAACGCGAACGCACCTGTGGCGATACGCCTGCCGGTTACAGGGCAGGACCATTGGTACGATCTGTCGCTGTTCCAGGGCAGGACGCTGCTGGCCCAGTTTGCCGGACATGTGGAAACCGGCAAACCCAGCCGCACCGATCCGTTCATGGGGTCCAGCACGTTCAAGGCCCACGCCTGATGGCTGTTTCCAGGCGTGGGCTTGTTACCGCTGTCGGCGGGGCTGCGGTGGGCACCCTGCTGGCCCCCGGACTGACAGGACTGGCACTGGGCCGCGCGAGGGAAACATCCTTCCCTGTCGGCACAACTCCCGACCAGCCCGCACCGGCACCGCATGGCGATCTGGCCCCGCTTAAATGGGCCCCTCGGAACCGGGCGTATCTTGAACGCCTGATTGCCGATTGCGGTTATGGCAGCTCCCATTATAACCCGGCACAAAAGCCCTATGCCGTGTTCGACTGGGACAATACCTGTATCGCAGGGGACTGCGAAGAAACCCTGATGCGTTATGCGGCAAGCCATTTCCGCTTTGCACTTTCCCCCCAGGAGTTCGCACGCGCCATCGCACTGGACGTACCGCCGCGCCCGCTTGATGCGGCATTGACCACAACAGCCGGCAAACCCGTATCCCTGTCCGCCATTCAGGCCGACCTGCTTGCCGACTATACGGAACTGGCGGCCCGGTCCGGTCCGATTCCTGCGGACAATCCGGCTTTGCTGAGCCTGAAAAGCAAATTGCTGTTCGCGTATGATGCGATTGATGCGAGCTACAGCGCCGATGTGTCCTGCCGCTGGATTGTCCGGCTGTTCGGTGGCTGGACACGCGAGCAGCTTGCCGCCATGGCCAAGGCGTCCAACCTGTGGCATCTGGGCCAGGCCATGCGCCACGATATATGGGCAACACCCGCGCAGCGTCCCGGCCGGGCCGGACTGGTGGCCTGCCCCGCCCTGACCGCCCTGCGCCTGACACCCGAAATTGCCGACCTGCAGGCCACCCTGCGCCGTTGCGGCATAGATGTATTTGTCTGCTCCGCATCGCTGGAAGACATTGTGGCCGTGTTCGCGACCGACCCGGATTTTGGCTACAACCTGCCGCGCGAGAATGTCATGGGTATTCGCATGACATGGCCTGACGGCAAGCTTGGTCTGGAAACAGCACCGGGCTGGCCCGTTACGGTCAAGGCGGGCAAGGTTGCCGCATTGCGTGCAGCCCTTGCCGACAGGCGCGGTTATGGGCCGGTCCTTGTCTGCGGCGATAGCAGCGGCGATTACGCAATGATGACCGCCTTTGCCGAGACACGGCACGCGCTGATCGTCAACCGGTGTCTTGGCGGGGAAATCGGTCAGCTATGTGCAAAGGCCGCCGTCCAGATGAACGAAAAACACCCCCGTTTCCTGCTACAGGGACGCGATGGCAATACGGGGGAATGGCGCCCTTCCGAACAGGCGATCAAACTGGGGGAAAATACCCCGTGCCTGCTGGCAGGCAAAGCCTGATACCCGGCCCCTAAAAACATTCCGCACTGCGATACTGCTTTTAGGGGCAGCTTGTCGTGCCAGGTGGCTGGGCAGGTTTGCACAAACAGGGCCACTTTATCGCCAGAATTCGGCTGCCTTATGAAAATCCTTCCATAATCCGGGCAATTTTCGCAGGGCTTTTTTCCTTCGTTTGTGGCTCCATTCCACAATATCCGCACATAAAGGGGCAAGGGCCGGGTGCCCTATAGCCAGACTTTCGGCCAGCGTGGCAGCCACTGCCGCATCGTTGATCTCACCCAGCGCCGACTGCATATGCCGACCCAGCTTCAGATACGGCCTGACGTGCCGCGCGGGATAAAATGCCGTGAAATAATCGGCACTATAGCGCAGCCTTTTCAGAGCCTTGCGCAGGCTATGCAGGCCGTTTGGGCTCAGATTCCCAATTCCACGACCACGGCGGGCCACCTTGCGGGCAAACCGCTCAAGCTGTTCTGGCGCAAAGTCGCACAGTCGGGGCGGAACATCCCCGCTACCCGTAACAACAGGTGCGCCTTCCACCCAGGCCATAAGTTCGAGTGCGAGCATGGTCGGGGCAGGCCCATCCAGTTCCGCCCGCAATGCCCTGTGGGCCGCACTACGTTTTTCCGCCGCCGCCGCCACAAGGGGCTGGGAATATGCCGGGTCCCCGTCACCAAAGACCGAAACCACTGTTTCCAGGCAGAACACATCCCAGTCGCGGGCGGCACCGAGCACCTGCCCGAGTTGCTGCAAGGCTTCTTCAAACCGTTCGAAAACAGGCGCGGCCAGACAGGGGGCGAACAGCCGCAGCACCGTGCGCAGCTTGCGAATGCTCACCCGCATGTCGTGTATCCCGTCCACCTCCCCCGCTTCGGCCGCCGGCTGACTGCCGGTCAGGACAACCAGTTGGGAGCGAACGATCAGCCTGAACGCGTGTTCGGTCGAGATCTGCGGGGTCAGGGCTACGGCGGGCTCCGCAACGGCATCGGGGGCGCCGCCACGCAGCAGCCGGTGGCCGCGCCCGGCCTTGGTTTCCACCCCGATCCGCAAGGGCAGGTCGGCCAGCAGGCGCAGCGCCAGACGATAGACCTGCAGGACCGGGCCATCCTTAAGCTCCAGTTCAAGCTCCTGCACGGGCACTTCACGCCCGGCGGCACGCACCACACCGTCATCGACCGCCGCTTCGATCATCGCCCCGCCATAAGCGACAGGATGCACGCTGCGCCGGATATCGCTGACCAGAACCGGCACCAGCCTTTCTGCCAGGGTCGGGCCAAATACGGCAGCGGGCGTGCGGGCCAGCACGGTCGTATCGGGCCGGTCTGTCGTAACCGGCCAACTCCATTCGTTCCGGCTGGCGGCCAGCCCCCCACCCGCCGCGTCCGATTTCAATGTCTGGACATATTGTCCCCCTGCCTCGCGCACCCTGAGCGTCAGTCCTTTCTCGTACAGGGCCAGAGCGGGCGTATCGTAATAGGTCGTCAGCAGGTGCTGGTGGCGCACGCCAGATACCAGCCCCTCGCGCAGGGCAGGATGCTGTTCGACGGCCTGGCGGCTCCGGGCCGGAAAAAGCAGTTTCAACTCGACTTCCTGCGGGGGCGATGTCGGGGCGGTCATCGTCTCTCCTGACAATCCGGGCGGGCAACTTGCTGTTCTGCAACGCGTCACGCCACATGAGGGATGCACGATACTGCCGATGAAAAAGCAGCAGGCTTTGTCCGTTACAGCCCCGGCAGGAGCATTTTTACAGAACAGCGGGCCAGAACGCCTGCCAGAGCGAGGACCAGAGCACGTGCTGCGGCTGCCATGTCCTGCAAACAAATCCGCTACCCGACGTTACATCAGGCAGAAATGACCGGTCCATGAAAGCCGTGACAGTGCCATGCCCCAGCCCCCGAACGCGGCGAACCCGGCCGAGGACAACACGGGGGAGAGCAATGCGCGCGATCTGGCACGGTTCTGGACCCTCCCGCCCGACGCCGTGGCCAAAGCCCTGCAATCCGGGCCGGAGGGGCTGAGTTCCGAAGAAGCCCTGCGTCGCGCCGATCGCTATGGCCCCAATACGGACAGCACGCCACACCGCGCCAGCGCGCCACGCGCCGTCATGCGCCGCCTGCTGGAACCGCTCTCGCTGATCCTGCTGGGGGCCGGGGTGGTTTCCGTCGTAACGGGGGATGTCAGCGGTGGAGCGATTATCGTGGCCATTCTCGCTCTGTCCATCGGGCTTGACACCGTGCAGGAAGGATACGCGCTCAAGGCTGCCGACGCGCTGAAGCATTCGGTCGCCCTGCAGGCCGAAGTCCGGCGGGATGGCGCGTTTGTGCCGGTCGATGTCAGCACTGTTGTGCCGGGCGATATTCTGCGGGTGCGTGGGGGCGATATCATTCCCGCCGATGCCTTGGTGCTGGCCAGCAACGGCTTCACCGCCGACGAAGCCGCCCTGACAGGTGAACCCTATCCGGTGGAAAAACGCGCAGGCCCGGTTACAGCCCAAAGCCCGGCCGATGCCACGAACGCGCTCTTTCGCGGTGCTGTCGCCCAGACGGGAGAGGCCACGGCACTGGTGGTCGCTACCGGGCGGGCCACGGTGTTCGGCGCTGTGGCGGCAGCCCTTGACGCAGCGCAGCCGCCATCCCCTTTCCAGCGGGACCTGCACGCGTTCGGGCTGGTCATCGCCCGGCTGACACTTGCGCTGGTGGTGATCGTGCTGGCCGTGCGGGTCATCATGGGACGGCCGGCACTGGAATCGCTGATGTTCGCCGTCGCGCTGGCCGTCGGGCTGACACCCGAATTATTGCCCATGATCACCACCGTCACGCTCTCACGCGGGGCTGTACGCATGGCGCGCCGCAAGGTCATTGTCAAACGTCTGGCCGCCATTCACGATCTGGGTGCAATGACCACGCTATGCACGGACAAGACCGGCACGCTGACCGCGGCCGAAATCACACTGGCGGACACACTGGATGCAGCGGGCCACCCCGACCCGCGCCCGGCCATGCTGGGCGCGGTCGCCGCAAGACTTGGCGGGGACCGCGGGGCACTGGATCGGGCTCTGGCGCGCTCTGGCGCGCAGGTGGAGAACACGGGCTGGACATTACGGGCCCAGCGCGCCTTTGATTTCAACCGCAGGTTTGGCGCTGTCGTGGCAAACGGGCCGGAAGGCGCGATCCTGATCGTCAAAGGGGCTGTGGAGGCTGTACTGCCCCTGTGCACCAGCCAGCGCACGCAAAACGGCCCGACGCTGCTGGACGCACCCGCGCTTGAGGGTATGCAGGCCCGCGTGCAGGATCTGGCGCAGGAGGGGAAAAGGACGATCGCCATTGCATCGCGCCTGTGGGACACGCCCGCAAACGACATTGATGACAAAGCCATGGCAGGGCTTGTTTTCGAGGGATTATGCACCTTTACCGACCCACCGAAGCCGACCGCAGCCGCCGCGATCACGCGGCTCAGGGCGGCAGGAATCGGCCTGAAGATTTTATCGGGCGATGATCCGGTCATTGTCCGCCGGGTTGCGGGACTGGTGGGGGTGGATGTCGGCACCGTGCTGTCCGGTCCCGATATCGCAGCGCTGGGGGATGAGGCCCTGGCCGTGCAGGTCCAGACAGTTCACGCCTATGGCCGCCTTACCCCGGACCAGAAATCGCGGATTGTCCGCGCCCTGCAGGACAGGGGTGCGGTGGTGGGGTATCTGGGTGACGGCATAAACGATTCACCGGCCCTGAAAATAGCCGATGTGGGGCTGTCGGTTTCGGGTGCTACAGGGGTGGCCCAGGCGGCGGCGGACATGATCCTGCTGGCGCCCGACCTGGAAGTCGTGGCGGACGGGGTTGAGGAAGGACGGCGGACTTTCGCCAATATTTTGAAATATGTCCGCATGGCGGCCAGTTCCAATCTGGGCAACATGCTGTCCATGGCGGTGGCCTCGGTCACGCTGCCCTTTCTGCCTATGCTGCCGACCCAGATTTTGCTGAACAACCTGCTTTATGACTTTTCGGAAATCGGCATCCCGTTCGACACGGTACGGCCCGAAGCCGTCGCCAGACCCCAGGTCTGGGACATGCGCGCCCTTGTGCGGTTCGCGGCCGTCATGGGGCCGCTCTCCTCGGTTTTTGATCTTGCGACATTTGCCGTGCTTGTCGCTGTTTTTCACGCAGGTGAGGCACAGTTCCGAACCGCATGGTTTCTTGAATCCATGGCCACGCAAATTCTGGTCATTTTCGTTATCCGAACCAATGGCCGTGCCTGGGCCACCCGACCGGGCAAGGTACTTGCGGTGTCGTCCCTTGTCGCATTGGCGCTGGCCCTGATCCTGCCCATGACCCGACTAAGCACCTGGTTTGGCTTTAAGCCACCGCCCCTGCCCGTGGCCCTGACCATCGGTGTTCTTGTCGGGCTTTACCTAGTTTGCGCCGAACTACTCAAACGCTTTGCCATCATGCCCGCAAGACGCTGAAACGTCCCGGCGCTAGGGCGCAACTGCCCGCACCAGCTCGTGCACAATGGCTTCCAGCATGATCCGGTCCGCCTGTGTAAAGCGGTTTTTGCGCGGGCTATCGATATCGAGCACACCCAGCAGCGTATTCCCCGCCAGCACAGGCACCACGATTTCGGACGCGGATGCCGCATCGCATGCAATATGACCGGGAAAATCATGCACATCGGGCACAATGCGCGTGACCCGTTCCTGCGCCACTGTGCCGCATACCCCCTTGCCCAGCGGAATACGGGTGCAGGCCATGCGCCCCTGAAAAGGACCGAGCACAAGCTGCCCCTCTTTCCACAGGTAAAAGCCAGCCCAGTTCAGGTCGGGCATGGCCTCGAAAATCAGCGCCGAAATATTGGCCATATTGGCGATCAGGTCCGGCTCATCCGCCACCACGGCGGTTATGGCAGGCAGAAGATCGGCTGTTGTCAGACGCCGGGAAGGGGCAAGCATGGCATGTCGTTCCTGTATGGTCATTGCATGATGGCCAACTGCGCCACGACACACGCAGGCCGGTCAATCCCCCCAGGCTGTCGACAGGCAGATGAATAGTTGCGCGCCCTCTCAATCGGGGCGGCCCCCCATGGCTGCCCCGCAGACCACAAGCGCCACAGGCAGATATAAAACACCCTTGAATAGTCTTTATATTTCCCGATAACGCAAATTGTCATAACGGACAGATCATGCGCGACGGTTATAATCGCGGCAGGCAAGGGTGAGAAAAAACAGAACAGGCATTCAGCTTCTCTACACAAGAAAAACAAAACTCAAATACAATTAATCAAACCCATGAATACACATAAAAAAGAACACCAAACTGATATAAAAATTCGGCTTCTTCATTGCCCGTGTCATTTTTATTTATAAAAAATATCTTGAAATGGCGCTGCAATGATTATATAAACCCTTCAACGCACGCTATCTGTGCTTCCCATTCCGTGATGCGCGATCCTGTTTTCGTGCTCGCATCCTGTCGGCCCTGCTGTGTCATCGCGGGGGCCGAGCATCACGCATGCCCGCCGTCCGTTCTCCTTCGGGCTTTCTTATGTCGCGGGCTGCAGTCAATTTGATAAGGAGAGAGCGTCTTGCCAGAGACAGGCCCTCAGACAGCTATGCAGGATCGCGGATTTGCCGCGCGCCTTGGTATTCCCCAGTCCCTGTTTTTCGGTTTTATCGGCCTGCTGCTGTTTATGGTCGGTGACGGTGTCGAGGCAGGCTATCTCGACACCTACATGCTGCACCATGGCCATACCCAGGGCGACGTGAACCTGATGTTCACCACCTATGGCGTAGCCGTCATGATATCTGCATGGCTTTCCGGCCCCCTGTCGGACCTTTACGGGCCACGCCGCACCATGTGGGCCGGGCTGGTGTTGTGGGCCGCGCTTGAGGTCGGCTTTCTGTCGCTGGGTCTGGGGCCTGACAACCTGCGCATGACGCTGCTGTTCTATACATTGCGTGGCTTTGCCTATCCGTTGTTTGCCTATGGTTTTCTGGTCTGGATTGCGGCTGTAACCCCGGCGCGCATGCTTGGCTCCGCCGCCGGGTGGTTCTGGTTCTCCTTTTCCGCCGGCCTGCCCACGCTGGGGTCGCAATTCGCGCGCTACACCATTCCCTATATCGGCGAACTGGCGACGTTCTGGAGTTCGCTTGGTCTGGTGATCGCAGGTGGCCTGATCGCGCTGCTGCTGGTCCGCGAACAAACAGGATCGAAACCTCTGGTCGCCGCGGGCGCCGACAGGAAACAGGTTTTTTTCGGCTCCATCAGCATCATGTGGCGTGAACCCAAAACCCTCGCGGCCGGCATTATCCGCACGGTCGACACGTCCTCCGAATATGCATTCCTCGCGATCATGCCGGCTTTCTTCATCGATCAGCTCCATTTTTCGCAAGCCCTGTGGCTGGACCTTCTGTCCCTGATCTTTCTGGGCAACATTCTTTTCAACCTTGTCGCAGGCATGCTGGCCGACAAGCTTGGCCACCGCTTTGTCGTGGCCGTTGGCGGGTGTGTAGGCTGCTGCGTTACCATTCCGCTCTTCTACTACGTGCCGCTCTGGTACCCGGGCAACTTTACCGCAGCCGCCATCATGGGTTTCATCTACGGTGGAACGGTCGCGGCCTTTGTGCCCATGTCCGGCCTGATGCCGCTGATCTGCCCCAAGGAAAAAGCCGCGGCGCTGTCCATTCTGGGGCTGGGTGCGGGTGCCAGCACATGGGTGGGACCGGCAGTCGTCGGGGTTTGTGAATCCTGGTTTGGCATGGGACTGGAAGGGGTAATCTGGACGTTTTCGGGCCTCTACCTTGCCGCCGGTGTGCTGACCCTGTGCCTGCGTATTTCGCCCGAAGCACGACGCCACACGGAAATGCTCGAAAAGAAGCAGAGCCGGGCCCGCCAGAACGATTTTGCCGTCGGCCAGGCAGCCTGAAAAATCCCGGCATTCCGGCCTGTTCATACGGCCGGAATGCCATTTGTCCCGATACCGCGCCCCCCTTTCTACGCGGCTCCAGCACGCCGCGCGGGCCCCTGCCGCACCGGCAGGCACCGCCAGTTGCCTGAAAAGGCCGGGGCTATCATGCGCAGCCGCCGGTTCTGGCAGCCCTGCCGGTCTTGAGCGGCACGGAACTGTTCGCCCCCAGGGTGGAACACGCCGTGCGACTCAAGACCGGGCATAAGCCCGCACACCGTTTTCTTCCCCCCCCCCCCCTGAGTTCTCACCTACCGGGGGAACCCGAGGGTCAAGCCTCCGTTCGTGTCTGGAGAAGGCGTCTTGTTTTGCAAGACGATCATGCCTCCAACCAATCGAGGATACTCCATGACCCTATGCGCCTTCCCCCTGATCATACCCGGCGCACCCACAGGCGGCAAACCAGACCAGTTACACGACCATGCCCGCCGCCTCTTCCCCATATGCCGCAGTATTACCGGAGAGGGCATTCGCCAGACACTTTCCTATATTGGCCAACATATCGCGAATTTTCACATTCACCACGTCGGCAGCGGCACGCAGGTCTTCGACTGGCAGGTGCCGCTGGAATGGGCTGTCCGCAAGGCGCGTATCTGCCGCACAAATGGTGAGACCGTGATCGACTTCGCGCACTGCAACCTGCACCTTGTGCAGTACAGCGCCCCCTTTCAGGGCCGTGTCACGCGCGCGGTGCTGGAGCAGCATCTGCACTCCCTGCCGGAACAGCCGGACCTGATCCCCTATCGCACCAGCTATTACACCGAAGGCTGGGGTTTTTGCGTGTCTGAACACCAGCGTGCCGCCCTGACCGAGCCCGAATACGATATCGACATCGATACCGAACTGCGCCCGGGCGTGCTGAGCTATGGCGAGGTTCTTGTCCCTGGCGATCAACCGGATGAAGTCCTGTTTTCAATTCATTGCTGCCATCCATCGCTTGCCAATGACAATCTTTCCTCCATTGCCATAGCGATCGAGCTGGCGCGGGCACTCCAGTCCGGGCCTGCGCGCAGGTTGTCATACCGGTTCGTGTTCATACCGGGCACAATCGGGGCGATCACATGGCTGGCCATGAACCGCGACACGGTAGAGCGTATCCGCCATGGGCTGGTGCTGAGCTGCCTGGGAGATGAAGCCCCCCCCACCTACAAGCAGTCACGACGGACCAATGCCCCGGTGGACCGCTATGCCGCCTATCTGCTCGCCCGCTGGCCGGGAGCACAGATCGTGCCTTTCGAGCCCTACGGTTATGACGAACGGCAATATTGCTCGCCCGGCTTCAACCTGCCTGTCGGCTGTCTCATGCGTTCGCGCAACGGGACCTTCGCGCAGTACCACACATCGGCCGACAATCTGGATTTCATAACCCCGGCAGCCCTTGCGGGCTCGTATCGTATCATTGCAAACATGATCGGGATGATGGAAGCCGATACGACACTGACCAGCCTGAACCCCTTCTGCGAACCCCAGTTGGGCCGCCGGGGACTTTACAAGGTGATCGGCGGCACAAACACCACCGACGCCGAACCCGGTCACGCCATTGACCAGATGACGCTGCTCTGGGTTCTCAACCTGGCCGACGGCGCGCATTCGCTGCTCGATATTGCCGAACGTTCAGGCAAGCCGTTCGCGGCGGTCATGGCCGCCGCACAGGCACTGGACAAGGCCGGGCTGGTGCGCGCCAACCCCGACTGAACGCGCAACCAGCCCCGGCAGGCTTACCACATGCGCCACGGCGCTTGCTGTGTGGCCCATAGTTCATCAAGATGGCGCTTGTCACGCAATGTATCCATGGAATGCCAGAAGGCGTCGTGCTTGAGCGCCATCAGTTCTCCATCCTGGGCCAGACGTTCAAGCGGACCGCGTTCGAAAACGGTTTCGTCATCGTCCAGATAGTCGAAAACCCCCGGCGAGAGCACAAAAAAACCACCATTGACATAGCTCTGCTCTATGGGCTTTTCGCGAAATGCGCCCACACGTCCGTTTTCAATCTCCAGCGCACCAAACCGCGCAGGTGGCTTGACTGCCGTTACGGTTGCGATACGCCCGTGGCTTTTATGATAATCGACCGTGTTACTGACATTGATTTCGGCCACGCCATCACCGTATGTCATGCAGAACGGTTCATCGTCCAGGTAGGAACGCAGGCGCTTAAGGCGACCGCCTGTCATGGTTTCGAGCCCCGTATCAACCAGCGTGACGCGCCATGGCTCGGCCGTGCGTTTGAGCATGCTGATGGAATCGGACTGAAAATCGACCGTGATATCGGCCGACAGCAGATGATAGTTTGCGAAATACTGCTTTATCATTTCCGCCTTGTAACCTAGCGGAATAACAAAGTCGTTTATACCCGACTGAGAATAGATTTTCATGATATGCCACAGAATGGGCCGCCCCCCGATCTCGACCATGGGCTTGGGCCTGCTCTGGGTTTCTTCCATCAGACGTGTGCCATAACCACCCGACAGGATGACGGCTTTCATGACGTTCTTCTCCTTCTGGGCCCGGCCGGTCCTGGTTCACCCATCCGCCTGGCATGCAAACCGGACGCGCTGCACGTACCGGCCTTGCGAATAATCTTTTAGAAAGGCTTAAAGTTCCCATGTTTCCATAATTTGTATGCACACAGACACCGCGCATCGCAGGCAGCATAAGCCGCGCGGCACGCCTGCTTCGCGCAGGGCCTGCATGACCTGCCATACGACACGCGACACCAACGGGGACGCACGTTCCCACCCCGTACAGCAGGCCCGTCGTCGCAGGTGTTTCTTTACGCGACCCAACGCAGATCATGCGACAGCCTGCCATCCTCCATCATGCCTGCCAGCGCATGCAGCCTGATAAGCGGTGACTGCCGAAACTCCCGATCCGCAAAACCAATCCCCTGCAATCCGTCTATCAACTCCCCGATTGCCGCATTCAGGGTCATACGCGGCAGATGATCGGGCGCGAGTTCGGCCATCAGCGAAAAATCGACCTTGTAGGAGCGTCGGTCGGGCGGGGCCGCGGTATTGATGCTGACCGTCGTGCCGGGCAACTGCGCCGCCACCGCTTCGGCCAGGTCCCGCACCGTATAGTTCCATGTGTCGCTGCCGGCATTGATCACCAGCATGGGCTCACCCGTGCGCAGCATGGCCCATTCGATAGCGCGTGCCATATCGCGCACATGGATCAGTGGCCGCCATGGCGTACCATCGCTCAGCACCACGATTTCGCCCGTTGTCAGCGCACTGGCCACAAAATCGTTCAGAACCAGATCCAGGCGCAACCGGGCTGAAAAGCCGCAGGCCGTGGCAAAGCGCAGGCATGTCACGATCATATCGCCCCGATCGGCCTTTTGCAGGGCACGTTCGGTTTCGATCTTGGAGCGGGCATAGGCTGTCAGCGGCTCCACAGGATCGGTCTCGGTCCGTGGCGCACCGGCGGCACATCCATACACACTGCAACTGGAGGCAAAGACAAAATGCCCCACCCCGGCCCGGGCGGCGGCTTCGGCCACCTTTATGCTGGCATCGCGGTTGATGGCTTCTGTCGCGGCTTCAAAGCGGTTCCCCATGGGATCGTTGGAAATGGCCGCCAGATGAATGACCACGTCCACCCCCTCCAGCACGGTTGCGGGCAGGTCACGCACATCGCCAAAATACTGGGCATCCAGAAAAACTTCCGGCAGGGGGCCGCGCGTGGTCAGCGATTGCCCGAACAGCGAGGAATCGTATCCGACAATGCGCGCGTCGGGGAACCTCGTGCGCATGTGCCTTACAACGACAGGACCGATATACCCCATGTTCCCAACGACCAGAATATGCATTGTCTGTCTCGTCCGTGCTGGCGCCGGCAGATGGCGGCGCTGTTGCTGATGGATATGCCTGCCTACGTGTGCAAATGGCGTGGCGGCACGCCCGCCCCTCTGATCCGTATCGATAAAATCCACATCGCGCAGGGGCGGCTACACTCACTGTATGCGCGGCGTATGGCGCAGGCTGATCGGGCTTCCGACCCGCCATTGACCTCAACCATTGCTGATATGCCCGACCGGATCGTCATCCCGGCGGCGCATGAACGCTTATGGAATCGACTGGCTGGAAAAACACACTCCAGAACCCTTGCATGAAACCACATGAACGCTTTTAAAAAACGACCTGCTGCCAGATCCTGTTTCGAATATCCGGTCCGGAAACAACCATCTTTGTCGTTGCCGTGCCTTATTGCGTTCAACGTCGCCATTGCCGTTCGAGATAGCGGCTTACAAACACGTTTTCGTGAATATGCGCGCCACGTTATCCGAAAAGGTACGCCGGATCGTAAACACCATGAACCGCGTGCGAAAGCGCCCGCAGTCAGAGCCGCATTTCCAGCCGGTCAGGAGTGTTTTCTCTCATGAGCTTTCCCGAAAAAGACAGTATCGCAGTCGTCACCGGCGCGGCTGGCGGCATAGGGGCGGCCATTGCCCGGCACCTGGTGGATGCGGGCTGCCATGTCATTCTCAGCGGACGCAGCACAGCCCCTTTACAGGCCCTGGCAGCTTTGCTGGGTAAAACCCGTACGACCGTATGTCCGGCCGACCTGACGGATGAGAGCGCCCGCCACGCGCTGGCCCGCCTGTGCGCCAACCGGCTGGACATCCTGGTTCATTCCGCAGGGCTGTTCCTGCCCGGCCCAGCCGATAACGGCCCGACCGTCACACGGCTGGATGCGATCAATGTCACCGCCCCCATGGCGCTGTCTTCCCTGTGCCTGCCAGCTATCATTCAGGCACACGGGCAGATTGTTTTCATCAACTCCACAGCCGCCCTGAGCCCCGCTGGTCATGCGCATGAAGCCTATGCCGCCAGCAAACGCGCCCTGAAACACGCCGCCGATGCCCTGCGCCCGTCCCTGAAGGGCCGCCATGTCCGGGTGCTGAACGTGTTTCCCGGCCGCACGGATACTGCAATGCTGCAAAAAGTGCTGGAAAATGAGGCCGGAACCCTCACCCCCCCGGCGCTGCTCCAGCCGGATGACATTGCCCAGACCGTCCTGTACTGCCTGCGCACATCGCGGCGACTGGAACTGACCGATATCGTCATCCGCCCCGAAAACGCATGACGATTTTTTCATATCATGGAAACTTTTTCCGGTGAGATCGCCTTAAAGACGCAGCCCCTTTTGACAGCACCGGGCTGGACGGATCTCATACTGATATGGGGTAACTATGATCTTTGAGCCGACCGGGATCGAAGGCTTGTGGAGGATCGGTATCGAACGCCATATCGACGACCGGGGTTCGTTCGGGCGGCTGTTCTGCCGTGATGAATTTACCGCACATGGCCTGTGTGCCGACTTTGTGCAGATGAACAGTTCCAGAACGGTCCGGGCAGGCACCGTCCGGGGCATGCACTTCCAGCGCCCGCCCCATACCGAGGTCAAGCTGGTACGCTGCATCCGGGGCACAATACAGGACATTGTATGCGATGTGCGCCCGGATTCCGCCAGTTATCTGAAAAAACAGTCCTTTGTTCTCGACGCCTATGACGACTGGCTGCTTTATATTCCTGCCGGATGTGCCCATGGATTCCAGACCCTGACGGATGATGTCGAGGTTTTTTACGCCATGTCCCATATCTATTCCCCCGGTTCCGGCACGGGAATACAGTTCGACGATCCGGTATTGAATATTGTCTGGCCCCTGCCCGTCACCTGTATTTCCGAGCAGGACCGGGCATGGCCTCCTTACCGGCCCATGGCATTTTCCACCCTGTAGCAGGGACCCGGAACGGGCCGTCTGGAACAAGGGCGCTGCTACACTCTTTTTTGAAAAGGCACGGCAATGGATCCTGTAACCCTCTCCCCCCAAAGCCCGGCGAGCCAGTCCGTGCCGGAGGTTCCCCACGCAGCCGTAACGCATTGCCGCCTGTGCGGAGCTGCCCTGAAAACAAGTGTCGCCAATCTGGGCCTGTCGCCTTTGGCCAATTCCTATATAAAACCCGAACTCGAAAACGCGATGGAGGCGTTCTATCCCCTGCATGCGTTTATCTGCGATGACTGCCATCTGGTCCAGTTGGCCGAATTTGAATCGCCGCAGGCCATATTCGGGGACTATCTGTATTTTTCCTCCTATTCCGAAAGCTGGCTAAGGCACGCTCAGGCCTATATTCGCAAGCAGGTTTCACGCTTCGGGCTTGGGTCCCAGTCCCTTGTCGTGGAAGTTGCGTCCAATGACGGATATCTTCTGCAATATGCCTCGCAGGCTGGCATTCCCGTGCTGGGGGTGGAACCCGCCGCCAACGTCGCGGAAGTCGCGATAGCAAAAGGCATTCCGACAGATATAGCTTTTTTTGGCCGCCAGACAGCCACCCGCCTGAAAGACGCAGGCTATACCGCAAACCTGATGGTCGCCAACAATGTCGTGGCCCATGTGCCCGACCTGCACGACTTTCTGGAAGGTTTCAGGGTCCTGCTGGCTGAGGATGGTGTCGTCACCTTTGAATTTCCGCACCTGCTGCAACTGATCTCGCAGTATCAGTTCGATACCATCTACCACGAACATTTTTCCTATCTGTCATTGCTGGTCATGCGGCGAGCCCTTGCCATGCATGACCTGCGCGTATTCGATGTCGAGGAACTGCCAACCCACGGGGGATCCTTGCGTGTTTACGCCACCCCCTCCACCAATGTCTTTCTACCCACGGCACAGTCAGTGGAAGACCTGATTGCCCGCGAGCGCGCAGGCGGTCTTGAGGACATGCAGACCTATCGTGATTTTTCCCGGCGGATCGTCACGATCAAATGCGATGTTCTGGACTTTGTTATCAAGGCCCACAGGAACGGGGCCGTGGTGGCGGCCTATGGCGCGCCCGCAAAGGGAAACACGTTGCTCAATTACTGCGGCATCGGCCCCGAACTGATCCCCTTTACCGTCGACGCCAGCCCCTACAAACAGAACCTGCTTCTACCGGGCACACGCATTCCCATTCTGCACCCCGACGCGCTCCGCAAGGCACGGCCGGACTACGTGCTTATTCTGCCCTGGAACCTGAAAGATGAAATCATGTCCCAGATGTCCGATATCAGGGAATGGGGCGGCCGGTTTGTGGTGCCCATCCCGACGCTGGAAATTCTGTGAACCGTTCAGATCGATCTGATGGCGTATTCCACCCAGGCTTCCGGATGACACGGCAATGGACCATCCCCCTCGTTACGCAGTTCTGTTCCGCACGCATGTCTGGGACGATTTTGTAGAACGGCAGTTCGCCAGAATGCGCCAGACAGTCCGGCATGGCGATGTCCATATCCTTGCCAATAATACCTCGGGCTCATGCCCCGCGGTTGCCGGGCTGCCGTTCATGACCTTTACGGAACACGACCTGGAGGCCATGGGACTGGCCCGTGGCGGAAAGGGGGAAATGTTATGGAACAATGTCGATTACGCGCTATATTACTTCTTACAGACCCACCCCGATTATGACTATTATATCCTGTTCGAATACGATGTCGTCGCCAATACAGATCTCGACCGCATGATGATAAAGGTCGCGCATGACAGCGTGGATCTTGTCGGTACGACAAAAGGGCCAACACTGGAAAACTGGTGGTTCCGCACCACCTGCTCAGACCTTTACGCTGACAAAGATATTGTCAAAATGCTTTTACCGTTCGGAATTTTCTCCAACAGGGCGGTGCGTTTCCTTTTTGAACGACGCCTTGCCCTGTCCGCCCGGTTTCTTGAGGGCACCCTGACACACTGGCCCCATTGTGAAGCTTTTATTCCCACGGAACTCGCCCTGGCGGGATTCCGGCTGGGGGAATTATCATCCTATGCGACACTTGCACGCTACAGCCATGAGCCGGCCTTTCTGGAAGACGATGTCAAAAACCCCGATGCAAATGAACTGATCCACCCCGTTCTCGATACGCACCGCTATATTGCCAGCACGATCCGTTACGAGGGAAGACCCGAGACATATTTCATACCTGGCAGTTCTTTCCGGCGGAAACTGGCGCGTTTCCCGCGCAGTTTCTACATGCCCCTGTTAAAAAATGCCATCGGGCGACGGTTCGTCTCGGTCCGGCAAAAACTGGCCACCCTGTGTGCGCGCTGGTATGGTCTGACGCAGTATAAACGCGCAACGTCCATTTCCCATTAACCATGGACCTGCCGCAATGACAGACGCCCCATGACCCACTCGGATTATGATAGCGTTAATTCACCAGATCTGCGGAAAATTCACAAATACGGTTCCTGCCAGATTTTTTCGCCGTATAAAGTGCTGTGTCCGCCTCCTGAATAATGCTGTCCACCGTTTTGCCTGATTAATAACGCGTGAACCCACAGCTGATTGTAATTTTTATTTCTACGTTATTGCTTAAAGTGAAGGTCGTATTTTCAATTTCAGCGACAAGAGTGCCAAAGAATGCCTTCGCATCGCTTTCTGTAATCAAATGCACAATAACAAATTCATCTCCCCCAAACCGTGAAAGAATGTCATGTGGATGTATAAAATTCTGCATCAACTCTGAAACGTCCGTCAAAATCGTATCGCCTGCGTCATGGCCATATGTATCATTAATATTTTTAAAATGATCGATATCTATATAAGAAATACAATACAAATCTTCCTTCCCGGCTGTTATGCTTTTCATTTTCTCGTTAAAGCCGGCGCGATTAAGCAAATGCGTCAGAGGATCTTTTTCCGACTTTTCAACAGCAATCGCTATTTTATGTGTTTCTTCGCTAATGTCATTTACAGTGACAATTGCACCGGAAACAATGCCATTCGTAACAGATTTACGGAGGCTCAGACTGAGCGACAGGCTCTGGTTGGAAACAGGGACAGCGGCAAAAAATACATGCTGCTGCCGTTCATTTGCAAAATACTCTTTTATCAGACCCCGATCTTTATCCGATATTGTGAGAATATCCATCAGATGTTTACCCTGTATATTTTGAGCGTCATACCCCAGAAGCGGCACAGACGCTCCCCCCGCCCACAGACATACGCCATCCCGGTCGATACTGATCATGCAGTCTGTTGAATTGACCATGACCAGCGCGAGCATTTGCTCTCGTTCTGCAACACTTTGGGCCAGGGTTTTATTTCTCATAAACAGGACAGAAACCGCTCTTTCCGTGAAAACGGTAAAAATAAGGTAGGTCTGCAGAACAGCTTGGCGGCCTAAATACCCGGCCTGCATCAGCGCTATGGGGCCCGTTAAATCGAATGTTGCTCTTGTCGCCATGACCGCAATCATCATCACGACGATCGATCCAAAAACCTCTTCCGAAATAAGAGAGTTAGAAATAACCAATGATGTCGTTATAAACAAAAAAGGATATTTTATCTGATGGAATACATAATATGCGGCATACAATGTAATGGATATGGACATAAATGCCAGAAATGATTTTTTAAGTCCGTTCTTTGCAAAATTTCGTATGTTTTTGACAAGTGTTCCGTCAAGAATATACGTAAAAGGGCGCGTAAACGTTATATTCCCCAGTGATAAAGCAAAAAACCAGCCGGACAAATCATTCAGAGACAAGGTGCCAGAGAACGCCGCATTCGATGCGGCCCCCAGTAACGCACACACAAAAGGAAATACAAGACCTGAGTATAAGTTGAATTTTATAATGTACTTATATTCTGAAAATAAAATGCCATTCCCGACAAATCTGATATAGGCTTTGTTCGATAAAAATATTTGCAGCGAACTGATACCCGCATAACACAGGACACTTAAGCCATGATATCCGCACGCATAATGACTGACGGTATTTGCAAGAAAAGTTATCAGCGTGACAGCATTAATATTTTTGATTTGCTTGGAGAAGATAGCCGCAAGCATGAGGGCGTCTGCTGGCCATATGGTTGAATGACCATTATAATAGACCGTATATTTCATCGAAATATAAGCAATTACAACATACAGAACAAAAAAACCGAATAATTTTTTTATGCCTATATCAGACATACTCATTCCGGATTTCAGCATTTTTGTCCTGCACCGTTTCTATCTCTAAAGAACCTTTTCTTTAGCATAGTGTGCACACCCCAAAAATAGGCGGCTCATATATAAAAATGCAAGGCAGCTTTTTGCATGGATTGTAGCGAGTTTATCGCACTGAATGGGGCGTCTGGCTGGACTGATCATCAACACCCGCGCAACAGGCCCCAGAGGGACTGCGACGTGCGCACGGGCCAACATCGGCTCAGGGCACGCCATTCAAGCAGGTCGATCCACGCCCCCAAAAAACACATGACCAATCTGGCGCAAAACTGGGCACCAGCTCCAGGAAAAGGTGCTTCATGGCAGATCCCAGAGGGTGACGGCACCGTTCAACCCGTCCAGCAGGCCGGAAACATAAGTATGGGAACCAGCGCGGACGCCAGGCAACCCAGCACAACAGGCAGAGCTGGACGAACGATAGCCACACACCAAAGCGCCAACAACACTCCAACAGATACGGGCAAAGCGATCATGGTTTGCGACATTATATGGTGATCAACCGCTATCAGCCCCTCCCTAATCCCGCCCCTGCGCGGCTTATGCGTTCCGCCCCGACCGCCCATTCCCGTCACGGTTCCCGATCATTACGATTGAGGATAGACTCAATGTCTACAATATGTCTATTCTGCCCCTGCAATGGAGAGTGATGCATGAAAAAGCCCGGAGAAAGCCAGTGCGACGCGGCTCCGTCGTCCGATCGCAAGGCGCTTCTGAACGAGGCCCTGCGGCAGCGGATCGGCAATATGGAACTCGCACCCGGCGCGATTGTCGACGAACTGGCGCTGAGCGAGGAATTCGGCCTGTCGCGGCCACCGGTGCGAGAATTGATGCGCCAGCTTGCGGCGGAGGGCTATCTCGAACTGGAGCCGAACCGGCCGGCACGCGTATCCCCCATGAGCTATCAGTCCCTGCGCAGTTTCTTTGTGGCAGCCCCCCTGATCTATGCCGCGACCACGCAACTGGCGGCGACCAACGCCACCGCGGACGATATCGCGGCGCTGAAACAGACCCAGCACCACTTTCGGACCGCCATTGCCGAAAACGACGCCCGCAAGCGTGTTTTCTATAACGACCAGTTTCATCTGGAGATCGGGCAGATGGCCCGTAATGCCTATCTGCTGCCAAGCCTGCGCCGGTTGCTGCTCGATCATTCCCGCCTGGGCATGACGTTTTACCAGGACCCCGTAACCGAGGAAATGCGCCAGAGCTTCGACACGGCAGTGGTGCAGCATGACCAGATTATCGACGCGATCGAACAGCGTGACGTGGAACGGGCCGGTGCGCTGGTGCGTGCCCATTTCGACCTGTCGCGCCGACGCATGGCCGATTACGTCACCCCCGAAGGACTGGATGTCCCCCTTTTCTAGTCGCGCGCGCCATCGCGTCCAGCCCGCAGGGTCATACCATGACGATCATCCAAAAACTTCCCGCCGATGACACGACATGCGGCTGGTTTCACCTCAGCCCGCCCCGCACCCCCAATGCCCCGCATATGGGCGAACGGCGCGTGCCGTGGGCCATTGTAGGCGCGGGCTTTACCGGGCTGGCCCTGGCACGCCAACTGGCGACCCATTTTCCACAGGACGAAATCGTCCTGCTTGACGCACAGGAGGTAGGCTATGGCGCGTCCGGGCGGAACGCCGGCTTTGCCATCGACCTGCCCCATGACATAGCCGCCGACAATTATATTGGAGATATCGCGACCGCACGCATGGTGCTCAAGCTGAATCTGCTGGGCCAGACCGCGCTGCGGGATCTGGTCGCGCAATTCAACATCGACTGCCACCTGCGTGCGTCGGGCAAATATCAGGCCGCTGTGGAAGACCGGGGCGTTGCCGTTCTCGATGCCTACCGCCAGGGCCTGGACACGCTTGAGCAGCCATACACCATGCTCGAGGCCGACACCCTGCGCGACCATATCGGCACGTCATTCTACCGCAAGGCGCTGTTTACGCCGGGCACCATGCTGGTCCAGCCCGCGGCTCTGGTAAAAGGGCTGGCGGACAGTCTGCCGCCCAATGTCACACTGTACGAAAACACCCCCATTTCCACTGTGGAGTATGGGGCGCAGACCGTTCTGGGCCATGCGGGCGGGCGTATCGTCACGGACAAACTGCTGCTGACCAACAATGCCTTTGGCATGCAGTTCGGTTTTCTGCGTGGCCGCATGCTGCCTGTTTTCACATATGGCAGCCTGACCCGCCCCCTGAACACGGATGAACAGGAACGACTGGGCGGCAGGGACTTCTGGGGCCTTATTCCCGCCGACCCGGCCGGAACCACCCTGCGCCGCACGCATGACAACCGCATTCTGGTGCGCAACAGCTTCAGCTACAATCCGGACGGGCGCAGCCATCCGCATTATCTGAAACGTTTTGCGCAGCGACATCGTACATCGTTTAGTCGCCGTTTTCCCATGCTGCCCGATGTCACGTTCGATTATACCTGGGGCGGTTCTCTTGCCATTGCGCGCAATCACCAGTCCCGGTTCGGGAAACTGGCTTCCAATGTATACGGCGCATTGTGCTGTAATGGGCTGGGGGTCACGCGCGGTACCGCCATGGGCATGCTGCTGGCCGATCTGCTGGCGGGCAAGGACAGCGATCTTGTCGATTTTCTGGCAGCCTTTCCCGGCCCCAACCGCAACCCGCCTTCTCCCATTCTGGATATCGGCGTACGGTTGAACCTTGCCTGGGCTCAGTTCCGCGCGGGACGGGAAGCCTGATGCGCCCGAACCATACCCCCCCGACGCACGCAAACGGCGGACAGCCCCCCACGCTGGAGGACCTGCCGCTCAGTACCTTTCACCGCCTGCTGACTGTACGTTCTGGCGGCGGTTCGTTCGTGGATGGGTATGTTCTGAGCATTATCGGCGTTGGTATGGTCCGGCTTTCAGCCGCGCTGCAACTGTCCAGCCTGTGGCAGGGGCTGATTGCCGCGTCAGCGCTGATCGGCATTTTCTGCGGTGGACTGATCGGCGGCCCGCTGACCGATCATTTCGGTCGCAAGCGCATTTTCTTTGTCGGCCCCACGCTTTTCATTGTCTTCTCGCTTGCCCAGCTCTGGGTGAACGGCCCCATCTTCCTGTTCACCTGCCGCTTTTTCATCGGCATCGGGGTCGGCATAGAATACCCGGTCGCAACGGCCCTGCTCGTTGAATTCCTGCCCCGGCGCCACCGCGGACCCCGCCTGGCCACACTGACGATCATGTGGTTCGCGGGGGCGGCCACGGCCTATATCGTGGGCAACATGATCCTTGGCGCTGGCGGTGCCCAGGGGTGGCGTCTGGCCCTTGCAAGCTCGGCACTTATCGGTCTTGCGCTGCTGCTTGTACGCATCGGCACACCCGAATCTCCACGCTGGCTGTTAAGCAAGGGCCGCACACAGGACGCCAATGCCGTCATCAGGCAGGTATATGGCAACACCTATTCCACGGCAGACCTGCCCGAACTCCCCCAGACGCGCAAGGTGTCGCTCCTTGACCTGTTACGCTCGGGTTACGGCACAAGACTTGTGTTCGTCATTCTGTTCTGGACCTGTTCGGTCATTCCCGTATTCGCGGTCTATGCCTTCGCACCCAAGGTTCTGCTGGCCCTCAACCTGCATGGCAAATGGGCCGCTTACGGGTCTATTGCCATTACGCTCATGTTCGTGATCGGCTGCGTTGCAGCCACGGCGTTCATCAACGCCATGGGGCGACGGCCGATGCTGATCCAGAGCTTTCTGTGGTCCAGCCTGGCCCTGCTTGTGCTGGGTGTGGAGGCCAATGGCCCTTCACTTGTGATCCTGCTTGCTTTTGGCGCCTACGCTTTTTTCATCGGTGGCGCGCAGGTGCTGCAACTTGTTTATCCCAACGAGCTGTTTCCCACCGAGATCCGCGCCGTAGCCGTAGGCTGCGGCACCTCGCTCTCGCGTGTTGGCGCTGCCATCGGCACTTATCTCGTTCCCCTGTCGCTCGACACTCTGGGCATCGCATACACCATGTATGCCGCAGCGGCAGTTTCCGCAGTGGGTCTTGCATCGGCCATAATACTCGCCCCTGAAACCGGCTCCCTCAACCTGGCCGAAGCCGCGTCGCTGGACACATGACGGACGTGACCCCCGTTCCCCAACAGTGGTGCCCGGTTGCATAACCGCCACCCGGACAAGGAAAAATACAATGCTTTTCAACGGTATTTACACACCCGCGATCACGCCGCTCACGCCTGAGGGCGATATCGACCACGCGGCTTTCGCCGATGTTCTGGAACATCTGATTGCCAGCAAGGTCCACGGCATTATCATCGGCGGATCGACGGGCGAATATTATGCACAGACCATGCAGGAACGCTTCGACCTTGCGGCCCGTGCGAAAGATGTCGTGGGCAACCGCCTGCCGCTGGTAATAGGCACGGGTGCCACCCGCACGGAAGATGCAATCGCTTACGCAAAAGCCGCGAAGGATATCAAGGCCGACGCCATACTGGTTACGACCCCGCCTTACGCCCTGCCGACCCAGCAGGAAATCGCGACCCATGTGAAAGCCATCGACAAGGCCGCCGGCCTGCCGATCATGCTGTATAACTACCCGGCCCGCATGGGCGTGTGCATGACTGACGAATTTTTCGACGCCGTGGCGGATGTTACCAATATTGTCGCGATCAAGGAAAGTTCGGGCGAAATGGCCCGTGTCCACAGCCTTGCACGCAATTATCCCAGCGTTGGCCTGTCCTGCGGGTGGGACGACCAGGCGCTGGAATTCTTTGCCTGGGGTGCGAAAAGCTGGGTGTGCGCGGGGTCCAACTTCGTGCCGGCCGAACATGTCGCTCTTTACGAAGCCTGCGTGGTCGAAGGCAATTTTGACAAAGGCCGCCGGATCATGAGCGCAATGCTCCCGCTTATGGACTTCCTTGAAGGCGGCAAGTTCGTACAGGCCATCAAGGCCGGAACAGCGCTGATCGGATTGAAGACCGGTGGCGTGCGCGCCCCCCTGCAACCGCTTGATGACGCCGAAACCGAGAGCCTGCGTGCCATTATCGCCGCACTGAAAAGCGATGTCGCCGCAGTGACAGGGCAGTCCACCCATGGCTGAGCTTCTTTCTGCCGCACAATACGCGGCAATCGCCAAAGGTCTGGTGCTGCCCACACAGGCCTTTATAAACGGCGCGTTCCGCCCGGCTGCGTCCGGCACGACGTTCGAGACGACCAACCCCGCCACCGGTGCGGTTCTGACCGCGATCGAAGCCTACGACACGCGAGATGTCGACGTAGCTGTCGCCGCCGCCAAGGCCGCGTTCGAGGACGGGCGCTGGCATAAGCGCTCCCCCGCCGAACGCAAGCAGGTTCTGCTTCGTCTGGCCGACCTGCTGGAAGACAACGCCCATGAACTTGCGGTCATGGAAAGTCTGGACAGCGGCAAGCCTGTGCATGAATGCCAGACCATAGACCTGCCGGAGACAATCGGCACCATCCGCTGGCACGCGGAACTGATCGACAAGATTTATGACAGCACCGCCCCGACAGGATCGAACGCGCTGGCCCTGGTCGTGCGCGAACCCATTGGGGTGGTGGGTCTTGTCCTGCCATGGAACTTCCCGCTGCTGATGCTGGCCTGGAAGATCGCACCCTCCCTCGCCGCCGGGTGTTCGGTCGTGGTAAAACCCGCGCCCGAAACAGCGTTGACGGCATTGCGGGTGGCGGAACTCGCGCAGCAGGCCGGCATTCCCGCCGGGGTGTTCAATGTCGTGCCCGGCGGGGCAGAGGTAGGCGAACCGATAGGACGGCACATGGATGTCGCCATGGTCAGCTTTACCGGCTCCACCGCGACCGGGCGGCGGTTCCTGTCCTATGCCGCGGAGTCCAACCTCAAACGCATTGTTCTTGAATGTGGTGGCAAAAATCCTGCCGTGGTCCTGAAAGATGCCGAGGACCTCGACAGAGTTGCCTCCCATGTTGTGAACGGCGCCTTCTGGAACATGGGCGAAAACTGCTCGGCCTCATCACGGCTGATCGTGCATGCCGACATCAAGGACGAACTGCTCAGGCGGATTGCCGTTCACCTGCGCGACTGGAAGATGGGCGACCCGCTCGACCCCGAAAACCGCCTGGGCTCGCTGGTCAGCCGGGCGCATTTCAACAAGGTTCGCGAATTTCTCGACGAAATTGTTGCGGAAAAACGCCCGGTTGTTCTGGGCGGCGGCACCGAGCACGGTATTTTCGTGGAGCCAACCATTGTTGATGGCGTAACACCCGACGCCCGCCTGTTCCGCGAGGAAGTGTTCGGCCCCGTACTGGCTGTCACGACATTCGAGACGATAGAAGAAGCGATCACCCTCGCAAACGACACGGTCTACGGCCTGGCCGCCTCTGTCTATACCGGCAACCTGCGCAATGCCTTACGTCTGGCGCGCGAAATCCGCGCAGGCGTGGTGACGGTCAACTGCTTTGGCGAAGGGGATTCCTCAACCCCGTTCGGCGGGTATAACCAGTCCGGGTTTGGTGGACGTGACAAATCCGCCTGGGCGCACGACCAGTATACCGAACTCAAGACAATCTGGATCGACACGCCCCAGCCCTGAGCAGACAAGACATGCTGGCCGGCCCCTAACCCTGCCGGCCAGCATGACAGCAACCCGGATACGAAGCCCGCATGACAGACCGGCAACCGGCGAGAACACATCTGCGCCGGTTGGCCCAGCAGCGGAAATCCGGCAGGGTCAGGGTGTTTTTTCTGTCCTGATATCGACAGGTGTTTCAGGCATGACATCGGCCGCCATTTCCTTCGGCACGATATAGACTTCCATGTTTTCGCGCGAAAGTTCCCAATGCTCGAAAACAAGATCGACAACGGCAACCTCGTCACGGGCTTTGATCGCCTCGATCAGACCGTCATGATGTTTGACCGACAGACGCAGGCGTCTCAGCATTTCATTATTCTGGGGACGGTAGAACGTATTGCCAATTCTGGCATGGTCGATCAGCAGCCGGTTCAGGCTGGGTTGCAGATAGGCGCTGCCCGCCATTTCTCCGATAATTTCATGGAAACGATTGTTTTCCATGACCATGGCGTAGGCATCTTCTGCGATGCTGGCTTTTCTGAACCGTTCCTGCGTGTCAGCCAGATCGGTCATCTGCCGTGGTTTGAAATTATGGACCGCAAGGCGGCCAATGGCAGCGTAGATCATGGGCGCGACCAGAAAGAAGTTCCTTAATGTCGCGTGGTTCATGGGTGCCACGCGGGCACCACGGTTTTCCCGAAGGTCGATATAACCTTCACCCGCGAGGCGATGGAACACCTCGCGCACGGGCGTGCGGGAAAGCCCATATGCTTCCCCGATCACGGCTTCATCAAGGTCCTCTTCGGGATCCAGTTCCATGGTCAGGATCCGACGTTTCAGGTCACTGTAAAGTGTTGCTTTTCCGCTTTTCGCCACGCTGTTCCCGCCATGCTTGCCTTTGGCGGCGCAGACTATCACACAACGGCGGCGAGATGCGAATTTCGGGACGCAATACATGTATAAATTGTATATACATTTTACAGTGACTGTTATGCCACCGGGATAATCCGCACCGGAAGCAAAGGCAAAAACACGACCTTCCTAACCGGTCTATAAGGGCCTCCGCTTTCCGGACCGGAATCCGGATTCGTTATTTCAAAGAATTTTTCAATGATAATCTCCAGTTACAACCTGAATTCCGTATTACGGCATGTGTTCTACAAGCCACAGTTCTGCTCATACTGCCGCGGCCAGTTTGATGCGATATTGTAACAGCCTTCAAAATTGTACATTTTAAAAATACATTTTTCTTGACGCAAATCGGTTGTCGCCGCAGATCATTTTGATGTCGGAACTTTCCGCAATCAGATCCGTGATCGGTTCAACCCTGAACTTGTGAAAGCAGATACATGAAGCAGGCGATCAAAAGAGGCGTTCTCGCGGCCGGCACGTCCGCGCTGGTCTTGACCGCGATGGCAGTACCCCAGACAGGCTTTGCCGCAACCAAGGCAAAAGCCAAATCTGCCCACACGTCTTCCACAAGCAAGGTTGCACATACCTCCGCGACAACGGCCGCCCCCGCGCCGGTCCGGCATGTCGCACCCGCCGCACTGACCTCTCACCGCACCGAGGAAGTCGGCGTCGTCGGCCATCCCTATCGCGCCCAGACCGTCACCGTCGGCGCGGCCCAGCTCCAGCGCGCCATTCCCGGCACAAACCCCATGAAAGTCCTGGGGATGCAACCCGGCGTCATGTTCCAGTCCAACGACCCCCAGGGGCTGGATACATGGTCCGCACAGATCATGATGCATGGTTTCCAGCAGCAGGAAATCGGCATGACGCTGGATGGCATCCCGCTCGGTGAAATGACATACCGTAACTACAACGGTACAAACCCGATCCAGGCGATTTCGTCTGAAAACGTCGGCAGCATGGACGTATCTCGCTCCGCCGGTGCGGAAACCGTGGCCGCCACCAACAACCTCGGCGGCTCCATCGAATACGTGTCCTCCGACCCCAAGGACAAGATGGGTGGCCAGATCGGCCAGTCTTTCGGTTCCAACCAGAACTTCCACACCTTCATCCGCTTTGACTCCGGCAAGCTGAACGCCTCGGGCACCAAGTTCTACGTGTCCTACATGCGCAATGACAGCCAGATGTGGAAAGGCTACGGCGACCAGTTCCTGCAACAGGTCAACGCCAAATTCGTGCAGCCCATCGGTGAGCGCAGCAAGATCAGTGCCTTTTTCGACTGGAGCGATCTCCACCAGATCACTTATATGGATTATTCCTTTGAGATGATGGACAAGATCGGCACCCGTCAGGGCTATTACTACAATGGCCAGCTTTCAGCCTATGAAACCGCCTACAAGGCGGCACTGGCCACCCAGGGCCTGCCCGGCGGCAGCTATCCCAGCTACATGTCCGGCCTGTCCGACAAGTCCGATGCGGCCTATTACAGTGGCGCCACCAACAACGTCGACCTTCTGGGCGGCCTGAAGGCCGACCTGCAGATGACCGACCATCTGAAATGGACTACGACCGTCTACGGCCACAACCAGCAGAACCAGACAACCTGGGTCACGCCGTATTTCGGGTCCCCCAATGGCTCCCCCATGAGCAACCTAGTGAAAGAACCCGAAATCCGTCGTTTCGGTATTCTGTCCGCCATGCATTACAACATCAAGCATAACGAGTTCGGCCTGGGCGTGTGGTATGAAAACAACCACTACAAGTCCGCCATGAACCAGTATGAAGAACCCGCGCTGGATGCCAATGGCCAGCTCACCAGCCCGCTGGTGTATGACCTGAACCATTTCTCCAATCCGTTCGCCCAGGTCTTCAACCAGGATTACAACACCAACACCTTTACGGCGTTCGTCAACGACACGTTCCACCCGGTGCGCAACCTCGACCTGCATTTCGGCTTCAAGTCGGTGCTGAACACAACCCGCGTCGGCAATGGCTATCTGAACCAGGGCTATTACGGCAATCCCGGCCCCATCACCAGCGGTGTCGGTCTGACCGTCGCCAAGCCGTTCCTGCCCCATATCGGCATCGCCTACCGCTTCCTGCCCGGGCATGAAATCTTCATCGATATTTCCGAAAACGTGCATGTCTATCCGCAGTCCGGCTACAAACTGTCCACCTCGCCGTTCTCGGTGCTGCAGTCCGCGTTTGACTCCACGCATGTCCGTCCTGAAACGGCCTGGACCTACGCCATCGGTTACCGGTTCAACAACCGCATGATCTCGGCCAGTGTCTATGCCTACCGCACCAACTTCAACAACCGCCTCCAGCAGATCACGTCCGGCTCCGTCATCAACCCGGTCTCCGCCGTGGCCAACGTCGGCGGTGTGACCATGAACGGTGTGGATGCGGGCCTGACCATCCGCCCCATCCGTGGCCTGGAACTGTATAACAGCGTCAGCTACGACCATGCCACATACGACCAGGACGTGAGCAGCGGCGGCGAAACATACGCCATCAAGGGCCAGCAGGTCGTCAACTATCCCCGCTTCATGTATAAGGCCCGCCTGTCCTACACGTATCACAACGCCACGGCCTGGATCGACGGCTCCTACATGAGTGCCCGTAACTTCAGCTACATGGGCGACTACAAGGCTCCCGGTTACTGGCTCTCCAACCTGGGCGCCGAATACAAGCTCGGCAACATGGGCCAGTATATCCATGGCGCAGGCTTCGTGCAGAACCTGGTCTTCGGCTTCACCGTCGCCAACCTCACCAACCAGACCTACATCTCCACCATGGGTGAAGGCGGCAACCCCATCGGTGGCGCAAGTGCCTACAGCTACCAGTCCTTCCTGATCGGCGCACCACGCCAGTATTTCGGCTCCGTCCGCGCAGAGTTCTGACCTGCTATCCCGCAATGGTTTTTTCAGCCATTGCGGGCCTTTCGGGCTGGCAAGCCTGCGGGGGCTCACACACCTGATTTCGTGTCGCATGGATTATGCTCAGTTGTCGCTTCCGTCATTCTTTCCCGTCATGGACCTGCTTTAATACAGCATTACACCACTCGCCAACATACGGCTTTATTCCTTCATTTTTGTAAAAAATCCGTAGGTCTTCCGGGTGTCATTCAACAGGAAAAGACGGCTTCGATGCACAACAAATCCGCCATCACATCCCACCATGATTTTTTTCATGCCCCGCTTTCCACGACAGATGCCGAGGTCGCGGGCATTCTGCACGATGAACTCAAACGCCAGCAGGACGGCATTGAGCTTATCGCATCTGAAAACCTGGCATCCTTTGCCGTTCTCCAGGCGCAGGGCTCTGTCCTGACCAACAAATACGCCGAAGGCCTGCCCGGCAGGCGCTATTACGGCGGCTGTGCGGAGGTCGACCGGGTGGAAACCCTGGCCATAAACCGCGTGAAACAGCTTTTTGGCGCTGAATTCGCAAACGTTCAGCCCCATTCGGGCGCCAACGCCAATCAGGCAGCGTTCATGGCCTTGGCCAAGCCGGGCGATACGATACTGGGCATGAGCCTTGCCGCTGGCGGGCATCTGACGCATGGCGCGGCCCCCAATTACTCCGGCAAATGGTTCCGCTCAGTCCAGTACGGCGTCCGCCGCGAAGACGGAACACTGGACTATGACGGCATGGAACAGCTTGCGCGTGAGCACCGGCCCAGAATTATTGTTGCCGGCAGTTCCGCCTACCCCCGGATCATAGATTTCGCACGGTTCAGGAAGATCTCCGATGAAGTCGGGGCCTATCTTATGGTCGACATGGCCCATTTTGCGGGGCTGGTTGCAGCCGGTCTTTACCCCAGCCCCTTGCCGCACGCCCATGTGGTGACAAGCACCACCCACAAGACCCTGCGCGGGCCACGCGGCGGTATTATCCTGACCAATGACGCCGATCTGGCCAAGAAAATCAATTCCGCGGTGTTCCCCGGCCTTCAGGGTGGGCCGCTCATGCATGTCATCGCGGGCAAGGCCGTCGCCTTTGCCGAGGCCCTGCAGCCGTCCTTTACCGCCTATCAGCAGGCCGTTGCTGAAAACGCCACGACGCTGGCGCAGGAACTGCTGCGCCGTGGGTTCAATATCGTCACCGGTGGGACCGACTGCCATATTGTGCTTGTCGACCTGCGGCCCAAGAACGTGACCGGCAAGGTCGCGGAAGCCGCCCTGGAACGCGCGGGCATTACCGCGAACAAGAACGCCATCCCCTACGACCCCGAAACCCCGTTCGTAACCTCCGGCATCAGGCTGGGCAGCCCGGCGGTAACGGCACGCGGGTTCGGCGTTGCCGAGTTCCGTGAAATCGCCCGTTTTGTCGATGAGGTGCTGAGTGCCCACAACACTGCTGACGCACAGAGCGTGGAAAACAGGGTACGCGCGGAAGTCAGCGCCTTATGCCAGCGTTTCCCGATCTATGATGTCGCCTACCCGGGAGCGTAAGTTTTCAGCCCTGGTCCGGCTCCTGGCAGCCGGACCGGCACTATCCTGTTCCGGCCCGCGGTCCTGTGTCCTGCACACACGAACGCGGGCTGCTGCACGACTTTTCAGGGCATGGCATATGGTATTCCCTGAACTGCCACATGGAGCACGCCGCAGAGCAGGACATGACCGGCAGCCAGACCCGTCATGCCACGGCCCCAACGTGGAACGATTGTCTGGTACGATCCATATGGAAAAGACACGCCACGCATGGATGTGTCTGCCCTTAACAGCAAGGTCATGAGACAGTGAAAAAGGGACTGCAGGGTACCATCAGGCCAAGGCTGCGGGTGGGCTTTATTCTGGCTGAACATTTCACGCTTTCAGCCTTTGCTCTCTTTGTCGACCATCTGCGGCTTGCCGCGGACAAGGACGATCACAGTCGGCCTATCCATTGCTCGTGGCAGGTTCTTTCCGATTCCGTACACCCGGTTCATGCAAGCTGCGGGGTTACGGTCGCGCGCGATGCGCCACTCGGCAACCCGGGGCATTTCGATTATATCGTGGTGGTCGGCGGCCTGTTGCAGGGGCACGCCCAGATCAATGCCGTCACGCTCAAATGGCTGCAACGCGCGGCGTCACTGGGTGTAACGCTGATAGGGGTCTGCACGGGCACGTTCATTCTCTGCCGGGCCGGGTTGATGGACAACCGGCGTGTGTGCGTAAGCTGGTACCACCGGCACGATTTCATGGCCGAATTTCCCGATCATGATGTGGTGAGCGACCAGCGCTTTCTTGACGATGGCGACCGTATCACCTGTTCTGGCGGCAGTGCCGCAGCCGATGTGGCGCTGCACCTGATCAACCGCAGCATTGGCCAGTCCACGGCTGAAAAAGCCCGTCATATCCTGCTTATGGACCGTGTGTTCAGCACCCGTGCGCAGGTCAGCCTGCAACCCATTCCGCCGGTTCCGGGTATAGCGGACCGTATTGTGGACCAGCGGGTCCAGCGTGCGTTGCTGAGCATGGAACAGAATATGTCCCGCCCGCTGCCGATCCGGCAACTGGCAGCACAGCTTGGCATATCGAGCCGGCAGCTTGAACGCCTGTTCCATAATGCCGTGGGACGAAAACCGCAGGATGTCTACCGCATGATCCGGTTAAGCTATGCCCGCGCCCTGCTGGAAGCGGGAGAAATGAACGTAACAAAGGCCGCGATAGAAACGGGTTTTTCCGACAGCTCCCATTTTTCCCGTCATTTCAAGTCGATTTACGGAGTAGCCCCGAGCATCTGGCAACGCGGCGGCATGGCGGGACAGGCAGGCGGCATGACCGCCACACCGGCTTCATCCCACGCCGGTGTGCGCATTTTCTCCCGCCCATGACCTGCGGCACAACGGGGCACGACGATATCAGATAGTCGGGCGGGCATTGGTCATGCCATGATTGTGCGCACCGTCAGGACCTGCCACAATACCCCATGCCGAACGTAAACATGACCGCCGCCATGCTGATCGCCCTGCTGCTGGATGCCAGTTTTGGCTGGCCGCAAAGCCTGTATCGCGTTGTGGGGCACCCGGTCACGTGGCTGGGTGCGCTCATCGATGCCGGGGACAGACATCTCAACCATACCGCCGACCGCAACGCCACGCGCCGCCTTGCGGGGCTGGGCCTTACCTGTGGGGTCATTGCCGTTGCGGCGGGGCTGGGCTTTGCGGTCTCCGCAGCGCTGCCCGCCGGGTGGGGCGGGGTGATCCTGACCGGTATACTGGCATGGCCGCTGGTCGCCACACGCGCATTGCACGACCACGTTCTGGCTGTTGCAAGACCTCTGGCCATGGGCGACCTGGCCGGTGCCCGGCAGGCCGTTTCCATGATTGTCGGACGCAACCCGGAACGGCTCGATACCGCCGGGGTTGCCCGTGCGGCAATGGAAAGCCTGGCCGAAAACACCTCGGACGGGGTAGTGGCTCCCCTGCTATGGGGCATGGTGCTGGGCCTGCCGGGCATTGCCGCCTACAAGGCCATCAACACGATGGATTCCATGATCGGCCACCGTACCCCCCGTCATGAGGCGTTCGGCTGGGCGGCCGCCCGTCTTGACGATATTGCCAACCTGATCCCCGCGCGACTGACCGGACTACTGTTCGCGCTTGTTTCGGTCCGGCCAGCCACGGCATGGACGGTCATGCTGCGGGACGCCAGCACCCACCGCTCGCCCAATGCCGGCTGGCCAGAGGCTGCTTTTGCCGGCGCGCTCGGCATTCGGCTTTCAGGTCCGCGCAGCTACGACGGGCACGTAGCCGACGAACCCTGGCTGAATGCAGGCAGCCCCGACCCGCAACCCCGCGATCTGGCGCGCGGGCTGGCCCTCTACCGCCGGGCCATGGTGGCACTTGCCGCGACCATGGCCTTAATCGTTCTGGCATGTGGCAGGCCATGACGGACAGCAAACTCGCACCCTGCCCTGCACGGGATGGCAAACCCACCAGAGTTAAAAAATCCCCACCAGACAACCTTAAACGCGCGCCGGATAGCTGTTAGCGTGCGGTTGCCAGCAGCATGCTGACATCGCAATGTTTTTCCAGGTGGTCGGCCAGCGCGTCCAGAACGCTTTCCACTTTTTCGCTGTATGTCAGGGGGGATGGTGCCGCACCAAGCTGGCGCAGGAACGCGCCCCGGAACGTGTCCCCCGAGAACATGCCGTGCAGGTAGCTGCCCATGATCAGCCCGTCCGACGACATGGCACCTTCGGGTTTGCCCCCAACATGGGCGAACGGGCGCACACGGGCAGGGCCGGTGGTTTCACCGATATGGATTTCATACCCCGTCATGGGCGTGCCGCTGGCCGCATGCACCGCATGAACCTGCGAAAGATGCTTGTCAGGCTGCATGGTCGTGACGACATCCAGCAGACCCAGGCCAGGCACACGATCCTGCCCGCATGCACTTTCCAGCCCCAGCGGGTCATGAATGCTCCGGCCCAGCATCTGGTAGCCGCCGCAAATACCCAGCACGTGCCCGCCACGCCGGACATGGGCCTGAATGTCGATATCCCACCCCTGGGCGCGCACCCAGGCAAGATCCGCAATGGTGGATTTGGTTCCCGGCAGAATGACCAGATCGGTATCGCCGGGAATGGGCTGACCAGGCCCGATCATGCGCAGCGTGACGGCCGGTTCCTGTGCCAGCGGGTCAAGGTCATCGAAATTGGCGATACGGGAGAGAACCGGCACGGCTATGCGCAACGCACCGCCACCACCGCTGCGCCGCAGGTCGACCGCATCTTCCGCCGGCAGAAGGGCTGCATCCGCAAAATAGGGCACCACGCCAAACCCGGCCCAGCCGGTACGCTGTGCGATCAGGGCATAGCCGTCGTCGAACAGGCCTGGATCGCCACGGAAACGGTTGATCAGGAACCCCTTGATCTGGGCGGCATCGGCCGCCTCCAGCACGGCCTGTGTGCCCACGATCTGGGCAATGACCCCACCCCGGTCGATATCCCCCACTAAAATGACGGGCACATCCGCCGCCCGGGCAAACCCCATATTGGCGATATCGCCAGCACGCAGGTTGACCTCGGACGGGCTGCCAGCACCCTCGACAATGACCAGATCGGCCCCCTGCCGCAACCGTGCAAAGCTTTCAAGGACAGGCGCCAGCAACCGGGGTTTGAGCCGGGCGTAATCACGCGCGCGCGCGGTCGCGACATGCCGCCCCTGCACGATCACCTGCGCGCCGGTGTCGGTTTCGGGCTTGAGCAGAACGGGGTTCATGTCCGTATGGGCCGCACGCCCGCAGGCCAGCGCCTGCAGGGCCTGCGCGCGCCCGATTTCTCCGCCGTCCGCGGTTACGGCGGCATTGTTGGACATGTTCTGCGGCTTGAACGGCGCCACAGACAGGCCGCGCCGCAGCATTGCCCGGCACAGCCCCGCCACCAGCAGCGACTTCCCGACATTGGAGCCGGTGCCCTGGATCATCAACGCGCGCATGCACCCTCCGGCGGCTAGAATTCGACCCCGGCCTGCGCCTTGATGCCCGCCCGGAACGGGTGCTTGACCAGTGTCATCTCCGTAACCAGATCGGCATAGTCGATCAGGTCCTGCTTTGCCCTGCGCCCGGTCAGCACGACGTGGGTCAGCAGCGGTTTTTCAGCGCGGAGAAAGGCCAGAACCTCCCCGATATCCAGATAGTCATAAGCCAGCGCGATATTGATCTCGTCCAGCAGCACCATGCGTATGTCGGGATTGCGGATCAGGTCCATGGCCTTTTCCCAGCCCCGGCGGGCAGCGGCGATATCGCGCGCCTTGTCCTGCGTCTCCCACGTAAAGCCTTCACCCATGGCGTGGAACTGGCACAGATCGGCAAAATTGCCCTCGATCAGGCGGCGCTCGCCAGTGTCCCAAGCACCCTTGATGAACTGGACCACGGCACAGGGCATGCCATGGGCGATACAACGCAGGATCATGCCAAAACCGGATGAGGATTTGCCCTTGCCTGCGCCGGTATGGACGATCACCAGCCCCTGCTCGCCCCGCTTGGACGCCATGATTTTATCGCGCGCCACCTTTTTACGGGCCATTTTGTCGGCGTGGCGGCTGTCTTCGTCCTGCCCGTTCATGTGCGAGCCGGTCTCAGGGGTCATGGTGGGGCTCCATCGCTTGACATGCAGGGCGCGTTGCCGCAACAGCAGGGGTGTTGGTTCCGCTCTATAGACGCAATCTGTGGAGAGGCTAAGAGGGAATGTGACAGGGCCGCCCGCAGGGGCCACCCAGGCACAGCCGCCCCCGCGACCGTTACCGGAAAGATCGTCCAAAGCCACTGACGCCACGTCGGGAAGGGAGGACGATCACTGGGGAAACCCTGAATCCGCGAGCCGGGAGACCTGCCAGCAAACGGATATAACGGGCAGCCGGGGTGCGCTGCGACCGGCTGGACGCTCCACATGGCCCCATGACGGCCGCAGGAGTTTGGCCGCGAACGCCCCGGTTGCAAACAGGGCTGGGCCATGAACGCGACACTCTTTGTCTGTACAACCTGCCGCGCGGGTCAACCGGTCGTGGACGGGCAACCGGTAGCCGGTGCGCGCCTTTTTACCGCGCTGACACAGGCCCCCCCGCCCCCCGGCCTGGCCATTGCCCCGGTGGAATGCCTGTCCGCCTGCAATAATGGCTGCGCAGTCGCCCTGAGCGCACCGGGTTGCTGGAGCTATGTCTACGGCCGCCTGGGCCTTAACGACGTGCCAGACATACTGGCGGGCGCTGCGGCCTACGCCGCCACCCCCGACGGGCTTGTGCCCTGGCGCGAACGCCCGCAGATTTTCCGCAAGCAGAGCCTTGCCCGCCTTCCCCCGCAGGAGCGCTGACCATGAACAAAACCACCGCCCCCGGCCCGGCCGGGACAGATCTTGCGAAAATTCCCGTCACCGTCGTCACCGGCTTTCTTGGCGCGGGCAAGACCACGCTCATCCGCCACCTGATGGGCAACCCGCAAGGCCGCCGCCTTGCCGTGCTGGTCAACGAATTCGGCACGCTGGGCGTGGACGGCGATATTCTCAAATCCTGCTCGGACGAGAACTGCCCGGCGGAAAACATTATCGAACTGGCCAATGGCTGCATCTGCTGCACCGTGGCCGATGACTTCATCCCCACCGTCGAACGGCTGATGGCCCTTGAGCAGCAGCCCGACCATATCCTGATCGAAACCTCCGGCCTGGCTCTGCCCAAGCCGCTGCTCAAGGCGTTCGACTGGCCGGGCATTCGCTCCCGCATCACGGTGGATGGCGTCATAACCCTGGCCGATGCGGAAGCCGTGGCCGATGGGCGTTTCGCACCTGACACGGCAGCGGTGGACGCGCAACGCCTGGCCGATGACGGCCTCGATCACGACACCCCGCTGGCCGAAGTGTTCGAGGACCAGCTTGCCTGCGCCGATATCGTGCTGCTGACCAAGGCCGACCTGGTGGATGGCGCATGCCTTGAGCGTGCCCGTGCGGTCATTGCCGGTATGACCCCCCGCCCGCTGCCGATCGTTGCCGTGCATGACGGTCTGATCGACCCGCAGGTCATTCTGGGGCTGGGTGCCGCCGCCGAAGACGATCTGGCAGCCCGTCCCTCCCACCACGATGGCCATGACGACCATGAGCACGAGGATTTCGAGAGTGTCGTCATCGACCTGCCCGAAATACCCGACCCTGACGCATTGGTACGGGCCGTGCGCACCCTTGCGCGTGAGCAGCATATCCTGCGCGTGAAAGGGTATGTCGCCGTAACTGGCAAGCCGATGCGGCTGCTGTTGCAGGCCGTGGGCGAACGCGTGCGCACCCAGTACGACCGGCCATGGGGCACGCAGCCCCGCCAGACCCGGCTGGTGGCCATTGCCGAGCACGATCATGTCAACGCCGCAGCAATCCGCGCCGTGCTGATGGGCCAGCCCGTACCGGAGGCATAAGCCGCCATGCATGTGCTCTTCCGCGAAAGTCACGGTCTGGAAGAGACGGAAACACCGGTCGATCTCGGCCAGAGCCCGGCCGATCTGGTGGTTCTGTCCTTTTCCGACAGCGATCTGGGCGCGTTTGCCGCGGCATGGCACGCGGCGGCCGGCACGCTGCCCAGCCTGCGGCTGGCCAATCTGGCTGCCCTGCGGCACCCGCTATCGGTCGACACCTATCTGGACACGACCCTGACCCGGGCCAGAGGTATTCTCATCCGCCTGATCGGGGGCGCTGGCTACTGGTCTTACGGGCTGGCGCAGGTGGAAAATCTGGCCCGCGAAAAAGGCATTGCCCTTGCCGTGCTCCCGGCGGACGGACAGGACGATCCGCGCCTTGACGATATCTCCACCGTGCCTGCTTCCACACTACGGCGTCTGGCTGCTTTGTGCGACACGGGTGGCGCCATGGCGGCACGGGCGGCCCTTGCGCAACTGGCGCTGGCATCGGGCCTGTATGCGGCCCCCGTCATCGGGATAAAAGCCCTGCCCGACTGCGGCTGGTACGACCCCGATACCGGCGTAACCATGGCGCCGCCGCAGGGCAGGGAACCGCTGGCTGTCATCACCTTCTATCGCGCGTATCTGGCTGCGGCCGATACCGGCCCGGTCGATGCGCTGGTCCGCGCCATGCGCGACCGGGGTTTTCGGGCCGTGGGGCTGTTCGCGCCATCGCTCAAGACGGCGGATGCGGCACGCTGGGTCAGTCAGGCGCTGTCAGACAGCAACGCGGCCGCCATTATCAACGCCACGGCTTTTTCCGCACGGGAAGAAAACGGTCTTTCCCCGCTGGACGCCACCGGGTGCCCGGTGTTCCAGGTTGCGCTGTCCACCGCGCAACAGGCCGACTGGGCTGCGGCGGAGCGCGGCCTTTCCCCGGCGGATCTGGCCATGCATGTCGTCCTGCCGGAAGTGGACGGGCGGATTTTCGCAGGGGTTGTCAGTTTCAAAGCAGCCCAGGACCGTGACCCGGACTTGCAGTTTGCACGGCTGATACACCAGCCCCATGCCGGGCGCATTGCCGCCGTGGCCGACCGCGTGGCCGCATGGCACCGACTGGGCACAACCCTGCCCCCGGCCCGAAAACTGGCAATTATCCTGTCCACTTACCCCGGCCGCCCCGACCAGATGGCCCATGCCGTAGGACTGGATGCCCTGGCCTCGACCGAGGCCATTCTGGGCGTACTCGGCAAGGCGGGCTACGACGTATCCACCCCCGCACAGCCACTGGCCGACGCATTGCTGGCAACCCGGCAAAGCTGGCCGGTTGCCGCGTATCGCGTCGCCCTTGCCGCCCTGCCGCCCGAACTGCAACAGGCCCTGCACGACTCATGGGGCGATCCGGCTCACGACCCGGCTGTCCGGGACGACGCCTTTGATTTCGCCGCCACATATCGGGGGGGGATGCTGGTGGCCCTGCAACCCGAACGGGGTGACACCCCCCTGCGCGAGAGCGAATACCACGATCTGGCGCGTACCCCGCGCCACGCTTATGTCGCCTTTTATCTGTGGCTCCGGGTGTTGCAGCAAGTACAGGGGCTGGTGCATGTGGGCACGCATGGCACACTGGAATGGCTGCCGGGCAAGGCCGTCGCGCTATCCGCCACCTGCTGGCCCGACGCATTGGCGGGCAGCCTGCCGGTCATCTACCCGTTTATCGTCAACGACCCGGGCGAAGCCGCGCAGGCCAAGCGCCGGATCGGAGCGGTTACGCTGGGCCACCTGCCGCCACCGCAGCGCGCCAGCACCATACCGGCGGAGATGGTACGCCTTGAACGCCTGCTGGACGAATATTCCACCGCCGACGGGCTGGACCCTTCGCGCCGTACCCGCCTGATCGACGCCATAAGGGGCGAGGCGCAGGCCATTGGCGTGGAACAGGACATGGGCATTCCACCCGACGCAGGCGCGGCCGAAGCCATTGTGCGGATCGACCGCTTTGTCTGCGATATCAAGGAAAGCCAGTTCGGTGACGGGCTGCATGTTTATGGCACGGCAGCGGGAGAAACCGAGGGACTGCTCAAGGCGCTGTCAGGCCGCCATGTCGCACCTGGCCCCGCCGGCTCACCCGCGCGGGGCCGGGCCGACGTGCTGCCCACAGGGCGCAACCTCTACGCCGTCGACCCGCGCGCGGTCCCCAGCCGGGTCGCGCATGCGCAGGGCGTACGCCTGGCCGAGAAACTGCTGCGCCGCCACCTGCAGGACCACGGCGACTGGCCACGCGGCCTTGTCATCGACCTGTGGGGGTCGGCCACCATGCGCACCGCGGGGGAGGACTACGCCATGGCCCTGCATCTGGCAGGGCTTGCCCCCCAATGGGACGGGGGAACAGAGCGCGTATGCGGTTTTGAAATTCTGCCCCCCGCGTTGCTGGGGCGACCCCGTATCGATGTCACATTGCGTGTCTCGGGCCTGTTCCGCGATATTTTCCCGGGTCTTGCCCAGATGTTCGAAACCGCTGCCACAGCCCTGGCCGAACGGCGCGAACCGGCGGAGGAAAACCCCTACACCGTGCGCGGACCGCGCGTGTTCGGTCCCAGGCCGGGCCATTACGGCATAGGCATGGCAGCAGCGCTGGAAGACTACAGCGAACAGGGACGTGCCGCAGCAGGTGAGGCATGGCTGAGCGCATCGGAATGGGCCATTGGCGCGGGTGGGGAGATCACGCAGGATCGCACGGCACTGGAAGCACGGCTGCGCATGACCGACAGCGTGGTGCATGTGCAGGACCTGCCCGAGACCGACCTGCTGCTTGCCGCCGACTACGCAGCGCATGAAGCCGGCCCCGCCGCCGCCATGGCGCATATCGGCAGTGCCACGCCCATACTTTACCATATCGACGCAACCAGCCCCGACACCCCCCGCGCCCGCACCGTGCGTGAGGAAATCGCGCGGGTGGTGCGCGCCCGCGCCGGCAACCCCGAATGGGCCAGCGGCATGATGTGCCATGGGTTTCGCGGCGCGGCCGAACTGAGTGCAACGCTCGATACGCTGGCCGCCTTCGCGCAGTTGACGCGCGACGTACCCGCCCACCTGTTCGATATCTACTACAACGCCACGCTGGGCCGGGACGATGTGACAGCCTTCATGGCGCGCGAAAACCCTGCAGCCCTTACCGCCCTGCGTGACCGTTTCCGCACCCTGGATGCGGCGGGCCTGTGGACCACACGCAGCAACGCCATTGCCGCCAGCCTGCGGACCAGCCCATGACCACACCGCTTGTCAAGGGCTGGTGCCCCGGCGCGCTGCGCCCCATGGTTTCGGGCGACGGGCTTCTGGTCCGCGTGCGTCCCCCCGCCGGACGCCTGGAGCAGACACAGGCCGCAGGCATTGCCCGACTGGCAGCACAATACGGCAACGGACTGGTCGAGTTGTCCACGCGGGGCAACATACAGCTTCGTGGCATAAACGGGGGCAGCCACGCGCCGCTGATCGCAGGACTTGCAGCACTGGGGCTGACCGACCCCACGCCAGAGGCGGAAGCCCGACGCAATATTGTTGTAACACCGTACTGGCAGGCGGGCGACGGCACGCGTGACCTGGCCGAACGCCTGGCCCATGCCCTGCGCGACTTGGGCACGGCCAGCCCGGAAACCAGCCAGAAAACCAGTACGGAACCACCGCCCGGACCAGCATCCGTCAGAACCGCCTGCATGGCAGACCTGCCCTCGAAATTCGGCTTTGCCATCGACACCGGGCCTTGGCCTGTCCTGCGTGGCGTGTCCGCCGATATCCGCATCGAGCGCGATGCCGCCGGTACGCTGCTCTGCCGTGCCGACGGGGCGGATTGCGGTGCGCCTGTCACGCCAGACACCATGGCTGGCACGGTCCTAGAGCTTGTGCGCTGGTTCATGGCAGGCGGCATGCCAGGGCGCATGGCGGCCCGCCTGTCATCCGGAGCTACCCTGCCTACCGGACTGGCCAGCATACCCGCCCTGCCCGTACGCGACATCCCGCCCCCCGCACCCGGCCCGACAGCAGCGGGGGTCATGGTCGGTTTCGCCTTCGGGCAGATGCACGCCCACACCCTTGCGGCCCTGGCCGCCATTGCGCCGCTGCGTGTCACACCGTGGCGCATGCTGCTGCTGGAAGGGCAGGCACAGCCACCGCGCATGGACCACCTCCTGACCCGGCCGGATGACCCGCTCCTGCGCGTTATCGCATGCCCAGGTGCGCCTGACTGCGCACAGGGGCTGCAAGCCACACGCCCTCTGGCCCGCGCACTGGCCCCGCACATCCCCCCCGATGCGGTGCTGCATGTCAGCGGTTGCGCAAAAGGATGCGCGCAGCCCGGCCCCACGGCGCTGACACTTGTGGCGCAGCCACGGGGTTTTGGCCTTGTGCGCAACGGCAACGCCACGGCCACCGTCACGCGCCATGTTACGGCCGAACACCTGCTGGCCACACCCGAACTACTGACGGAGCGCTCGAATGCCCCATTGTTATGAAACCGATGGCAGCGCGATCTACCGCCAGTCCTTCGCCATTATCCGGGCCGAGGCCGATCTGGCCCGCTTTACACCGGAGGAAGAGCGTGTCGCCGTCAGAATGATCCATGCGGCGGGCATGGTGGGGCTTGAGCGCCATATTACCTTCACGCCCGGCATGGCGGTGGCTGCCCGCGCAGCGCTGGAAGCCGGGGCGCCGGTCCTGTGCGATGCGCGCATGGTCAGCGAGGGCATTACCCGTGCGCGCCTGCCCGCGAACAATGCGGTCATCTGCACGCTGAACGCGCCGGAGGTACCCGATCTGGCCCGCAAGATGGGCAATACCCGCTCGGCCGCCGCACTGGAGCTGTGGCGACCCCACCTGCAGGGCGCCGTAGTGGCGATCGGCAATGCGCCGACCGCGCTGTTTCACCTGCTCAACATGCTTGAAGACCCGGCCTGCCCCCGGCCCGCGGCCATTATCGGCTGCCCGGTGGGGTTTGTGGGAGCCGCCGAATCGAAACACGCGCTCATGGCCGCCCCACCCGTGCCAGCGCTCAGTGTCATGGGGCGGCTGGGTGGTTCCGCAATGACGGTTGCGGCGGTCAACGCCCTGGCCAGCGGGGTGGAATAAGACCGTGCTCCAGCCCCCCATGCCCGGAAAGATCATCTGTGCGGGTCTCGGCCCCGGCGACCCCGACCTGCTGAGCGTGCGCGCGGACAGGCTGATCCGCAACGCCCGCCACGTGGCCTATTTCCGCAAGGCCGGCCGCATGGGCGAGGCCCGGCGCATTGTCACGGGCATGCTGGCCCCCGGCGTGGTCGAACACGCGATGGAATACCCGGTCACCACCGAACTGCCGGTCAACAGCCCCGCCTACCGCAGCGCACTGGCGACGTTCTACGACGACTGGACGGGCCGCCTGGCCGACCTGGCGCAAACACAGGATGTGGTGGTGCTGTGCGAGGGCGACCCGTTCTTTTACGGCTCGTTCATGCACCTGCATGCGCGCCTTCAGGGGCGGGTAGCCATGGAAATCGTGCCGGGCATTCCCGGCATGGCAGGGTGCTGGACCGCCACGGGCATACCCATTACCTGGGGGGACGATGTGCTGACCGTGCTGACCGGCACAATACCCGAGGCCGATCTGGCCCGGCACATGCGCGGGACAGATGCGCTTGTGGTCATGAAAACCGGCCGCAACCTGCCCAAGATCCGCAGCGCCCTTGCGGCTGCGAACCGGCTGGACGCCGCCTGGCTGGTCGAACGCGGCACCATGCCGGGCCAGCGGGTGAGCCGCCTGACCGAAACCCCGGACAGCGATTGCCCCTATTTTGCGATCGTGCTGGTGCACGGCCATGGCCGCCGCCCCGAAGCCGAAAGCCACGCCCCATGACCGGCGCGCTGGTCATAGCAGGCCTTGGCCCCGGGGATGACGCACTGATCACACCCGAAGTGGCCCAGGCCCTTGCCGACGCAACCGATGTGGTCGGCTATATTCCTTATGTGGCGCGCATTCCCCCCCGGGCGGGACTGACGCTGCACGCCACGGATAACCGCGTGGAACTGGCGCGCGCCACCCATGCGCTGGAACTGGCGGCAGCGGGGCACAGGGTGGTTGTGGTGTCCTCGGGCGATCCGGGCGTGTTCGCCATGGCCTCCGCCGTGTTCGAGGCCTTGGAGCATGCACCCCACCTGTCGGGGCTGGAAATCCGCGTCCTGCCGGGCATTACGGCCATGCTGGCGGCCGCGGCCCGGGTCGGCGCACCGCTTGGGCATGATTTCTGCACCATCAACCTGTCAGATAATCTCAAACCGTGGGACCTGCTTGAACGCCGGCTGCGTCTTGCCGCCCGGGCCGATTTCGCCATGGCGTTCTATAACCCGCGCTCGGCCAGCCGCCCGCACCAGTTCGGCCGCGTGCTGGATATTCTGCGGGAAGAATGCGGAATGGCGCGACCGGTCATTTTCGCCCGCGCCGTAACCACCCCGGCCGAGCAGGTCCTTGTCACGACACTGGCCGAAGCCCGCCCCGACATGGCGGACATGCGCACGGTGGTGCTGCTCGGCAATGCCGCCACACGGCAGGTCGGGCGCTATGTCTACACGCCACGGCGGGCGGGCTGATGCCCCTGCCCGGCAAGCCAGGCCATGACCTCATCGGCCGTGCGGGCAACAGCGCGCGGCGGCATGGCGGGCCGTTCGACCAGAACCACGGGCAGGCCCAGCATGCGTGCCGCATCCAGCTTGGCCCGTGCGCCATCGCCTCCGGCATTTTTGGCCACGACATGGGTAATGCCGTGCGCCTGCATGAGTGCAACATCCCCCTCCCGCGTAAAGGGGCCCCGCGCCACCACCACCGTGGCCCGGGGCAATGGCAGGGGCGTTGCGGGCGGGTCTACCAGCCGCAGCAGGTAGTCATGCTGCGGGCATGCCGCGAAGACGTGCAGCAACTGCCGCCCGATTGCCAGAAAAACCCGCGCGGGTGTATGCGGCAGGGCAGCGGGTACGCCTGCCATATCAGCCACCATGCGCCAGTCATCGCCCGCTCCCGGCTGCCATGGCGCACGTTCGCAGGCGAGCAGGGGAACGCCCGTGGTGGCGCACGCCGCAATGGCGTTGTGGCTCATCCGGGCTGCAAAGGGATGGGTGGCGTCGATCACGTGGGTGATCCGCGCCATGCGCAGGTAGGCGGCAAGCCCATCCGCCCCGCCAAACCCGCCGACACGCACCGGCAGCGGCTGGGGCAAGGGTGCGATCGTTCGCCCGGCGTAGGAGAACACGCCGTCCATTCCGGCATCCGCCAGCAGGCGGGCCATCTGGCTGGCTTGCGTCGTGCCCCCCAGCAAAAGGACGCGGATCATGGCTGACTCCTGGCTTGTCATTATCGGAATCGGTGAAGACGGCATGGCAGGTTTATCCGCCGCACGCCATGCCGATCTGGCGCAGGCAGAGGTGATTTTTGGCGGCCCGCGCCATCTGGCACTGGTCAACGCCGGGGAAAGGGGCCGGGCATGGCCGGTGCCGTTCTCGGTCGCGCCGGTGCTGGCCAAGCGTGGGCGCAGGGTGGTTGTGGTGGTGTCGGGCGACCCGTTCTGGTTTGGCGCGGGCACAAGTCTTGCCGCAGCCCTTGCCCCGGATGAATGGGTTGCCCACCCCGCACCGTCAACCTTCTGCCTTGCGGCGGCCCGGCTGGGCTGGCCGCTTGAACAGGTGGCGTGCCTGGGACTGCACGCGGCACCGTTCGAGAGGCTGGTCCCCATGCTGCATGACCATGGGCGGGCCATCTGCCTGCTGCGCGACGGCGCGGCCGGGGGCGCGCTGGCGCACTGGCTGACAGCACAGGAATATGGTGCCTCCACCCTGCATGTGATGGAGGCACTGGGTGGCCCGCGTGAACGGCTCCGCACAACCCATGCGGCGGATTACGCGTTTGCGGATGTCGCGGCCCCCGTGGCGGTCGGCATTGCCATGGCGGGGCCGCCGGGCCTGCCCCGCGCGTCCGGCCTGCCGGATCGCACGTTCCGCCATGACGGGCAGATCACCAAACGTCCGGTCCGCGCGCTGACACTATCCGCCCTGGCGCCACGCCCGCTGGAACGCCTGTGGGATATCGGCTCCGGATCGGGCTCGATTTCGGCGGAATGGTGCCTGGCCGGGGGGCGCGCCATCGCCATTGAACCGCGCGCCGACCGCGCCGCGACCATTCGTGCCAACGCATGTGCGCTGGGGCTGGAGCACCGGCTGGACGTTGTGGAGGGCAAGGCGCCTGCGGCACTGGCCAGCCTGCCCGCGCCGGATGCCGTATTTATCGGCGGCGGGGCCAGTGCCGCCCTGCTGGACCACCTGTGGGCCACAGTGCCGCCCCGCACACGCCTTGTCGCAAATGCCGTAACATTGGAAACCGAAGCCCTGCTGACCCTGTGGCACGGGCAGAAAGGGGGCGACCTGTTGCGGATAGAGCTGGCGGAGGCAGCCCCGCTGGGGCCATTGCGGGGCTGGCGTCCGGCCCGGCCCATCGTGCAATGGAGTGTCACCCGATGAAAGTCGCTGGCTTCGGTTTCCGGCGCGCGGCAAGCACTGCCTCCCTGCGCGACGCTCTGGCGGCGGCGGGCGGGCCGCAGGGGCTCGACGCGCTGGCAACACTCGCGCACAAGGCCGATGCCCCCGCGTTACAGGCTTTGGCGGCGGAAACGGGCCTGCCGATCCGCGCGATCGCTGCAGAAGCGCTGGCCGATATCGACACGCCAACCCGTTCAGCCCGTATCATGGCGCGCTTCGGCACCGGCAGCATTGCCGAAGCCCTTGCACTGGCCGCCGCCGGGGCGGGGGCACGCCTGCTCGGTCCGCGCGCATGCTCCACCGACGCAATGGCCGTTGCAGCCATTGCCCACGGCATGGAAGGAGACAGGACATGACCGTTCATTTCATTGGCGCGGGACCGGGTGCGCCAGACCTTATCACCCTGCGCGGGCGCGACCTGATTGCCGCAAGCCCTGTCTGCCTGCATGCCGGCTCCCTGGTGCCTGCCGCATTGCTGGCGCACTGCCCGCCTGGGGCGCGGATCGTGAACACGGCCCCCCTGTCGCTTGACGCCATCATGACCGAAATGGCTGCCGCGCACGCGGCGGGGCAGGATGTGGCCCGCCTGCATTCGGGCGACCTGTCGGTATGGTCCGCCATGGGCGAACAACTGCGTCGCCTGCGCGCCATGGGCATACCATACGACATCACACCCGGTGTGCCCTCCTTTGCCGCCGCCGCCGCCGCACTGGGGGCCGAACTGACCCTGCCGGGCATTGCCCAGTCCGTGGTGCTGACCCGCACCACCGGGCGCGCCACCTCCATGCCCCCGGGCGAAAACCTGGCCGCCTTTGCCGCGACAGGTGCGACACTGGCCATTCATCTGTCGATCCATGTGCTGGACCGCGTTCTGGCCGAACTGCTCCCCCATTACGGCGCGGACTGTCCCGTGGCCGTCGTGTGGCGTGCAAGCTGGCCGGATGAGCGCATTGTCCGCGCAACGCTGGGCACGCTCGAGGCGGCCCTTGCCACCGAACTGGAACGCACGGCGCTGATCCTGGTCGGCCGGACCATCGGGGCCACGGATTTCGACGAAAGCAGACTGTATGCGGGCGATTACGACCGGCGTTTCCGCCCCGTCGGCACGGAACCCCGGTTCCCAGATATAGCATGACCTGTCCGGGCCTCATTATTTCCGCCCCGGCTTCGGGGGCTGGCAAAACCATGGTCACGCTGGGGCTGCTGGCCGCCCTGCGGGCGCGGGGCCTGCGTGTGCAGCCCTTCAAGAACGGGCCGGACTATATCGACCCGGCCTTTCACCACGCGGCCGCGGGCAGGCCGTCGCTCAATCTGGACACATGGGCCATGTCCGCCGGACAGATCGCAGGGCTGGTCGGCACGCGCGCGGATGCCAACCTGACAGTTGCGGAAGGCTCCATGGGTCTGTTCGACGGCGTGGCAAAGGCGGGGGAGACAGGCACAGGTGCCAGCGCCGATCTGGCGGCGTTGACCGGCTGGCCGGTCGTGCTGGTACTGGACGTATCCGGCCAGGCCCAGACCGCCGCCGCCATCGCCCACGGGCTGGCAACGTTTTCGCCCCATGTGCGGCTGGCGGGGGTGGTACTCAACCGCGTCGCCAGCCCCCGCCACGACACCCTGATCCGCACGGCCATGGCCGCAGCGGGGCTGCGCGTGCTGGGGGCGTTGCCCCGGCGCGAGGCCATAGCCCTGCCCGAGCGCCATCTGGGTCTTGTGCAGGCGGAGGAACAGCCACAGCTTGCCGCATTGCTGGGCACCCTTGCCGCGTTCATTGCGGAGCATGTGGATCTGGATGCGGTTATGGAACAGGCGGCAGGCGGTTTCGCGGCCCGCGCGGCTCCTGTCGCGGTGGCCCCACCGGGCAACCGGGTCGCCCTTGCGCGCGATGCGGCTTTTTCCTTCGTGTATCCACACCTGATCGAAGGGTGGCGCAGGGCCGGGGCAGAAATCCTGCCTTTTTCCCCCCTGGCCGACGAAGCCCCTGCGGCAAGTGCCGATGCCTGCTGGCTGCCCGGCGGCTACCCCGAACTGCATGCGGGCAGGCTGTCGGCCGCCTGCCGTTTCCGGGACGGGCTGCACCGCTTTGCCGCCAGCAAGCCGGTGCATGGCGAATGCGGGGGCTATATGGCCATGGGGGCGGGCCTTGTCGATGCGCAGGGCACGCGGCACGCCATGGCGGGCCTGCTGGGGCTTGAAACATCCTTTGCCAGACGGCGGATGCATCTGGGCTACCGGCTGGCCACGCTGCTGGCCCCCATGCCCGGCCACAGCCCCAAGACCCGGCTGCGCGGGCATGAGTTCCATTATGCCACCATCACTCACCAGCCCGACGCCCCCCTTGCCCACACAGTCGACGCCACCGGCGCTGACGTGCCCGAAGCCGGGTCACGGCGCGGACTGGCTACCGGCACCTTCTTCCATCTGATAGCACCTGCGACATGAACGGTTTTGTCTCTTTCGTCTCCTCCGGCCCGGGCGACCCGGACCTGCTGACACTCAAGGCCGTGGACCGGCTGCGAACGGCGGATGCCGTGCTGTTCGACGACCTGTCCTCCGGCCCGATTCTGGCCCATGCCCGCCCCGACGCGGACCTGATTGCCGTGGGCAAACGTGCGGGCCGGCCATCGCCCCGGCAGGACAGTATCAGTCGGCTGCTGGTCGATTACGCACGCACGGGGGGCCGCGTCGTACGCCTGAAATCCGGGGATGCGGGCATTTTCGGGCGGCTGGAGGAAGAAATCACGGCGCTGGAGGCCGCGGGCATCGGGTATGAGATCGTCCCCGGCGTGCCCTCCGCCTGCGCGGCGGCGGCGGCGGCGGGCATTCCGCTGACCCGCCGCCTGACCGCACGGCGCGTACAGTTCGTGACCGGGCATGACGTAACAGGCGAACTGCCCGAAAACCTGAACATGGCGGCCTTGGCAGACCCCCATGCCACGACGGTGGTGTTCATGGGCAGGCGCACTTTTCCCGAACTGGCGGCCCGCCTGATGGCGGCGGGGCTGCCGGGCACCACCCCCGCCCTGCTGGCCGAAGCCGCCAGCCAGCCCGAACAGCACCTGCGGCACAGCACGGTGGCCGAACTGGCCCGGTTTCTGGCCAGCCATGACAGCCGGGCTCCTGCCCTTATCCTGTATGGCCCGCTGGGCAACCCGGCAGGCGGCCGGCAGCCATGATCGATCTGGTTCTTGTCGGCATTGGCACGGGCAACCCCGAACACCTGACGCTACAGGCCGTTCGCACGCTCAACACCGCCGACCTGATCCTGATCCCGCGCAAGGGGGACGACAAAGCCGATCTGGCCGAGTTGCGCCATGCCATCTGTGCGCAGGTAGTCACCAACCCCGCGACCCGCATTGTCACCTTCGACATGCCACGCCGCGATACCGCCACCCCCGATTATCGCCAGAGCGTGGACCACTGGCACGACGCCATAGCCCAGGCATGGCAGGCAGCGATCAGCGCAAACCTGCCCCCCGCCCACTGGCCCGAAGAGCAGCCCGAGGACCGACCGGACAACTGGTCCTACGACCGGCCATGCGACTGGCCAGACAACCAGCGCAACGACCTGCCGACCCAACCGCCAAGCCCCCCCCCTGCCGGCCCGTCAGTGCGTTCACCGGCACAAGCGCCCGCAAACCGGTCTGGCAACACCGGCACAATCGCCCTGCTGGTCTGGGGCGACCCCGCTCTGTATGACAGTACCCTGCGCATTGCCGCCCGCCTGACCCAGCGCCCCCGAACGGTACGCAGCATTCCGGGCATCATGTCGCTCAACATGCTGGCCGCCGCTCATGGTATTGCGCTGAACGATATCGGTGCGCCGTTTCTTGTCACCACCGGGCGGCAATTGCGCGACCATGGCTGGCCACCGGGAACGGATACCGTCGTGGTCATGCTCGATGGGGACTGCTCGTTCCGGCATATTCCCGCCGCGGGCGTCACCATTTACTGGGGCGCGTATGTGGGCATGGCCGAACAGATCCTGTGCTCCGGCCCCCTTGCACAGGCAGGGCCGGGCATTGTCGCCACCCGGGCCGAAGCCCGCGCCCGGCATGGCTGGATCATGGATATCTATCTGCTGCGCCGCGCCCCCCGCGCGACCGAAATGGCAGCCCATGCCCCCGAGCCCGAACCGCATGGCGGACAGGTGCGCGAGGTCATGCGCGACATGCCCGATGCGCCGCACCCGTTCATAGACCTGTCCACCGGTATCAACCCGCAGGCCTATCCGCTGGCAATGCCCCCTGTGGCAGCCCTGACCCGGCTGCCCGAAACGGATGAGGAAGACGATCTGCGCACTGCCGCCGCAACCGCCTACGGTGCCGCCAGCCCGCGCCTGATCGCGGCCGGCCCGGGCAGCCAGAGCCTGATTTCCCTCCTGCCGCGCCTGACTGGCGCATCGACCGCCTGTATTCTGGGGCCAACCTATTCGGGGCATGCCACCGCATGGCGGCAGGCGGGCAAAACGGTGCAGACCGTAACTGACCCCGAACACCTTGCCGAACACGCGACTTTACCCGGTACGGTCTGTATCGTGTGCAACCCCAACAACCCGGACGGGCGCCTGCTGCCCGCCACACTGCTGCTTGACCTTGCCGAGCGCTGCGCGACCCACGGGAACCACCTTGTGGTGGACGAGGCTTTTGCCGATTTCGACGGCCAGAGCGTCATACCCGCCCTGCCCCAACCCGGGCTGATCGTCCTGCGTTCGTTCGGCAAAACCTATGGGCTGCCCGGTGTCAGGCTGGGCTTTCTGCTGGCCTCCGATGAAACGGCAAAACGGGCACGGGACATGGTGGGCGCATGGCCCGTCGGCACACTTGCGCTTGCCGCAGGCCGTCAGGCGTTGCGGGATACCCGGTGGCTGGGCATGGCAGCCCAGACCGCCGCCGCTGCGAAAAGCCGCCTGACCACGCTGCTGGATAAAGCCGGCCTGCACCACCAGGGGCAGGCCCGCCTGTTCACGCTGGTGCGCACCCGGCAGGCACAGGCCTTGTGGACCCATCTGCGCCGCTACGGAATTGTCACCCGCCGTTTCTGCGCCATGCCCGACGCACTGCGCTTTGGCCTGCCGGGTGACGAACAGGCATGGAACCGGCTGGAGGATGCCCTGCTTGCCTGGCGCAGCACCCCGCCATGACCCGGCGCGCACCCACAACCCGCTGCGCGTCCTGCGGCGGCGCAATGCCCTGCCTTGCCAGTACCGCATGCTGGTGCATGACCCTGCCGCACACCCTGCCCCTTCCCCCACCCCAAATTCCCCCGCATGGGGGGCCGGGTGGCTGCCTGTGCCGGCATTGTCTGGAGCAGGCCATGACGGCAAAAGCCCAACGCCCCGACCTGCGCGCATGAAACTGCTCTGTATTGCCTCCGGCCTGCCCGATGACATCCGGCGCGGTGTTATCCCGCCCAAGGGCAGCAGCGGCAACACGGAGACAGGCATTGCCACATGGCTGGATACGGCGGATCATGGGCGCGCACTTATTATTGCACCCGATGCCTGGCCAGCAGGCACACGGCCGCGTTCCGGGCTGCCGGTCGTGACCGAGCCAGACCTGCGTGAACGCGATTACGGGAGCTGGCACGGGCGCCACCTGCGTGATCTGCCACCCGATGCGCTCCGCCGCTGGATCGACGATCCGCAATTTGCCCCACCCGGTGGCGAGAGCGGGCTGGCTGCGTTCGAGCGTATTGGCCACTGGCTTGCCCGCCTGCCCTGTGATGGCGGCCATTGCACCGTTCTGGCACGGCCGACGGTGATAAAACTGCTGTTGATCCACGCCCTTGGCTGTGGCGCGGATATGGTGGCCCGTATCGACGTACCGCCAGCAAGCCGCAGCGAAATAACCCGCCATACGGGCTGGCGCGTTTGCGCCATGGGCGTGCCACTGGGCTGAAACACGCCCTGCTCTCAACCGCCAGCATGCACCTTCAGTATCAGGCCATAGCCATCAGCCGGCACGGTGCCTGGCAGCGCCCGGGGCTACGACAGGGGCCGCCAGCCGCCCGAAAATCAGCCCCAGGGCGCTCCACAGCACAAGCTGCATGCCTATGGCCGCCTCGCGAAAACGCCAGAGTACAAGAGCGGGAAAATCCGCCGGGACCTCATTGATATCGGGCAGACCAGCCTGCACGAGGGCTGTCAGAACCACAAAGATCCCTGCCGCGCAGACCGTGCCGTTCCATGCCCCCAACCGCTGTATCAGCCGCTGCCCCACCAGAACGGATACCGCCATGACACACACGGACAGCACGATCATTTCGAAATACGTGGCGGTACGCAGGCCGATTGTACCCGGCAACCCCACAGCCGGCGGATTGGGCGGGTATTTCAGGTCGGGGATCAGCACAAAGGTCAGGAACCCGGCCCCCGCCAGCAGCAGGGCCAGCGCACGCGGCGAAAACCTGCCCACCCGCCCATAGGCCAGCGCGAAAACGATAGCGAAAATCCCGCCATAGGCCGCGCCGTACAGGACTGCGGCCGTCAGAAGCCCGAAGGATGCCTGCACGGCACGGCTGACCAGTTCAGGCTCCGCCGCCATGCCCGCGGCCGTATCCCGCGCGCTTTCAAACGCAATGGCAAGTGCCACCTGCGGTTCACCGAACAGGCGGGCAAACACGAACGCAAGGCATGCCGCGCAAACGCCGGCAATCATGCCCCGCGCCAGAAGGCGTCCGACCATGGAAGCTGCCCTGCCTCAGTGGCAGGGAAAGCCCAGCAGATGGCGCCCGTCATGCACGAATTCATGCACCGCATGCCCCGAAAGCAGCGCCGTGGCACCCTGTTCGGCCCCCACAAAATACAGCAGCAGCGCCGACAGGATCAGCCCGAAGACCGCCCACGGCAGAACAGCCCGCAGGGGAATGGCGACAGGCATCGGGGTGGATGCAGGAATGGAGGAGGAAAAACCCTGGCTCATGACAGACACTCCGCACGGAAAAGCGCGTTCCGGGTTGGGACAAAAAGAACAGCAGGGGTCTGGCTTTGCGCATGCCTGGCGTGGCTGCAATTACAGTGGCGCGACCGCATCGGACTTTCACCGACTTCCCTGCTGTGGGCAGACTACACGCCACCGTCTGGTTTGAAAAGGCGGCACGGCGCGGGCGGATATGTCACAACACCCTTGATGGGTGCGGCACGCAGGGGGTATGAAACCCTTACAAGTCGATGGTTCCGTGCGAACGGATGAAAAGGGAATGCTGTACGCTTCGGCAGGACGCCATGTCCGGAAGCCAGTCAGCAACTGCCCCCGCAACTGTTGGCGGTGAGAGTCTGCCTGTATGGCTCCTTCCGGGGCTGGTCACTGGCCCGTTCGGGCCGGGAAGGCTTGGGCAGATATCCATGATCCGCGAGTCAGGAGACCTGCCATCGTCATGACAAGCCCGGATACCGGTCGGGGATGGCCGGTTCCCGAAAGACAGATGATGACCCTTCGTCTTCCCTGCGCCGTCTGCCCGCCAGCACGCCGCGTTCCGCACGCACGTCCAGCCACGGGCCACCGGCCCGGCTGACCTGCCCCTTTCCCCCCGATATCTCCCGTTCCACAGGCCCGTTCGTCCGTATACGGCCCCCCGAACCACGGCTTTTGCGCCGGGCCACGGTTTGGGGCCGCCATGGCTCCCGGCTCAGCCCTGTACAATGCTCCACTGCATCGTGCAGGGCTTTGAAGGGACGAATGCGTAGCCTCTGCACGCCGCAGGACCATTATGATCGTTCGTACGCTTTTTCCAGCGCGCACCCTTTATACCGCCAGCCTGCTCTCGCTCACGCTGCCAACATTCCCGCTGCAGGCGGCAACCCCGACATTTCCGGCAGACCCCGAAAAACCCGGCCATACCGTCCGCCGGGCCATGCCGGCCAGGACAGGCACACCCGCACAGCCACCCGCACAGCCGCCCACACGGGCGGCCACACAGGGGCAGGCCAGCGCGCGATCGGCAGCCCCCACCCAGCCGCCCGCGACCGGAACGCGCGAGACCATTCAGGTCATTGCCTCCCGCCATGATCTGCTCGGCCGGGCCGCCACCGCCAGCGAAGGGTCGCTGACCACGCGGGAAATACAGCTTCGGCCCGTCTACCGGGTCGGGCAGTTGCTGGAGGCCGTGCCGGGACTGGTCGTGACATCCCATTCCGGCGAAGGAAAAGCCAACCAGTTCCTGCTGCGTGGCTTCAACCTCGACCACGGGACGGATCTGGCAACCTTTGTGGACGACATGCCGGTCAACGGTGTCAGCAACGCCCATGGGCAGGGCTATACCGACCTGAATTTCCTTATTCCCGAGGTGCTGTCCGGTGTCGATTACACCAAAGGCCCGTTCCACGCGGATATTGGCGATTTCGGCGTGGCGGGGTCGGATCACATGAAACTGGCGGACGAGATCCCCCGCCAGATCAGCCTGAGTGCGGGCACCCTGGGCGATTACCGCGCCTATCTTGGCGGCACCGCCCATTTTGCCAATGGGGACCGATGGGTCAATGCGTTCGCCCTCTCCCACTCCGACGGGCCGTGGACATACCCCGACAACGCCCGGAGCATCCGCGCGCTGTCGCATTACACCCACGGCAGCGCCGCAAACGGCCTTGACCTGACAGCCATGTTCTATCGCGGCCAGTGGCGTGCCACGAACGACCAGCCGCTTGCAGCGTATTCCCAGGGGCTGATCGGCCGTTATGGCTCCCTGGACCCGACCGATGGCGGTTTTTCAGAACGGTACAGCCTGTCAGGCCATTATCATCTCAGCCGGGACACCTGGAAATGGACAACCAGCGCCTTTGTCACCCATGACCGCCTGACCTTGTGGAACAATTTCACCCATTACCTGGACGATCCGGTCAATGGCGACCAGCAGCAGCAGGATGAAACACGCACGACACTGGGCGGCAGCAGTGTATATGCCCGCAAGGACCGGGTCGGCACGGTCGGAACCGACACACAGATTGGCGTGCAGGGACGATACGACATCCTGTATGTGGACCGTCGCCACACCCGGCAGCGCGTGACACTGGCCGACTGTCCATCCAGCCTTGAGGCAACACGGCCCTATCTGTGCAACGCCGACACCATCAATCTGGGCGCGGTGGGGTTTTTCGTGCAGAACACCACGCACTGGCTGCCGTGGCTGCGAACGGTTGCCGGCCTGCGCGAGGATTATCAGGGCGGGAGCGACAGCAATCTGGTCGATGGCAGCCTGACGCGCAAACAGCAGTGGCTGTTCCAGCCCAAGGGAAGTCTGGTGTTCGGGCCGTGGCGGAAAACCGAACTGTACCTGAGCGCCGGGCGAGGTTTTCATTCCAACGACTTTCGCTCCGTTTCCGGGTCCTACGCGTCGGACGAGTTTGCAAAAGGCTCGGTCACGGTACCGCTCATGACACCTGCCGTCAGCGGGGAAGTGGGGGTCAGAACAACGCCACTACGGCACCTGAGCCTGCAGGCGGCGGCTTTCATTATCGATTTCGAGTCCGAACTGAGCTACGACGGCGATGCCGGGGTCACGTCTCCCGGCCCGGCCAGTCGCCGCAAGGGTGTTGAGTTTTCGGCCCAGTACACACCGTTCAACTGGCTGGAAATCAACACCGACCTGTCCTTCGCCAAGGCACGGTACCAGGCCAAAAACCTGTCCAGTTACGGGATCGACGGTGCCTATGTCACGAACGCCCCGAGCTTTGTCTGGTCGTTCGGCGTCATTCTCGATCGTGGACCGTGGTATGGCGGGCTACAGGTCCGCTGGCTGGGCGGCTACCCGCTGGTGGAAGACAACAGCCTGCGCTCAAGCGGGTATCAGGAAGTCAACATGACCCTCGGCTACCGGTTCACCAAGAAACTGAAACTGGAAGCCAGTGTGTTCAACGCGTTCAACACACACGCCTACGCCGCGCAATACGCCTATGATTATCGCCTGACACCGACATCGGCCATCCAGACCGGCGCCACGGGCCACCCGATCGAACCCATTTCCGCCCGTCTGGCTGTCACCGCCGCATTCTGATGCGCCCTTTCATCCCGCCGGGCTGGCGCATGACGGCGGAACACACCCTGCATAATCCTGGCCCGGCCAGCAGCGATGGTAGAAATCAACAGTAGAACAGGGGCGTATTCATGCAGGCCCTGCCCGTCGCCCCCCGAACGGGAAGGAACCACGTAAAACGGGAGTGCTGACGCAATTACCCCGGCACGCAGCCTGTAGCCGTCCCGGGCATCCAGCGCGGTACGGACATGCGTGGCCCCTGTCCTTGCGCTTGTGCACGCGGCTCCACTACACTGTGCGTTCCCTCCACCTGACAAGGTCTGCCACCCATGAACCTGCCACAGGAGTTTTCCGTTATTGCCGCGGTCTCCGCCTTCTGGCTGATTGCCATGGTCGTGCCCGGACTGGATTTCCTGCTCGTGACACGTCTTGCCGTCACGAAAGGACGCGCGGCGGCCATACAGGCCACAACCGGAATTGCTGTGGGTGTCGCATTGTGGGGGCTGGCAGGGTTTTTCGGTATCCGTGCGCTTTTCCTTGTAGCACCCTGGCTGTACCTGGCGCTCAAGATCGGCGGGGGGCTTTACCTGATAACAGTCGGCGTGAAGCTGTTCGCCAGCAGTTGGAAAGCCGACGACACGGCAGACCAGTCAGCACCGGCAACCCCGTCCCGAAGCGCCAGTTTCCGCGCAGGGCTTTTGACCAATCTGGCCAACCCAAAAGCGCCGATTTTCGTGTCCAGCCTGTTTGCCGCCTCCATGCCGCAGCATGCTCCGATCCATCTGGGGCTTGCCTGTGTCGCTGCCATGTTCATGGTTGCCGTGACCTGGTTCACGCTGGTCACGATGCTGTTCAGCCTTGAGCGCGTATCCTCCGTTTTTGTGCAACACCGCCGCTGGATCGACCGGTGCGCCGGTGCCGCATTCATGGCGCTGGGCCTTCGCTTCGTGACGGAACGTTCACCGACCTGACCGTGCGCGCAACTACCTGCCAGATACTGGCCTGGTCCCAAGTCATGACAGAACATCCGGAATAACGCGTGATATGCAAGGATGTGAGGTTCTATCCCACGTCCTTTTCTGGGCGCGCGTGTCTGAACGCGTATGACATTGGAAACCGGTCTTGAACGATACCCCCGAGCCTCGACCCCAGGCGCCTCCACCTGAACCGGGTGACACGCACCGTAACGACCAGCCGGGCTCTGCCTGGGTGGCCCGACTGCGTGGCAGGTTCGGGGTATATGGCCACCTCCCGCGCATGTTTCGGCAACTCTGGGCATGCAGCCCGTCGCTGACACTCGCCAGCGCAGTCCTGCGCGTGATACAGGCTGTTCAGCCTGCGATGGCACTCTATATTGCCAAGCTGATCGTTGACGAGGTTGTCCGTCTCAGCCGCATTCCCACCCTTCCTGCCCCGATAACGGCATGGATGGTCCATGGCAGCAGTGGCCATCTGCAGGAATACCTGGTTCTGGAATTCGGGTTGATTATCGTGTTCGACCTGACATCGCGCGGCATCGCTCTGGTCGATGGTCTGCTAAACGAACGCTATATCAACGCTGTCAGTCTGGCGCTCATGGATCATGCAGCCACGCTGGATCTCCAGCAGTTCGAATCCAGTACATTACAGGACCTGCTGGAACGGGCCCGCCGCCAGGCTTCGGGGCGGAACAATTTACTGGTACAGCTTTTCAATATTGCCCAAACGGCCGTAACGGCACTCATGCTCGCTATCGGCGTTCTCGTATTTGCGCCCTGGATGGTGCTGATACTGGTCGTGGCATTGCTGCCCTCCGCCGCGGGGGAGGCCCATTTCAACGCACGCGCCTACCGGCTGGCACGCACCAAGACCGCCGAACGCCGTGAAATGGAGTACCTCCGCTATGTCGGCGCCAGCGCCGAACATGCCAAGGAACTCAAACTGTTCGGGCTGGGTGACTTTCTTGTCGGGCGTTTTCGCGCGGCAGCGACAACCGTTCTGGACCAGAACCGCAAGCTGGCCGTGCGTCGCTTTATCTGGAGCAGCGTGTTCGCAGCCATAGGGTCGGCAGCGTATTACGGTGTCTATGTCGTGATTGTGTGGAACACCGTTCACGGCCCTCTCTCGGTCGGGGACATGACCTTTCTTTCGGGGTCGTTCCTGCGCCTGCATGGCCTTTTATCGACCCTGCTGCTGGGCATTACCCAGACTGCCAGTCAGGCACAATACCTGGACGATTTTTACACCTTTCTGGATTTGCGGCCGGTCATCCGGTCTCCTGCATGCGCCAGACCCTTTCCCTCTCCTATCCACAAGGGCATTCGTTTCAGGGATGTGGGTTTTCGGTATCCGGGAACGGATATCTGGGCCGTTCGCCATCTGGACCTGACAATCCATGCGAACGAGACCGTGGCTCTGGTCGGGGAAAACGGTGCAGGCAAGACCACACTGGTCAAACTGCTGACCCGCCTTTACGAACCGGATGAAGGAGAGATCACGGTTGATGGCATCTGCTTGCGGGACATGGACCTGCAGGACCTGCGCGCGCATATTGGCGTGATTTTTCAGGATTTCATCCGTTACAGCCTGACTGCATCCGAAAACATAGCCGTCGGCCGCATTACCGCACTTTCAGACGCCGGGCGGATCGAAGCCGCCGCACGGGAAGGACTGGCCGCGGACGTCGTGGGCAGGCTGCCCATGGGGTACAACCAGCCCCTGGGCAAGCGCGTCGCCCAAGGACGAGACCTATCCGGCGGAGAATGGCAGAAAATCGCGATATCCCGCGCATACATGCGCGATGCCGATCTACTGATCCTTGACGAACCGACATCCGCCCTCGATGCAAGGGCCGAAGCAGATGTATTCGACCGCCTGCGCATTCTGCGGCGCAACAAGACGGCTCTTGTCATCTCGCACCGTTTTTCGACAGTCAGAACCGCAGACCGTATCGTCGTTCTGGAACATGGGACAGTGCTCGAAACCGGCACGCATGACGAGCTTCTTGCCAGACAGGGCCGCTATGCCGAACTCTTTGCATTACAGGCCGAAGGTTACCAGTAACACCTTCAAAAACCTGTTTCTCTGTGCCCACAACGGCCCTGATCCCGATTGAATTGCCCAGGGCCTTGTGGAGACAGAAAAACCCGTAAGCCTCGGGAAAGTTGACGGCCGATACGCCAGAAAATCCCGGCGAGACGCGGGCGAAGCGGCACGGCCGATCAGTCGGTCGCTGGCGCCACCCCTGCATCGGCTCGCCTCACTCCGCAGCGACGGCGACGCCCTGCGCCGGGGATCGCCCGATCCGCAGCGCCATCAGCGCCGCCACCACCCCGGCGAACCCGGCCATCACCAGCATGTCGCGATAACTCCCCTGTGCCTGGCGCAGCACACCCGCGAGCGATGCCGCGAAGGCCGCGCCGATTTGATGGCCGAACACGATCCATCCGAACACGACCGGCGCGCGTGCCTCGCCGAAGGCGGCGTTGGCGAGCCGGAGCGTCGGCGGCACCGTCGCGATCCAGTCCAGGCCGTAGAACACGCCGAACAGCGTCAGGCTTACGCCGTGAAAGTCTACGAACGGCAGCGCCATCAGCGACAGGCCGCGCAGTCCGTAATAGGCGAAAAGCAGCCGCCGCGCATCCATCCGGTCGGTAAGCCAGCCCGAGGCGGTGGTGCCGAACAGGTCGAAGAACCCCATGAGCGCGAGATACCCTGCCGCCGGGACCGCGCCTACGCCGTGATCAGCACAGATCGCGATAAAATGCGTGCCGATCAGCCCGTTTGTCGTAAAGCCGCATACGAAGAACGTCAGGAACAGCAGCCAGAAATCCCGCATCGCCATGGCTTCACGCAGCGCCGACACCGCAATGCGCAGCGGGTGGCGCGACGGGCGCGCGGGCGGGACATATCCCTCCTGCGCCCCATGCGGCACCAGTCCCAGACGTTCGGGATGCTCGGGCAGGAACAGCGCGACGAGCGGCACGAGGGAGAGGCACACGACCGTCACAGCGACGACCGGCCCCCGCCAGCCATGCGTCTGCGCAAGGGATGCCAGCAAGGGCAGGAACAGCAGCGACCCCGTTGCCGTGCTTGCCGCGAGCAGCCCCATGACCGTGCCGCGCCGTGCCACGAACCAGCGATTGACGACCGTAGCGCCAAGCACCATCGCCACGGCCCCGGTGCCCAGACCGGTCAGCACGCCCCAGGTGAGAAAGAACTGCCACGGCGCGGTCATGAACAGCGAAAGCCCGGACGACGCCCCGATCAGCAGAAGGGCACCGATCAGCGTACGCCGGATGCCGATCGACTGCATCAACGCCGCCGAGAACGGTCCCACGAAGCCATAGAGGAATATGCCGAACGCGGCGACCGACGAGACCGTGGTCCGGCTCCACCCCAGCTCCATTTGCAGGGGCATCATCAGGACGCCGGGCGTTGCGCGCACACCGGCCGACACCAGCAAGGAAAGAAAGGTAAGCCCCACGACGACCACGAAGACGCTACCCTTGCGGATGTGAAGGTTTCTGCTCATATGACTGACCGGTAAGTTACAACTCAGTCAGCGTAGGTACCGATCGGTAACATCGTCAAGCGGAAACATATCATGAAGCGACCCACCTCCGGCGTCAGCGCCGCCGAACGTATTCGGAACTCAGCACGAGACCTGTTTTACAGCAACGGAATACGCTGCGTCGGCGTCGACGAGATCGTGCAGAATGCGGGCGTCACCAAGCCGTCGCTCTACCGCGCCTACGAATCCAAGGACGGCCTGGCCGCGGTCTATCTCGATGAATTTTTCCAGACCTGTCTTACGCGTTTCGAACAGGCCGAGGCCACCTGTCCTGACGATCCGCGCGGCCAGCTCCTCTCCTATTTCGACGGTCTGGCTGAACGGGCCTCCCGTCCGGCCTATCGGGGCTGCGGGCTGACAAACGCAATTCTGGAGTTCCCCGATCACAACCACCCCGTCCGCCGGGAGGCCGCGCGACTGAAGCAGGCAATGGCCGACTGGATCGCCTCGCGCGTCGCGCTTCTGGACACAGGCGAACCCGAACGGCTGACGTCTGGACTGGTGCTGCTGATGGAGGGGGTGTTCGTCGCGGGACAGGCCTTTGCACCGCCCGGCCCGGCTGCTCACGCCGGCATGGTAGCCCGTCTCCTGCTTGATATGTAAATGTTATGCTGCACATCTCCGCATTGGGCGCTGAGCTTTCGCTCCGTCATGTCAGAAACAAGATGCGTGACGAAGGCACCGGCGTTTATGTGACCATCAGTCGCGTGACCCTGTGGCAGTAATACGCGAAAGCGATAAAGGCCATTCTGTTGCGACATTTGCGAGGCTACGAAGGTGGAATCGAGTAAAGCCCATTGCACTTTTGGTAATGCCACAGACCGGTTACGGCGGCCTGCCTACGTAGGCGTAGAGAGCTTTTTCCGGGTCCGGATACAGCCTAGCCTTCAGATCCGGCGGCAGAGGATATAGCTGCGATCGATCAAACGGGATGAAGCCGCTTACCCCGAAAACTTACCGCGGATGCCCGCGGGCCGTTACCGCAGGCCGACAGCCGGCCAGAGCATCTGTTCCATGGTCAAAGCATGGCGACAACGGAATCCCATTCCGGGGCAGCCTGCGCAGCGCCGGGCTTCGTAACAGACAAGGCTGCTGTTGCCGCCGCAAAGCGAACAGCTTCAGCAAGCGGCTTTTTCAAAGCCATTGCGACTGCCAGCCCTGCATTGAAACAGTCGCCTGCTGCAACTGTATCCACTGGCGTCACAGGAAACGGCGGAATAAATCCGCTCGCAGTCCTATTCTGCCACCAGACCCCGCGCGACCCCATTTTTACGATTGCGGTCCCGACACCCCGGTCCAACAGCAGCCGGGCGGCTTTTTCGGCTTCCTGCTCATTCATTGGCAGAATACCGCATAAGGCTGCTGTTTCCGTTTCATTCGGGGTTACAATATCCGCAAGCGACCATAACTCATCCGGCACAGGGCAGGACGGAATGGGGGCGGGGTCCAGAATGACGCAACAGCCATTGTCACGAGCACGCCGGGCCGCCGCCAGAACCGCCGCAACCGGCACTTCAAGCTGCAACAAAAGAACCGATGCCGCGCTGAACAGGGTATCCGCCCGGCTGACATCACTGTGGTCCACGCACATATTGGCGCCGCCCACCACGGTAATACAGTTTTCTCCGCCCGGGCCGACCCCGATCAGCGCCAGCCCTGTCGGGGCGTTGGCATCCATTCTGACGGCATCCAGATCGACCGTAAATGTCTGAAGCGCCGCGCGCGCCTGAACGCCAAATGCGTCATCACCAATCCGGCCCACCAGTGCGGAACGCACGCCGCAACCAGCCCCCAGTCGCCCCGCCGCCGCGCCCTGATTGGCACCTTTGCCACCCAGCCCGATAGCGTAGGTATCGGCATGGACAGTTTCACCCGGCACGGCCAGTTTCTGCCCGCGTGCCGTGATATCGATATTGATGCTGCCAAAAGAAAGAATAAGAGGTGAGCCCGACATTGATCGAAGAGCCTGTTCTAGTGCCAAAACCCGATCCGTGCGGACCATGCAAGCATGGTTCCTACAGCATCTTCGGCCAGTGGAATACCGTGAAAAAAGCGGTTACCCGGCTGCGTTCGCGGCAGGGTGTCGCGGTCTTTCACACAGCACCGGCCCTGTCGGGTTGCAGCATGACAACGGGCCGGAGCGGCCATGCCTCAAGATAGGGCACGGCTGTCAGGCCGCTGCGTTCTCCGGCCAGATAGTCTTCCGGGTAGAAACGCCTTGCGGCATTTGTCCGCAGGTCAAACACCAGTGTAACCGGCCCGGTATCCTCCGGCACCGCGAACGCCCCGTACGCACCCGGACTGACACCACAGGTCTGCCCGTTCATGCGGCAGTCCAGCACACCCGATACCTCTGGCACGACCAGATACCACACGCACCCTTCAGGAAGCGGTGGCGGCGTGAAGGTCAGGGTATACTGGCCCATGCCTTCCGGCAGGATGATCCCCTGTTCTTCCAGCGCACAGGCGGTGCTGACGGGGCGGGACGGCTGTTCGGGCACCACAAAACCCCACCCATCGGGCAACGGTACAACCTGTCGGCCCGCATCGGTTACCGCCGGGGGGCGGGCAAGAAGGGGTAAAGGCGGAACAGGGGACTTCCCTGAACCGGCGGGGGGGATGGGCGACATGACATCCAGACACATGACGTCATGCGGGCGCAGGGCCAGTGTTGCCCCGGTTTGCGCGGGAACGTGGCATTCCGCCAGCCAGGTTCCGCTCTCAAGGCACCACAGGCGTACATGCCGTGCGTGGGGCGCAGGCGGGATATCGAGCGTGCCCCAGTGTGTTGCGGTATTGAACACCGCAAACCGGTCATGGCCGGGTTTTATCCTGTGCCATGTGATACGGGTGGCGTTATCGCTGGTTTTTACAAACATCGCCCTTGCGCCGGTCTGTCCGCTGGCAAGGTTTTCGGCGGTCTGCGGAATATCGCCCACTGCCACAGCCTGCACGGGCAGGCCGCTGGCCCACGAGCGCTCCCCTCCCCCATGCACGGCCGATATCGCCACCGGGCCACCTGACAGAAGACGGCAGCCCGGTCTGGCGGCAAAACGCTTGAGCTGCTCCAGGGAACTTGCCTGTTCCAGCCAGCCCGGGCCCGGCAGGATCAGGGTATCGATTTCCTCCGCGAAAGTAATCGTGGTGCTGAACTGGCTTTCATCCACAACAGCAAAGGCGCACCCTGCCGCGTCCAGCGCCTGCGCCCACTGCCCGAACTGTTCGGCACTGGCGGGGGCCGTGTCCGAAGCCCACAGATCCGCCAGCGGGTATACCAGGCCGACCGTCCGCACGGGATGACCGTCTTCCAGAAACACAGACAGCCTGGCCAGATAATCCGACAGGAGCGGCATGTACCGCCACCATGGCTGCATGTTGAACCCGGGCGGAAAATCGAAAAGTGGCTCGAAGTCACCCGCAGGTTCGAACGCCGTCACCCCCGGCAGATAAAGCGCATGCAGCAGCACACGCCGCGCGCCGTTCAGGATATGGCCGATGCACTGCATGCGCAGCCGGTCTAGCGATAGGTCCCACTGCCCCTTGAGTGAAGGGCGGCCGGCTTCGCGCCCGGTTGCGTACTGTTCCACCGTGCAGCGGCTGCGCCCGTTGGCCCGCGCGATGGAATCCCCCATCAGAACCGACAGTTGGGAATGAAAATCCGCAGCGTCCACCGTTGTGGCTGTACGAAAACGGTCAAACCCGAAATAGTCCGTACCGGGCATAACCCGCGGGTCAAACCCCTTCAGCCCGCCGCGCAGCGCCCAGGCCCCCACATGGGGCAGAATTTCATGGCCTGTCAGGCCCTTGCCCCGCATATCGCACCAGCTACGCAATGTGCCGAAAAAAGCCCGGTGCATGAGTGTGGCATAGCGTCGGAAAAACAGAACACGCGCCCGACAGTGTTCAGGGCTGTCGCCCGCAGCCAGGGATGCCAGTTGCTGGAGCGTCACCCCATCGGCCAGCAGGCTGTCATCCCACAGGATACTGTTGCCGACACTGCCGCACTGTTCGTTCCAGGTATAAAAACCGGCATAAGGATGATCGAAAAAGAAACTTTCCGCATCGGGCATGGCTTCAAGCAGGGGCGCATAGACCCGTTCGGCAAACCGGCGAGCGGTTTCGGGCAGCAGATAGTTGACCAGCCGGGATGTCGCACAGCGCGCGGCAACCAGCAGTGTTACCTCCCCCCCCTCGGGCAGGCCGGGAGCGCCCAGTTCGACACGGCACCCGCTTTCATCGGCGACAAGGTCCACCGCTTCGGCCTGAAAGGGCTGCCCGTCCTCACGCACCAGCCCCACCACCGTCCAGTCAGACCAGCGCGGCACACCGGTCTCGTAGCACCAGTCAGCCCCCTCCTGCCCCAGAAAACCCAGGAAATCCGAACGGATACCGGTAATGCTGAAGGAGGCCCGGCCCTGCCGCAGCGGTGCCCGGCACCAGAACAGGTGACGTTCACGCAGGTGGTCCGCCCCCTGTACGGTCCGGCCGCCCCCATGGCCGGACATCCAGTTATATTCGTCGTAAATTTCCAGATCCAAGCCCAGGGCACGGGCCTCAGCACTGACAAAACGGCACCGTTCGAGGTAAGCGGACGAAAGATACTCCGCCCGCGGAAAGGACAGGCGTGTCTGCACCATGACACACCCCAACCCGGCAGCCCTGGCGTCACGCAGGCTTTCGCGGCATTCGTCCTCGCCCGGCAGGTAATGCCAGAACCAGAACGCCGCCGGGCGGAACGCGTTGTCTAGCAGCATGCGGGCACGGCCGTATCGGCAGGGGCGAAACACACCATGACCTGAGCCTGCGCCCCGGTTCCGGCCAGTGTCAGCTCAAGCCCCTGCGCCAGTTCCGCCACGGCGCAGTCCGTGTTATTTTCATGCGCCAGCACAAGGCCTGCACGGGTGCGCTCACCCAGTACCAGCGTGCCGCCCGCAACCGTGCCTGACGCCGCCGTAATCCGGCAGGACATGCCATCATCCCCGATACGCAGATGCGACAGCACACCCGGCACGGACCATGCCAGCAGCAGGCGGCCATTCCGCAGCAGCCGGGCCTGCGTGGCATCCATTTCCAGCGTGACCGGGCCTACAGGGCTGTTCACCGGACCCAGCGTGCCTGTTTCTCCGTTCCAGTTCAGTCTCCACCCCTGCCAGGGGTTGAAGTCCATGACATGGGACACGCCGATCAGCGGCAGCATACCCCCCCATGACAGGAACAGGTCGGTGTCGGGCTGGTCGTCCGGCAGGCCCGTATCCGCATTGTAGTTTTCAGCCGCTATGCGCCGCCCGGTCCAGGACAGGTCAAACAGCGCCATGCTGCTTGTGGCAAGCTGTTCTGCCTCCTGCGCCAGCCCGTAGCGTTGCAGACCCTGCCAGACAAAATAATTGACGTTGGGCCATATGCGGCCCCGCCAGTACACATTATCCGCAAATGCCGGATCATCCCGCGTGACATTGGGCAACATGAACGTGCCGCCCAGCCGTGCCGGATCTGTCAGCAGGGCCACCATATGGCGGACCTGCTCCTGCGTGGCGGCACCACAGACCAGCGGATAAAGGCTTGTCGGCCCGATACTTCTGACAAAACCGCCGCCGCGCTGGCGGTTGGCAAATACACAGCGCTCTGCATCCCAGAACACCGTACTGATCGCCTGCCGCCCCTGTTCCGCCAGGGTGGCAAAACGGGCCGCGGCGGCACTGTCACCCAGTTCACGCGCCATGAGGGACAGCATTTCGGCATCGAGCGTCAGGGAACAGTTCAGCCCCAGGTCAAGCGTCGACAGGCTGCGCGTGGCGGGGTCATAGGTTGCTTCGTCATGGGTGGGGGAATTGTCCATGCCGGTTTCATTGCAGGCGCCAAAACGCGTGCCCTGATAAAGGCCGTCTCCCACATCCGACGTCCCGCACGACACAAGGCCCGAACCATCCACATCACGATGGGTGCGCCACCACATATGGTTGCGCACCAGATCGCCATAGCAGCGTTCCAGCACGGTCCTGTCCGATGTACGCAGATAGATCAGCCACATCATGAAGGCGCCATTGGGCGCCTGCGTGCGGTCCACCCAGGAATCGTTCGATGTCAGGATACAGGCAAAATTACCCTGGGGGGTCGCACTTGCCATGGAAACATCAATATTCTCGCGCGTGACCGTGCGGTCGAACAGGCTGGTCATGAGTGCGGCATAGGTCTGGTCATTCCACCAGACGGCAAAGCTGCCCAGGTTCCAGAACCGGCTGACACATGTATAGGCACGGTGATTCTGCCTGTCGTACAGCGTATTCCATGCCATGACATCGCGCACGGCATCCAGCGCGCCCGCAAAGCGGCCGGTCTGGACCGGCAGGACAGGCTGGACCGGCTGCCCCAGTGCGGCGCGGACATGCTCTACCGCGAGTGCCGCACTGTCAGCGGCGGCGGCGGCAAAGCGGCCCTGCGGCATCATTTCCAGATTGAAGCGCAGAACCAGGACATTACCCTGCGTGCCACGACTCTCCTTGAAAAAATAACCATTTTTCTCGTAATCGGCAACAACGTCATCCAGCGTGTCGTGTACCGTAACCTGCACGGGCGCGATATCACTGCCCAAGGCTACCGTGCGGCCATTGACAGTCACCAGCGCCTCCGACCCATTCCAGCAGACGGGGCTGCCATCATCGCTGGACAGGCAGATGCTGACCCAGTACCGCAGGCCCCACTCTGCCTTAACGGCGGGCCGCCAGCTTCCCACAACGGCCCACGGATCAGGCTTGGTGTAGGAAAATGCCAGTTCCGTACCACCGAAAGCCGACACGAACTCCACAACGTCCCCATCCATGCTGTGGCGGCCCAGACGCATATGCTCACGTCCGCGCAGCAGGGTCGCCCTGCGCAGGCGGGTGGAATACAGAACCGGGGTCACCCTTACCCCCAGCGGCAGAAAAACCATTTCGGCCGGCAGGTCCGACCATGTGTTCCAGGCGCGGGAGGAAGGTACGTTGGGATTAACCAGCATGGTGACTCTCACTCTCTGAAGACAAATCGAAAGAAACAATACGGCAAAGCGCCTGTGTCAGGCTTGCCGTGTCCGGTTCGTGCCCCAGGCTCCATGCCAGGGTGTTGTGCAGCCCCAGGAACGACCGGCGGCACTTGCGCAGGAGCATGTCAGCACTTTCTCCATCCAGCCCCTGCGTGTCCATCAGCCAGCCACGCAGGACAGGAGCCGCGGCCGGATGATCGAGCACCGCACTCATGGGTGTCTCAACCGTCAGGGCAAAATGCTGTGCGGTGCTGTCCGGTGTATGGGATACACGCAGGCGTATATCACGCGAGGAAGCGCCGATCTCGATCGTGGCGGCACCGGCCGAAATGCACCAGTCCTGTCGCAGGCAGTCGAAATACGCGAAGTCACGGCCGGACAGACAGACCTCCACCTCCCGGCTTTCACCGGGTTCCAGTGTTACGGACCCGAACGCCCGCAGCACCCGCACCGGATAGCTGACACGGCTTTCCCTCTGCCCGGTATCGGTCCGGCCGATATAGAGCTGCCATATTTCACGCCCCGGCCGGGTTCCTGTATTGGTCAGCCAAAATCTGACGCGCACGGTCTGCTCCGCCCCCTGCCCTTCGGCCTGCACATCGGGCTGACCATAGTGGAACGTCGTGTAGGACAGGCCAAATCCGAACGGATAAAGCGGCGTAATATCCCTGCGGTCGAAATAGCGATACCCGACAAAAATACCTTCACGGTAGATATTGCGCCCCTGTTCGCCCGGATAACCAAGAAACGCCGGGGCGTCTGCCTCGCGCTCCGGCCAGCTTGTTGAAAGCTTTCCAGAAAAATTCCTTTTCCCACAGAGCAGTTCAGCAACCGCCAGACCAAATCCCTGGCCTGCATAGCCCGCCGCAACAATGGCCTGTACGTCATCCCGCCAGGGCAACAGCGCGGCATCCGGCGTGATGACCACAACCGCCACAGCCGGATTGACACGGCAGACCCGTTCGATCAGCGCATTATGTGCTGGCAGAAGATCAAGATTTTTACGATCCGCGTCTTCGCCTGCTTCCGCTCCGGGTGTGCTGGCAAAAATTACGACAGAGGTCGCACGGGCCGCTTTCTGCAGTGCCTCTGCCTGCCTTTGGGGGTCTGCCGTGCCGTCCTCACACCAGCCGGGTTCATGCAGGACCGTGACATGGGGCAGCAGGGAGCGGAGCGCGCTCAAAGGCTGGTCGACCTGCCACGCATTGACCGCGGCACTGCCGGCACCCTGAATCTGCGGGCAGAGCGCGTCCGTGCCGATCACCAGCACCGTGTTATGCGCGCCGTCCTGCAGCGGCAGGCGCGCATGCGTATTGCGCAGCAGCACGCACCCTTCCGCCGCGGCCCGGACCGCAAGAGCATGATGTTCCCGCCAGACAGGGGGCTGACGCGGGCGGGCCGCCTGAATGCTGTCCAGATGTTCGACAAGGCGCAGCAGGCGCAGACAGGCATGGTCCAGCACCTCAGGCGCAATGTCGTGGCGGGTCATGACCTGACGCAGGCTGGCTTTTCTGGCCCGGCTGAGCGGCATGTCCAGATCACACCCGGCTTCCAGCGCGCCGGGGCGGTTGCCAATGGCATGCCAGTCAGACATGACCACCCCCCCGTAGCCCCAGCAGCCACGCAGGATGTCCGTCAGAAGCCATGCGTTTTCGGAAGCATGAATGCCGTTCAGCCTGTTATAGGCCGTCATGACTGTCCACGGGTTGCTGCGCGCGATCACACGTTCGAAAACTGCCAGATATACCTCGCGCAGCGCGCGTTCCTCCACGACTGAATCCATCGTGATGCGTTCAGTCTCGGAATTGTTGCAGGCAAAATGCTTCAGGGACGCTGCCACACCGTTATCCTGCAGTCCGCGTATCATGGCGGCGGCCATATCCGCCGAAAGCACAGGATCTTCACTATAATATTCGAAAGACCGCCCGGCCCGCGCCGAACGGCGGATATTGACCCCGGGCCCCAGCAGAACATCGACATCGCGCGCCCGGCATTCCCGCGCCAGGGCGCTGCCTATCTCGTACAGCGTTGCCTCGTTCCAGCCACAGGCCAGAACCGATGCCGCGGGAAAACACGTGGCCGGATAGCTGGCCCCCAGCAGGGCGGACGCTTCTGCCCCATCCGTGGTGTCCGGCCCTGCCCGGTCCGTGTCCCGGCCGGTTTCAACCAGGCCGAAGAACATGTCCGTGTCATCGTCCAACTCAGCGGACATGGTCGGGGCCTCGCGCAAGACCCTTAGCCCGTTGGAGCCGTCGGCCATGCGCAGGGACCTGACACCAAGCCGCGCGATGGCGGATGTCGTAAAAAGAGAATGCCCACTGACCAGATCGAGTTTTTCATCCAGGGACATCTGGGCCAGTTGCTGTTCCGGCGTATGGCGCACAGACTTAATCCTCCGGCAGAACCTGCCCGCTGAAAGTGCCTGATGTCTCGGCACGGGTTGCGGACGGATAAAACTGGATCAGAACCATGGAGAAAAGCCCCACACAGAACGGCACGCCCAGAAACCCGAACGTAATGGCGCTTCGGGTCATGGCCGCCTGCATAGGCGCATGCGCGTCATACTGCCCCCATGACAGAATGGCCGCAACAAGAAACCCGCCAAATGCCCAGGCGGACTTTCCGGCAAAACTGTTGATGGAATAGGCAAGGCCCGCTGCACGCACCCCTGTCAGGTCCGCGCCGATATCGATCGATTCAGCAAGCATGGCATAAAAAACCGGTAGGGCTATGCCATCGAAAAAACAGACCAGGCCGAACAGAAACAGCAGGACGCCGGTCGTGTTCGGGGCATGCCAGAACAGGACAAGACAGAACATGGAACACGCATACCCCAGTGCCACGGCACGCTTCCAGCCAATACGGGGGGAGAGGAAAGACGAACAGTAGACACCGCACGCCTTGGTTATGCCCATGACAGAAATCAGCAACCCGCCGAAAGCAGCGCTCCGGCCAAGGACATGCTGCGCGTAGTAAATGGAAAATCCGTAAAAGGATGTCAGGTCGATATAAAAAAGGCTCAGCACCACGGTCACGACAACCCAGGCCCGATTACGCAGGATAGACCGCACCATGACCGAAAGCGGCAGCAGGTCGGGTTCAAGATTAATGCGTTCGGGGCAGGTTTTATACGGGATCATGGCCAGAACGGCCCCAGCGGCCGCCACAAGGCCCACCCCAGTCGCATAACCATAGCGTGACACGGCCAGCGGCACGATACTGCCGACCAGAAACGTACCCAGTGCCGCGCCGACCATACGGAAAGTAGACAGGGAAAGCCGCTCATTGGCGCTGTCGGTCATGACATTGGGCAACAGCCCGTACGGCACGATATAGAGCGAAAACAGAATGCCCATGGACAGATAGCTGACATAGGCCCAGGCCAGCCTGCCATGGCCAGAAAACGGCACCGACACGAAACAGCAGGTGAGTGAAATGGCGAGCGGCACCGCAAACCACTTGAGATACGGCCCGACCCGCCCATTGAACAGAATACGCCGGTCGATACACCACCCGACCACCGGGTCGACCAGGCTATGCACGATCCGGGCGACAAGGAGCAGCACAGCCAGACTTGCGGTCGCGATCCCCACCACATCCGTATAAAAATGGATCAGGTAGGAACCTGTAATGCCAAACATGCCATTACCGACCATGTCCCCCAGACCGAATGTCATGCGTTGAGACAGTGACAACGGTCGGCCCCCTGAACGGGGGGCCTCCGGCTGACTGGTGGCATGCTGGTCCAATCGTATCCTCCCCTTTAGACAGTGCTGCCCCGGCAGACCGGCCGGGGCGGGGCATATTGTCAGAAATCAGCCCGCACGCCACCGAAAAACTGCCTGGGCGCACCAACCACAAGGGACTGGTAATCGCCCGACAGGGGGTTGCCGCCGTCATCCCCGGTCATGATCAGGTATTTGGCGTTCGTCAGGTTGGTGATGTTGAAAGTCAGGGCAAGGTTCTCGGCCGGGCCGATACGGCCGAAATCATGCCGCATGCCGAAATTCACCATCCAGTAGGCAGGCAGGTTGGTATCGTTCACGTAGCTGAAATACCGTTTGCCAATATACATTGCATCCGCATGGAACGATGTCCGGTTCCATTTGTAATCGGCGGAGGCCTTGTACATGAACATGGGGTAGTTCACGACATGCTTGCCTTTTACGGCATAGGTCACGCCCTGCTGCGTAATGTTGTTGTCGTATGTTGAATGATTGTAGCTGATGGAATTGAAAATGCTGAAATTCTTGAACGGCCGCACGGTCAGCGCCGCGTCCACGCCGTTCATGGTGACCCCGCCCAGATTCATGACCGTGGTTTGCGGGTTCTGCTGGCTACCGGCCACCATGGCGCCCAAACGGTTGGAGAAGTTGACCCGGTAACCGCTGACAGACGCATCAAGATACTTGCTGTTATAGCGATAGCCGACAGAATACGCCCAGTCCGTTTCGGGCTTGATGCTGTTGCGCGACAGGTCGAACGCCGCCTGCGACACCGCGAACGGAGACGAGGACAGGTGATAACCACTTTGCGGATAGGCGCGCATGTTTTCTGAAATATCAAAATAGATTTCGTGATGCTTCAGGAAACGGTAGTCAGCGCTGAAATGCGGCAGAAACGCACCGAATGTCGTCAGGCCCACGCCACCGGCCAGGGCATCGGTGCCGGTATAGGGTTCGTAATTGCCTGTCTGCCCCACATGCGTCGTGCTGAGCAGGGACTTGAAGCCCGCATTCAGGGACAGGTTGTCGATCGGGCGGTAGGTATCCTCGATATAGGTTTGCAGCGTGTTGGTATTATACGTCTGCCCCCACAGCTTGGCGAACGGGTTTTTCCAGCTTCTGAACGGGTTGGGCGTCAGGGTCTCGTTTCCGGTCAGGAGCGGATCGTCATAAGCAAACATGTTGGAAACGTATTTGTTGTTTTCATACCACAGACCAGCATGGATCTGGTTCCGGGCGATCGTGTACGTCACACCCGATGTCAGACCAAAACGGCTGATGGAAGGCTGTTTCACGATTTCGGACAGCGGCGCGCCATTGGCCGAGGCCATCCACGGACTGCTCCACTGGGTTGCGGCATCCTGCCCATGACCGTAAACGACCGTATCCCAGTTGAGGTTGTCCGCCATTTTCAGATGAAAATTCAGCCCACCCAGATAATCGGTTGTTGTTGTCGTGCCCGCGTAATAGGACACGTCCTTGGGGTCGCTGGTCTTGTCTTCCCCGTGGGTGTAAATGCCCTGCGCCGCCAGGTACGCCTGCCGGTAGTTGGGGTAGGTGTTTGCAACATTGTAACCCAGAACGTGAACCATTTCGAGCGATTCAGCCTGGTAATTGAACTGTGACAGGTCCGAATAATCGAAGAACAGGGAAACCTTGCTCTCCGCCCTGATGGGCTGCACCAGCTTGAAGTTGACCTGCTGCAGGAACTGATCCCCGCTACCTTTCCAGAGCTTGGTGTCGTTACGCATGTAGGATGCGTAAAATTTGGTGCCAGACTCATTGAGCTTGCCGCTGTCAAAGCGGATGAACGTATGCACGGTGGAATTGCTGCCGCCGTTCTGCGCCAGCACACCCCCCATCTTGTCCTTCGGGTCAGAAGAGAAAATATTGAGAGCGCCGCCCAGGCTGTTCGTACTGGGCATGTCCACCGCCCCGGCGCCCTGGGAAATATCCATGCGCCCGACGTTTTCGGAAGAGATCGCCTCGACCGTATTCAGGCCGTTGTAATTGCGATACACCGGTTCACCCAGGGGAATGCCATCCAGCGCGAAGCCGATCTGGTTCTGGGAAAAACCGTGCATATACAGCTTGACACCGCCGGTATCTACGCCCTGCGGGTCATCGGACTGGAACAGCACGCCGGGCACACGTTCGAGAATTTTCAATACCGAGGTGCCAGCAACAGCCGATGTAAAGGCCTGCGCTGAAATTGCCGTCACGCCACCATGGCTTTTATGCTGGGTATGCACATCCACCGCCTCGCTGCCGCGGGCGGTCAGCGCCAGGGTCGACGGCTTACGATGCACCGCAGGCGTGGCGGATACCTTGGTCGATACGGCGGACGATCCTGAAGGGTGCCGTGATTTTACATGTTCCAGCCCGCCCTTGTGCGCCCGCGACGCAGCATGGGCCGCCTTGCCGCTGAAATCCCAGCCAGCGACAAGCGACGATATAATCGTCGAAAAATAGAACGATGCTTTGATAGCCTTGAAAGGTAGCCCCATAGGGTTCTCCATGAACGACGAGTTTGCTAGCGGGATCAGGCTCGAATCTAATATGTAGCGTATACATGATGGATTGCACCGTCAAGTTCCGTTTCCGCAACGAAACCCCGAATCCCACGCGCACCCCACCACCTGAAGCAGGTGTGTAAAAATAACAAAAAATCTCTAAATACTATAGTTTTCAAACAAACCAGGGCTATGCGTTGCAAATAAAAAATAATCATGACCTCAATATGCTTGTGTAATTATAATCAGGCATCGCGGGCCCATCATCCTCTTTAGGTAGGCGATATCGCGTAAACACCATGATTTCGGAAAGAATTAACAACCCTACCCCCAAAAAATCCGTTCGTAAGCCCTTGAGAGTCCTTTTAGAAAGTCACGGAGCATTTTGCCATAGCGTCATGCTTTCCATCGCAATGTGAATCATGGCTTCTGCGGCATCAATTCTCTGTTCATAATCCTCCACACAGCCCCCCCCCCCAAGAGCGCGCGATCCTCGCATAGCAAACAGTTTTTTGTATCACGCCGACGCACAAACCGCGCTTCAATATCCGCCCGAACAGAACGCAGACCACTTAGAATATCCTGCGTGATCAAGCGGCTTTTGGCGTCCAGAGGCCGTTTTTTCCGCGCAACAGTGCGACGGCGAAGACGATAAGCTTTCGCATAATGACGGTAATGACGACTTTGGCATGTTTTCCCTTGGCAGTCAGGCGGTCATAGACGCGCTTGAAATATGGGTTGAAGCGCCCGACGACGATGACGGGCATGTAGAGTACGTATCGGAGGGTAGCCCTGCTGCCCTGGATGAAACCTCTTCCCCGCCATATTCCAAACTGGCGGGTCATCGATGCCAGCGCGGCAGTCTGGCCTTCCTCCATTGTGGCGATTTCGGGCATATCGGCCAGCAGCGCATGAGCCGTGACAAGACCGAGACCTGGGATACTGGCCAGCACGTCCCCTGCGTCGTAACTGGTTCCGGTCCTCTGCCACTAATAGCTCGACGGCGGTGTCGAGAGAGATGACCCGTGCCTTGATTTGCTACTTGCGATGATGGGCATGGCATTGCCGCAATGCGATCGTCAGGGCTTTGAAGCGATTAATCGTGGCCCTCCGGTCTCTCATCAGGCTCCGCCGGGCAGCGACCGGTTCGGCCAGGCGGTTCTGCTGGTTTGAACGGACCGGGCGGGCGACCGGCATCCAGCAATGCGCCATAGCACGCCAGCATCAACGCATCGACACGATCGGCCTTCACGAGCCTGCCGGTGGCTTCGGCGAAGCGGCGCACGTGCCGCGGCTTGACCTTGATCCTCACCACGCCGAGGGACGCCAGGCGCTCCTCCAGCGACCGGTGATATGGACCGGTCGGCACGCGAACACTACCCGCGCGACGGCCTTCCTGTCGCCGATCGTGCATGATGACATCCAAAGCCGTTCCCCACCCCGGAACACCGTGAGCCGGATATCACCAGCAACCAGAATTCCCTACTCCCGGCAGAAAACCCTCCGGCTTCCCCACAGACCCAAATGCCACCCTTGATATTTAACTATATTTTTTGTGTATATATAAAATAACTATTTTTATAGATATAATATGTTGACCACATTAATATATGGTGGAATAATCCCTCCCAGTTCATAGCACTTCGACGTCACCCCCGGAGACGGACCATGCAATTCAGGCACCAAACATCTGTCATGAAACGATGTCAGGCTGAGCGTTCCTTCAGGCTTCCCGATGGGTAAGTAGTCCGCTCCGTATAGGCACAGAAAGTATATGACCATGTTGACTTCGCATATTTTCGAAATTGATGGTGTTTTTGTTGGTTCTCTCATTCAGGATTGCACACGTTGCGAGCGGCGTTTCTATGCCGTACATGACGCTGTCAAATCCTTTCACAATCATATTCTGGACCAATCCGGCAATCTGAGTCGCCAGATTGCGCAGCAGTTTCGTCGGGCCAGAACTTCGGCCACTCCAGGGTAAAAATTTCACACTGTCAGCGACGATCTTGTGGAACAGGCCGATCTCATTCTTTTCCAGATCGCCCTGTTCTGCATCGTGCTACGCTGACAGAGAAAATAGCGGGCGACATCACATTCCCGCCGCGGCTATTTTGCTAGTGATCAGGCCATAGTTCTCAGGCACAGATCATTCCACGCATGGCATACCAGAACAGCTTACTACACGACGGCTAAAAGCCTGACAAACCGATGTCATTCACAGAAATTATATGACCGCCTTTGTTGCAGATTTTTCTTGTCCTGCTCACAAATGACTGTCTCCTGCGATAGCAGTAAGCACCAAAGACGACCTCAACTCAAAAACTCATAATACAGTAACGGCCGCACCATCCGTATGTATCGGACTATAGAGCAGATCAGCGATTTAAATAGAGCAATGCTGTGCGGGCTTTCCAATAAAACAGAAAGCATCGGGGCCCTTAACCACGACAGCAAGCGAATCATACGCTCACGTGCAGAATGAGACATCGCTACGCTATCGAAAACTGTCGCGGTGTCGTGCCGCGCAATAAGACCTACACCCTCGTATCTGCCATTCGGATCGCTGCAACCTTCATATTTTATCGCAAAGATTTCATTCTGAACTTGGTTCTGGTGCCCTGAGTTTTCATACGACTTATTTCACTAATTTCAGGCCATTTAATGTTTTACAACTTTTTTATAATGTGGTTATCTTAAAATAAGATTACATCATGTGGTTTAAGGTGCCCAAATGACAATCCAGCTTGGCCAGAATGCCCCCGATTTCCAGCAAGACAGCACGCAAGGGCCGATCCATTTTCATTCCTGGCTTGGAACCGGGTGGGGAATCCTGTTCAGCCATCCGAAAGATTTCACCCCCGTCTGCACGACGGAACTAGGTGCAGTCGCTCGACTTGCTCCCGAATGGGCTAAACGGAATACAAAAGTGCTCGGTCTGTCAGTCGACGGGTTGAAAGACCATACTGCGTGGGAGGCAGATATTGCCGACACTCAGGGAGCTGCAGTTGATTTTCCCATTCTGGCGGATGTGGATGGCAGAGTTGCCCATCTCTATGGCATGATTCACCCCGAAGCCGATCCGAAGGTGACCGTCCGAAGCGTCTTTATTATTGACCCGAATAAGAAAGTCAGACTCACACTTACCTACCCTCCATCAGCCGGGCGCAATTTCGACGAAATTCTGCGTGTCCTGGATAGTCTGCAATTAACTGACAGGCAGAAAGTAACAACACCAGCGAACTGGCATGTAGGAGAAGATGTCATTATTGCGCCGTCGGTTAGTGATGAACAGGCAAAAACACTTTTTCCGCAAGGCTGGAAGACCCTCAAGCCCTACTTGCGTCTGGTGACACTCTCCTGATCCGTCGTTTGTGCAAAAGGCAAGCATGACAATGCACTTAAGAACAGGCAAGCGAAGCATCGAAAGCCATAGCGTCGCCCCAATCATGTCTTCACGAGGGCTCGAAAAATTGTCGCGTACGCCTGCTCCACAGAAGATAGAAAAATCATCTGGCGTGCGCACTCGACACACGAAGGATCTGTTGGACATGCGTGTGCCAGATGATGTTCTTTCCCATATTTCTTCATCTTTGGCAGATTTTGAAATTGTGGTTGTTCCCGGCCTGGATGGATCCGCCCCACATCATTGGCAATCCAGTTGGCAAAGGGCGCTTCGCTCTCGCGGAGTGTCGGTCCGCCGTGTCAGGCAGGAGAACTGGTCCAGGCCGCACTATAAAAACTGGATGGCGACACTTGTCGCAACCATCGGACGCAGTAAAAAACCCGTCCTGCTCGTGGCGCATAGTCTGGGCTGTATCCTGATTACGCATGCCGCGCAGGAGGGACTTTTGCCCGATACTGTCGCTGGCGCGTTACTAGTTGCGCCAGCTGACGTTGAGAATGGCCCCGATAGCGATATGTCTCGTGTTGCCGATTTTGCTCCTGTACCTTTATCAATCCTGCCATTCCCGTCGTTGGTGGTCGGGAGCAGAAACGATCCATGGTTGAGTGTAACGCAGGCTCGCTTATTTGCTCGTCATTGGGGCGCATTTTTTATCGATGCCGGACGCAAAGGACATATCGGCAATCAATGTGACCTTGGTTACTGGCCGGATGGCTTACTCCTGCTGGATCGGCTGGCGCAAAATTCCGCCTACGAATACGCGTGAAGCAGAACAGAGGCTATGTTAAAAAAATTGCATCACGCCTCAAGCATAGAGCACCAATATTTCTCAGAACCCGACCGCAAATAACCAAAAAATAACGTTGTATATAAAAACAACAAAAATTTAAGATATTAATTTGACACAATTTCCACGTTCTGGTTGAATGTGTCAGCAGGAAAGGAGGGAAAGTGATGATGGCTGCACAAAAACATTATTCGCCCTCCATCGTGCAAGTATGGCGATGTTGCTGCCGTTAATGGCCCTTACAAATTCAGATCATTCATAATACGATTCGACACGACAGATCGAATTGTATAGCCATCGCTTGCGATATGACTGCAAAAATCATGTATATTTATCCTTTTTTAGCTTTTTCTGCGTACTTCCATTTGCGGCGCCACAAATCACAGCTTGTGCCAGACTGTACAACGGGAGCTTTACAGAACAATTAACTTTGAAAAGCAGTCTATTAATGACGCCGTTCTGGAAGGTCGCCATAGATGGAAGACCCAGCTCTTGTCTTTGTCGGGAAGCCACTTTGCAAAACCGATATATCTTCATCTTTTGAAGGACTTAAAAACATTTATTATCAGCGTTTGTGGGAAATGCTTAAATCAGAAGCAAATCCCTTTTTAAAGATTTTTTTTGAAAAAATCGCGAGTATAACTACACATACAGATTCCGGCTTTGCAGAAGGTCTTTCGTTCCTTTTGTCAGAAAAGCTATCCGTTACGGAAAATAGAAATCTGAATTTCTATAAATTTTTTCATGAAATTTATAGAAAATATCCTGATCTTCTTGACCGCGCCGCGTCCGACCTGATTGCCTTGCATAATCGTGATCCTGCTGTTGCAGACTATGGAACGCCTTTTCTTGAATTCAAGGGGTATCATGCCCTCCAACTCCATCGTGTTTCGCATGTTCTATGGAACGAACAAAGAAAGACAGCCGCGCGCTTTCTGCAAAGCATGACATCTGAACTCTGTGACATTGACATACACCCCGCAGCCGCTCTGGGAGCACGTATCATTCTCGATCATGGAACCGGCATTGTCATTGGAGAAACAACCATCATAGAAGATGACGTTATTCTCTTTCAGGACGTGACATTGGGCGGGACAGGAAAAGAGAGTGGCAAACGTCACCCGACAGTGCGGGAAGGTGTCGTGATCGGACCAGGGAGCAAGATACTGGGCGCGATTGAGATCGGACGAGGAGCCAAAGTCGGAGCGGGATCGGTCGTTGTCAAAAATGTTGCCCCTTTTACCTGTGTTTTTGGTAGCCCCGCTCAGGTTGTAGGACGACATACGCATATCCCCGGGTTAACTTTCGACCAGTCTCTTCCCGCAATCGACTACATTTTGTAATTTCGATAGTGATTTAAAAAATACACGAAATTTAATCGTTTTTGATTGACGTCTGAAAATGGGCTGTTAGGCTCGAACTGAGGTTTGCTGAAGGGTACACCCAAAATGAGATGGAACGAAAACATGATCTGTCTGATTTTTCACCAGAAGCGATGTTGTCGATCATTCAAGATAAATTAATCAATGAGCTTCATAAAAAACACGACAAAATCATAAGGTCTGGCTGATCATGACAGAAATTCAACCCGCTCCTCTCGCAGGGGCGTCGGCACTTGATCGTAATCTGTCCGCAAGGCAACTTTCAACAGCACATGTCACACGTGTGCAAAATCTGGAGCGGACTCCTCGATGGCTCCATCGACTGCTGCCATGGGTAAATGTTGGCGGGGGCGTGTTCCGGGTTAACCGGCGACGCATTGTAACATCCCGTTATGCAGGGGTAGTTTTTTCCGGTAGCGGGAACGCGCTTTATCCGACGCCTGAAAGCCTGTCTCTCTTCCCGGGTTTCTCTGATCAGAAGCTTGAAACTATTCGCGATATCAGCACCGCATTCAAAACTCAGAAAATTTCTGCTGGAAAAGAATTTGCTGTCGACGATGGTAGTCTCCTTATTGTTGTCCAGGGACAGGTCCAGCAAAAAGCGACAACGCCGCAAGGTCGGCAGGTCAGACATTTATTCCTGGCTGCGGGACAAAACGGTATTATCCGACAGGACAAGAGGCACGGCTCCCTTGTTGCAACGGATGAAACCACAGTCGTCACACTTTCTCCTTCTCTGGCAAAGCAGCATCCATGGCTGACAGAGGCATTGGAGCAGATCGGAAATGAGGCTGAACCGGCCCACGGCGTGAATCAGTATGGCGAGGCCGCCATTCAGGTTCTGTCAAGTGTCGACGGCGAACCCAAGCTGCCGACGACTTTTGTGGATTATCAGGATCATCCCCGCGAATATTATCTCCATTCGCTTCAGACTGTTCTACGCACTCATACACGCATTACCGATCTCTATAGTAACGAATTCGACCAGTTACGTGAACAGGTGCGGGTCGTCATTGACGTCATTCGCGAGCGTGAAGAATGGGAGCTGCTGAACAACCCTGAATTTGGACTCTTGCGCGAAACCGCCATTGCTCAGCGTATTCCGACACGCGGTGGTCCACCCACACCGGACGACCTGGATGAGCTTTTGACCAGGGTATGGAAGAAGCCCGCCTTTTTCCTGGCTCATCCCAAGGCCATTGCCGCCTTTGGCCGTGAGGCAACCCGTCGTGGCGTGCCACCGCCGACGGTGACGCTTTTCGGCTCGCCCTTTCTGACATGGCGCGGGATTCCCCTTGTTCCTTCCGACAAAATTCCCGTTTCGGATATTGGAGAGACGAGCATTCTATTGCTTCGGGTGGGCGAGGAAGAGCAAGGCGTTATCGGCTTGCATAATACAGGTATTACCGGAGAGGTCGAACCGGGCCTGTCTGTCCGTTATAGCGGAACGGATCAATATTCCGTCGCCTCACACCTGATTACACGTTACTTTTCGGCTGCTGTTCTGGTGGAAGACGCAATTGCCCGGCTCGATAACGTGCTGATTGGAAATTATTATGACTACGCCCCCTGACTTTGGCGGTACGCCGGACCTGAAGGCGCATCAGAGCCTTCTTGCGCGTGCTCTGCACGACGTTCTTGAAGAGGGGGCAGCCGTCGCTGCTCCCTCTCACAATGACCGGCTTGCTTCACCAGCATTTGCGTCCGGCGCTGAAGTTTCCGGTTATGAACCCGTCTGGTCCCGAACACCGGTAACATCACCTGCCACTCCGGAAAACCGCTTCGGAAATATTTCTCAAAAAGCAGCCTCGCCATTTTTCCCCAATCCATTTTCTTTCCCTATCCGCGCTCATGACCATGATAGCGCTGCAGAAAATACCCCATATTTCCTGCATGCAGGGAACAAGCCCTCTCTTGGAACGGGAAATACGCTTTCGCCCTATGAAATTGTTCAGATCAAGAATGATTTTCCAATTCTGAATCAATCGGTCAATGGCCATAAACTGGTCTGGCTGGATAACGCGGCCACCACCCAGAAGCCAAGATCTGTCATTGACGCAACGTCTCGATTTTATGAGCGGGACAATTCAAACATCCATCGCGCTGCCCATACACTGGCGGCACGGGCTACAGATGCTTTTGAAGCGGCTCGTGAAAAAATTCAGCGCTTTATCGGTGCTCGTGAACCGGCGGAAATTGTTTTTGTCCGAGGCACCACAGAAGCTATCAATCTGGTTGCCCAAAGTTACGGACGCGCCAATATCGGCGCGGGCGATGAAATTCTGATTACCACGATCGAGCATCACGCAAATATTGTTCCCTGGCAGTTGCTTGCGCAACAGACCGGAGCTGTTTTGCGGGTGGCCCCTGTTAATGACAGGGGGGAACTGCTGCTGGATCAGTTTGCATCTCTTCTATCTGGACGAACCAAAATCGTGGCCGTCACACATGTTGCCAACGCATTGGGCACAATCAACCCTATTGAGCAGATCATAGCGCTCTCACATACCTATGGTGTGCCGGTTTTGGTGGATGCAGCGCAGTCCTCGCCTCATCTTCCCTTGAACGTGACGGCTCTGGATGCCGATTTTCTGGTGCTCTCCGGACATAAGATTTATGGGCCGACCGGGATTGGCATTCTATACGGGAAACGCGCTCTGCTTGAGGCTATGCCCCCATGGCAGGGCGGAGGGCATATGATACGGGATGTCACATTTACCCTTACGGAATTTCAGGGACTCCCCGAAAAATTTGAAGCCGGCACGCCTGATATTGCAGGAGCTGTCGGATTGGGCGCCGCCGTAGACTATCTGGAACAAATCGGGCTACCAGCTATCGCGGCGCATGAACATGCCCTGCTGGATTATGCTACCTCTGAATTTGAACGTTTACCGGGCATACGGATCATTGGCACAGCCGCGGCAAAAGCCAGCGTCCTGTCGTTTATTGTACAGGGCCACAACGTCACAGATGTTGCAAAATATCTTGACAGTTACGGTATAGCCGCGCGATCCGGGCATCATTGCGCACAACCTGCACTAAGACGTTTTGGGGTAGAGGCTACCGTCCGGGCGTCTTTCGGTCTTTATAACAGTTTTGAAGATGTTGATGTGCTGGTCTCTACGCTCAGAGCTCTGATCAGGCATTGAAATGACAACAGCGATATTAGATGCGTTCTGCGGCGGCATTCTGATAGGGAGTGCCGCCGTTCTTTTGAAAGCCGCGACAGGACATATCCTGGGGGCAGCGGCATTCTGGGGCATGCGTTTTCGCGCCCGCTGCAAATCTGGCGCCAAGCTTTTGTCGCGGGTGTGATCGGTACCGGAACCCATCCGGAGGACGCACGAGATGGACGGCTCTTGCCCCAGCCTTCCCGCTCATCGTTCAAGACTTTCGTCCGTGGACACCACCGTCGCGTAAGCAAAAGACAGCGCGGCCATATACGCGGCATGAACCTGCTTCGCCGGCACGTCTGTTCCATTGAACTCCAGATCGCGCGTTGCGATCGCGTCATGCACCACGGTCACGTCATATCCCAGATCCACCGCAGCGCGAACCGTCGCATCGATGCAGACATGACTCATGACGCCCAGGATCGTCAGTTTCCTGATGCCCCGCCCATCCAGAAGCGTCTTCAGTTCCGTATTCCTCAACGCGTTGGGATGATGTTTGAGCACAACCGGCTCTCCGTTCTCCGGTAGCACCAGTTCGTTGATCTGCGCGCCGATTGATCCAGGAGCAAAGAACGGTGCATCGCTGCTTTCAAACTCATGCCGGATATGGATGACCGGCGTTCCTGTCTCCCGGAACTGAACTGTCCCGGGTTTACCGGAGAGTAAAACTCTCGGAGGATGAACCCTATGGTAGAGAAGAAGAAAACATCCCGTTATTCGCCTGAGTTCCGTGAGCGC